>DJGJ01000029.1:46785-85699 GCA_002432715.1 Sphaerochaeta sp. UBA5849 | reverse complement strand
TACGGACTGACACCACTATCGGGATTAACATCTTGCTTGTAATTTTTTTTGTCTGCATATTCTCCTAGCTCCTCAAGCCTGCTTCTGCAGGTGGACAGCCATGCGGGAAGCCATCTTGACTGCATTCTCGAATGCACTGGTCTTCACGATGCCCTTCCCTGCAATATCATAGGCCGTACCATGGGCACACGTCACTATGGGGGCGGGGAGTCCACCGGCAATGGTGATGCCTTCATCGAAGCCGCGCAGTTTCAGGGCAATCTGGCCCTGGTCGTGATACATTGTCACCACTCCATCGAACTCTCCGCGGAAGGCCTTGATGAAGGTGATATCACTGGGATAGGGACCGGATGCATCGATCCCCATCTCTCTTGCCTTGGCAATAGCGGGTTCAATGACATCAATTTCCTCACGCCCGCACAGGCCATGCTCGCCGGCATGGGGGTTCAGGGCAGCCAGTGCAAGCCGGGGCTTTGCAATGCCGCTGTTCTTCAGGGATGCGTCTGCCAGTCGCACTGCACGAAGGATTCTATCATCGGTGAGGTTCTTGCTGACTTCGGCAATCGGGATATGGCTGGTGGTTCTGGTGGTCCACAGGTCCCCAAGCACGTTGATCTCCCCAAAGGGTTCGGTATGGTTGAAGAGCTGGGCAAGATAGTGATGTTCGCTTTCCAGCTCACATCCGGCTTCCCTCATGCCTGCCTTGTTGAAGGGAGCGAAGCAGAAGCCTTCAATTTTTTTGGCCTTATAGAGCTCAACACCAAGTTTCAATCCATGCAGGTTTGCTTTTCCTGCTTCAATGGTCAGCTGTCCAAACACAACCTTTTGGGGATCCTGATCGTGTTGGTCAAGAACAGCCAAATTACCGTTCCAATCAATCTGGTCGATATCAGAAACCATTTGCAAGGGTACGGAGGAACCAATGACACCAAATGCACGCTCAAGGATTCGTATGTCTCCTATGATGACAGGTCTGCAATAGGCGGCAAAAAAATTCTGCACTGCAAGCTTTGCAATGATCTCCGGGCCTACTCCAGCTCCGTCCCCAATCAAAATTCCCAATATAGGTTTATTCATGAAAGACTCCCTTTTCAAACAGACAGGGCGCAAACAGAGTGAGCCCGTACCAACGATAGGGCAACTTGCGTGCCAACTTTATTATATTGTATACAATTTTGATTTTCTTATGCTTTTGTATACAAGTATTTTGTGGTTAAGGAACCAAATACGAAACTGTGAGCATAAGTTTCGCATAAAAATTGGGTTGTGGTAGATACTTGTTTCATTGTTTCAATATTTTGTTACATGTTTCATTTGCAACATCAATGCAACATACACGCATCCAAGGTAATTTGTTCTTATTGCTCGAGTGCAGTGAATTTACGCCACAGCGTCGTCCTGCTCATACCCATCTGCCTGGCAAATACATCCCGGCTCAAACCACTGGCAAGAAATTGCTGATACAGCTCTTCATCCGATATCTTGGGCTTACGTCGAACCTGCCTCTGGGGCTCATCATGCATCTGCAGACTGGTAGAGCCTATGTCGAGCAGATCAATCTCCTTGACGGTGACGACATCGGATGTATTCAGGATGGCAAGCCGTTCTGCAGCATTTCTCAATTCACGGATGTTCCCCGGCCAGGAGAAGGCATTGAGCGCGGCTATTGCTTGATCGGTGAGCAACGGTTCTTTCAAGCCATGCCTTCTGCAGTATTGCTGGACGAAATGCCTGAATAAAATACCGATATCCTCTTGGCGGTTTCGCAGGGGTATCAACTGCAGGCTCAACAGGCTGATTCTATAGAAGAGGTCGAGACGGAACGTCCCTTCCCTCACCTTCTCGATGATGGCATTGTTTGCGGCACTTATTATTCGTACATCAACAGGAATAACCGTGTCGGCACCAATCTTTCGGACCTCGCGTTCCTGCAGGACCCTCAAGAGCTTCGCCTGCACGACAATCGGCATCTCGGCAATTTCATCGAGAAAGAGTGTTCCCTTGTGTGCAAGCTCAAAAAGTCCAGGCTTGCCCCCCTTCGCCGCTCCGGTGAAGGCACCGTCGGTGTAGCCGAACAGCTCGCTTTCAAGCAATTGTTCGGGCAGGGCTGCACAGTTTACAGCAACAAAGGGCTCTTTCGCCCGAGGGGAGGCGTTGTGGATGCTTTGGGCAAACAACTCCTTGCCGGTTCCTGTCTCACCGAGAAGCAACACCGTTCCAGGAACCTGGCTGAAGCGCTTGGCCTTCTCAACCAAGGCCAGCATATGGGGATTCCGGGTAACGATGTCAGAGAAACTATACCGGGCGATCAAGCCCTTCCGGTTCAGCTCGGTTCGAATCTTGTGCTCTGTCCGTCTGATGGCTTCTGCATTCTGGAATGTATAGAGGAAGCCTGCTTTCTTGTCATCCATGCTGATCGGCTGCTGGGTGACCAGGCACTGTTGTCCATTGATGGTTACCAGCTCTTCCTTCGGGCTGCCGGAATTGAACGCTTCGGCCCACCTGCTGGAAAAGTACACTTTTTCAACCGGGAGGCCCTCCAAAGGACTCTTGGCGAACAAGTTTTCAGCCTGCCGGTTCCCTGCAATGATCTGACCATTGCTGTTTATGGCAAGCAAGGCATACGTTGCGTTGTTCAGCAGGGTTCCCAGAAGGTTCCCCCTGGTCTGGGCCCGCTCCAGCGAACGGGCGGCCGCTGCGGCCTCATTGACTGCATGTACCACCGCTTGGTATCCAGTCTTGACATGGATGAAAGAAAGGTTGCGTTCCTCGCAGATCCTGCACATGGTCAGGCCCCCGACGAAGATGGTGCATCCCAGCTTCTGCAACGTAGAAACACCTTCGAGAACATCGTTTTGGTCGGTTACCTGGAACACGGAGACCTCGCGGCCCACCAGCGTGCTCAGCTCATCCTGCCCGCACAACTGCTCGTTGGAGATCAGGCCGATACGACCGCCATTTGAGACGGCCTTCGCTTGGGAAAGAGCGGAAAGCAGATCGGCATTGCTCCAGTTGATGGGAACCACGTGCACGGAAGGCTTTTGCAAGGCGATTGCAGAAGCCGTGATGCCTCGAGCCACAATAATATCGGCATCAAGAGGCTGGATTACCTGGGGATCAGTTCCGAAAATATGCGTAGTGCTTACTGACAAGTCTTGGAGGTCAATGGTGTGAAGGACCTCTTCGAAAGCCTGTTGAAGTTCAAGATAGGGTACAACAATCAATATCTTTATCACTACGTTGCTCCGCTGTCCAGTGTAGCATGGACTGCCATTCTTTACAAAGCTTGCCGACTCTTGGTATTGTCGGCTATGACATATACACCCATTCTGCAATACCTGCTTCTGGCGCTTCTGGCTGTTGTGACCATTTTCAACTTCTATGCATTGACAATCGGCAAGAAGAAGAGGAATCGGGCAAAGGCAAATTATCAACAGACACTGCGCTCGCTTGAGCAGAAAGCCTTCGAACTCATGCAACAACACAAACTGGAGTTTGATAGTAAACAGGGGTATATCAATGACCTGAACGACGGTATCCTGCTCACTTTCGATACCAAGAAACGCATGGTTGCAGTGGTGCTCAAGGATGCCGAATACCTGTTTGGATACGATGAGTTCATCAGCTGCAGCCAGCACTACGAGACGTTGGAGAACAACAAAATCTCCAACATCACCGTAGAGATCGAAACGAAGGACAGCATCATCAGCCTGCTCTTCGGTTCAAAAGCCTGGAAACCCAAGTCCTACCTTGGCAAGTTCCTGCTCTCGGACTCCAAGGAATTCTGCACCTTGCTGGAGCGTTATTGCCTTGGCAAGGAAGCTAGTTCATCTTCGGCTGATCAATGATGTGCACATCAAGCTGATTGAACGGAACAGATAGCCCTGCTTCAGCAAGGCGTTGAAGTATTTCGCCATTGAACCGCCAATACACCTTCCAATAGTCAGCCGGCTTGGTCCAGGGACGGACTACAAAGTCGATTGAGGAAGTGTTGAGTTTGTTTACTTCAATGACCGGCGCAGGCTCGGGAAGCACTTCTGGATAGGAATCGAGAATGTTCTTGATCACCTGCTTGGCCAGGGTGAGATCTGCCTGATAAGAAACACTGACTGCAAGTTCCACCCTTCTCCGCTCGATGTTCGAGTAGTTGACGATGGGGTTGCTCCAGACCAGCTTGTTGGACATCGTGATTTTCTTGTTGTCGGGAGTTGAGAGGATGACACAAATCATATCCATGTCGGTGACCGTTCCGCTGAAGGATCCCGTCTCGATGTAGTCCCCGATCCTGAAGGGAGCGTTGATGACGATCATCACCCCGCTGAGCAGGTTGCCGATGGTCTCCTGGAAGGCGAAACCAAGAATGACACCGGTGATTCCCAGTCCGGCAAGCACCGGTCCCATGTCCAGGCCAATGTGTTGCAAAAAGACTACTATCAGGAAAAGCCAACCGATGATGTTGACCAGCTGCAGGATGAAACGGGCCATCAGGTCATTGATCTTCTTCGCCCGTGCAAGCGAGCGTTTCAGAATCCGGGTCAGCCAAATAATGAGAATCTTACCGACCAAGACCATGAGCAGGCCGGTTCCCAAGGTAATCAGAAACGATACCGGCCCAAGCTGTGCCCATACGTCGATCTTATGCATGAGCTGTCCAAAGAACGAATCAGAAACAGCCGCCTCACTGCTTAGTGCCATGATTGCTGGGTGCATATATACACATCCTTGTTGAGAATAGATACTGAGAACCTACCATCAGGGCACAAAAAAGGCAAGGTAAAGAAATGATCTTCACCCTGCCCGATTCAATTGGATTACTTGCTGAGCAGACTGTGCAGCTTCTTGGTGAAAGCAACCGGGTCCTTGGGCATGACACCCTCGGCAAGCAGTGCCTGGTCAAGCAACACCGAACAAAGATCCTCGATGTACTGATCGTCGTCGCTTGCATCGATTTTCTTGATCATGGGGTCTTCAACGTTGATTTCCAGGATGGGTTTCACATCCTCGAAGTCGTCTTGTCCCATGCTCTTGAGAATCTGCTGCATCTGCACCGAAGGATCGTTCTCATCCACAACCACCACCGCAGGTGATTCAACAAGACGAGAGGAGACCACTACATCCTTGACCTTGTCGCCGAGAGCCTTCTTGATCTTCTTGACCAGGCTCTTTGCCTCCTTGGTCTTTTCGGCATCCTTCTCTTCTTTCAGGTCATCCACTGCACCACTCTTGTTGATAGCCTTCAGCGGCAACTCCTTGTACGTTCCAATCGACCCGACAACGATATCGTCGATGTCGTCGCTCATGATCAGGACCTCGAAGCCTTTCTTGCGATAGGACTCGAGCAAGGGACTTGCCTTGAGAGTCGACTCCTTTCCTCCGGTGATGTAATAGATCGACTTCTGGTCGGCGGGCATCCGCTCCTTGTAGGAAGCAAGACTGACATACCCTTCCTGCGACGAGGACTTGAAGCGAACCAGCTCAAGCAGTGCATCGCGGTTGGCGTAGTCCGAATAGAGGCCTTCCTTGAGCGGACGATTGAACTGCTCGATGAACTTGGTGTAGAGCTCGGGGTTCTGTTCGCTGATTTTCTGGAATTCACCCAACAGCTTCTTCACCGAAGCATTGCGGATGGCACTCATGACCCTGTTCTGCTGCAAAATCTCACGGCTTACGTTCAGCGGGAGGTCCTCGCTATCGATGATACCCCGGACAAAACGCAGATAGGTGGGAAGCAGTTCCTTGTCGTCATCGGTGATATATACGCGCTTCACATAGAGCTTCACGCCCGGACGATAATCGGCATGGTACAGGTCAAACGGTGCCTTGGAGGGGATGAAGAACAGGGTTGTGTACTCGGTGGCTCCTTCTGCTCGTGTATGAACATAGAAAAGGGGGTCTTCGCTGTCGTAGGTCAACTGTTTGTAGAACTCCTTGTACTGCTCATCGGTGAGTTCACTCTTGCTGCGCCTCCACAAGGCCGAAGAGCTGTTGATCTGCTCCACCTTGTGTTCGACTTTCTTTACCGCCTTCCCATCCTTGTCCTTCTTCTTGTCGTCATAGGTTGTCTGGTCATAGGAGAGGAAAATCGGATAGGCGATGTGATCACTGTACTTCTTCACCAGCTGCTCGATCTGCCAACGGTTGGCATACTCATTGCCTTCCTCGTTCAGATAGAGCGTGATGGTGGTTCCATGACCATCCCGGACAGCTTCCTCGAGCGTGTAGCTGCCTTTACCTGTGCTGCTCCACTTCCAAGCCTGCTCTTCACCGGCCTTGCGACTGATCACCTCAACCTTTTCGGCCACCATGAATGCACTATAGAAACCTACACCGAACTGACCGATCAGGTTGCTGTCCTTCTTCTGTTCTTCGGTCAAGGAAGCGAGGAACTTCTTGGTGCCGCTTGAGGCAATGGTTCCCAAGTTGTCACTCAGGTCGTCATGGTTCATCCCCAATCCGTTGTCGCTGATGGTCAACGTGCGCTTGTCGCCCTCTTCGGTGAAGAAGATGTCGATTCGCGGATCGAAGGAGAGACCCTTGAATTTTTCATCGGTCAAGGTGAGGTACTTTAGTTTGTCCAGTGCATCGGACGAGTTGGACACCAACTCGCGAAGGAATATTTCCTTGTGTGAGTAGAGCGAGTGGATGATGAGCTGAAGCAGCTCCGACACTTCAGTCTTAAACTTCTTTTGTTCCATTGTAGTTTCATGCCTCCAAAAGGATATAAGCAAACATACTGATTTTTCATGCCATCGGCAATTGTCCTTAACAAAAAACCGAAGGTGGGCTATGCTCAATGCATGAAGTTTTCACTGCCCTCCACCGCCCGTACCATTAATCGACTGCGCGTGTTGAATTTGCTTTCCCAACAGGGAGAAATCAGCCGAGCCGATATCGCCAGATTGCTTGATCTGAACAAGCCCTCCACCAGTGAAATCGTTGAACAGCTTCTGATAGAGGGACTTGTCGAGGAACAGGGCAAGGTTGCCACCAGCAACGGCAGGAGGCCTACTGCACTCTCGTTGGTATCTGATGCCCGCCTGGTGCTGGGGGTCGATATGGGAAGCCGGACAACCACGTTTCTGCTTGCAGACCTGCAGGGAAAAATCCTGCGTTTCGAGCGTCTTCCGACACCGCTGCAACCGCAGCCCAAACAGTGGGGGGAGACCATCATCAGAACCTGTATGAAGCTGACCAAATTCGCCACCACTGAGATTGCCGGGATCGCCATCTCCACTTCAGCAAGCGTGAGCCCCGATGGCCAGTCGATTGTCTCCCACGAGTACTGGGATTGGAAGGATATTCCCCTGGCGAAGGCCATCGAAGTCCATACCAAGCTGCCCACCCTGCTGGTCCACCACGTCCAGGCGATGGTTGAGGCCGAGCGTTGGTTTGGAAAAGAACAATCCAACAACTTTCTTTACATCAACTGGGGTGAACATATCGCAAGTGCTTTTTACAACGGCAGTTCAATTATGGCCGAGAAAAGCAGGTTCGGACACCTTCCCATTGCTCCTACCGGGTTGTGCCGTTGCGGAGGCATCGGATGCTTGGAGACGGTGAGTGCCGGCTGGGCCCTCAGCGAGAAACATCAAGGACTTTCAGTCAAGCAACTGGCTCAGAGCAACGCAAAGGAAGTGCAAACATCTCTCCAAGAGGCATGCCGGGCCATGGCCATGGCCCTCATTGCGGCAAGTGCAGTGACCGGGGCACAAAAGATTATTCTTGGTGGAGGAATTGCCAATTTGGATGACCAATACCTGCAAATGGTCTCTACGTTCTATCGTGAGCATGCCCATCATGAGCTGGCTTCCATTCCGATTTGCCGATCGGCCTTGAAGGAACAGAGCTCGGTATTGGGAAGCATTGCAGCAGCACTCGATCGATGGGTGTTTCAACGACAGATGCTGGAAACAATGCAGAATCTGGACAAAGAAAAACCGCTACCCGAAACCGAGTAGCGGCAACCTCCTTGAGAACCCCAGGACTCCTCTCCTAAGGTACGCGTCCACCCGCTGGATACTTCGGACTGGACTCGAGCAACGACACTCTTGATTATTGCATGCTTTCAGCCGGCTGTAAAACTATAATTTCATAATTCTGCAACTATTTTTCCAATACCGTGTTTTATTATCCCAATGGTGCAATAAAGAGCATTGAAGCCTGAATTAACTGCCTTCAGTATAATTAATCATGAATGAACCTGCATAGGTTCCGGCAGAGAATACATCCTCAGCTCTCTTGCGAAGCTTTACGGTAAGCTTCCCAATCGGGACATCATCCTGTGGTCCGGCCGGGAACTGAGTATGGAACGTATTGCCATTCTCAACAAAGGTAAGCTTGTTTTCAGAGGTAAGTTCCAATGTGGTCCATAGTCTATTGTAATCATCGAGAGCAAGATCATCGATCGCAAAAATCAACCTTCCAGCCTTCTGCTTGGCCAAATGTGAAGAATAGCGGAAATAGAGGGCTTGGCTGACTTCCCACTCTTCAAGATTGGGAAATTCGAAGTTCAACAGCGCATCTTCCCGGGTAAGCTCTTCTCCCGCTTCATTGTAGATTCTAATCATCAAATCCTTGGGTTTGATTTCTCCAACAAGGTAGACGGTCGCTGCAGGAAATTTGGGCATTTCATCCGCACCAAGGGGGAGAAGCAATACGAATAACAATAATATGACAAGAAGCTTCTTCATATACATCTCCACTAAAGCAGTACTGATTATATCCTAGCAAGAGAAGGTAAAACTTGATAGGAAAATCGATAAGAAAAGCTGTGCAGTTGCCTGCACAGCCCAAACTCTCGACACGAGGAGAAAAATCAGGAAGCGGAAACACTAAAGGAAATGGTAGCCTCATATTCACCGGGGGTAGCTTGCGCAGCAGTTTCAGTCGCAGCAATTATATTTCCACGATGGTCAGTGGTATCGGTTGCAGTCAGAGCCGGTTCAACCGTAATGGTTGTGGTGGTTCTGGTATATGTATTAGTCGTAGGAACAGTGAAAATGACATAACTGGAATTTACATCATCCCAAATCTTTGTAGCACCTCCACCACTAACAGTAATATTCTTAATCTTTACCGTACCTTCGGCTCCCTCGGTTACATTATCAAAATCACTTACTGCCATGCGGATATAATACAGACCAGCCGCATTGGTTTCATAACCATATTGGAATGATGGAGAAGTAGTTGCTGAAAAGGCATTAAGTATATTCTTTGTTCCAATAAAATCCGAGCCTTCAACAATACCATGATAGAAATAACTACCAAGTGTTGCCTTTAAGATTGCAGTAACCGAAGTATTGCCATTACCAGGAAGTGTAATAGCAGCAAACAACCCACCAACAGCAAGCAGCAGAATCATAGCAAGTGCAATCAACTTTTTATTCATTTTAAACTCCTTTGGGAGGTAATCCTTTTATGGTACGGTCCCTTTATACATGCATAGCCTACTACCGTATCAGACTTATGTCAATATTAGAGATAACAATTTTGTTTATTTTTCTTTTAAATGTATCATATATTTTATATTTCATTGTATATTATATACTTAATATATTCCAAACTTATTACATATGTTAAACAATTTGAAAGAAATAACTTAATAGTAGTTGTAGTAATGATTTTTATTAAGAAGGTATAGAACAATCAATCAACCACTTCTGTCATATCTATGTATTCTAGTTCTTTGTTTTCTATAACAAAGAAGGTGCCTTGTCGGCACCCTTGGTATCAAACTATCAGATTTTCCTAATTATTCGGTGTTATCCCGATCGAAACCGTAGACTCATACGCCCCTGAAGGAGCCTGCAGAACTTCTGCCTGGTTCGCAAACACAGTCAATATGTAGGAGTATGTTGCCAAGCCGGAAGCATTGGGCGTGAACTCCACTAGCTTGTAGCTCCCGCTGGTCGAATCAACGACAGCCTCATTAGGGCTATCAGCTTCACTCTCTTTCACATAAATCTTATCTATTCCCACCTGATAGGTGCTCGGAGCATACTTCAGATTGAACGGCAAAACCGTAGCCGTCACTTTCAACGGAATGGATACATTGGTCTTGATGGCATAGGTAAAGGAAGCTCCATTTTCATTGAATGCATCTTCCACCTCTGTAGAAGAGACAATAACCTGAGAGCCTTCGCTTGTAGTAAGGAACCCGTGTACCAAGTACTCAGGAACCCTGGTGGTAAGAGAAATGGTTACTTGTGCTGGATTCACTGGAGCTGCAAACATAGCCAGCTGAATAAGGATGAGCAGCACAATGCTAAAATATCGTCTCATGAAGCTGTAGTTCCCTCCCAAAAAAGTGTGCAAGAGTTTTCCCGTCTTCTTCTGCTGGAACTATACAACGGCAGAAAAACATGTGTCAATACATAGAGTATTCGACTTACATAATTCATAGTACAGATACCAATAATATATTATAATTATTTATATTATATTCTTTTATGCTCATTTTATCTTATGACATCATTTTTCTGTGCATTTGGAAGAATATGCACCTTATTCTCGATACTCATGCACTTCCACCTGCTGTTCTGGATGCAAACGTTCTGTCATAATGAAAGAAGCAAATTCCGATGTAATAAGTGAAATGAAGAAGTTTTCCTCCTGCTATTTCCAACAACCTGCTACTTCATCGATATTTATAAAATTTTCCCTTCAATAAATCTTTTATCATACTTATAACATATTCCACTGGTATGCGATTGCTTTTCACAATAAAATAGCGTATATATGAGATTGTAGTATGTATACAGTTGCAACTACACATGTCAAACGGAATTACCAAGGAAGTGGATAAGATGAGCGGAAACAGTATTACAGGATCAGAAACCAAATCGACCGTAATTGCAAATAAACTCGAGGAAGAAATCCTCGCTAAGAAATATAAGGCTGGGGAGACGTTGCCAAGTCAGCATGACCTGGCAACTCAGTTCAATGCTTCAAGCAGAAGTGTACGTGAAGCATTCAAGAACCTTGAAGCCAAGGGTCTGATCAGTGTAAAGCAGGGCAAAAAGGCAATCGTCAAGAGCAACAGCCTCGACCAGTTCGTGGAGTCACTTTCTGCTTCCATGATCAGCAAGCAGGCACCGGACAAGAAGCTGCTCACCGACCTGATGCAGGTACGCACTACCATTGAAGTGTCGGCTGCCAGGGAACTTTCCCGCGACCCCAACAGAATGTTGATCGTTCGCTCCCTCGACCGCGCATGCACCAAAATGGAACACCTGCTGCCCAGCCTCGAAACCGGAAAGGATGCAGAATCAATCACGCAGTTCAAGGCGACGGAGTTTGAGTTCCATGCAGCGCTGATCAAGTCAAACGACAACATCATCCTCAGCAGCATCTATGAAAACCTCGCACCACAGCTCTATGCCGCAATGGACAGGTTGCCGGAAACCTATAATGAACAGAAAAAGAAAGTGAATGAGTACCGCTACTTGGTCGACGCGCTGGTAAACGGACAGACCGACCTTGCAGTAGCCCTGACCCTGGTGAACCTTACGAACATCAAGGACAAGTTCGAGACCCTCGACCTGTAACAATATCTTGATTCAGTGAACGCTGCCGCAAATCGTGGCAGCTTTTTTTTCAATTGGCATGCATCTTCTTCGATGCAACCATGGCCTGAGAGGTCATACCCGTGGAAGAGGCAATCACCGACGACTCAGAGGCTCACGCACTGCAGAAGCGGCACGGCTCTTGACGTTCTTCATCTGTATGACCCGCATATTCTCATCACCACGGTGGGCAACTAGATCCACTACATCAAGCGTTCATGGGAACCTGACGCAGGCAAAGGCACCGCCATGCTCCATCTAGCCAGGAAGTGCTGAATTGCAATGCAGAGCATCATTACAGCCGTCGATGGCGAGAACGACCGAATTATGTTTGCCAAGGACCTGCAGGAGTTCTTGAAGGACTGAAGCATTTCGGCGTCTTGAAGCAAAACTTTTAGTCAGGAGCCTTATTTCTTGTAATGCCTGTATGTACAAAACAAGAAAGAAGCATATCCATCCTATGTCCAATGTTGGTGTTTACATGAATAACTTATTACACGATTTACAACTGATGTCATCAATTAATATTTTGATATCCAAGTATTGCATATAGTTAGTAAATATATTATATTTTACCTGTAAGCAAACTTAGAACGTATGACATGGTTAAGGCTTACATTGCTTCGCTCAACAAGGAAGAAGAAATGGATTACATTTCACAAACAAAATCAGCGAGAATTGCTTCGTCCTTGGAAGAGATGATCTTGGACAATCGTTTAAAAAGCGGATCATTCCTTCCTTCACAACAAGTACTTGCCGATCAGTTCAATACATCGAGCCGTCCCATTCGTGAAGCCTTGAAGCTTCTCGAAGCCAAGGGATTGGTTGTAATTTCCCAAGGAAGAAGGGCCCAAGTCAGGAGCAACAACCTTGACCAGTACGTCGAGTCCATCTCCACCACCATTGTAAACAGCAAGATCAGCCAAGCAAAGCTGATGCGTAATCTCATGCAGGTCCGCATCACGGTTGCTACAAGTGCCGCCAGGGGGTTTTCCCGTCTTGAGAATCGCGATGAGTACCTTGCCCAGCTATGGAATTCGAGCAATCGCATGGAAGCAGCGGTCCCCCACATCTTTAGGAAAGACGCCAAGGCCCATGCCGACTATCTGAAGGCTGAAGCCGATTTCCATCGGACCCTGGTCTTCGCCAACGGCAACCAGATTCTCTCCTGCATTTATGACAACCTTTCACCATTGCTGGACACTGCGATGAACTCCACCAAATTCACCCCATCCCAGATGGAGAAACGCTCAAAAGACTACTCCTATCTCTGTGAAGCATTGCAGAATGGGCAAACCGATCTTGCGGTCGCATTGGTGTTGGTCACCCTCACCACCCTCGAAACCAAGGTGATGGACCACTACCCGGATGAAGGCATGGCTATGATCTCCTACGCTTGATCACCCCCTCTTTGGCAAAAATCCTTCAGCGTGGTATAGTCACGGTGGAGGTATTTTTATGGATGAATGCATCATACAGCTGGAACATGCCACAGTTCGCCGTGCAGGCGTACCGATTCTCGACGATGTCTCTTTTCAGGTACGGCGCAACGAACATGTTGCAATCATCGGTCCAAACGGAGCCGGCAAGAGCACCTTGGTACAGTTGTTGAGTGAAGAAATCCATCCTTTGTACTCCCCCCAAACCAAGCGGATTCTTTTTGGGAAAGCAAAGTGGGAAGTCTTGAGCCTCAGGGCCCATCTGGGCATTGTCTCCCAATCCTTGCAATACCTGTGCAACTCCAGCTACAAGGGCTGGGAGATCGTCGCCTCCGGCTTCTTCAGCTCCATCGGACTTGACTTTCACCACCACTGCACCGAGCAGCAAATGCAGAAAATGGAGGAGGTCATGCACCGCTACGATACCTGGCACCTTCGGGACAAGCAGATGAACCGCATGTCCAGCGGAGAGGCCCGAAGAATCCTGCTGGCACGAGCCAATGTGCACGATCCTCAGGTGATGTTGCTCGACGAGGCGGTTTCGAATCTCGATTTCCCCAGCCGGTCGCAGTACCGCAGCACATTGGAGCAACTGGACAGGGAGGGGAAAACCATCATTCTGGCCACCCATGAACTGAGTGAAATAATTCCGGCAATCAACCGTATCGTGGTCATGCAACACGGGAAAATTGTCGCCGACGGCTCGAAACAGGAAGTACTCAACGAACGATTGCTCAGCGAAGTGTACCAAACCAAGGTGTTCATCGATGAGAGGGAGGGGTTGTACAGCGCTTGGTGCTGATGCATTTATTCCACGAACCTCCCTTTGTGTAGTATTATTGAATCAAGAACAAAACAAGCGAGGTCCCCACATGAAGCGTTGTTCAATCATCATTCACAGTGTCAGCGGCAACTGTTACATCATTGGTTCTTATCTCAAGGAACTCATGACCGCACGAAATGTCGATGCCAGGCTGTACCGCGTTGAAGACCCTGATTTGCACATTTGGGCAAACACACAAGAGACGACCAATGATTTCTATGAAGATATTCTGGCACTTCCCATCGTAAGTACCTCGACGCTCCTAAAAAGCGACATGGTTATTCTGGGCAGCCCCACCCGTTTCGGAAACATCTCGGCGGAGATGAAAACCTTTCTTGACACCACCCTGCCGCTGAGTAAGGACAAGAGCCTTGAAACCAAGTTCTTTGCCTGCTTCACCAGCTGCTCGAACTCCACCTGCGAAGGTGCCCATACGTTGACTGCCATGCTCTATTGGGCCCAGTCGATGGGCATGCTGCACATACCGTTCGGGGTGCACGACGAGCTGGACTTCTGCGACCAGCCGGTGGGAGGCATCGTACACCTGGCCGGCAAGGAAGGCGCCATCCGGCCAAGCGACAGGCTGGGCAAGGAGATGGAAGTCTACGCCGACATCCTCAGCGCCTATATACAAGAATAAAACAGAAGGCCTCAGGAGAAGTGCGGAGCGCACTTCTCCTACTTCTTTGAGAAGAAATACTTGATCCGGTTCAACCAACGCTCTGCACGCCCTCTGCCGAAGCGCAGCTTGTAATCGGAAGTGGCACTTTCGATACTCACTTCCTGACTGCCGCTCATGTGCTTGAGGTTGTCCCAATGCCTGACTATCCACATATAGAGGTCGGCTTCGGTATTGCCCGGGAAAGATGCAAGCAGCTTTTCCCTGCGCACCTCTTCGATGATCGGTTTATATACGTTCTCATACCACGAAACAGCACCATCTTCAAAACTCAGCTCCTCACTCTTGCCCTCATTCAGATAGTACTTATGTACCAGAATATGGTTGACCATCTCCGGGTAGGAACCAGGAGAGGTAAACTCGATCTCCTCCATCGGCAGAAAGGTGGGGTTGTATTGCTCAAGGAATCGCTTGCGTTCGTAATCGATGACGCGCTTTCTCAGCTGTTTCATCGTGAGCCCTGCTTCAAGCGGAATCTGGCTGTCGAGCTCAACAACCTCGGCATCGATGAACTCAACCCCCTGTGTCTTGGCCACCGAGACACGGTGGTTCCCGTCCCGTACAAAGTACCACTGCCCAAGCTTGTACACAGAGATGGGTGGCAGGTTCACATACTCCTTGACCGCCCTGTCGATGCTCCTCCAGCGGGCTCTGAGCAACTCCTTCTTAGGATAGAAAGCCAGTGAAAAATCCTGATACCGGCCTTCACTTCCGATTATCTGCTTGACGGGAATGGTCCGCATTCCCAGATATGTCTCGCTTCGCGGTTTTATCAGCTCGGTAACCGCATAAAAGCTTAATAAATCGGAGTTCTTCCATGCCAGACTACTGAGCAAAGACTGAATTNNGAATTCGGCCCCGGCTGCGGGCCTTTTCAAAATCCTCATTCGTCTGGGAAAGCAAATCATTCCCCATTCTTCCCATGTTTGCCACCCCTCCCCAACTTCGGGTCCTGCAGTATATAACTTTGGAAAACATTAATCACCTGCGTTTGCTTATATACATGCTGGCGGTTTGCGTTCATATCATGCAAATGAATATGCCCGTGCAACAGATACCGTGGTTTGAACCACTGCATGAAGGTCAGGAAGGTGGAAAAGCCCTGATGGCAACGGTCGGTGTCATCACCGAGTCCCAGGGGAGCTGCATGGGTGACCAGAATATCTACATACCGCCCACGAAATATACGGTTGAACAGAAGGCGGGGAACCATCTTGAGCATCCTGAAATACATTTCACGCTCGGTGAACTGATGCGTGCCCTTGTTGTAGCGCATCGACCCGCCCAAGCCGGCGATGATAAGATTCTGCTTTCGATAGTAGAGAACCTTTCCATCGATAAAGTCGCCACCGAAGCTGGGCAGCACCTGCATTTTCCCATCGGTGTATCCATATTGCATGATCGGTTGGGCGTTCGAGGTGAACTGGTGCAGAAACTCAAGATTATGATTGCCGAACACAAAAAAGAGCGGCTTGTTCAGGCTGGAGATGATGAACTCATAGTATTTGAGCGGCAGGTCACCGGCTGCAATGACCGCATCGACATCGGCATACCGGGAGGCGATGTTCTTGGAGTAGACCAACGGGTCCGATTCATCAGAGATACAGAGAATCTTCATACATCACCCCGCTAGATAGCCAGCATCGATGGTGATCACCTCTGCTGTCATGGCCGAGCACCTGCTGAGAAACTGAACAGCCAAGGCAACCTGGTCGGCATCGACCAGACTGCCCAGCAAGGCCCGTTGTTCATACAGCTTTCTCAGCGGGTTTTCCTCATCAAGATAGGGAGCCTTGAGCAGGCCCGGTGCAACGGCATTCACCCGGACAAAGGGGGCAAGTTCACGAGCCAGGCTCTTGGTATAAGAGACCACCGCTCCTTTGGATGCATCATAGTGCACCGTCTGGCCAAAACCAGGATGAAAGGCGTTGATGCTGGCAACATTGACGATTGAACCTTTGGAGGCCTTGAGAAAGGGGATCATGCACTTGGTGAGGCGCATGAGACCCGTCACATTGATATCAAAAATTCGCTGGACCTCCTCGGTCTGAAGCTCTTGTACCGGATGGACCGAGAAAACACCGCTGTTGTTGACCAGGACATCAAGCGTTGTGATCCGGCTTGCAACCTCATCGATGCTTGCTTGGTCGGTGACATCGAGCAGGACGGGAATCAGGGAGGGGCCCAACTGTCGAACAAGCTCTTGGGCCTTCTGTTCGCTGCTGGAGTACCCGCAATACACTCTCGCCCCTTCTGCAATGAACATGCTGCAGATTGCTTTTCCCAGGGTGCTCGTACCTCCACTGACCAGAACGTGCTTCATCACTCCTCCTTGCCCAGAAATGCCTCGATATCAGGGCAGGTTGGATACTGCAAGAGCAAGGCTCGACCTCCCTGCCTGTAGGCCTGCCCATCATAGGGGGGAACCATGGTGGCTGCACACAAGGTCCATCCATCCTCGCAAGCAGGCTTTGTGCCCTGCCAACACCCCCCTTCAACCGCAATGACAGGATTATGATCTTCGCTCGCCTTCCCCAAGATTGTCATTGTATGACTTCCATCGGGATGCAGCACCAGCTGTCGGGCTTCACTGCCTTCCAAAAAGTACCAGACCTCTGCAGTAGGCAGATAGTGAAGCGAGGAGAAACTCCGGCCGGTCATCAGGTAGTAGATGGTACTGCCCAAAGCCTCACCATCGCTTTTGAACGTATATACACGGCGAAAGAATCCCCCTTCGCCCTCGAGCGGCTGCAACTGCAGTCTATGAATCAAATCTTCTATCTCTTTGGTCATACCGGCCATTGTTTGGTGACATTGCGCACCAGAAGCGTAAAGGCCTCCTTCACCCGGTCGCTGGTCTCCATCACTTCGGCATGATTCAGCGGCTGGTCAAGAATACCGGCAGCCATGTTGGTGATGCAGCTGATGCCCAACACCTTCATCCGCATATGGCTGGCCGCCAACGCTTCGGGTACGGTGGACATGCCCACCGCATCAGAGCCGAGAATGCGGGCGGCTCTTACCTCTGCCGGCGTCTCGTAGGAGGGCCCGGCGAAGAACATGTACACACCCTCATGCAAGGTAATGCCCAAGCGCTTTGCCTCCTCCCTGGCCAATGAGGAAAGATGCTTGTCATACGCATTGGTCATATCGAAGAACCGCTCGCCCAAGGTGTCATAGTTCGGACCGCGCATGGGGCTGTCTGCTATCAATTTGATGTGGTCGGTGATCAACATCAAATCACCAGGCCTGTAGGATGAGTTCACCCCTCCGGCGGCATTGGTCACCAAGAGATTGTTGATGCCCAGGGCATGCATGACCTGGATGGGGAACACCACCTGATCCATCCCATAGCCTTCGTAGTAGTGGAATCGTCCCTGCATGCACATGACACGCTTGCCTTCCAGCGTACCCACCACCAGCCGGCCCTTGTGCCCAAAGACAGTGGAGACAGGGAAATAGGGAATGTCCTTATAGGAAATTGCAACTGCGTCCTGCAGTTCATCAGCGAGGCCACCGAGACCGCTGCCCAGGACCATGCCGATATCCACCGGAGTATTGCCGATTCGGGACGTGATATACATTGCAGCTTCCTGCATCTTATCCATGAGTTTATCCATTGATTCCTCCAATTCGAATTACTTAGAACGGTTCGCCCGACGCCTTCGGGGCAGCGGAATTCTTCGAGAAAAGCACCAGGGCAAGCAAGGTTGCCACATAGGGGAAGACCTTGAAGAAAACGGGGGGAATAACCGACAGTGAGGGAATAACCTGGCTGACGTTTGCAATGGTGGTTGCAATGCCGAAGAAGAACGTCGCCCCGAGAATTCCCAGCGGCTTCCACTGCCCGAAAATCAACGCGGCAATGGAGAGGAATCCCAAGCCGGCTACCGTTCCATTGAACTCTCCGGAGTAGGTGATCAGGATGACCGAGCCGCCCAAACCAGCCAAGGCTCCGCTCATGATGACACCGAAATAGCGCATGCGATGCACATTGACACCGGCCGATGCTACCGCTGAAGGGTGTTCACCACATGCCCGAAGCCTCAAACCGAAACTGGTCTTGTACAGCAGAATCCAGGAAAGCGCCCAAATTACCAGACACAGCCAGGTGGTCCAATAGGATTGGCTGAAAAAGAGCGGGCCGATGATGGGAATCTGTGAAAGGACGGGAATGTTCTTGCGTACAATACCCATGAGAATGCGGACGTTTCCGCTTCCACTGATGGTTCTGGCCAGATACACGGTCAAGGCGGTTGCCAACATGTTGATTGCCGTCCCGCTGATAACCTGGTCCGCCTTCAAGTTGATCGAGGCAAAGGCATGCAGGATACTGAATACGGCTCCTGCTGCCACACCGACAAGAAGACCGAGGGGAAGTGCTTGCACCCCCAAGGTGGCTTCTGTCATCTTGATGGTGATGGCACTAGCAAAGTAGCCGACCAACATCAAGCCTTCCAAACCGAGGTTGGTGACGCCGCTCCGTTCACTGTACAAGCCTCCGAGGGAGGTCATCAGCATGGGAATCGTATAGGCTATTGCATAGGGGAAAATGCTGATCAGGGTATTCCACATATTATTGACCCTCCTTCTTCTGTGCAGTCTCCGGCATTTCTGCTTTCCTCTCGGCCTTGTTCTCTTGCCGCTTCAGCACTGCATCCCAGAATCGCTTGAACAGTACGCTGGTTGCAGTAAAGTAGATGATGACGGCGATGATGGTATCGGCAATTTCGGGAGGTACGCTGGTCATGGCGTTCATGAACCCCTTGCCGGACTGCAAAATACCGAAGAACAAGGAACTGAACAACACACCCAAGGGATTACTGGCTCCCAGCAAGGCGACGGCAATACCATCGAACCCTTGGGAAGGCATAACCCCGATCTGCATATTGCGTGAGTACCCGGTGTAGAAGGAAAGTCCTGCAAGACCGGCCAAGCCTCCGGCGATCATCATGGAAATGACGACATTGCGGTTTACTTTTATTCCTGCATACTCGGCACAGAAGCGGTTCGAACCTACAGCCTTCAGACCGAAGCCCAAGGTTGTCTTATCCAAGATGAACTTAATGATGAGTACCGCCGCAATGGCGACAAAAAAGGCCAAATTCATGTACGAGCCGTTGAAGAGTTTTGTCAGCCAAGGAGACCGCATGGACTGGCTGACGGCGATGCTCGCACTCTCGGTCTCAAGCGAAGGCCCCTTCAGATAGGCGGGTATGAAATAGTAGATCGACCAATAGGCGATCCAGTTCATCATAATCGTGGCAACAACTTCATGTACATTGAACTTTGCCTTCAGGAAGCCCGGGATGATACCCCACAGAGCTCCACCAAGAAGAGCAGCACCGATAAGCACCACCAAAAAAAGTGGTCGGGGTAAAAATACCTTGTGCGCCACCAACGTTGCACACAAGCCACCGATGAGCATCTGTCCGGAAGCTCCGATATTGAACAGACCGGTCTTGAAGGCAAAGGCGACCGATAGACCTACCAACATCAAGGTGGTGGCGGTGGCCAATGTATTGCCGATGCGCTCGATGTTCATCAAACCACCGCGGAACAGATACCAGAACCCGGTAAACGGGTTGCTGCCGATCAAAGCCATCAATATCGCGCCGGCCACCAGTCCCAAGACTGTTGCACTCACGGCGACGAGGAAGGCATTGCTTTGTTTTTCTTTTATTGGTTTCATTGGGCACCTTCCTTTCGCTTCACGCCGGCCATCAGGAGACCGACTTCCTCCTCATTGGTCTCACTGGTCTTCAGCACATCAATCAACTCCCCGCTGTACATGACGGCAATCCGGTCGGAGAGATTGAAAATCTCGTCCAGTTCAAAGGAGACAAGCAAGACGGCATGTCCCTTGTCCCGATGGGCGACAAGCTGTGAGTGAATATATTCAATGGCACCGACATCCAAGCCTCGGGTGGGCTGAACCGCTATGAGAAGCTCGGGATCGGACACTACTTCACGTCCGACTATCAGCTTTTGCTGGTTGCCTCCCGAGAGTTTCCCTGCAAGGGAGTAGATTCCTTCACCGCTGCGTACATCGAATTGGTCGATGACCTTCTGAGCATACTCACGCAGATACTGTGCATCAAGAAGGCCCTTCTTACTGAATGGGCTGTGATAGTACTCCTTGATGGCAACATTGTTGTACAGCGAGGAGGCCATGACCAACCCGCGCTTCTGCCGGTCTTCGGGAATATGACCCATGCCGATTTCATTGCGTTTTCTGATATCTGCATTGGTGATATCGTTGCCGTCCAAGGTGATGGTTCCTCCCTCAACAGGCCGCAGACCGGTAATGGCTTCGATCAGCTCGGTCTGGCCGTTACCGTCAACACCTGCAATACCGACGATTTCCCCGGCTTTCACCGAGAGGGAGAAGTCCTTCACGCCAAGAACTTTCTTATTGTTCATGACCCGTAGGTCGTGCAGGTCCAGAATAACCCTGCCGACCTGTGCGGGTTTCTTGTCAACCTTGAAGTTGACGGGTCTGCCGACCATCATGGAAGCCATTTTGGAGACACTGGTCGACTTCACATCAACCACGCCGATCAACTGCCCGCGACGGATGATCGTGCAGCGGTCTGCAACCGCCTTGATCTCGTTGAGCTTGTGGGTTATGAGAATCACCGACTTGCCTTCAGAGACCAGGTTTCGCATAATCTGCATCAAATCCTCGATTTCCTGGGGAGTGAGGACCGCCGTCGGCTCATCAAAAATGAGAATCTCGGCATCACGATAGAGCATCTTCATAATCTCAACGCGCTGCTGCATCCCCACTGTGATATCCTCAATAACCATATCAGGATCGATATTCAGCCCGTACTTTTCAGAGAGGGCCTTGATCTTCTTGGAGGCGCCTTTCCGGTCGAGGAAGAATCTTCCTTCTTTTCCAAGAATGATATTTTCCGTAACAGTAAAATTGTGAACCAACTGGAAGTGCTGGTGCACCATGCCGATGCCCAAGTCATTGGCATCGTTGGGGCTGTGGATATGAGCTTCCTTCCCCCGAACCAAAATTTTCCCCTTGTCTGCATGGTACAAACCAAAGAGGATGCTCATGAGGGTGGACTTGCCCGCCCCGTTCTCGCCCAAAATGGCGTGAATCTCCCCCTGCTCTACTTGCAAGGTAATATCATCGTTGGCGACGATACCGGGAAACTCCTTGCGAATGTTCAACATTTCTATGACATGACTCATCGGTGGACTCCCTATGAGGACACGCTGGGCGTGTATTTTATGCAATACCGTAGGTTGCACAGAAGGGCCACCGATAGATGGTGGCCCTTGATGATGGCATCAAGCAAGCACTTACTTGAACAGTCCGTCGCCGACGGCGGCGACCTTGATCTCTCCGCTCTTCATCTTTGCATAGACCTTTGCAACTTCATCGGTCACGCTCTTGGAGAGGTTCGGATTCACAACAGGAATACCAACACCGTCGTTGGTGGCGTCGAGGTGCAGAATCTGTCCGGCAGGATAGGTTCCGTTCAGCTCGGCTTCAATCATGTCATAGGAAGCACGGTCGAGGTACTTCATGGCACTGGTGAGAATGACGGACTTTCCGTTGGGCATGACACCTTCAGGATACTGGTCAACATCAACACCGATGACCCAGACGTTCTGTCCGCTGGAAGCACGGTTCTTTGCTTCATTGATGACGCCGACACCGACGCCGCCGGCTGCTGCAAAGATTACATCAACACCACGGTCGTACATGGAAGCAGCAATCTGCTGGCCTGCACTGACGTTGTCGAAGCTGCCCTGATACAGGTTGTTTTCCTGCTTCATGACAATCTTGGTGCCGTAGTTTGCATTGGCGTACTTGACGCCCTGCTGGAAGCCCCAGTTGAACTTCTGGACAGCAGGAATTTCCATGCCGCCGACGAAACCAAAGTCGCCTTCCTTGAGCTGCAGGGCTGCTGCAAAGCCGGCGAGGAAGCCGGATTCATGCTCCGCCCAATACACGGCAACAACATTCTTCTCAATACGGAAGACCGAGTAGTCGGCACTGTGGGGCTCACCGTCGAGGATGACGAACTTTACATTGGGGTACTTGTCCTGGGCTTCAAACAAGGCAGTCTCAAACTTGAATCCCGGGCAGATTATAAAATTGTAGCCAGCATCAACAAGGTTGCCGATTTCCTTGAGGTAGTCGGCTTCGGTTGTTCCGGCTGGCTTGAGATACTTGACGTCCAGACCGTAGTCTTTGCTTGCCCTCAGGATTCCTTCCCAGGTGCCCTGGTTAAAGGATTTGTCGTCAATCGTACCAGCATCGGTAACCATTCCGACGCGAAGATTGCTCTTTTTGGCTGCGCCTTCGGCCGAACCTTGGGCAAAGGCCACGGTTCCGAGCAACAGGAAGATACAAAGCACAACAGTCAGTTTCTTCATTCCGTTCTCTCCTATTTTTTGTGTATAATCACAAAGAGTCTATGTAGCATCATTCTACAATCACCCTGTAGCCTTGTCAAACAAAGAAATGCGGCAACCTATTAACTTAAAAAAACTACACAAACCATTATGAAAAAAACACTTATGCAGAAATACCGAATAAAAGGCGCAATCGATGCCTGCATTTCGTTTTCAACACTACAAACACAAAGAAATCGCAACAGTTTGTGATAAAAAAGCTCCCGACCGGGAGCTTTGGCGATGTGTCTTATCGACCCTGCTCTTCTTCGAGGCAGGCCAAAATGAATGGACCCACACCCTTGAAATCATCCTCCACCACCGGCTCGCAGATATAATAGTGGAACGAGCCGTCCCGATAGGGATTGC
Source organism: Sphaerochaeta sp. UBA5849 (assembly GCA_002432715.1). Classification (GTDB taxonomy): domain Bacteria; phylum Spirochaetota; class Spirochaetia; order Sphaerochaetales; family Sphaerochaetaceae; genus Sphaerochaeta. Next base: position 62,404 of record DJGJ01000029.1, on the reverse strand, counting down.
CTCCCAAGCCTGCCACACTGCAGATGCCCCCGAGGTGCAGCTGCCCGCTCTCGTCCTTTCTTAGGTACGTAGACTTTATCCCTTCAAGGGCCTTCACAGCCCGGGTGCGGTACAGGTCATCGGAACACAGCCCGGTCCGGAGAGACTTAAGCAGGCTGTAGGCGAACATGCTGGTGCAGGATGTCTCCAGATAATTGCCGTCCCGGCCTGCCTTATCCACCACCTGATACCACATTCCGCTCTCATCCTGGAACTTCAGCAGTGCGTCCAGTACGGATAGCAGAATCTTGGCCATTTCACCCCGCTTCGGATGCGAGGAAGGAAGGAAATCCAGAATATCCAGGATGGCCATGCAGTACCAACCAATCGCCCTTCCCCAGAAGTGGGGGGAGAGACCGGTTTCAAGGTCCGACCATCGTTGGCCGCGCGACTCATCATAGGCATGGTACAGCAATCCGGTCTTTTCATCCCGCAGTGTCTGGTATACCTTGATCACCTGATCGACGATATCGTCGAATCCGGTGCTGTCACCGCTGACCTTGCAGTACTGGGCGTTGAAAGGTCCCTGCATATAGACACCGTCCAGCCAAATCTGCCAAGGATAGATTTCCTTATGCCAGAATACACCACTCAATGTCCTGGGCTGCGACGCCAACTGCTGCTTGAGCAGTTTTGCAGCGAGCAGAAATCGGTTTTCCTTGGTTTGTTCATACAGGGCAAACAGATTCCTGCCTGCATTGATCTGGTCAAGATTGTATTCACCCAGTCTATAGGTTGCAATCCGGCCATCATCGGCTATGAGTGGATCATACATCGAGTATGCCCAATCAAAGAACTCTTTCCTGCCGTATGCTTTTCCCACCAGCAGGCAGCTGTGTATCACCAAGCCGTGTTCATAATGCCAGCGCATATGTATAGGCTTGTACCGTGCTATTACACTTTGAGCCATTGCCAGCGAGAGGTGTTCACCCCAGTCCATCATGCGTATATTCCTATTTTCGAGGGGTCAAACCGACCGCCACCTCCAACAAGGAGGCGGTCGGAACCAATGTACTCAGCACGCTTAGTAGAGCAGGTTGTTTTCCTTGGCAAAGGCAACGCCCTTGTCATTCCAATCCTGTCCGCCAAGCTTCTTGAACTCGTCAAGCCACTTGTTCCAGTTGTCCTTGGTCAAGACTCGCTTGCCGGTGATGAACTCGCTCAAACCCTGCTCGTAGAAGCGCTTGAGGTCTGCATTGGGAATAGGAAGAGTATCCGAACCAATTGCAGGAGTCCATTTCTTGGTCTGCATTATGCGCATGACATCCAGAGCGGACATCTCTTTCTTGCTGGTCTCGGTGATATACTTCGGGTAGCGGGCATAGAGCTCGATATCGCCGTTGTAGAACACCATGTTGCGCAGCTGGGTGACCGTCTGGCCGCCGGGAGCGCTGAAAGCAAGATTGGGATCAGGAAGGTTGGCTGCCACAGGAATGCCATTGGCATCCTTGGTGTAGTTCACGCCCTCGACACCCCAGCCGAGCAGATAGTAGCCCTCATCGGAAGCCATCCACTCCAAAAGCTCGGCAATCTTGTCTTTCTTGCCTTCCTTCTCAGCCTTTGCACTGATGGCATAGATGCGGAAGTTGGCGGTGTAAGGTCCGATGGAAGCGTGTCCCTTCGGTCCCTTCGGAGCATCAATGACAATCCACTCACCGTTGGGGAAGTTCTTGTCAAACGGAGCATAGTTTGCCTGGGCTGCGAAAGCGGCATTCTGCTCGCGCATGATGCCGAAACGTCCCTGCTTCCAAGCCGCACGGAAGTCGTCCTTCTTGTACGCAAGCCAGTTGGGATCGATGATGCCTTCATCGACCATCTGCTTCAGATAGCTCATGGCGTCATAGAATTCGGGCTTGAAAAGGTTCAGACCGGCTGAAGAGACAGTCATGTCCCACGTACCATCCACGCCGAAAGCTCCAAAGATCGGCTCAAGACGGCGCCCGGGCCAAGCTTCATAGTTGTTGATTTCCTGGAAAGCCCCATAGCCGTAGGTGTCGTTCTTTCCATTTCCATCCGGATCCTTGAAGGTGAAGGCGCGCATGACTTCAAGCAGTTCATCGGTGGTGGTGGGAACAGCAAGACCAAGCTTGTCAAGCCAGTCCTTGCGGATCAAAAGGCCTTCGTTCTTGATGATTGAACCTGGATCGGCCAGACCATAGGACTTGCCGTTGAAACGGGCATGGTTGCGGCTGACTTCATCGTAGTGGGTCTTGGTACGGATCGGCATCTTTGCATACATGTCATCAACCGATGCAATCAAGCCCTGCGGGACCAAGCGGGCAAGCACATCGCGACGGACCATGAACAGGTCGGGAAGGTTGTTGGCGGCGGCTGCAGCCTGCACCTTGACGTCCTGATCGCTCTCATTGGAAGGGAGAGCCGTCAGCTTGAGATCGATGTTCAACGTATCCTTGATGATCTGAAAGCCAACCCAATCAGCCGGAGGTGGTCCAGCTTCGGTGATGGCGGCGCCATACCACAACTCGATGGTCACCGGACCAGCGGGTTTTGCGGCTTCGGCAGTACCCTGACTGAAAAGCGGGAGAGAGACGAGAGATAGCAACGCGATAAGTGCGATGCATACGATACACTGTTTCTTCATAGCAAATCCTCCTTATGGAATACCAAACCAACGTTACTCGAATCAAACCAGGAAGCAGGCTCAGCCTTTTACGCTTCCCAGCAAGGTTCCCTTGGTAAAATACTTTTGGATGAATGGATAGGCGATGACCATCGGAATGGCGCTCATAAAGACCGAAGCGGCCTTGATGGCGGCAATCGGGGCCTCACCGAAAGCATTCACCTCTACGTATTCATTCATACCACTGGCCATCAGGATGTTGCGCAGCAGAATCGGAAGCGGCTGCAGCTTGTTGCTGTTCAGGTAGAGCATTGCATGGAAGAAGTCATTCCAGAACGATACCCCGTAGAACAGTCCGATGGTCATAATGATTGCCTTGCTCAAAGGCAGGATGATCTTAAGCAATACCTGGATTTCTGAAGCTCCATCAATCTGTGCCGACTCTTTCAACTCATTGGGAATGCCTTCGAAGAAAGAGCGCATGATCAGGCAGTTGTACGTGCTGATGGCTCCCGGCAAAAAGACTGCGGCAAGCTTGTCAATCAGGCCGAGATTGGTAACCAAGAGGTAGGAAGGAATCATACCAACATTGAATACATAGGGAATAATGACCAACAGGTTCAAATACCGTCTGCCGGGCAGGCTGGGGATGGAGAGCACATAGGCCAGGGGAATGGTCAAGAGCAGGGCTGTTGCCACACCGCCGATGAGAATCTTGATGCTGTTGCCGAATGCCAGAATGAAACCGGCGTTGCCCAGCAGTGCCTTGTAGGCTGCCGTCGACCAATTCCAAGGGGCGAGGAACATTCCTTCCAAGTTATTGCCGATATAGTCGTTGGGCCTGAAGGAGAGGGTGATCGTACTCCAAAGGGGAATGGCGATGATAATCAAGAGAAGCACGAGAAATACATCAACGACGAAGTTGAAACTATGGTCGGCTGCAGTGGGTTTCACTGTCACCGAGGTGAATCGATTGGTTTGTTTCTTGTGTGCCATCATCATCTTCCTCCTAGTAGAGAGAGTTTCCGCCGAAACGTTTGACCAACCGGTTGGAACCGAGGATCAGGAACATGCCGATGACCCCCTTGAACAAACCGACGGCTGTTGCGAGTCCAAACTGGAATTCCAGCAGGCCTTGGCGGTACACCCAGGTATCGATGATGTCGGCAACCGAGAGAACCGGTGTCGAATAGAGCATGAAGATTTGGTTGAAGCCTGCATCCAGGATGGTTCCCAATCTGAGCAGGACGACGATGACGATGACCGGTCGGATGGAAGGAAGGGTGATGTAGCGAACCCGTTGCCAGGAGTTTGCACCCTCAACCAGGGCGGCCTCGAACAGGGATGGGTCGATGCCCATCAGGGCGGCAATGAAGATGATGGCGCTCCAGCCCATCTCCTTCCAGGCATCACTGAGAATGACTATCCACGGGAAGGACTTGGTATTGGTTAAAAAATCGATGGGTTTGCCACCGAAGAGCTTGATGATGTCGTTCAAGATTCCATCACCGGGAGCCAGAAGGGCCAAAAGAATACCATACATGATGACCCAGGAAAGGAAGTGTGGAAGATAGGCCAAGGTCTGCACAACCTTGCCCAGCCTGGGGTGGTTGCTCTCATAGATGGCGATTGCCAGGATGATTGCAAGCGGCAGGCTGAATATCAATTTTCCGAAACTATACATCAAGGTATTGCGCAGCAGCTCCACGAAGTAATAGGAGTGGACGAAGGTCTTAAAATGCTCAAGCCCTATCCATCGGCTCCCAAGCACTCCGTCGAGTGCCATGTAATCCTTGAAGGCGATCTGCCCGTTGAAAATCGGAACATACTTGAAAATGATGTAATACACCAAGGGTATTGCAAGAAGGACATAGACCGACCTATGCCGCTTGATATCCCGCATTAATTGGGCATGTCTACTTCTTTCTGCCATATACTTGTAAACCTCACAGCCTAAGCATAGGGCAGAAGAAAAGGGATTATGCAGAGCGGCTCTTGGACTTTTCCGACTTTTTTACCCGTATTCGTCGATGAATCCCTCCAAGAATCCCTGTCCTGAGCATGCAAAGAAACCCCTCGACTACTATACGGAAAACCAAGTCGCCTACTACCAGCATTTAGCCGATGCATTCGGGGCATCGGACAAGATGCTTGAATTCTTTTCATAGCGGATCTTGAGGGACAGGTTCGCTATCTCATTCCAAGTGTGCCCTGGTATGTGGATGGATTGCTGTTGATGGATTTCGACACCACCCAGACAACGAGAAAGTTCCAACTCAACCTGGGAGGCAGATTCAACTACATGATTCATCGTCTGTTCATCACCTATGCCGGATTGGAACTCGTCATCAACAATGGCTTTACCAATTTCTCATCGCTTGCCTTCACTGCCGGAACGTCCCTCAGACTCCGCCAGGCATTCAATCGGCTCGGTTACTCAGCGTGCGGTACTGCAGTGTAAACCTGATGAAAACGTATGCATAGAATGCAACCATGATCAGGTAAAAATAGAGCAACGCGCGATGGGGATCCGAGCCCGGATTGCTGATCTGCAGGATGGTCTGGGGGATGATCACCAAGAAGAAGAGAATCAACAGGGGGACCATGCGTCCCTTGAAGACACGGCCGATGAAAGCAAGTCGTGAAGCCTCATCGCAGAAAATCTCTTCCTTGCCCTGCATGCTCGCTGCACTCTTTCTAAAATAACTGTACCCCAAAAAGTCAAACAGGTACTCCCACCCGCAATCCTTGAACATATTCACATAGGTCTCCTGAGAGCCCAATCCCTGTTGGTGATAGTCGAGCTGGTAGACCACATCCTCTTTTTCACAAGCCTCGAAGAGGTAGATGCCGGGAAATGTCAAGTGAACCAGTTTCCACCCTTTCTGATGTTGGGAACGCAGGTACTCCTGCTCCTGCTCATATTCGGCAATGGTAATAATCTTGAACTCCCGTTTCTGCTTTTTCATTCCTGTTCCTCCTGCATGGTCCTATACAACCGAGCAATCCGCTCCTTCTCTTTCTGAAGCACCTCAATACCGAGGCTGGTAATTTCATAAATTTTCCGTTTCTCCTCTTCCCGGATGAAACGGATCAAGCCATCCTTCTCCATTTTGGAAAGACTGCCGTACAGGGTCCCCGGACTGATCAGGATCTCGCCATCCGTAAGGTCCCTCACCTTTTGTACAATGCTGTAGCCGTGCATCTCCTGCTGCAGGCACAAAAGGATGTAGAAACCAGTCTCGGTCATCGGGACGTAGACTTTTCGAATATGAGCATCCATACAACCACCTTATATCGAAGCACTATGCATCGCACTGCGATATATTAAGAGAAAATTGAAGCATTCGTCAAGACCGATGATCAAGGAGTTGAAGAACGTACTTTGGTGGGAGCCATACCCTTTATTTTCCTGAACACCCTGCAAAAATATGCTTGGTCCTGGAAGCCTGTCTGGCTGGCCACCTCGTTGATCGTAAGGGTGCTCTGCTTGAGCAGGTTGGTCGCAAGATGAATTCGCTGGCGGTTGAGATAGTCCCACGGAGAGAGGCCGATCTCCTTGCGGAAGATGCGGGTAAGGTAGTCCTCGCTGACATTGACCGCCTCGGCCAGCTGCCAGCGGGAAATCGGGGTTGTTGCATGCTCCCCAAGATACACGATGGCACGCTTGACCAAGGCACCGGTCAACGGCGGCAGTACTTCTTGGTGGGTAAGCAGGGTGACAATACGGGCTAGGAATTCGCTGCTCTCCATCACGAAGCGATGAGCGATGATCAGGCGGGGGATGAGGCTCAGCTGTTCGGCCTCTTCATGCGTCCAATGCTCCCTGAGAATGACTATCGGGGAGGGAGAAATTCTTCGAAGCCGCTCATACAGTGCAGGATCGAATATATCACTGATAAGCAGGCGCACCTTGTTGTTCGCATATACCTCTTCGATCTCCTGCCTTGCGCACAAGACTACATTGTCCATCATGCCCAGCTCCCCGGCAAGCGAATGTCCAAGCGATCCCATGAGGACCAACACCCCGTCCTCTTGGTTGCCGCTCTTGCTCGAAACAAGCGAGGATGCAAGACTCTCATACCCCGGTGGGGCATGGTAGCACACCATCGGCGCCTTGCTGAGGAGGGGATGATGTGCCAGCAGGTACAAGGCAAGCTGCAATTCTGCAGAGCTTCGCCGCCCGTCCCAGCCAAGGAGACTGCCTTCAAGCTGAGCAAGATTCTGCTTGTTCAACGACGAGGAGGAGAGCAATCGTACGTGGTCGAAGGCGGAGAAAAGAGGGGGAACCTCGTTCTCCTGCTCACCGCCTATATAGGTCAGCGTGGAAGAAGGCCGGGCAAGGCTTTCTCCTTCGAGGCTCGGCCAGCCCAAGCGGAAGATGATCTGATTGTCTTTCATCGATACCAATCCACCACTCATCACAATAATTCGTTGGGCGAGGGAGAGGGATGGATCCTGATTTCCCATTGAGGCTTTCCATGCAACCTGTGAGCTGATGAAAGAGAATTGCAGCCCGGGATTTTGCAGCTCGGTCTTGATGGTGACCCGACCGCCTTGCTTCTGGATGTACTGCAACACAATCTCAAAGGCTTGGAGGAGCTTTGCCCTATCACCTTGCAGCACGGGGAGGTCAGGCTCCCCTTCATAGGTGAAGGAGTGGGAGATTTTCAAGGAAAAAAGCAAATCGGAGGGGTTGAAAATGGTTCGCTCCAACTCAAAGGCTCCGGTATAGGAAAGGGTGAGGTCCAACAGGTGGGAAGCTGTACGAAGCTGTTCTTCAACCTGGTCCCTCAACGCTTCATCCTTGTCCTGAACCAACAGGAGTATCGACTCAAGAGGATTGCGCAACCCCTCACTGATATTTGCAAAGAACTCGGTACGGGCCCGCTGGGCTCGTTCGGCTTCCTCCCGCGCCTTATTGGCGGCATCGAGCAGGAACGTCCCCTTGATGGCCGAACTCAATGCGGTTCTCAGCTCTTCCATGACGCTCCCGCTGAACAGGGTGGTTCTGATGACCAGATATCCCAGTGGTTGGTTGTCCATGAACAGGGGCTCAACTACATATACACCTTCAACAAGTTTTTCCTGGATTGCCTGAGGCAGCAGAAGATGCTTGGCGAATGTCTGCTTCTCCTCCAAGAACATGTCATTGTCATATCCCCCGATATAAGTGCTCTTCTCATCGTCCTCATAGAGCACCAGATACCCGGCTTCCAACCCAAGGGTGCCCAAGTGTGTTGCCAAGAGGGCTGGTATCGAGGTGATGTTCCGTACACCCAGAAGGTCGCACTTCAGCGCATCGAGGTGCTTGGCTTGCATCGACAAGGCGTAGGCATGCTGGTGCGCAACCAAGTCCCGCTGGCGCAAAAAGAGATCACGCAGCGCACAGGCTCTCTGCTCCTTGAATGAGCTTGAGGCGAAGAAGGTGCAATACCAATGAAGAGCCTCCGAGAGAAGGTTCGGGTCTCCTCCCCGATAGAGAAATCGATGGACAAGCTCCTGGACAAGGCCAAGATAGGCTTGCTCATCCTCAGAGTCGGCCTCATCCAAAAGCCTCTGAATGTTCCTGCTTTCAGATTCCGGGACCCTGAAGCTCTGCATCAACCAGGCAAAAAACAATGAAGGTGTTCCCACACTCTGCCTTGCCTGCTCGGGACTTCCCAACGAATAGGTGCATCCGCATGATTGGCGGATGACGGGGTGCGAAGGCAGAAGAATGTCAAAGCTTGGCCCGGACCCATCCTCAAGCAGATTGGACAACAGTTCAAAGGACATATGCGCCAGTTCGGTGACCGGCATGCGGGCTGTCGTACAGGGAACACGAAGCAAATGGCTTTCACTGCTGTCATTGTAACCGACAATGCGGACATCGCCGGGAATCGAGTAGCCCAATGCTTCCAGCTGTTTTCCGGCAGCGAACATCATCAAATCGCTTGAACAGGCAAGGGTATCGAAATCCTTGCCGGGTTTGAGACCCCGCTGCTCGACCAGTTGGGACAAGGCTGGCGCCCCCTCGGTCCATGGATATGGATCGGAGACCAGACGCGGGTCCAAGACCAATCCCGTCTGATCAAGGGTATCGCAATAGGCACGATAGCGATCCTGTGCTGAGTAGTGGTTCTCCGGTCCCCTGATGAATGCGATTCTCCGGCTCTTGTGCTTGGTTATGCAGTGCAGGATTATACTCTGCACCCCTGCATAGGCATCAAAGGAGACAGTAGGATACCCTTCCCGTTTCAAGCCGATGGAGACACTGGGAAGGGGGCCGAGCGTTTCCAAAAAGTCCTGGACATCCTCAACCCGGACAGATCCGGCAAGCGCTGAAGCCCAGACGAGAACCCCCTCGACCGTATCGGAGTTCACCAAAGAGTAGATTGCATTACGCAAGTACTCTTGATTCTCCTCACATTCAAGCCTTCCTCCGGGAAATACGAACAAGGATGTATGGGAAAGGCGGGCAAGATGGGCTATTTCCGACCAGAGCTCGTTTGAAGCGCCGGTATGGATTGAGGCGAGCACCAGTGCAATTTTTCTTGATCGGGCATCACTCACCGCGCTGCTCCTTTTCGGTTGGTCCCACTACCATAGGTAGTATCTGATCAAAGGTTTCCCTGTGATAAAACCAACGGTAGTACAGAAAAGTCCGCTTGTCCATCAATGGTGTGCTCCCAACCCGAGATAATCAACAACAGGATAATTCGCCTTGACAGCCCAGCGAGGAGAAGAGTATTATTTGGAACGATGTTTCAATTTTTATCCCTCGAAGCAGCGCTGAAGCGCCTGAATTATCAACTGGACCGAATCATGCCGCTGCTCACCCCCAGTGGAGTCATCCTGGGTCTTCTGCTTGGTTCACGGGTTGCGTGGATGAAACCATCGGTCACCATCCTCTTCGCAATCATTACCTTCATCGGAGGATTGGGAATCAATTCCAATGCCTTCTTTACAGTACTAAAGAAACCAAAAGCAATTCTTGTATTCATCATCGGTGCAAACTTCGTCATGCCACTGCTCACCTATGCCATCGCTTCCACTCTATTCAGAAACCAACAAGAGATTGCAACCGGCCTGATATTGCTCATGTCCATACCTACTGCAATAACCGGCTATATCTGGAGTGGAATCTATAAAGGCAACGGGGCCCTCTCCTTAACCCTCATCCTTGTCTCCACCCTGCTTGCACCCATCCTCACCCCGTACACGGTGAGTCTGCTTGCCAATACTTCGGTGCGTATCGACACAGCCGGGATGATGGTCTCTCTCCTGATTATGGTGGTCGTTCCCTCGGTAGCCGGAATTTTGATCAACAATGCAACCAAAGGCACGGTCAATGACCATATCACCCCCTGCCTCAAGCCTTTTTCCAAAATCGGTCTTTTCCTCATCATTGTAATCAATACAGCCCAAGTTTCCGAGCAGCTTTTGGCAAATGCTTCATGGGCCTACTTTCCCATCGCCCTGACATGTGCATTTCTTGCTGTGGTCGCATATCCCATCTCCCATACCCTTGGGAGAATCGCCGGCCTTGGAATAGAAGAGAGCAAAAGCATTACCTTTGCCTCTTCAATGCGCAACATCAGTGCTGCCCTGGTCCTTGCAATCGCCTACTTCCCGGCTGAAACAGCACTTCCGGTAATTTTTGGCATCGTTTTCCAACAGAGCACCTGTGCCGTAATGGCATATTTCCTCTATGGAAGAAAAAAAGTCACGTAATATAACAAACCAACAAGGAGTATAGACCATGCAGTCAATTACCAGTGTTCATCAGAGTGTACAGAGAAAAGAAAAAGTCCTACAGTTCGGAGAGGGCAACTTCCTCCGTGCGTTTGTTGATTGGATGATCGACATCCTCAATGAGAAGACCGACTTCAACGGTAATGCAGTCCTCGTCCAGCCCCTGGATCGAGGCCTCAGCGATATGATCAACGCACAGAAGGGCTTGTACACCACCATTCTCAGGGGTGTTCAGAACAAGAAGACCGTCGAAGAGTACCGGACAATCAACAGCGTCAGCCGCTGTCTGAACCCGTACAAAGCCGATGATTACCAAGAGTACATGAAGCTCGCCTCAAGTGAGGATCTCCGCTTCATCGTCTCCAACACCACCGAGGCCGGCATCAGCTACCACAGCGGTGCCAAGCTGTCCGACCAGCCGCAGGTCTCCTTCCCCGCCAAGGTATGCGCCTTTCTCTACAAACGCTACCAAGCCTTCGAGGGAGCTTTGGACAAAGGCTTGATCGTCATCCCCTGTGAACTCATCGACAAGAACGGGGACAACCTGAAGCGCATCGTCAAGCAGTATGCACAGGAATGGAATCTGGAGGCAGGCTTTATGAACTGGCTCGACGAAGCGTGCGATTTCTGCAACTCGCTGGTCGACCGCATTGTTCCCGGGTATCCGAAAGCCGAAGCCGAGGCAATCTGCAAAAAGCTGGGGTATCAGGACAACCTGCTCGATTCGGCTGAGATTTTTCATCTGTGGGTCATCGAATGCCACAAGAACTTCCACGAGGATGAATTGCCGTTCAACAAGGCAGGCCTGAATGTGGTGTGGACCAACGACATGAGCTTCTACCGCACCCGCAAGGTCCGCATCCTCAACGGGGCCCATACCATGAGCGTGCTGGCAGCCTATCAGGCCGGCCATGAGACTGTCCAGGATTGCATCGCCGACAAGGCCCTTCTCTATCCATTCATGTATCAAGGCATTTTCGAAGAAATCATACCCTCGATGGATGGATCGAAAGAGGAGCTTGAGGCATATGCAGCCGATGTATTGGAACGCTTTGAGAATCCCTACAATCCTCATCAGCTGCTCTCCATATCGCTGAACTCAGTCTCCAAGTTCAAAACCAGGAACCTTCCTTCCCTCTTGGGATACAAGGAAAAGGTCGGCAAGCTGCCCAAGCGGCTGGTCTTTGCCCTTTCCGCTCTGATCAGCTTCTACGAAGGAACCGAGTATGAAGGTTCAGCCCTCAAGGGAAGCAGGGCGGGTGAGACCTACCTGATCCAGGACAGCCCTGAGATTCTTGAAACGTTTGCCTCCCTCTATGCAGCAAAAGACGATCCGAAGGCAAAGGCACAGCGTCTTGCCAAGGCGGTATTGTCCAATACCACCTGGTGGGCCCAGGACCTGACCAAGATCGAGGGACTCGAGCAGGCGGTGGCCGCAAACCTCGAGGCTATCTGGACAGTCGGTATGAAAGAAGCCCTTGCGGCTCTCTAACGAACCAGAAGGAGGAGCAGATATGCAGACCTATTCCGTTTTGAAGGTCCATCCTGATGACTCGGTTGCAGTTGCCATCCGTCCCCTTGCAAAAGGGGATATGGTCGATGTTGCAGGCCTCAAGATCTCCCTTATGACAGATATCCCCTCCGGCCATAAGTTCGCCCTCAAGGCCATTGTCCAGGGGGAGAAGGTCATCAAGTACGGCGCTCCGATCGGGTATGCCGTCACCGATATCGCCTGTGGCGAGCATGTGCATGCCAGCAATATCAAAACCACGCTCAGCGAACGCGCCGAGTATGGATACGACAAGGAGCTTTCAGAGCGGTTTGCACAAAAGGCGGAGCAGCGCAGAGCAGCATGGAAAGGCAAGATTCCCACTATCAAAGCGTATCGCAGAACGAACGGAACCATCGGCATCCGCAACGAACTTTGGATCGTTCCGACCGTCGGATGTGTCAACAAGATTGCTGAAAACCTGGTTTCATGGGCTCAACAAAATCTGAAGAAGGCACCCTTCTACGATGGGATCCACGTCTGGTCGCACCCCTACGGGTGTTCACAGCTCGGGGATGACCATGAGGCGACACGCACCATCCTTTCCGATCTTGTTCATCACCCCAATGCAGGCGGTGTCCTGGTACTCTCGCTCGGCTGCGAGAACAATACCCCGGAATCTTTCCGTGCCCTGGTGGGCAAGGTTGACGAGAACCGGGTGAAGTTCCTCACCACCCAGGAAGTCAGTGATGAACTTGAGGAGAGCAAGCGGCTCTTGACCGAGCTGTATGAGGCAATGAGAGACGACAAACGTGAGGAGGTCGGCATGGACAACCTCATCGTCGGCTTCAAGTGCGGCGGAAGCGACGGGCTGAGCGGCATCACGGCAAATCCCCTGGTCGGTCGTTTCTGTGATGCTCTGACTGCCATGGGCGGCACGGGAATCCTGACCGAGGTTCCCGAGATGTTCGGGGCGGAGCAGCTGTTGATGAACCGTGCGGTGGATGAGCTGGTGTACAACCAGATTGTTGCCCTGATCAACGACTTCAAGCAGTACTTTGTAAAACACGATCAGGTTGTGTATGAAAACCCATCTCCGGGCAACAAGGCCGGCGGCATATCCACTCTTGAGGACAAAAGCCTTGGCTGCATCCAGAAAGGCGGTCAGGCCATGATCACCGATGTCCTGGGATATGGGGATCGTATCAAGAAGCGGGGGCTCAACCTGCTCAACGGTCCGGGCAACGACATTGTCTCCACTACGGCCCTTACCGCTTCCGGCGCCCATATCATTCTCTTCACCACCGGCCGTGGAACGCCCCTCGGATCTCCGGTGCCGACGATCAAGATCTCTTCAAACAGCGCACTTGCCGAAAAGAAGGCGCATTGGATCGATTTCGATGCGGGACGGCTCTTGCAGGAGGATGAAGAGACAGTCCTTGCCGACTTCATCACCCTCATCCAAAGGGTTGCAAGTGGAGAGGCGATGGCAAAGAATGAAGAAAACGGGTATGCCGAAATTTCACTGTTCAAGGATGGGGTCATCCTCTAAGGACACACAATTAGGAGAAACATCATGAAAAAGTTTATGGATGAGCATTTTTTACTCCAGACCAAAACCGCTCAGACCCTCTATCATGAGTATGCCAAGGATGCAATGATCTTTGACTACCATTGTCACCTCAATCCGAGCGAAATCGCCAACAACAAGCGGTTCACCACCATCACCGATGCCTGGCTTGGCGGAGACCACTACAAGTGGAGAGCCATGCGGGCCAACGGGATACCCGAAGAACTGGTAACCGGCAAGGATGCCGATCCCTTCGACAAGTTCATGGCATGGGCGTCCACCATGGAACATGCTTTGGGCAACCCGCTCTACCACTGGACCCATTTGGAGTTGCAGCGCTACTTCGGCATTCATGAAGTGCTGAACACCAAGAGTGCAAAGTCCATCTATGAGGAAGCCAACCGACAGTTCAAGGAAAACGAGAACCTATCGGTGAAAGGCATCATGAAGCAGTTCAAAGTATATGCAGTGGGGACGACTGATGATCCGGCCGACGACCTTGCTTTCCATGCTCAGATCGCCAAGCAGAAGGACTTCCCTGCAAAGGTTATTCCCTCATATCGTCCCGACAAGGCATTGGCAATCGAAAAGGATACGTTCCTCTCCTATATCGACAGCCTTGCAAAGGCCTGCGGCAAGAAGATCGAGAGGGCGAGCGATGTTGTCGAGGCTCTCATCGACCGTCTCGATTTCTTTGTAAGCATGGGCTGCAAAGCATCCGACCACGCGCTCATAACCGCTCCCGCAATCTTTAAAAGTGAGAGCGATGTGAACGCAATCTTTGCAAAGAAACTGGCAGGGGCGACACTCTCCTGTGAAGAAGTGGAGGCCTATAAGACCTTTGTACTCACCCATTTGGCAAAAGCCTATGCAAAGCGGGACATCGCAATGCAGCTGCACTTTGCCGCAATCCGTGACAACAACAGCATGATGTTCAAGAAACTCGGACCCGATACAGGGTACGACGCTTCTCATGACAAGGAACTGGCTGCATCCCTCTCTTCATTCTTGAACAATCTCTCAGCCACAGGCGAAGTCCCCAAGACCATCCTGTACACCCTCAATCCCAAGGACTATTACTCCCTGGCCACGTTGATGGGTTGCTATCAGGATGGAATCCCGGGTAAAATGCAACTTGGTTCAGCCTGGTGGTTCGCAGACCACAAGGACGGCATGGAAGAGCAGATGAAAATCCTGGGTAATGTGGGACTCCTTCCCCGTTTCATCGGCATGCTCACCGACAGCCGATCCTTCCTCTCCTACTCCCGCCACGAGTATTTCAGAAGGATTCTCTGCAATATTTTCGGCACCTGGGCTGAAGAGGGCGAGGTTCCCTATGACCTCGAGATGCTCGGCAAGGTCGTACAGGACATCTCCTTCGGCAATGCCAAAGCCTATTTTGAGGGGTAAACCGATGGCAAAGAAAGAAACCGATTCAGGAAGTGAAAAGATGCAAACAAGCGGGGTGATACGCACCATCGCCATCCTTGAGACACTCGCCAGGCATCAAACCATCAACCTGGAAAGCCTGGCAAAGGAAACGAAATTGCCAAAAGCCACCCTGCTTCGGTTCCTCTCTACGTTGGTCAACCTCGGGTATGTCTATCGCTCTCCCAGCGACCTCTACAGCCTTACGTTGAAGATGTTCAGTGTGGGATCCCACGGACTTGAGCACATCGATCTCATCCAAATCGCCAACCCCGTCGCACAACAATTGTGCGAGGAGCTTGGCGAGACGGTACATATGGGAGTGTTGGAGGACGACGAGGCGGTATACATCCTCAAGAAGGAATCGTCGTTCACCATCCGCATGTACTCTCGGGTGGGAAAGACCATTCCGTTGTACTGTACTGCCATCGGCAAGATTCTTCTCAGTGATATGAACGAGCGTGAACTCTCCTCCTACCTTGACAAGGTGAGTCTCAAGCCCTTCACACCCAATACGCTTCGTGACAGTCAAGCACTCAAGCAGGAGCTTACGCAGATTCGAAGTCAGGGTTGGGCGTGGGACAACGAGGAGCACGAGATGGGAACGCTGTGCATAGGAGCTCCGATCAGGGACTATACCGGCAAAACGATAGCAGCCATGAGTGTCTCCTGGCCGCTATTCAGGTTCAATCTTGAGGAGAAACAACGGATTGTCTCCTCGATACTCAAAGCCTGTACAAGCCTTTCCAAGCTGCTTGGCTGGACTGAGGAGTGA
>DJGJ01000029.1:0-46753 GCA_002432715.1 Sphaerochaeta sp. UBA5849 | reverse complement strand
CGTTGGGGGATGATCGGGTGCGGTTCGGTCACTGAAGTCAAGAGCGGCCCGGGATTTCAGAAAGCCGAGGGGTCCACCTTGGTTGCCGTCACAAGCCGGTCGCCCCAAAAAGCCCGTGACTATGCTCTCCGCCATGGGATTCCCAAATGGTACGACAACGCCCAAGACCTCATCGATGACCAGGAAGTGGATGCCGTCTATATCGCCACCCATCCCGACTCCCATTACACATATGCTCTGATGGTCGCACAAAGCGGCAAACCGGTGTACTGCGAGAAACCCTTGGGAATCTCTTCGTCCCAAAGCCGGGAAATGGTCGATTTTTGCAAACAACAAGGGGTACCGTTTTTCAGTGCCTACTATCGCCGTGCACTTCCCAAGTACCTGATGATCAAGAGCATGATAGACAGCCAACAGTATGGGGATGTAAGAGCTGTGCATGTTTTCATGCAGCAGTCCATCAAGGAAGAGGACAAGCAAGGCGGAGGAACCTGGCGGGTGCACCCTGATGTGTCCGGGGGAGGGAAGTTCCATGATGTAGGCTCGCATGCACTGGACCTCATCGACTGGATGTTCGGCCCCATTGTCGAAGCATGCGGGGAAGGACTCAACCAGAGCAGGGCCTATCATGCAGATGATCTGGTGTACGGGCACTTCAAGACCGAGCAGGGAGTTCCAGGTACCGGACTGTGGTGTTTCAATACATTCAAGGACGAAGATGTCACCCATATCTACCTTGAAAAGGCAAGAATTTCCTACTCCGTACTCGATATTGCCCAACCCATTACCGTTGCAACTGAAAAGGGTGTACAGACCATTGCCGTCCCTCAGCCGCCCCAGCATGTCGCCCAACCGCTTATCCAGACCATTGTGGACCAGCTCCTCGGCAACGGGACCTGTCCCAGTACCGGAGAGTCCGGGGCTAGAACCGATTTTGTTCTGGACCGCCTGATCGACAGACTTTAGAGAGGAGATTTCACCATGTTTGTATCACATCGCGACCTCATCGAGAAAAAACAGATTTCCGAATATATCACCAAGCAGGTTTTGGTCGGTCCCAAGGAGGGCTGGAAAGACCATGTGATGAGAATGTTTACGCTGGAGAAAGGGGGAAAGGCTCCCCGCCACTCCCACCCCTGGCAGCACATCATCTATGCAGTCGATGGGAAGGGAAACCTGTACATGGAAGGCAAGGATTATCCGTTGAAGGCAGGTTCGGTGGCCTATGTCCCCGATGACGCCGACCACCAGGTCTCCAATGCTTCAGATGAGAAGTTTGTCTTCATCTGCATTGTTCCCGAGCGGGGTGACCAGTAAACGGCCTAGAAGTATCCCAAGGCCATCAAGAGCGAAATCCAGAAAAACAAGCTGAGCAGGGACAAGGCGGTGGTGAACACGACAATCTGTCCCGCCAGTTCTGCGTCTCCATCCATCTGTTGAGCCATGGNNGGCATACATTGCCATCAAGAGAATCAACTCGAGGTCTCTGTAGCCTACCAAGATTGCTATAGTAATACCTACTGCAGGAACTACTACCAATCTATTGAGGATACCGATGATCAATGGTTTCCTGTTTACTTTCACAGAAGAGAATGTCACCGAGGCTCCGAGGATTACCAATGCAAGCGGGGTTGCAATGTCGGCAATTTCAAAGATAACCCCTTCAAGACTTGGAGGCAGCTTAATGCCGACAATGGCACACAGCAGCCCCAGTGCTCCCCCGATTACAATCGGGTTGAGAACAATGCCTTTGAGAATGTTTTTTAGATTTGGCTTATTACCCCGGAAATACTCCAAGATAATGACACTGAGCATGTTGATCATTGGCACCACGATACCGACCATCAGGGAAGCGATGCCTGCACTGGTTCCCCCATACAAGGTGGCGGCCATCGGCATTCCAAAGAAAATGAAATTGCTTCGGCAAATCCCCTGCACCAGCACTCCACGCTTCGCATTTTCCGGTTCCAGACGGGGGATAAGCAGCATATAGAAGCTCACCATCACAATCAAGGAAAGAACCGAATACCACAATAAATTGAAAGATGTGATGGTTGAAAAGTCGGTCTTGTAGATGTTTGAAAAGAGCAACGTGGGTAAAAAGACACGAAACACCACGTTGTTCATCTCCTTCAGTGTTTTTTCGGATAGAATCTTCAGGCTCCGAATACCATACCCAAGGGCGATTTTTGCGAACAAGGGAAAGAGGACCGAAAAAGCGGTTGAGAATATCATGCTTGGCCTTTATTCTTCGTGGTCGTGATGGCAGGTGCAACCATCCCCATGGTGGTGATGTTCATGCTCGTCTTCGGTGAACAAGGCATGCATCATATCCATGAGAATCGAGTCAATCTCCTCATTCTTCCCGCCATCAACCACCATGATTCCCATCTGGGGGCCGATTTTCTCCAGGAGCGGAAGCGTGCGTTTGCCAAAGCAGTGGATGGCCTGGGGTTTTCCTGCTTTCTCAAAGATATCCAGCAGATGGCTGATAAAGGCTCCATGCTCTTTTTCATAGTCCTCCACTATGAAGATGTCGAGAATCTGATGGTCCTGGGGGTCATAGATCAACTGATAAATCGGAAAGAGCGGTCGCGCGCCATTCTCTCCCAACATTGGTTCGGGAAGCATGCCGGTGGCGGTATACAGAATCTTTCCAGGCTTGGAGCGCATGCGCTTGTAGTACCGCTGCTTCTCCTCATTGGTGAAAAACGCCTGGGGATATGAGAATCCATAGGATTCATCCTGAAGAATCTTTGCTGTCACGACAAATGCCCCGTCCTGCTCTTCAATACAGGGAATATACTCCTTGCCCCCACTCTCCTTGAGATTCAGAGAGTCCAGCCAGTGAGAGAACGAGTTTGTCTTGCTCGTCTTCTTATAGGATGCAAAGTACTCTTTTGCAAAGAGTAAGGCGCGAAAGATAAGAATGAGATCTTTGGCCTCATCCTGCTCGATGTACCATGGATATTGATACTGCAGCTTGCTGCGGAACTGGGGGTACATGCCATCTTCGAAAAAGACTCCGCTCTCTACGATGGCTTGGTAATCGGCATCCTCGATATCCTCCCTTGAGTTGTTGAGAATACAGAGCAGGCACTCCTGCACCTGTTCCATCTCCAAGTACTCCAAGGAGTCGCTTTCATCGTCTGAAAGGGAGAGAGCAAGGTATCCGGTAAGTCCTTTTTCCCCTCGGTAGGCGGCAAAGGTGGCGTCGACAAGGGAAACATAGTAGGGCGTCTTATCCTCGGCAATGACACAGATGAGATCATTCTCTGAGAATACAGAGGATACGGCGGCATCGGAATAGACCTTGGCAAGACTGTATAAGGTATGGGTGTCCATAATTTTCTCCATCGGTCCATCATACAAAAATCCCGGCCCTTGTCCAATGGCTTCATCCTTGGGACTTGCCAGGGTTATCGACAGACTGTACCATACTGTATATATCATCCTAAAGGATGGCTCTTGATGACAGGATTTGAGAAACTGCAGCAAGCCAAGCGATTCGATATGAAGAAAAAGCCCATACGCCAGCGCCACTACCTGCGGCCGGTGACTTGGCTCTTGAGTTATCCTACTGTGTGGGCTCATCGGTTGAAAATCAACCGTATCAACATGGAAGGGATCAAACCCCCGTTTCTACTCTTGTGCACCCACCATGCATTCATCGATTTCAAAGTCACCACCGCAGCCCTCTTTCCATATCGGGCCAACTATGTGGTCGCCATCGACGGCTTTCTCAAGCGTGAGTGGCTGCTGCGTAACGCCGGCGGCATCTGCAAACGAAAGTTTACCAACGACCTGCAGTTGATACGGCAGATTCGAGAAGTACTTATCGTCAACAAGGACGTTCTAGCCCTGTACCCGGAGGCACGGTATTCTTTGGTGGGCACCACCGCAGTATTGCCTGACTCTCTGGGGAAGATGGCAAAGCTGTTGGGGGTGCCGGTAGTCATGCTCAACATGCATGGGCACTATCTGAGCAGTCCTGCATGGAATTTGAAGGACAGGGGCAACCGTATCGAAGCCGATTACAGTTTGCTGTTCACCAAGGAAGATTTGGCAAAAAGTTCAGTCTCACACATCAATGCAGCAATCAGGAAAGCCTTCGAGTACGATGAATACCGGTGGCAGAAGGAGAACAAGATCCGTATCAGCTACGCAAAGCGTGCCGAAGGCCTGCACAAGCCGCTGTATCAGTGTCCCCACTGCCTGAGCGAGTATACAACATACAGCGAAGGGACTCGCATCGGTTGCTCAGCCTGCCATAAAGCGTGGGAGATGACCGAGTATGGTGAGTTGCAGGCCGTACAGAAGGCCGATGATGAAAAAGACTTGGTCACTGAATTCTCCCACATCCCCGATTGGTATGAGTTCGAACGCAAGCAGGTTCGCGCCCAGATTGAGGGGGGAACCTACAACCTGAAAACCAAAGTATATGTAGAAGCCCTCCCCAATGCAAAGGGATACATTCCCCTCGGGGAAGCTCTGCTGATCCACGACATGCAAGGATTCAAGCTGGAGGGAATGTTCGGCAAGGAGGGGTTCCTGCTCGCCAAGACACCCCTGTCGATGTACTCATGCCATATCGAGTATGAGTACTTCGGCAAGGGGGATTGCATCGACCTGTCCACCCTGGAAGATACGTACTACATCTATCCGAAGGAACAAAAATTCTCGGTCACCAAAATTGCTCTGGCAACCGAGGAATTATTCGCCTTTTACAGCAAGGAGCAGGAAGTCGCCCCGCCAAGTGTGTTGGAGGCTGTTGTTCAATCACCTTCCTGACAGGATGGCTTGGAGTTCTGCATCACTGATGTAACGAGCCGTGTACGTGATGCCGTACCGTTCCAGCTGCTTGGTAAAGGTGCGCATATGGTTCTCCGATCCCTTCAAAAGATTGGTATAGACCCATATTTCTGCTTCATCGGTGGTTTTTGAAAGGTACTCCTTCAAATCATAGATGTCCAAATCCTCGATGATGGCCCCTACCCTGTATGCTTCAGAAGCAGATTGCATTCCCTGACTCACCAAGGAACTGTACAGGGCGGCCAAATCGGTATTCTTGAACTCACCGAAATCAGAGCCTGCAACAGGATCTTCAATATTGCGTGCTGCAAGCAGTGCTCCAACGGCATCCATGTGCTGCTGTTCAGACTCTGCAATGTTTAAGAATGTCCGCAAACCCCATTTCTCGTAGAGGGCGATGTAGACATCGCGGGCCAGTTTTTCTTCCTCACGCATATACAGAAGCCCCTCTGCGGTCGAGCCGGGTTCTTCTGTAAGAGCCTGAACCGCTACCGGCGTTGTTGTTTGCACCTCTTCAATCGGCTGTGCCGCGAGGGTAAACGAAGAAACCAGGACCAATGCCAAAACCATGATGCTTGTATGTTTGTACATATGTAACTCCTTTAGATTGTTGTAATCATAATCTGAGTCAACAATACCGATACTGGATACAGGCATCAAGAATGTCAGGTAAAGGTTGGGTAAAGACAGTAGCCATCAACTCCACTGAAACGTTTTGTGAAATCAAGTCCTGAGAAAGTCTTCTCGACAGGGGGTGAACACATCCAGAACGGCTCCTTTCTGAAGACAGACAGTACCATGAGGTATATTGGGTGCAAATAAAAGAGCATCCCCCTTGTTAACAACAACGGGTTTCCCAGCAACGGTAAATTCAAAGGAACCTTCCAACACATAGGTCACTTGAGTATGGGGATGGGTATGGACTGAACCAATACCGCCCTTCTCGAACATAACCTCGACTTGCATCATGGTTTCATTGTACGCCAGGATTTTCCTGGAAACACCCTCACCCACCGACTCACTGGTTGCATGTTCAGCAAATACTACAGTATTCATGGTACTTCTCCCGATTCATAAAACTCTTACGATCAGCATGATAAAGGATGCTGCAACTTTCAATACCCATCAATTCAAAACTTGGTAATCTCATATCACAATGAACCGTTCAGCACTAATTCCGGCCTTAGCTCACAAACAAAACAGGGAGTGTCATAACAACACTCCCCAATACAAACACATGATGCTTAGCGCTGCACGCGTCCGCTTCCATCCCCTTTGAGCAGGGCTTCCACCTCTGCCTTGGTGGACAGGTTGAAATCACCGTCGATGGAGTGCTTCAAAGCGGAAGCTGCAACTGCGAAGTTGATGGCATACTGCTCGTCGTCGCCATACTCGCTGAGTGCATAGATCAGGCCGGCGGAGAAGGAGTCACCACCACCGACACGGTCGATGATATCGGTGATCTCATAGCGCTTGGAGAGATAGAACCCACTCTTTCCGCTGAGTGCTGCACTCCAACCGTTGTGATCCGCGCTCTTGCTCTCTCTCAGGGTGACGGCAACCACGCTGATGTTGGGGAACTGGGCCTTGACTTCTGCCGTCAGAGCCTTGTATTCCTCGATATCGAGCTTGCCGGTGGTCACATCCACCTTGGCCTCGATGGCCAGGCACTTCTGGATGTCTTCCTCGTTGGCCACGATTACATCGGCAAACTTGACCAGTTCGCGCATTACCTCGGGGGCCTTCTTGCCGTAATTCCAAAGCTTCTTGCGATAGTTCAGGTCAATGGAGACTGTTGCCCCGGCCTTCTTTGCCTGCTGCATCGCAACAAGGCAGCTGTCGGCTGCATCCTGGCTGATAGCCGGGGTGATGCCGGTCACATGCAACCAGTGCGCGTCTGCCATAATTGAGGCAAAATCAAAATCGGAGGGCTTGCTCAAAGCAATAGAAGACTCCGCGCGGTCGTACACTACGCTGCTCGGCCTCTGGTTTGCACCGGTCTCCAAGAAGTAGATACCGACGCGGCCGCCTTTGGTCATCTTGATCGAAGAGGTGTCGACTCCATACTTTCTCACCTCGCGGACGGCGGCTTCGCCGATTGCATTGGCAGGAAGAGCAGTTACGAACTTTGCGTCCTTGCCCAGCAGGGAGAGGGAAACCGCAACGTTTGCCTCGCCGCCTCCAAACGTCGCTTCCAAGAGAGGAGATTGGAAGAAGCGCTCATGTCCAGGACTCTTGAGCCGCAACATAATCTCACCAAACGTTACATATTTCTTACCCATACAAGCCTCCTAGATTTTTTTGACAGGAATACTGACAGCCTCTTGCTATTTGGAATCATAGAGGGTATGCTTGGGTCTGTCAATATTATTTTGAAACAACGTTTCATAATTGAAATAAAGGAGTGAAACCATGCACGAAGCACTGTTTGAACAAATTCACAAAATCGGTCTGGTACCTGTAGTAAAAATCGATGATGCAGGCAAGGCTGTAGGGCTTGCCAAGGCCATGGTAAAGGGTGGGCTCCCCTGCGCTGAAGTCACGTTCCGCACTGCAGCCGCCGAAGAGGCCATCAAGCAAATCACCGCAGCAGTTCCTGAGATGCTGGTGGGAGCCGGAACGGTTACCAATCTCGACTTTGCAAAGAAAGCTGTTGCAGCCGGTGCCAAATTCATTGTCTCTCCGGGTTTCAACCCAACCGTTGTCGATTGGTGCCTTGAGAATAATGTACCCATCGTTCCCGGTGTCTGCACGCCCAGCGATATCGAGGCAGGCCTCTCACGCGGCCTCTCCACCCTCAAGTTCTTCCCTGCTGAAGTAAGCGGCGGCGTCGAGATGCTCAAGAATCTTGCAGGCCCCTTCCCCAACCTGATGTTCATGCCCACCGGCGGTATCAGCCTGGCAAATCTCGCTTCCTATGCAAAGCAGCCCAACGTGCTGGCAGTCGGCGGCTCCTGGATGGTAAAGCCCGAGCTCATCGAAGCAGAAAACTGGGATGCAATTTCAGCACTGTGCAGTGAAGCGGTAGTCACCCTGCAGGGTCTTGAGTTCGCCCACCTTGGCATCAACAACGAAAATGCCGCCGAAGCTGAGAAAACCATTGCAGCCCTCGAGGCCTTCGGCATGGTCAAGAAAGTCGGCAACAGTTCCACATTCCTGAATACCACCATCGAGGTCCTGCCCAAGATGTACTATGGAAGGCTCGGACACCTCGGTTTCAAGTGCTTCGATATCGAGCGCACCCTTGCCTACCTGGGTCGCCATGGGTTTACGGTCAATGAAGAGACCATCACCCGTGATGCAAAGGGCAAGATCAAGGTCTGCTACATCCAGCAGGAGTTCAGCGGTTTTGCGGTACACTTGATCAAGGCCTGATTCCTGAAAAACGTAGGTCAAACGCCGGTTCTCATCTAGCAGAGCCGGCGTTTTCTTGTTTACAGTAAGCACATGAAAATTATACAAAGCCATACGCTTACAGACGAGCAAGTCACAGAGATTGAAACGTTGCAGGACGTCTCCTACCTTCCCGAAGGTTTGGGAAATCGTGTATTCCTCTCCTCTGCAATGAATGTATACAATGACCTGGATTGTTTTTTCCTCGGGTATGAAGACAACACACTCATCAGCTTCCTCTGTGCGTTCTTTCCCGGCCGCAAGGAAGTGGAGTTCAATGGCTTCACCCACCCCGAGCATCGCAGACAAGGGCATTTCACCCTCCTGATGGAGCATGCCATCTGTGTATATACAGCATACCCATTCTACCAAGCGCTCTTCCAACGGGAACAAAACAGCCAAAGCGGCCTCTCGTATCTGCAGAAACGATATCCCGAGCTCGACCGCAGCGAATATGTGATGGTCCTTGAAAAACAGCATTGGATGAATAAGGAGCATATTGGCACCCTTGAGTTGGTTGAAGCACAAAACAAAGAGGACACCATTGCAGTAATAAGCGATTCCTTTGAAGAAGATAGGGAGGAAAGCTCCCATACCTTGGAGTACCTGCTCTCCCAAGCAGACCGAAAAACGTTCCTGTATCGGTTTGAGGACAAAGCCCTCGGGGTGCTGAACGCAGCCATGGAAGATGGAGTGTGGGAACTTCACGGAGTAGGAATCATCCATGCCTACAGGAACAAAGGCATGGGAAGGCGGATGCTCAGTCTTGCCTTCGATTATCTCTTCAATGAGGCAGAAGCTATACAACTTGAAGTGGACTCTGAAAATCCTCCTGCGCTTGCCCTTTACCAGACACTTGGGTTCAGAACCACCAGCCGAGTCGACTATCATAGACTGATTTTGTGATAATGTGAACCGTTTTGGCCCTTGGTTGCATTTAGCTTGACGGCTCTGTTGCGACGGCTTAGCATTATCTATCACGTTTTGTTTTTGACCGCATCCATGTGGATGACGGAATGCAATTTGGAGGAAAGAATGAAAAAAACACTTGCAATTCTGCTCGTACTTGTCATGCTCGTACCTGCTCTGTTTGCACAGGGCGGCCAGGAAGCTGCTCCTGCGGCTCCTGCTCCTGCTCCTGCTCCTACAGCTGTCCCGGCAGCTGCCCCGGCTGCCGCCGGCACCGGCAGCGTCAACGCATATACAACCCTTGAGGAACCCCTTGCTGCAAAGCTTTTTCAGCTCTTCGAGGCTGAGACCGGCATAAAGGTGAACTTTGTCCGCTTAAGCGGTGGTGAAGCTGTCGCCCGTTTGGAAGCTGAATCTGCCAATCCCCAGGCATCCATCTGGGTCGGCGGTGTAGGCCTGGACCACATCACTGCAAAGAGCAAGGGTTTGACCACTCCGTACGTAAGCCGCTATACCAGCAAGACTCCTGCTCAGTTCCGCGATCCAGAGAACTACTTCATCGGACTGTATGTTGGTCCCCTCACCTTCGTAACCAACATCGACCGTGCCAAGGAACTTGGTTTTGAGGCTCCCAAGAGCTGGGCAGACCTGCTCAAGCCCCAGTACAAGGGTTACATCCGCATGGCAAACCCCAACTCCTCCGGTACCGCTTACAACGTGTTGACCACAATCCTTGATATCTTCGGCACCGAGGACAAGATGATCGAGTACATGAAAGAGCTGGACAAGAACATCGACCAGTATACCAAGAGCGGCTCTGCACCCGGCAAGAGCGTAGCAACCGGAGAGATCCCCATCGCCATCGGCTATGCACACGACCAGGTCAAGCTCAAGGCTGCCGGATCTCCTGTTGTCATCACCGCTCCCAGCGAAGGAACCGGTTATGAGCTGGCTTCCATGTCCCTGGTAAAGGGCGGCAAGGATACTGTCAATGCCAAGAGGCTGTATGACTGGATCCTCTCCAGCCCCGTTGCACAAGCAACATTCACCGAGTGGTATGTGGTACTGGTGGCAGAAGGTGCAGTAAAGCATCCTGATGCCCTCTCCATCACCGAGATTAAAACCGTCAATCAGGATATGGCTTGGGACGGAGACAATGTAAACAAGACCAGGTTGCTTGACCGCTGGACCAACGAAATCGGCAACAAGAGATAATTACCTTCAGGTAATTTGGCTTTTCCTACCACCCTGCAAGCAACCCTTGCAGGGTGTGTAGTCCCAACGGAATGATTCGATGTTTACAAAAAAACGCATCCTTCAGTTCTGTGCTGCGGCACTGATATTCCTGCTGGCAGATTTCTGGATGTACAGTACGCTCTCTTCCAACTTCAGGAGCTATGAAGAGCAGCGGAACTTCAATGAAATCGAACTGTTCGCCCAAACAGTACCCGAAGAGAGCACCAATGAGGCGTATGAGGCGTGGATTCCCACAGTCAAGGACATCATCCCCGGCTCTCGTGCCCTCTATCTGACCTTTGATGAACTCACCTTCGATTTTGTCCCTCTTACCGGTTCACAAACAACCCGTGCACTATTTGATGCCAACAAACCCAATGCTGAATTCCAGAAAGCCCTGGAGAGTGTGTATTATCTCGAGCCCATGCGCCTTGGCTCCACCTACAAAGCAGATTACAGCATCGATCCGGATGCCAACAGCTTTGAGGTGACCGACAGCCAGGTCTACTTTGTCCCGGTCATCGATGAAACCGGCTACCAAGTCTCCGGAGCAGTCATGATCCTGGTCCCCACCAGCACAGCCACCGGGTTCAACAACCTGCTTAAGACCCTCTTCATTGCGGCAGCTGTTGTTTTCTTGGGAATCCTGCTGGTTCTCACCTTCACCCGAGACCCGATGACAGGCTTCATGGTCTTCGGTCTTTTTGCCATCGTACTAGTTTTCATTGCATATCCCCTGATCGAGGCACTACGTCTCTCATTCATGAAGGACGGCGTCTTCAGCCTGCAAACCTGGAAGGAAAGCCTCTCTCCCACCTATTTGGTTGCCCTATGGGGTTCTCTCAGACTGGGCATCCTCACCGCTACCATCTCTACCTTGGTGGGATACATGTTCGCCTTCCTCATCGAACGAACAAGCTTCAGGCAGAAGAAACTGATGACCACCTTGGCCACCATGCCGGTCATCTCTCCTCCCTTCTCCCTGTCGCTCTCCATCATTCTGCTCTTTGGAAACAATGGCTTGATCAGCAAGCAGCTGCTCCATCTGAACACCTCCATCTATGGATTGGGCGGGCTGACTCTTGTACAAGTCATCGGCATGTTCCCCATCGCATTCATGACGATCAGCGGAGTGCTCAGGCAGATCGACTCCACCGTCGAGGATGCCTCGCTGGACCTCAGCGCCACCAGATGGCAGACCTTCAAGTCGATCACCCTGCCCCTTTCATCCCCCGGCATTCTCTCTGCCTGGCTGCTGGTGTTCACCAACTCCCTGGCCGACTTTGCCAACCCCTTGCTGCTCAGCGGCGACTACCGGGTGCTCTCGACTGAAGCCTATATGTTGGTAACAGGGCGCAGCAACCTCGGAGCAGGATCGGCCCTTTCATTCATCCTGTTGATGCCCACCCTTACGGCCTTCCTCATCCAGCGCAACTGGGTGTCGAAGAAGAGTTACGTAACGGTTACCGGCAAGCCATCCACCAACCTCACCGAGCTGACCAACAAACCGGTACGCATGGCTCTCCAGATCGGCTCATGGGTGTTCATTGGCTTCATTGGAGCCCTCTATCTAACCATCGTTGCAGGATGCTTTGTCGTAAACTGGGGCATCGATTACTCCTTCACCCTGGCAAACTGGGGGGAAGCCCTCTCTCGAGGGTGGACATCCATCCGCGATACCGTCACCCTGGCGGCCATCGCCACCCCGATTGCAGGCTTGCTTGCCATGCTCAGCGCCATGCTGATAGTCCGAAAGAAGTTCCCGGGAAAACGGTTCTTGGAGATGCTGATCATGACTCCATACGCCATCCCGGGCACCTTGATCGGCATCAGTTATGTGTTGGCTTTCAACAAGCAGCCGCTGCTTTTGGTGGGTACCGGAGCAATCATCGTCATCAACTACATCATCCGGGAATTGCCTGTCGGCCTTGAGAACGGCATCACAGCCCTTCATCAGATCGACCCGGCCATCGAGGAGTCGGCCGCAGACCTGGGAGCCGATGTTCCCACCGTCTTCCGCACGATTGTTCTCCCGTTGATCCGACCAGCCTTCCTGAGCAGTATGTCGTACACCTTCGTACGCTCCATGACTGCAGTCAGCGCCATCATTTTCTTGATATCGGCCCGCTGGAATCACCTGACCGTCTTGATTTTCAACTTCTCTGAAAACCTCAGATTCGGTCTTGCCAGCGTCTTGTCAACCATCCTGATCTTCATCGTCCTCTCTGTTTGGGCCCTGATGCAGGTCGTGGTCCGTGATGACAAGCTCACCCAGAAAACTATCTCAACCCGCTAAGGTGGTGATTCATGGAAAAGAAAAGTGTATCGGTAACCCTTGAGCATGTAACCAAGAAATTCAAGGATGTAAAAGGAAAGGCTGACGTAATTGCAGTCAATGATTCTCACTTTGTCATCGAGCCCGGCGAGTTGGTAACCCTTCTTGGTCCCTCTGGTTGCGGCAAGACCACCACCTTGCGCATGATTGCAGGCTTTGAGCTTCCCACCGAGGGTAAGATTTATATCGGCAATGAGGAAGTGACCATGCTGCCTCCGAACAAGCGTGACACCGCCACCATGTTCCAAAGCTATGGCCTGTTCCCTCACATGACGGTCTTCGACAACGTCGCCTACGGCCTCAGGCTGAGAAAAGTCCCTCATGAGGAGATTACCAAGCGGGTGAACGAAACACTGGCTCTGGTTGGCCTTGCCACCTATGGAGACCGTGCTCCTTCCAAGCTTTCAGGAGGACAGCAGCAGCGTGTCGCCCTGGCCCGCAGCCTCATCGTCACCCCATCGGTTCTCCTGCTTGATGAGCCTTTGTCCAATCTTGATGCACTGTTGCGTGAGCAGATGCGCGTTGAAATCCGGAAAATTCAGAAGGAGTTGGGCATCACCGCTGTGTACGTCACCCACGACCGGGTTGAAGCCATGAGCCTTTCAGACCGTGTCGTGGTCATGAAGGACGGGTATATCCGTCAAATCGGATCGCCCAGTGAGGTCTACGAGGATCCTAACTCCCGCTTCGTTGCAGGCTTTGTAGGAAAGGCAGCCTTCTTTCCGGTACAGGTCAAGAAGCATGAGAAGACGACCTGGGTGTGCGAGCTTGGAGGAAAGGATGTTCTGGTAGAACGGTCTGCCGACAATGTTGAGGTGGGTTCTGAGGCTGTGTTGATGGCCAGGCCGGAATCGCTGCGCATTGTCGAGAGCGGGCAGGGCAAGATTGAAGGCAAGGTACGGATGAATGTCTACCTCGGGCACAGCCTGGAAGCGTTTGTCAGCACCAGTTTTGGAGAGGTTCTTGTCCAGATCGACGATCCCCATGCAAAGAAGGTCTTCAAGGAAGGAGAGGATGTTTCCATCGACTTCACAGCAGATCGTGTACGATTGCTTAACAAGGATGAAGCGTAAGAGCTCTCCTCTTGAAACAGGCTGCCATCGGCAGCCTGTTTTCTTAGTACAAAACCATGCAATACACGGCTCCTGTTAGCTCTTGAGCTCAACCCCATCCTCGACAACCAAGGCAGTCTCAACCCCTTTTACCTGCACATTCTCAACAGATAGCTCTACATTCCTCAGCCTGATACCCCGCCCTTCAGGCTCGCTAAGACCTTCATACATCTCGCTCTCATCAACCGGTGTGAGTCCGGTTTTTGCTACGGTAAAGCTGCAGTTGCGGATCACCAAGTCCCTGATCGGGGACTCCGGCAACCCTACGATGAAGGCGGCCGAAGAGGTGGAATCCTCGCTGGTGCAGTTTTCAATGACAATGCGTTCAATACTGGGCGTTGTAGAAGTGATTTCTCTCTTTTCCAAGGAGAAATCCTCCCTATCGAGACTGCCGCAGCGATAGTACATATTCAAGGTGAGGGGACAGAGATTATTCCTCATGCGAACCGAATCGAAGTGTAGATTGGAAATCACCCCCCCGCGGCCTCTTCGGGTCTTGATCCTGATCCCCCGGTCGGTTCCATCAAACAAGCAATTCCTTACCCTCACATCCCTGATGCCTGCAGCCGTCTCGCTGCCGATGACAGCCCCTCCATGGGCGCTCTTGACGGTGCAATCCTCGATGAGAATATCGGTTGTAGGCGCATTGGTGGCAACCCCATCAGGGCCGCTGCCGCTCTTCAGCGCTATGCCGTCATCACCGACATCCACAAGGCAGTCCTTGATGGTGACAAACCGGCAGGAATCGACATCGATGCCATCGGTATTGGGTGCATCCTTGGGATTGAGCACCTTCAAGCCCATGAACACCAAATTGGTACTGTATAACGGATGCAGCGTCCAGAATGGACTGTTCTGTAGTGTCAGCCCTTCAAGTTTCACATTGTTGCTGTGCAGGATCTGCACCAAGGGAGGACGCAGGAATTGGCTCTGCCGCCCTCCTCCGCCTCCGCTCTGGCTCTCATAGCCTGGGTTGAGGCGGGCAAGTTCATGCTCCAAGGGCGATACCGGCCCTTTCTGGGTATTTCGCTTCCTATTCGCTGCTTCCCACCACCGGCGGCCGTTTCCATCAAGGATTCCTTCGCCGCGGATGAGAAGTCCGTCGGACTGCTCAATGAGCAGGCAGGGATGCATGCAATAACAGTTCACCCCCTCCCACCGTGAGTAGACCGGCCTATACAGGGTTTCATCATCGATGAATTGGATTACAGCACCTCTTTCCATCTCGACAACCAGATTCTTGGCCCTGATATGCAAGGGTCCGGTCAGATAGGTCCCCGCCTCGATGCGAAGAACACCCCCATCGGCCAGCGCATGAAAAGCCTTTGCAAAGGCTTCACTATCATTATTCAGGCCATCGCCTACGGCTTTGAAGCTTCTCAACGTGAACTCTCTCATCTCACTCTCCTCCCATTCCTTTACTTTTCCGATTCTAGCACCTACAATTCGAACCATGAAACAAATAGGACTCAGAGCCCATGATCTGGGCACATTCAACACCATCGAGGAACTCGCCGTCGAGGTCGGCAGGTACGGAAGCTCCGTTCCCATCCAGCTGGCCCTCAAGAAGGTCCTCAAGCAAGCCCCCAACGCCGATGCATACACCCAGGATTTCATCGTATCAATCCGCGAAGCACTCGCTGCACACGGCTCCTACGTCGGTGTCTTCGGTTGCTACATCAACCCAGTACACCCGGACAAGGCGGTACGGGACGAGCATCTGCGTCGGTTTGAAAACCACCTCAAGTACGCAAAGCTTCTTGGCTGCCCCTTGGTCGGAACAGAAACAGGATCGCTGACACCCGACTGCTCCTACAACCACGGTACCGCCGATCCCAAGGTGCTTGATGTCTTCTACCGAAGTATCGAGCGCCTTTTGGAGGCAGCTGTCAAATACGATGCCATCGTCGGGGTGGAGGCAGTAAGCAAACAGCACACCATCAGCACCATCAAGCGTATGGCGAATTTGGTGGAAAAGTTCGACACACCCCACTTGAGAGTCATCTACGACCCTACCAACCTGGTTCCCTGGATCGGCATTCCTGAACAGGATGGAAGTTGTCGCGCAGCACCTTCCCTTGAGGCACAGAAGGACTTCTTCTGCAGCGCCCTTGACGCCTTCGGCTCCAAGATTGCTGCAATCCACGTAAAAGACTACCGGCTCAACGAACAAGGCTTCAAGATCGGCGACCTGACTGTAGGACAAGGGGTGCTCGACTGGAAATTCCTCTTCTCCGAACTCAGGAGGAGGAACATCGAAGTACCCGCCCTGCTTGAGGACTTGACCGTCTCCACCCTACGCGAGACGCTGGCGCTCCTCCGTACATACTGATGTATGCCTTGGTAGCGCTCAAGATTCTTTTGTGACATGTTTTTGTACATTACAGCCCTTCAGTGGGTTGTAAAGTCAAGTACTTGTATAATAGCTTCGAGCGAAAACGGCGAGCAGCAAGGCCAAGAAGGAGAGGATATCTGCGATATCTGACAGAGGAGAACGCAGTTGCCCGGCGTTAGTGCCGAAGATAATTCAAGAAATAGGATTTACAGGCCACTAGAACAAGAGGGGCTGAGCAAATGAGACCGGTCGCTTATTGTCTGCAAGCACCTTGGACAGATAGGTGGTATCGAGATCCAATTTGGAGACCAGACGAAGCAAGAGCTCCTCGGGCACCAGGTTCTGTTCGCAGAACAGGAAAATGAGCGCCTTCTCTGCAATATTCTGCGGCTTGAGTGCGTTGAAAAAAATCTGCTCGTCCTGTTTCCCTTTGTACCGCTCGCAAAAGTTCTGATACAGCATTGAATGCTCGATATCATGCTTCAAGGCGGAAAGCTCGGCAAGCAGGGGCTTCTCCTCCCCGCGGGCGGCCATCTCTCCGAGGGGTTTGAGATGGAAGAATGTGTACTCCTTGCCAGGCAGATAGTGATGCTCGTCGCATCTGGCAGCGTAATTGGGCTCCAAGGAGCTGTCCTTGTGGGAATCGCCGCCGACGATGATCAGGGGATCGAAGTAGAGAGCGGGACACTCCTTGCCGTCCACCTGATAATACCGATAGGTATAAAATGCATCGTTGATGCAATCGGAGTGTTCGCAGTAGGCTGTAAGGGGAATGACATCGGTGGCGATGTCCAACATCAGACGGGCGGTGGAGTTGAACAAGTCCCTCCTGAAGTTGAGGATCAAGGTGGGGAATATGAACATGACTCCCCGCTCATAGCTGTGGTTGCGTACCACATACGCCAACCGCTCGTCAAAGAAGGACGCCTCATCAATAATGAACGTACCAATTGTGGGATTGTCGGCCAACACCTGCTCCAGCCCGAAAGAGTCCCGAATCTTGGCGATATTCCGACCACAACTTACGTACCCGTTGCGATAACAGAGGGCATCCTCAGGATACTCGGTAAAGCGTGCGCCATCGATTTCGGAACGGATGAAGAACACCTTGCGCCGGTCCACTTCACCGCTGCTGGTCAACTTCCTGACCCGCTCACCCTTCTTTTGGGCAATGGCGGCATCCCTCCAGACGCGGGCTGCAAATTCTGTTTTCCCGGAGCCCATGGGCCCTATCAACAGGACCCGTCGTCCGGGCAGGGTAAAATCAAAATGGGAGAACGTATCGTGGACATCCAAGGTAGGAAAGCCCAAGCTCTTGAGAAAATCCGTTCCCCCGCTTTTCTGCTCAATTCGCCCCATGCTGCCCCTCTACGATGGCAATACCGGCCGAAGCTCCGATCCGGGTGGCCCCTGCATCGATCATGGCACGGGCATCGGCATAGGTGCGGATACCACCGGAAGCTTTTACGCCCAATTCAGGGCCGACAGTCTTTCTCATCAACTTGATGTCCTCAACCGTAGCACCTCCGGTTGAGAACCCGGTGGAAGTCTTTACAAAGTCTGCACCACTTGCTTTGGCGAGCCTGCAGGCTCGAACCTTTTCTTCATCGGTGAGCAGGCATGTTTCGATGATTACTTTCAGCGTTGCATTGCCGCAGGCTGCCTTCACCATGGCAATGTCATCCTGCACCAAATCATCGTCATGGTTCTTCAGGTAGCCGATGTTGATGACCATATCAACCTCGTCAGCACCTGCCAATACGGCTTTCTTGGCCTCGTAGGCCTTGCTCTCACTGGACATGGCGCCCAACGGGAATCCAACCACGGTGCACACTTTCACCTCGCTCTTTTCCAAGAGCTTGGCACACAAAGCAACCCAACAACTGTTCACACAAACGGATGCAAACTTGTACTGGTCGGCTTCTTTGCAAATCTGTTCAATCTTGTCGCGAGTCGCAGTGGCAGCGAGCACCGTGTGGTCGATATACTTGGCAATATCATCTTGTTGTTTCATTGGCAACCTCCAAAGCATCTGGTACTACTGCAAGCTTACTCCAAAAAGAGTGTGCAAGCAACGACAATAGCATCCCAAGCTTGACGAAGGGAGGAGCACGCTATACCCTAGCACCATGATTCTTCAAACCATCGAACAATACTATACTTGGGCTTTGATTGCCATCCTTTTGCTCAATTTTGCCCAACGAAAAATTCCGGGAACCACGAAAAAACGGTTCGCGACCATCTACCTTGCCTCCCTCCTCCTTCTCTTTGAAGTAGGGGTGGTGACAATTCTGGCAAGGGATTTGAACCACAACTGGGCATGGCTTGTGTTGGCCGTCTGCATAGTCCTGCTGTATGTGTTCAGGGACAAGGCCCTTCCCTTCCGCCTCCATTGTGCATCGTGCAACAAGCGTCTGGATTTCAATCATGTCATCGGCCATGACGACAATCTCTGCCAAAGCTGCTATAACGAAGCTCATCCCGAACAGGCTGCCAAAGAGGAAGAGAAGAAGGCAAAAACCCTTGAGGAACCTGTTGTTGACGATACAGACAAGGATGCAAAGTCCGTCGACCAGATCGATTGGGACCTGTGGGAGCCGAAGGAGGTTTGTGTGATCACCTACCTCTTCAAGGATGACCAAGTCCTCTTGATCGACAAGAAGACAGGACTGGGCCGGGGTCTGGTCAACGCTCCCGGAGGTCATATCGAGAAGACCGAAACCGCCTTGGAGGCTGCAAAGCGTGAATTCAAGGAAGAAACCCATCTGGAAGTGGACAACCTAAAACTGGTAGGAAAACTCAACTTCCAATTCCGCGACGGGCTGAGTGAACGAGGGTATGTCTACTTCACAGATACCTACTTAGGAGAGATGCAGGAGACTGAAGAGGCCCGTCCTTTCTGGTGCCCTGTCAGCGAAATCCCCTACGACAAGATGTGGGAGGACGACATCCACTGGCTGCCAAGTGCATTGGAGGGCAAGAAGTTTGAAGGTTTCTTCATCTTCGACGGTCAAACCATGGTGGACAAGAGCGTCGTATTTGAAGAGGACGATGAACAAGAGTGAGCTGGGCTTGGGCACCTGGCAGTTCGGACCTTCCCATAGGTTTTGGATTGACCAGGACCAAAGATCAAGCCGCGCAGTCCTGAAACTCGCCTTGAAGGCCGGCATCCGCCATTTCGACACCGCCCCATCGTATGGGAACGGACTCAGTGAACAACTGCTTTCCTCCGTCATACAGACCAGGGATCAGGTACAGCTGGCCTCCAAGTTCATGCCCAAAAAGCCGGAGCTGGTCCGCATCGATGTTCAGAAGAGCCTTGGCCGCCTCAAGACCGATTACTTGGATATTCTCTATCTCCACTGGCCGAGCAGCAGGCTTGCGTTGAAACCCGTCATGAGTGCCGCCTGCTCTCTCATCAAGGAAGGATTGGTCAGGCAGGTAGGAGCCTGCAACATCCCGATCTCCTATCTTAGGGAATTGGAAGACCTTCCTATCACGGTCCTGCAAATTCCCTGCTCCCTTCTCTGGGACCGCTCGATCGCGCAATACCGCCAATATGCCCACGATCATGGGATGGCCCTGGTAGGATACAGTCCCCTGGGTCTTGGCTTGTTGGGCGGCAACCATCCGAGCCCTCCAGAGGACGGGCGCAAGGACCTCTATGTATTTCGGCCTGAGGCCTATGCACACTATCGCAATCTTCTGGATTTGCTTTCCCGCCTTGCCGAGCGTAAAGGATGTACAAGCGCCCAACTCGCCCTCCTTTGGGCAAGAAGCCAAGGTTTTTCCACCATTGTGGCGGGATCTAGAAACGAAGAGCAGCTGAGGCAGCTGATCTACACTTCCCATCTTGAACTTGACGAAGAGGAGATTTCGTTGTTGGATGAAAGGGCCGAAGCACTTACTTCGTGTGCACCCTCTTCATGGGACAACTATTTCGGACATAGGTGGTAGGATGCAGATACTCTTGGAACAAGCAACGTGCGAAATCGAGGTGAAGAAATCACGCTTCATCGCCATCGCATGTCCGCTGTCCGACCTGTCTCACATCAAGGAAGTAGTGAACCAGACCCGCTCACAGCATCCGGGTGCCAATCATGTCGTGCATGCAGCTGTGTTGGGGCCGAAGGGCGATCTGTACAGCTA
This sequence comes from Sphaerochaeta sp. UBA5849, assembly GCA_002432715.1. Lineage (GTDB taxonomy): Bacteria > Spirochaetota > Spirochaetia > Sphaerochaetales > Sphaerochaetaceae > Sphaerochaeta. Next base: position 26,472 of record DJGJ01000029.1, on the reverse strand, counting down.
CAGTGACGACCATGAGCCGAAGAATACCGCCGGCAGGCCCGCCTTGGAAGTACTGAAGGGAAGCGGTGTCACCAATATCCTGGTTCTTGTCGTCCGCTACTTCGGTGGTACGCTGCTCGGCACCGGTGGCTTGGTGAAAGCATATGCCGACAGCGTCAAGGAAGTATTGAAAATCATCAAGACCGAAGCTTTGATCGATAAGACATCATTTCATATATCGATGCCCTATCATTTGTATGAGCCCATCAAGAAGCAATTGATCGAGGCTCAAGCGGTCATCGATTCAGAAGAGTTCGCAGTCGAGGTGACGTTGACGGGCACCCTTTCTTCTTCCTCGTTTGCCTCGTGTGCATCAACCATTTACAACCTTTCCAACGGAAGCTGCACGCTCAATCCTATCGATGGGTAAGCTTGGTGAAAACCAGTTCCGGTTCTTCGCTCTCAACCTCTTTCTTTGCCGGTCCCTGCATTTCATCAACCTCCCATAAACGGTCGGAGTCGACAAGCTCCACCAAGCGTATGGCTATCGACAAGGCCATCTCCACCGCCTTGGCATCAATTGCCGAGACTACGTCTTTGGCTGTATGGTAGACCGACGGCTTGGTTCGATCGTCCCATGCGACAGAGGTGAGTGTGGTTGCCTCCAATCCTGCAAGACTTGCCCGCCCTGCATCGGTCCCTCCTGCAAGCCGGGGAATCGACTCGCTGACTGCTTCATACCCCATGTCTTTGGCGATCTGCACACAACGTCGGGCCAAGCGGCTGGAGAGCCTCTGCGTCCCGTTGATGTCACGTTCAAGGAAGGTGAGCTTGTCTGCATGATAGATGGCATCGAAGTTCAATACGAGCGATCCGCTCATCTCTTCCTTATGCTTCTGATACCATGCTTTCGATCCCTCCAGCCCGCTCTCCTCCCCGTCGAAGGAACAGAAGACCAGGCGTGTGTGGGAGAGGGGGTCATTGCAGCTTTTCTTCTTCCAGTGGAAGTACCGGGCAAGCTGTACTGTCATTCCGACCGACACCAAATTATCCCCCGCCCCTGGAGAACCCTCCTGCAAGTAGAAGTTTTTCAGGGGTAACAGCAACGGCGTTGCACCCAACAGGAGAAGGCAGAGGATTCCCATGCCAAGGGGAGGAAGCGAGAAGGCAAAGAGCCTGCCTTCCAGCAATTCGGTGATCAGGTGCATGGCATTGAATAAGCCGGAGAGGAAAAAAAGCAGAATCGGCAGGGCTACTTTCTTGGCATACGAGATTCGATCGAGCTTGTTGTAGCGAAAAAGCGGTGCACTGTCATGGTGGGACGTGAAGAGCAGGGTATGCCGCACTTCCCCTTGCGGTTCAAGAACCGCATGAACATTCACCCCTTCTACGTTTGGCTTGCTCAGCTTTCCAAGGGGTTTGTAGAAATATAGCGTTCTTGCTGCATACCAGAGGTAGGCAAGAAACAGCAAGAGGCCGAGGTAAGGCAATCCTATCAGGAGAAGCACCAGGATGACGGGGTAGAGATACAAGGCTAGCTGCAGGGGAAACGAGTGAAATGTGGTGTCGATGCACACCACCTCGGTTTCACTCTGGTCACAGAACGGCTCATAGGCCGCCTGTATCTGCAGTGCCGCCTGCCTTGAAGCGTCACTTCCAGCCAGACGAGGGCCGTATTTTTCAATCAGCTCATTGGTGAAAGAGAGAGTAAGCGCAGCAAGGCGACCTGCTTTCAAAGTCTCAATTTTCTGTCTTCTATGCTCCTGCTGTTCAGGTGCAAGCGAAGGGGGTTTGCTGCGTTTGCGAAATAGAAAGAAGCTCATAGTTGTACTATGATGACAAGTGTATGTTTTACTGTCAATGAATAGACACCTGTTGCCTTTTTTTCTCGTCTCAGGGTTCTTGACAAAGATATGACCACTGACTATAGTTGAAACCCGATTGATAGCTAAGCAGCCGGAAAATCACGTGGCTTGTTGTCATGTCTTTTTTGGAGAGATGTCCGAGCGGTCGAAGGAGGCGGTCTTGAAAACCGTTGAGGCGCAAGTCTCCGAGGGTTCGAATCCCCCTCTCTCCGTTTGTATATCTGCCTTTTGCTTTCTGTTGTTTGTTAGTTGGAGAGGTGCGAGAGTGGCCGAATCGGGCTCCCTGCTAAGGAGTTGACCTGGTAACGGGTCCGGGGGTTCGAATCCCCCCCTCTCCGTTTCGTTTTTTTACATATTTGAGACCATAGCTCAGCTGGATAGAGCATCAGTTTGCGGAACTGAGGGTCGGAGGTTCGAATCCTCTTGGTCTCATCATGCGTTTTGTTTTACGGTCATAATCACCGGGAGAGATGTCCGAGTGGTCGAAGGAGACGGACTCGAAATCCGTTGTACCGTCTGACGGTACCGAGGGTTCGAATCCCTCTCTCTCCGATAGCTTGGATTATTTTTTGGATTATGCTGTTTCTCTTGTACCTTGGAGAGGTGTCCGAGTGGTCGATGGTGCACGCTTGGAAAGCGTGTGTGCTGAAAGGCACCGGGGGTTCGAATCCCCCCTTCTCCGTTTTTTCCCAGTCAACAGATTCTGTGCTATGGACATTCACCCAACCCCGTCAGGACCGGAAGGTAGCAGCGGTAAGTGAATTGTCCATGAGACACAGGCGATTTGTTGGCTGGGTTTTCTTTTATCGGCGCTTATTGGCATACATGGCCTTATCAGCCTGCTGGATAAGCTGTTCCAAAGAGGATATGGTTTTCGCATTGCTGAACGCACTCCCAATGGTGACCGCAATCATGCACGGAAGACCTTGACGTTGGCTGATGTCACATAAGGCTTGCTTGAAACGTGCAGCCAACAGGTCGACGGTTCCGCTCGGGGCATCCAAGGCAAGTACCAAAAACTCGTCGCCGCCCCACCTACCGATGATGTCGGAGGAACGAAAACTTGTTTCCAGCGTCTTCGCCACCAACTTGAGCACTCGATCACCTTCATCATGCCCATAGGTGTCGTTGATCTGCTTGAAGGTATCTATGTCGATGCTTAAAAGCACGACTTCGGTTTTGAGCCGGTGGCAATGCTTGAGTTCCTGTTCAGCCATCATCTTGAAACCTCTGCGATTGTACAGACCAGTCAGCTCATCGGTAAGAGCTTGCAACAGCAGTTCCTCCTGCAGGGTTTTATAACTGGTCAGGTCGCGAACCACGAGAAAGGCCCCCTCTTCGACTGGTATATCGATCCAGCGTATTTCCATCCACCGTTGATTCTCATCAGAGCCGAGGATTTGGACTTGTATGGCGGAGAGACTTTTGTCCTTTTGGAGTATCCTGTGCAGAAAATCCTCCATGGGAACATGATAATCGGGATGCATGAAGGTAAGAAGGGAGAGGCCGAAAAGAACCTGTTGGGAGGAGAATCCAAGCAAACTCGCAAAGCTTCTGTTTGCATATAAGACTATACCTTCCATGCTGACATAGCATACTCCGTCAGGAAGGTTCTCAACCAAGGCTTTCCATGTCGAATCCAGGGCATGGCTCATCGTTTGTCTCCTTGTGTAGTTGACATTTCAGAAGCACAGCTGAGGTGTAATTCGACTTCAGATACTAAAACAAGTAGAGAGCCAGTGCAAGGGTAATCGAAGGGAACCGACGAAAAATCGTCATTTTGTATTCGTATGCAAGACAACCAAATACATACGTATTTTTCTCGGTCTTTCTCAGATTGCCAACTCGATATCAGCATGTACTACTAAAAACAGGGAACCTTGCACATGAACCATACTCGCCTGCAAAGGAGCCTGATGTATGGAACATCGGAGTCGAGCCGGAAGATGATTGGTTCGACAAGAACCTTCCAGCAGTAACAGAAAATCCAGTGTTTACAGTATTACCCATTCCAGAACCAGACCTGAGAAGAGTCTATCCATTGGGAATGATAGGCTCGCATACCTTTCCCCCCGACCATATTTACTTGGAACCAATAATACTCAAAACTATCCAAGTCTCTGGTTATGCCCCGGCTGCAGGAAAAATTCATTCTATTGAAGAATTGAGTTCAATCCATGGAGACACCAGTATCCGTGTGGCTGTCTAAAGGAATTTCACCTACGTGCTGGGTCATATCATGACAGAGAATTCCCTGTATGTTGGGTAAAACGGGAATGGAAGCAACCTGGACTTATTAGTGCCGGATAGAGCTATTATCACTGAACAACGCCAACACTTTCTTGAGCTTCTACCCCTACGAAGCAAAGTATGGTATACTCGCACAGTACGCTTGCAAGGGAGCACTCATGGCATATGAAGTAACTGCAACCAGGAAACGACCCCAGGTTTTCGATAATCTTGTGGGTCAGGAGTTCGTGGTTTCCACCATCAAACATGCAATAGAGCAGGGAAGGATTGCCCATGCCTACCTGTTCAGCGGCCCCAGGGGAGTCGGGAAAACATCATCCGCCCGCATCCTGGCCCGCGCGCTGAACTGTGAACAGGGCCCCTCGGCAACCCCCTGCGGGGTGTGCTCCAATTGCAGGGAGATCACCCAAGGCAACAACGTGGATGTCATCGAGATCGACGGTGCAAGCAACACCAGCGTAAATGATATCCGCCAAATCAAGGACGAGGTACTGTTTCCTCCCCAAGCAAGCAAATATAAGATTTACATCATCGACGAAGTGCACATGCTCTCCACCAGCGCCTTCAATGCGCTGCTCAAGACTATTGAAGAACCCCCGGCCTATATAATCTTCATCTTCGCCACGACGGAACTTCAGAAGGTGCCGGCAACCATCCGGTCACGCTGCCAGCAGTTCCATTTCCAACTTATCGACATCGACCTCATCAAGAGCTGCCTTTTGGAAGCAGCAGCCGAGATGGAAGTACAGGCCGATGAGGATGCCCTCTTCTGGATTGCAAAAGAGTCGACCGGCTCCATGCGTGATGCCTACACACTCTTTGACCAAGTGGTCTCCTTCTCTCAGGGCCACATCACGATGGAGAAAATCAGCAGCAAGCTGGGTTTGGTCGGCATCGACCAAATTGTCGCCATAGTCAGCCACTTGTTGGAGAACAAGACTCGGGAGGCCCTCCATGCAGTCCAGGAACTCTTGTTTGCCGGAGTCTCGGTGGAACAGTGCATCAAGGACTTTACTCAGTTCTTCAGAAGCCTGCTCTTCATCAAGGCGGGAGTGGTGGAAGATGCAATTCTCGGCATCCAGTCCGACAGGATTCCCCTCTCCCTGAGAAATGCCTATACGACCGAGCAGCTGGAAGCTGCTTTGGAGCTGTTTCTCAAGCTCTATCGCGACATCCGCTACTCATTAAACCCCCGGTTCGAACTGGAGCTCGCCATATCGCGGCTTGCCGGCCTTCCCCATATTGCCAGTCCGACTGCCTTGGTCCGCAAAATCGCCCAGCTTCGAGAAGAGCTGCTCAGCGGGAGTGTGAAACTTCCCGCACGCAAGCTTGAAGTTCAACCCGACCTCATCGCAACCCAGGCAGTCGTCGAGCCCAAGGTAAAGCCTGAAGCTTCTTCCAGCGTTGCTGCGATACCCGCAGCTGCGCCTCCTCCACCTCCTATAAAGCAGGAAATGACGGCAAGGGACTTCAGCAAGCAGGATCTGCCGCTTCTGGTAAGCAAGCTGTCCAGTGCACCTCTGCTCTCCCAAGTTGCACAAGCTATAACAGAGGTGCATAACGAAGGGGGATCGTTATTCCTTACATTCTCCACCTCGTTCTGTCAGAACAAGGCACAGGAACATGAAACAAAATTCCGCGACCTCATCACTGAAATCACCGGTTTCAAGGGGCCGGTGCACTTTGCATGCGCTGAGGAAGTCAAACAAGAAGCTCCCACCGTCGATGATCCGGTAATCTCCAAGATTGCTTCGGTCTTCCGTGGGGAAGTCAAGCATCAATAGCAACAAGCGAGGATGAAAATCTATGGATATGAATCCATTTGAACTGCTCAAGAATATGAAGGGCATCCAGGAAAACATGAAACGGATGCAGGACCTGCTTCCCACCATCACAGCTACCGGAAGCGCCGGAGCCGGAATGGTTGAAGTGACCCTCAATGGAAAGTTCATTGTCACCGACGTACATATCGACAAGGAACTTTTTGATTCACAGGACATCGAGACACTGCAGGTTTTGATCAGCAGCGCATTCAACGATGCAAGTGCAAAAATTCAACAGAAAATCCAGAGCGAGGGTATCAAGTATGCTTCCTCGTTCACACAGGCCTGAGCATGACAGCGCTTGAGAACCTCATCCAAACCCTCTCACGCCTGCCCGGAATAGGTCCCAAGAGTGCCTCACGCCTGGCCTATCATCTGATCAAGACGGACAAGGGATACAACACCACACTTGCAGAAGCGATTGCAACCATCCAGGACAAGATTTTTCCCTGTTCAGTATGCGGAAGCTTTACCGAGTACGATCCTTGTCCCATCTGCAGCGACGGCAGTCGTGACCGGACCCAGCTGTGCGTTGTCGAACAGCCGCAGGATGTACTCACCCTGCAGTCAAGTGGAGCCTACAACGGGCTGTACCATGTCCTTGGAGGGGCCATAAGCCCCCTGGACGGTATCGGGCCGGAACATCTATCCTTCTCCAAGCTGGTCAAGCGTATCGATGAAGGCGGCTTTAGTGAACTCATTATTGCCACGAATCCCACCGAAGAGGGTGATACCACCGCCTTATACCTTCGCCATGTCCTGAAGCATCATCCCGAGCTCTCCATCACCCGCCTTGCCAGCGGGCTGCCCATCGGGGGAGACTTGGAGTATGCAGACAGAATCACCCTGGCCCGGTCGTTGAGGGGAAGAGTCCGGTTTTAGTTACTTAATGCCGCGTTCTTTCTTGATGGAGTCGTAGGCTTCCTGGATCTCGCGAAACTTTGCTGTTGCATGGGCCAGGAACTCCTCGCCCATTCCCTTTGATGCAAGCGAATCGGGATGGAACTCGATGCTCAACTTCCGGTAGGCACGCTTGACCTCATCATCGGTGGCCGTCCGGCTGATGTTGAGGGTTGCGTATGCCTTGTCACTTGCACTGGTGCATCCGCCATACCGACTGCACAGCATATCCACAAAGCTTTCAGGCAGGTGGAAAATCTGCGAAGCCCGCCTGATCATATCCTCTTCACGCTGATTGATCTGTCCATCGGCGGCAGCCACCCGATAAAAGATATCGATCATCAGCTGCAGAATATTGGGAGCATGACTGAAGTTCTGATAAAACTGGGTTGCGAACTGCTCGAGGGTCCCTCCACCGGTCAGGGCGGCATCGAAAACCCTGAGAGCCGCATCCTCCTCACGAGGCCCCAGCCGCAAGTCCTGGCGGATGAACTCCACCACCTTCCGTCTCTCGTGTGATGAGACCGAGCCATCGGCGGCTGCAATACGTGCAAGCATCGAAAAAGCCCCGACGAAGAAGAGCATCTGCTCGCGGTCGAGGGATGTGTAGGCATTGAATTGTGTTCGCTGATTGCCCTCTGTCCCAACCTCACCGGCCTTGTCGAACATATGGCCGAAGGCGATGCCGGCGATCATGCCGAGAGGACCACCGAACATGAAGCCGACTGTGCCTCCAAAGAGTTTGCCAAGCCAAGCCATAATTTAGAGCTTATCGATCAACATCGAGCACTTGCCGGAAGGAATGGGAAGGGTCTTCTTCTTGTTCTCTCCCAGGATCTCGATGGTGAAGTAGTAGAGTTTTTCACTCTCCAGGCGAATCTCCCAACCACGATCGGTCTTGTTGCTCAGGATGGTAATCATATTCCTCTTCAGCGAGAGGTTTTCGATTCCCATTGCCTCGAGGGTGGGCATCACCCAATTGACCGTCTTTCGGGGAAGCGAGATATCCAAGCCAATGATATTCTCAATCATCAAGGTAATGGTAACCAGCCCGGCATAGGGCATGAGCCTTCTGCGGGGGAAATCTGCGATTTCAGTGGTTTTTGAGTAGCCTTCCTTGTTGGGCAGATATGCCTCCCAGACATCACCGATAGTTTCAGCATCGGGATGCAGGGTATCGAGCAAAAAGTACATGTGCCTGATGGCGCACTCACGGGCAAATACGAACTGCTTATATTTCTCGAGAGCCTTGACGACCATGAAGGTATTTACACTGAGGACACCACCGCAGTGACCATTTCCCTCCTCGCTGAAAGCAGGAGAGGAAACAGGAACGCCCGGGAACGGATTATCGGTCCCGAACTCATTCGGGTCGTGCAGATAATCAATCATGTAGGCTGCACGCTCATCATTGGGAATCTCGGCAAGCATTGCCCAATACGCACCGATGAACTTATTGGTGATGCGGTTCTCCTTGATATCCAAATCATAATAAAAGTTGGTCGCCGGATCCCACATCAGGCTGTTGATTCTTGTCTTGAGGGAGAAGTATATCCGCTTGTAACGGAAACTCAGCTCCTTGTCGTTGAGAATGTCACCGATGGCGGACATATAGAGAGCGTTGACGGCAAGCTGGGCGTTGAAGTCAAGCGGATAATACATATGAGAACGGGGAATGTTGCCGCTTTGACAGGCTTCTACAGGCACGGAGAAGAGGCCGTTGGGCTTCTGGAAGGTTGTCTGGATCCAAGCATAGTGCTTCTCCAGAATGGGCACGATATCCTTAAGCCGCTTCTTGTTTCCAATCTTGTGATAGAAACTGAATTCAACGTAGGCAAAAAGGGGGGGCGAAATACCCTCCGGATTATTCGCATTAAAAACCGGCTTCCCATCCTCAATGCTGTAATCGCTGCGGATTGCACCATTGCTCTCTTGTTTCTGGTAGAAATAGTCGAGCAAGGGAAACGGCGAGTTGTTCTGATTGCTGTAGACCAAAAACAAGGAAGAAAAACAGGAAAGAAACTGATTGAAGGTTGTCTGGCCAGGATATGAAAGATAGGAACCGCTAAAGCCGTTGGCCTCGGTTCCACTCTTCCAGAGTTCGTCAATCCAGACCCAGGATCTGTCATACATATCGACAAAATCCTGATCATAAAAATGTACGAACGGCACCATATCCTTTATCAAATTGGGAACTCCTTACTTAGCAGGTAAACACTGGAAAACTACATAAGACGCGCATTTTTAAAGATATACTCTCTTTTATGAGAAGTCAATCAGATACACGCCAAGAATCAGAAACGGTCATATTTTTTTAGAAAACCCATAGTCTTATCGAGATACATATTTTTAATCATTTACATAATAGCTAATTGTAAGCCAAAAGAAAAGAGTGGTTTTTTCAGAAAACTGCAATCCTATAGCTGATGAATCATACGTTGCCAACCTCTAGACACGGTTTTACGAATTTTCCCAACCCTCAGCAGAATACAGGAAGAATACTTTCCAAAAGTTCGGTACGAAAAGCCATGCATCCTTTCGAAATCTCCTCGCCATCCACATGCACCGGCATGGGAAAGTCGCGGCTTTTCATCACAAGCTTCTTCACCCTGGCGACACTGAACTCCTTCTGCTCAACCTGCTTGCCTGACAGGAAAGTCAGCGCAAGAGGAACCATTCTTTTACTGGGAATCGGGGCATTGGCATAGACCACATCAAAGTACCCGTCATCGAAAAGGGCATCGGGACCCATGAGAAAGGCCGAGCCCATCCTTCTTCCATTGCAGATGCTCAGCTGTTGCGTCTTGAGGTTGAGGACCTGGTCATCAAGGCTGAGCTCGACATCGTAGGGAGCAGGATAGTGCATGAGAATCCTGATGAGGGCCAGCACATAGCTCAAGGTACCCGAGACATGCTTGAAGTCGCTGGCGAGAAAGTTGACCAAGGGTTCAAAACCAACCCCCTGCCCGTTGACGAAAAAGCGACCTTCAGGATATTTTCCCCCATACGTAACCCCGGCGTCGATGACTCGGGTTTTGCCGGCAAGAATTACGCTGCACGCATCTTTCACCGGTTTGGGAATCTTCATCCCCCAGGCAAAATCATTGCCCCTGCCGATGGGGATGACCCCTAGGGCGGGAGCCTGGATCTTATGGGCAGTCACTGCCTTGAGGATGCCGTTGGCCACCTCATTCACCGTGCCATCGCCACCTGCGGCGATGATCACCTTGCGTCCATCCATTGCCGCCTGGTATGCGGCCCTTTCCGCCCCGTTCCCAATCTCGGTGTGGTAAAGCACAACCACTTTTCCTTCTGCACCAAGCAGGGTGCGAATCATATCTTCCTGCTGCTTCGCTTTTCCCTTTGCAGCATGTGGATTCAGTATCACGAAGAGCTCATTATCCTGCATGTAATCCGGCTCCTTACAGCTATTTACACCCGTAGGGCAATACCCTATCATGGCGATGTGAAAACTTATGCCCCTCGCTCAGCATTTCTCCCTACTACACAGGAAGATTTGCATGCACGGTCCTGGGACCAAATCGACATCGCCTTCATCAGTGCCGATGCCTACGTAGACCATCCCTCATTTGGAGCCGCATTGTTGGCTAGATTGCTCGAGAGTGAAGGATATCGTGTGGGTATTATCGCACAACCCGACTGGAACTCAACCAAAGATTTTCTCAAAATGGGAAAACCCAGGCTTTGTTGCATGATAAGCGGGGGAAATATCGACAGCATGGTCTCCCACTATACCGCAAACAACAAACCACGCAGCGAGGATGAGTACAGCCCCGGCGGAAAAGCAAAACTCCGACCCGACCGACCCACGCTTGTCTACACGGCAAAAGCCAGACAGGCGTACGGATCAGATGTTCCCATCATCATCGGAGGATTGGAAGCATCACTGAGAAGGCTCAGCCATTATGACTTCTGGACCGACAAGGTACGCAAGCCCATCATCCTCGATGCAAAGGCCGACTTGCTCGTATACGGAATGGGGGAACGCCAGAGCCTGGAAATCGTCAAGCGTCTTGATGGGGGAGAATCAATCCAGGACATGGTCGATATCCAAGGGACTGTTTATGCTACATCCAGAGCCAAGTTCCAAGAGCTCTTGTTCAACACCATCGAAATACCTTCCTTCGAGGAAGTCGGCGACCGGGACAAGCAGTCCAATACTCCGACCGAGAGCGGCAAGCTGGCGTATGCCCAGGCTTTCCAAATCCAGTTGATGCAGCAGAACCCCATCAGGGGCAAGCGCATCATCCAAGCATGCATGGACCGGCTGGTCGTCCAGAATCCTCCCGCCCTTCCCCTTGATGAAGCACAGTTCGACCGTCTTTATGAACTGCCCTTCACCTTGGACGCCCACCCCGATTATGAGAATGAAGGAGGCGTCCCTGCACTCAAGGAGGTCCAGTTCTCCCTTACCAGCAACCGCGGCTGTTTCGGCTCCTGTTCCTTCTGCGCCATCACCAACCACCAAGGAAGGATGATCCAAACCCGAAGCAAGGCTTCCCTGGTCAAGGAGGCCGAACGGATGACAGCTCATCGGGCCTTCAAAGGGTACATCCACGACCTGGGAGGGCCGACTGCCAACTTTCAGGGGCTTGCCTGCGACCAACAACTTGAGAACGGCCCCTGCCCTGCCAAAGAGTGCCTTTGGCCGAAGCCGTGCAACAACCTAAAGGATTACCATGGCCGTTATCTGGACCTGTTGGAGGCCTTGGAAGCGGTGAAGGGAGTAAAGAAGGTCTTCATCCGAAGCGGGATCCGATATGACTATTTACTCCAAGTATGCGACAAGCAGACCCGCGAGCGCTTCATGCACCATCTGGTACGCAACAATGTCAGCGGCCAATTGAAAGTGGCTCCCGAGCATGTAAGTCCCGCGGCACTGGATGCGATGGGAAAACCCCGATCCGAGCTTTTCGATGCCTTCAGCACCCTGTATCAGGATGCAACCGAACAGGCAGGGAAAAAACAGTATCTCATCCCTTACTTCATCGCTGCTCATCCGGGCTCCACTCTTGAGGATGCCATCACCTTGGCCCTGTACCTGGAAAAAACGCATTTTATTCCCGACCAGGTGCAGGAATTCTATCCTACCCCCGGGACAGTCTCAACGTGTATGTACTATACTGGCCTCGATCCGCGACCTGGCAAGCGCTTTGCATCCATCCACATTCCCAAAGGACGTGAGCGTTCCCTGCAACGGGCTCTGTTGCAGTACAACAAACCAGAAAACAGGGCCTTGGTTCTTGAAGCCTTGGACAAAGCAAACAGAAAGGACTTGACGAGGATTCTCCTTGCAAGACGGTATACTACGTGATTCGAGAGATTTCAGAACGGAAGGATTTTTATCTGAAGATGTTCTCCATCGCCCTTCCGGTGGTGGCACAAAGCCTGCTCAACAACTCCCTGTCCTTCGTCGACACCCTGATGATCGGCCAACTAGGAGAGTCGTCCATTGCCGCGGTCGCACTGGCAAACCAGATGTTCTTTTTGATCAGTCTCCTTTTTTTCGGGGTGACCAGCGGCTCGGCAATCTTCCTTTCCCAGTACTGGGGAGCCCGCAATGAGACGAACATCCAGAAAGTCCTGGGCATTTCCCTCTTTATTGCCGGTGTCGGGGCCCTGTTTTTCGCTCTAGCCTCCTTCTTTTTCCCTCGCCGAATCATGTTTATATTCACCACCGAGGAGTCGGTGGTCCAAATCGGGATTTCCTACCTGAAAATCGTTGCCATAAGCTACCTCTTCTCAGCGTTCAGCCAGATCATGGCAACTGCGCTGCGGGTCATCGGAAAAGCAAAAATCCCTCTGCAGGTCGCACTCGTATCCCTTTCGCTGAATGCAATCGGGAACTACCTTTTGATCTTCGGTATCGGGCCATTCCCCCAATGGGGTGTTGCGGGAGCCGCCTTGGCAACCACTGTCAGCCGTCTGGTCGAGATGCTTGCACTGCTGTACATTGTCTACAGGCGCCACCCGGTCATTGCAATCCGAAGCAGGCAGGCATTCATCTGGAACAAGAAATTCATCCTGCACATCCTGCCCACCAGCCTGCCGGTCATTCTCAACGAGTTTTTCTGGGCCTTGGGCATGACTACCTATAAGATTGCATACAGCCGGATGGGAATAGAAGCTATTGCAGCCATCAACGTAGCGGAATCGATCGGCAACCTCTTTTTTGTGGCCATGATGGGGGTAAGCAACGCCACCTTGATCATGATCGGGGTGAAGATCGGCGAGAAACAGATCCCGCTTGCACGCCTGTATGCCAAACGCTTCATCACCACCGCCTTCTTCGTAGGCGTCGTCATGGGCTTGTTTGAGGCTTTCTTTGCGCCGGTCTTTGCCCAATTCTTCAACATCCGTGCCGAGGTGCGGCAACTTGCCATCTACTGCCTGTACATCAACGCCGCCCTGCTTCCAATCAAGAGCCTGAACATGGTCATCATCGTCGGCATCCTGCGCAGCGGAGGCGATACCCGCTACTCGATGTTCGCAGAGATGTTCGGAGTCTGGGCCGTCGGGGTTCCTCTCGCTTTCTTCGGCGCCCTGGTCCTGAAATTGAACATCTACCAGCTCTATCTGTTATTGGGAATGGAAGAAGTCTCCAAACTGATTCTTGGCATGTACCGCATCAAAAAGGGGACTTGGGTCAACGACCTGACCGAGCTTCATTGACCTGTGTACAATATGAACGTATAGTTTACCCAAGAGAGGTGCCTTATGAGTCTGAGAACTGTACTGACCAACGGGACTGTCGTAACCGGGTATGCAAAACTCAAGAATTGCGCCCTTTATATAAATGAGGAAGGAGAGATCGGGGACATCTTCAATATGAGAAGATTGGAGGAGAAACACTTCCCCCCCGATACCATCATGATTGATGTGCAGGGCTCCTATATCATGCCCGGATTCATCGACTCTCACATTCATGGAATCGGGGGATTCGGCACTGAGGACTGCAAGGCTTCCTCCATTTTGGGGATGAGCGAGCGCCTTGCTGATTTTGGAGTCAGCGCCTTCATGCCTACCGTCTACACCGACAAGCTGGACGCCATGCTTGCAAGCATCCAGAGCATCGTTGAAGCCATGGGAAGCGAGCAAGGCGCCAAGATCCTGGGTGTCAACCTGGAAGGCCCCTTCATCTCAATGGCCCGTGTTGGAGCTCAGAATCCGGAAGGGGTGCTTCCGGTCAACCTGGATGTTTTCAACCAGCTCATCGATGCAGGGAAAGGCAAGGTTTTGTGCATGACGGTAGCCCCGGAGCTCAAGCACATGCGCGAACTAGCCCTCCTGGCCCGTGAAAGGAACATCGTTCTTCTTGCAGGGCACACAGACGCCACCTACGAAAACATTATGGAAGGCATGCAGTGCGGCATCTTCCACTCCACCCATTTCTTCAACGCCATGAGCCGCCTGCACCATCGAAACCCGGGTACGGTGGGGGCCATTCTCATCCAGCGCGAGATGCAGTGCGAAATCATCTGCGACGGCATCCACGTGCACCCTGAGCTGGTCAAGATGCTGCTCAGGGAAAAACCCTTGGACAATATCGTCATGATCACCGATTCACTGAAGCCCACCAAGCAGAGAACGGGAAGCTTGAAGGCAAACGGCATGGATGTGACCTTGGGCAGCGACGGTGCGTTTATCAGTACCAAGGATCCCAACCTCTTTGTTGGAAGCGGGCTTACGATGTTGCAGGGCTTGAAGAATGTTGTTGAGTGGGAGGTTCCCATCCAGCAGGCCAGCCAGATGAGTTCAACCAATCCGGCACGCATATACAACCTTTCCAAGCAAGGTATGCTGGTCCCCGGCTACAAGGCCGATGTGGTGGTCCTCGACCAGAACCTTCAGATGAAAGGGCTGTTCATCGACGGCAACCTGATCAGGGACCGTTTTGCCTGAAACACACAGTAAGGAGTATCCAAGATGCAGAAAGCAGTACAGGGCCTGAAGCCCGAGAATCTGTGGCGCTATTTTTCCGATCTTTCAGACATTCCCAGGGAGTCGGGCAACGAGGAGGGTGTACGCAGGTTTTTGCTGGCCTTCGCCAAAGAGCACAACCTCGAGGCACTCGTCGACACCATAGGCAATGTCATCATCCGCAAGCAGGCGTACAAGGGGTATGAGAACAGACCTTGGGTCGCCTTGCAGGGGCATATGGACATGGTATGCGTCAAGGAGGAAGGCAGCAACCACGACTTCACCAAAGACCCGATCAAGTTGGTTCGTGACGGTGATTTCCTCAAAGCCGATGGCACCACCTTGGGTGGAGACAACGGCATTGCAATCGCCCTTGTCATGGATATCCTTTCCGATCCTTCCTGCAAGCATGGGCCGATCGAGGCAATCTTCACCGTCAGCGAGGAGACAGGCCTCACCGGTGCCTTCAACATCGAGCAAAAGCATGTGAACAGCCGCCTGATGATCAACTTGGACAGTGAGGACGAAGGTGTTCTGTACATCGGTTGCGCCGGGGGTATCGAGGTCCGTTCATCCATGCCGGTGACGTGGACGAAGGTGGAGAGCGCAAGCAAGGCCTTCATCCTGACTGCCAACGGCATGCTCGGAGGCCACAGTGGAGCGGAAATCCATAAACAGCGAGCCAATGCAATCAAGGTTGCAGCAAGAGTATTGCACCAAGGACCCGACTTCCAGGTATGCAAGGCCGAAGGCGGAACCAAGCGCAATGTCATTCCTTCCGTGTGTACAGTAACATTTGTAATCAACACCAAGGACGAGCCCCTTCTTAGATCATTGGTTGAAAAGGTTCAAGCGGAACTTGCAGGAGAATATGAAATTTCCGATCCCGGCCTTGCACTCTCGTTGGTCGAGACCGACCTTCCTTTGCAGGCCGTCGACAAACAAGTGAGCCGCCGGTTCTTTACAGCCGTCTATGCCGCACCACATGGTGTGGACGCCATGAGCATGTCGATTCCGGGCATTGTTGAGACGTCGACCAACCTGGCGATCATGCGTTTGGAGGAGGAGTGCTTCAAGGTGATATCCAGTCATCGTTCCTCGGTGCTCTCCGCCCGGGACGACATCGCCCATCGATTTGCTTCAGTCTTCAAGCTGAGTGGCGCCCAGGTGGGTTTTGAAGGTGCATACCCGTCCTGGAAGCCGAATCCCCACTCCGCCCTCACCGGATTCTGCGCAAAGGCGTATGAAGAGTACACCGGCAGGAAACCCGAGATTACGGCAATCCATGCCGGTCTTGAGTGCGGAATCATCAACAGCAAAATCGAAGGAATGGACTCCGTTTCCTTCGGTCCGAACATGTATGATGTACATTCGGTGAAGGAGAGGCTCTCCATATCGTCGGTTGAGCGCATCAGCGGCTTCACCCGCCACCTGCTGTCCATCATCGAATGAGCAAGCCGGTCATCGGTTTGGGAGGAGTGCTTGAAAAGGCTCCTCCCACTTCCGCCTTTCCCACCTTCAGGCGCCTGTTCACCAACGAAGGCTATCTGGCAAAGCTGCAGAAGGCAGGAGCCCTGCCGATCCTGCTTCCCATCGCATCGCAGGCCGACTTGGAATGCATGGTCGGCCTATGCGACGGCATCCTCCTTCCCGGAGGTCCCGATATTGATCCATCGTTCTACCACCAAGAGAGGCATGAACTGTGCGGCCCTTCCGATCTGGATGGTGACCGCTATCAGATCCAGCTCTTTCATATAGCCCGCAAGCTGAACAAACCGATTCTTGGAATCTGCAGGGGCACCCAGTTGATCAACGTAGCCCAGGGAGGGACGCTGTTCCAGGATTATCGTCTCCAAAGTGTGAATCCCATCATCCACCCTGATTACCAACGATGGGACTGTGTAAGCCACCAGGTGGAAGTTGTACCCAATTCCATCCTCTCCGAGCTCTTTATGACAGACTCCCTCGGGGTGAACAGCCTGCATCACCAAAGTATTGCAAAACCCGGGACGGACTGCAAAGTCACCGCGTTCTCATCAGACGGGTCGATCGAGGCAATCGAGCTTTCCAGTGGAGCGTGGTGCACAGGGGTGCAGTGGCACCCGGAAGCGATGGGAAGCGAGATGGATTGCCTCTTTGAGGCTTTCATCAACAAAGCCCTTGCATGAGAAAGTCCGGGAGTTTCCGGACTTTCCTGAGTGTTCAGCCTTTGATTTCCTTTGCCATTGCCTTGGCAAGCTCATAGGCTTTCTTCTTGTCTTCCTCACTCGGAGAACCTTGGTACTCGATTACCCCCTTGCAGTCGAGCTTCATAGCCGTGGCGAACTCATCAAACTGCTTCTGAGCCCCTCCAGACCATCCGAAGGAACCGAAGCGAAGCGTCTTGCGTCCCTGCACATGGCTGCGTTCCAGGATGTCCAGTACATGATACATAGGCGGGAACATCTTGTATTCGTAGGTCGGCATGCCGATGACCAATCCCTCACTTCTCCAGACCTTCTCAAGCACAAAGGACCCATGAGTCTGAGGCACCTGCAGAACATGGGCGACAACGCCTTCGCTCTTGATCCCCTCGACGATGGAAGAGAGCAGGGCTTCGGTATTGCCGTACATGCTGGACCAGACTACCGTCACTTCCTTCTCCCTGGGCCCCTGCATGTACGTAGCCAGACGCTTGTACCAATCTATGATTTTATTCGGCTCGGATCTCCATACCACTCCATGGCTGGGTGCCACCACCTTGATGTCCAGTCCATCAAGCTTCGCAATACCCCTGAGGACAAAGGAGGAGAAGGAGGAGATAATATTGGCATAATAACGCTCTGTCTCGCTTGCCAGATGAACCAGCTCCTCTTCACTCTGTTCATCGTCAAAGCACTTGTCGTATCGTCCGAACGAACCGAACGCATCACAGCTGAAAAGAATCCCATCCTCCATCAAAAAGGTCATCATGGTTTCCGGCCAATGGATGTTCGGAGTCATAAAGAACTGAAGGGTCTTCCCACCAAGGTCGAGCTTTTCCCCATCCTTGACGGCACGGACATTCTTTTCAATCTTGTAGAAGTGCTTGATCAGGCTCACGGCCTTGTCGCTGCACAGGATCTGTACATCTGGATACTTCTCTACAATCTTGACCATTGAGCCGGTGTGATCGGGTTCCATATGGTTGATAACGATATAATCAAGTTTTCCCTTTGCAAGCGAGAGGGATTCAAGTTGCTGATCGACTGCTGCCAAGGCTCCATCCCAGTCCTTCACCATATCGATCAATACGCTCTTGTTGCTGCCCTTGATCACGTAGGAGTTCAACATAACTCCATCCGGAATGGGCCAAATTCCTTCAAACAGGTCACGATTGCCGATTTTTGCGGCAACTCGATAGACTCCGTCAGCTAATCTGTCAGGTTTCATTTCGTTGCATCTCCTTACTCGCTATACGATACACAATATTTTGAAAGTTGTGAATCAAAGATGGAACAGGCTTTGCTTTTGCAAAGCAAATATGGAGGCTTGGACCTGTTTGTAGCTGTCCATATGCAAGGCCAGCAGGGCATGGAAATCCTTGGAATGGTTGAAATGCACCAGATGGGCCAACTCATGCAGCACCAGGTAGGAGAGCTGCACATCATCCAGGATCTGGCAGCGCAACGAGAAATTCAGTCGCCCTTTCGCCGAACAGCTGCCCCACCGGCTCTTGCTGTCACGAACCGAGAAGGGGGGCTTGGGAAGACCGAGCCGCAGCGCCCAGAACAAGACCAACGGCTCCAGCCTTGCCTTGACGGTCGTGCGGTACAACTCCTTTACCAGTTGCTGGACCACCAACGGCTCTGCCTCTTGTCCACAGTAGGTTACCACCAGACTTTTACCATTGACGGCAATTGTCGGTTTCGCACCCTGTCTCAGCTCGAGCGCATACCACACTCCACCAAACAGGAAGGAATCGCCGTTTTGATAAGTATGCAGGTGCATCCTCTGCTCGACTATGGCCTGCCGCAAGGTTTCCTGATGGTTGACGATCACCCTTTCAATGGCAGCCAGTGATACCCGGTAGGGAGCATTCACCTTGACCGTCCCATCACCGAGCACCCGCACCGAGATAAGCCGGCTGGATTGCCTGCGTTCCAACGTGTAGGGAATGGATGCTACTTTACCCTGTGTTTTCATTCTGCTACAGTATCTCCCATGCAACCAGCCAAGTCCATGATTTTGCATCTTCAGCAGCCCATAACCTATCAAAAGGCACCATTTTCAACAACGGATGCAGAACAAGCCTATCAGCAGATGCTCATTTTTCTCGATGCCCTACAAGTAGGAAGCGAGGGGTGCATCGCCATCTCATCCACCCGCAACCTGCTTTTTTGCGGCATCCAGGATCCCCCTGATGAAGATACCCGGTATGCCGTGCAGCACGGCTTGATCCAGCCCTTGCCTGACGGGGTCTATCATATCGAGCCGGGCCGCTACGAGTTCATCCAGCTTGCGCCAACCAAAGACCTGCAAACGTTGTTGGACCATATACCCATGCTCTTTGACGGACCGAACTGCATCTATGTCCGCCTGCTCAAGGAGAATGCCATTGCCATCGTCGCCCAATTGTGGGTGGTGCGCTAAAAAAAGAGCGGGATCAGGATCGGGGCTGCAAGACTCATGACAACCCCGTGGTAGATCGATCCAAGCATGGTTCTCGTCCCAAAGTGGGATGAGAGCAACACGAGCGTGACATCCATGCTGGTTGCTCCCGCTGTGCAGACGGCTGGATGGTAATACCGCTTGCCCAGCCGTCCGAAGAAAGGGATGAGGAAGAACGAGAAGCTTTCCCGCAACAGGTTTGCCAAAAAGGAGATGGACCCGAGAATCGGGAATCCCAAATCGCTGATGAGAATTCCTGAAAGTGAATACCAGCCGAACCCGCTGAGCATCCCCCAAGCTTCCTTGACGGTATAGCCAGTCAGAAGAGGTGCAAACAAGGCACCGAGGTACGTTCCTGCAATGGTATAGAAGGGAAGCAGGAAGAGACTCTTGTCGCCGAACACCCCTTTGAAACTGATCCGCTTGTGCACCATTCCCATGCCTACGAAGAAAAGCAGGGTGTACAGCAGATACGTCACCAGTGAGCTTTGAAACCAATCAAACAAGGGGGTGGTCAACCTGAGCGTCAGGCCAAGAACGACAATGCCGACCAGAATCAGAGGCTCTTTGACAATATCATACAGACGCCGTATGAAACTCTGTTCCTTGCGCTTGGCTATTGCGATCCCTTCAGATTGCTCCGTCGGTGTGACTATGGAGGATACGACCAAGGAGAAAAGCACGGTCCCGCCAATCCCCAAGAGGGTAAGAACCAAGGCAGAGACACCGATGGTCCCAAACTCTTTGGTGATCCCTTCGATGCCGCCGGTGTTCACGCCCATGAAAAACAGCAACAACCAAACCAGGGTTGTCTGCAACAAAGCAGCACTTTTATGAAAGCGGTCAATTCCTGCTGCACGTGCGCAAAGCATGCCCATAATCAAGGCCAAAGCCAATTTTGCCAAATACCAGAGTGTGTCCATGTGTGCGAAACTGTACCCCAATCAAACCTATGTGTCAAATTCCCTTGTTTATCAGCCCTTCCTTGAGTATAGTTGTCTGCATGATTGATGAAAAACTGAGTGATACCTTTCACCGACTCACCCTCGCAGATGGCAGGCAAATCCTTCTCATAGGCACTGCCCATGTCTCCAAGGAGAGCGTGGATGAGGTGAAGCTCGCCATTGAAACCGAACAGCCCGACCATATCTGCCTGGAGCTCGATGACGGACGGATGAAAAACAAGGATCAGGAGAACGCTTGGTCCAACATGGATGTCAAGAAAGTCATCAAGGAGAACAAGGGGTTTTTGCTGCTTGCAAACATGGCCCTCGCCTCCTTCCAGAAGCGCATGGGGGACCAGTCCGGCAGCGCCCCCGGCCAAGAGATCCTCAGTGCTGCAAAGCTTGCCAAAGAGAAGGGGATTCCCTATTCGCTGTGCGACCGCGAAATCCAAGTGACGTTCAAGCGGGCTTGGCGCAAGTCCAATCTGTGGAACAAGGCAAAGCTCATCGCCACCATCATCAGTGCAGTATTCAGCAATGAGAAAATCAGCGAACAAGAACTTGAGGATTTGAAGAAAGCCGATGTTATGCAGAATATGATGGACGAGATGGCAAAGGAGCTTCCCTCAGTCAAGGCAGTGTTGATCGATGAGCGCGACCGCTATCTAGCCACCAGCATCTACCTTGCCCCCGGACAAAAAAAGCTTGCGGTTATCGGAGCCGGACATCAGAAGGGCATCATCAAAACCCTGGAGGCGATCGAGCAGGGAAAAGTCGGTACCGACCTTGCCGATATCAGCGAAGTTCCCAAACCCGGCAACGGGGGAAAGATTCTCTCCTGGGCCTTCCCCATCCTCATTGTCGGCATCCTGCTCTACGGCTTCATCAATCTGGGCAGCACCGAAGGAATCAAAATGTTCGGCTACTGGCTTGCCGTCAACATGTCTTTCACCGCCTTGGGTGCAATCCTGGCCCTGGCACATCCGATCAATACGGTGGTGAGCATTTTGTCAGCACCCCTTACAAGCCTGCATCCGGCCATAGGGGTCGGCATGGTCAGCGGCGTGATGGAGGCAACCCTGCGGAAACCCAAAGTAAAAGACTTTGAACTACTCGGCGACGATGCCACCACCTTCAAGGGCTGGTACCGCAACCGGGTGCTCCACACCCTGCTGGTATTTCTCTATACAAGCCTTGCAGCTTCCATAGGCAATGTGGTGGTATTCCCCATCCTGCTGAGCATGCTTGGTTGATTCGCATTCCTAACTAATAGAAAACCATGGCTGCAGGACTTGCTGCAGCCATATTTTTCGAAATATATAAACCTTTCTATCAGAATTATTTATTACTGCTGTTCATTAAATAAGCACACCTTACCAACTACCTTACTGCAAAGAACTGCAGATTTCCAGCGCTTCGCGCATGGTTGAGCAGGCATGCTGGATCAAGGGAGAATGGGTGCTGGATCTGGGGAGCAAGGAACGCTTGAAACCAAGCTCCTTGGCAGCCTTCTCCCGCTTGTCCGGAAAGCCTACGCTGCGCACTTCACCGGCCAGGCTCAACTCACCGAAACTGACCAAAGCCTTGGGAAGGCTCTTGTTGCTGACCGCCGACCACAAGGCGAGGGCCAAGGGAAGCTCGATGGAAACCTCACTGAGTTTCATACCCCCTGCAACGTTTACATAGATGTCCTGATCGCTTAACCGCACGGCTGCATGCCGTTCCAAAATTGCTGCAACCCGTGTCACCCGGGCGGTATCGATACGGTCTGAATAGATGCGGCTGAACCCGTTCTTGGCCGAGGTGGTCAACGCCTGGATTTCCACCAAGAAGGTTCTCGAACCCTCGATGACAGGGGTATAGGAAATACCGGGGGGAAGAGCCGATCCAGAACGATCGGTGATGAAAAAGGAAGAAGGATTGGCAACCGGGATCAAGCCCTTCTCATGCATGCTGAAGATGCCTATCTCATCGACCGAGCCGAAGCGATTCTTCATTGCCCGCACAAGACGCACCCCACTGGATACCTGTTCAAAATAGAGAACGGTATCGACAAGGTGCTCGATGACCTTCGGTCCTGCAAGGGTGCCTTCCTTGGTGACGTGACCGATAAGAAAGAGCGAGGTTCCCAGTTGTTTGCACAGGCCGACCAGAAGGGTTGAGCAGTACCTGATCTGGTTCACAGACCCAGAGGGAGAGGGAATCTCTTCACTGGAAAGAGTCTGCAACGAGTCTATCACCACCACATCATAGACAGATGATGAAAGCACTTTCTCCAGGATTTCCACCCTGGTGTCACAAAAAATATCTATGGAAGGCAGCACCAGGCCCAGCCGCTGGGCACGCAGCTTGACCTGGCTCGGCGACTCCTCTCCCGATACATAGAGGACCTTGCGGCCCACTGAACACTTCTCAAGCACCTGGATCATCAAGGTCGACTTGCCGATGCCGGGTTCTCCACCGAGCAGGATGGAGGAGCCGCGCATGACGCCCCCGCCCAAGACCCGGTCGAGTTCAGAAATGCCGGTTTCATAGCGAAAGAGAGGGTCGATCACCACCTCGCCAAGCGAGATCGGCTTGGTTGCCGTACTGATCACCGCCCGTTTTCCGGTTGATGCACTCTGTACGGCTTCCTCCTCGAAGGTATTCCAACTTCCGCAGTCCGGACAGCGGCCGAGCCATTTGGTTTCGGTTCTTCCGCACTGGCTGCAGACATACTGAATCGCCTTCTCTTTCACTTATATCTCCTTATAATGCTGATAGTTAAAACGCTATCAACTCCACATCGAACACCAAATAGGAGTTCGGAGGGATAACCCCGGGATACCCCATGGTCCCATACCCAAGATCGGGGGGGATGACCAACGTGCGCTTTTCACCTGCACTCATCGTCTTCAAGGCCTCGTTCCAGCCTTCGATGACTTCGCCGATGGCAAACTGGGCAGGAGTTCCTCTTCTCACCGAGCTGTCAAACACACGCCCATCAAGCAAGGATCCTGTGTAATGGACTGTCACTTTCTGTCCATGTACAGGCTTCTTCTTCCCTTCACCGGCTTTCGTCACTACATAGCGAAGGCCCGAAGGAGTCTTGATTGCATCAGGCCAGCGGTTTTTAAGCTCTTCCTCCAACCTGGCTTTCTCCAATGCCTCACGCTTGTTGTTCTTCTCCTCGGCTGCAAGCACGTACTGGGTGAAAGTCTCCCTGCTGACTACAAAAGCCTCGGCATCGGCACCCTTGCGTACGATTTCCACGGTCTTGATGCTGTCACCCTGTACAATGGAGTTCACAACATCGAGGCCTTCTACAACATGACCAAACACAGAGTGCTTGCCGTCAAGCCAAGGGGTTGCAACGTGAGTGATGAAAAATTGACTTCCGTTTGTACCGGGACCGGCATTTGCCATCGACAGGATGCCGGGTCCTGTATGCTTGAGGGATTCCTCAATTTCATCAGGGAAGGTGTAGCCGGGTCCACCGGTGCCGGTTCCCTTGGGGCATCCACCTTGTATCATGAAGTTCTCAATCACCCGGTGAAACTTGATATTGCTGTAAAAAGGTTTATTGTTTCCATGTACATTGAGCGTTCCCTCTGCAAGCCCCACAAAGTTGGCCACCGTCATAGGCGTCTTCGTATGTTCAAGCAACAGGGTGATATCGCCTTTATTGGTATGCAGTACAGCATACACTCCATCTGCTAGATTCTTGGTTTCCATTCCATCTCCTTGGTTTCTATACTTCAAACAGCTCTTGGCCGGGGGCCAAAAGCTGATACAATCGTTCCAATTCTTCACTGTTTGTGTAAGGAATTTCCAATTTACCCTTCTCCAGTGAACCTTTTATCTCTACCTGTGATCCCACCACATGCAAGAACTTGTCTTCAACCGCAATGATATCAGGCGATTTTGCCAAGCTTTTCTTTGCACGTCGCTTCTTGGATTGGTAAGCAGCCCTCTTTCCCATATTGAACTGGGCAGCCAATTGTTCCGTTGCACGAACGGAAAGGTCTTTTTCCAGTACGGTTCGGTACAAAATTTCCCGGTCTGCAGGATTGACGACGGAAAGGATGGCCCTGGCCTGCCCTGCAGAGAACCTTCCATGCAAGAGATCCTGCTGCATGGTGGAACTGAGCTGCAGCAGCCTGATGCTGTTGCTGATGGTCGAGCGGTTCTTCCCCATCCTCTGGGCCAGTTCCTCTTGGGTTATCCCCGCTTCCTGAATGAGATACGCATACGCCTTGGCTTCTTCAATCGGATTCAAATTCTCCCGTTGGATATTCTCTATGAGAGAAACTTCCAAACGCTGCATTTGGGTGAAGTCCTTGACCAATACGGGGATTTTGGTCAATCCCGCAAGCTTTGAAGCACGATACCGACGCTCTCCTGCTACGATGCTGTATTGGCCGGGAGCAATTTCCTCAACCAAGATAGGTTGCAAAACGCCTTCACGCCTGATCGACTGGGCCAGCTCTTCGAGGGATTCCTGATTGAAATCCTTTCTAGGCTGATTAGGGTTGGGACGGATGTTCTCTAGCGATACTTCAAAAACCTTCTGAGACCCTTCCTGGCCGGATTTGGATGAAGAGAGACCTAACGCAGTATCGAGAACCGAATCAAAGGAGTAATCCTGCATCAATGAACCGATTCCTTTTCCAAGTCCATGTTTCTTAATTGTTTCTTGCGACACGTTCGATTACCTCCTCTGCCAGGTCTTTGTATGCTTTGGTTCCACTGCTTGCACTATCATACACATTGATGGGAAGCCCATGCGAAGGGGCCTCGGCGATGCGGATGCTTCTCGGAATCTTGGTGGTGAACACCAAGTTGGGAAAGAAGGAGGAAATATCCTCAACCACTTCATTGGCAAGCTTCGTGCGCTTGCTGTACATCGTAAAGAGTATTCCCAGGATCTGCAGGTCGGGGTTCAAGGATTTTTTCATATTGCCGATTGTTCTCATGAGCAGATTCAATCCTTCCATGGCGAAGTATTCGCATTGCATCGGGATAATCACCTGCTTTGCCCAAACCATTGCATTGACGGTAACCAATCCCAGCGAAGGCGGACAATCGGCAATGATGTACTCCCACATCTCATCAAGCCCGGCCAAGGCGTTCTTGAGAAAGAACTCCCGCTGCTGTTCTTCCACCAACTCTATGTTCAATCCTGCCATATTGATATTGCTTGCAATGGCATACAGATTCTGGATAGGCGTTTGTTGGATGGCTTGCTGAACACTGCACTGACCCGCTATTACTTCATAGATTCCCATTTTCCGGCTGTCTATGGACGTGGCACTGGTCAGGTTCCCTTGTGAATCGAGGTCGATCAACAAAACTTTTTTGCCGTGTTGGGCCAAAGCCGATCCCAAATTCACAGCCGAGGTGGTTTTGCCGACCCCTCCCTTTTGATTCAAAAACAGTATTGTTTGCGCACTCATACTGGGTACTATACGGAAATATCCAACCATTGTCACCTCTTGAGGCTGAGTCCTTGACCCTTCTCAGGCTCTATTGTATCTTCAAGGTACCCTATGGAGGAAAAGTATATGGAAGAAGATAAAGTCAAAAGAGCAATCGAGGACATCAGACCCTCGTTGCAGAATGACGGAGGAGATATTGAGTTTGTCAGCCTGGTCGGTACCGATGTTACTGTGCGCCTGAAGGGTGCATGTGCTGGTTGCCCGATGTCCCAGATGACGCTCAAGAGCGGTGTTGAGCGCTACCTTCGCAATTTCGTCGATCCGAAGCTCACGGTGGTCAACACCCCCGACTTCTAAAAAGCAGATACTTCGAATCACAACGTTTCACGTGAAACTTTCCGTGGAACGTTTTTTTATGCCTTAAAGCATCTCCCTGGATATACCTCCCCTGCAGGGCTTGCATGCATTGTTTCACGTGAAACAAAACGCCTATACCATCACACAACCCTTTCCACAGAGAGCTACCTCAAAATATACTGAATGTGCACTACTGCTTTTTTCACCTCTAATTTTTTGTGCAATGCAAAACAGGCAAAACCTGCATCTGGGAGCTCCATTTGCAGGTTTATCAGAGTATGTTTCTTTAAATAGATACAGATTTGCGTGGGGAAATCTCCTCTTATCGGTAAGTACTCAGGTGTAATACATCAAAGCCTAAACTATA
>DJGJ01000013.1 GCA_002432715.1 Sphaerochaeta sp. UBA5849 | reverse complement strand
TTCCTTAAGTTGTGAACATTGTCAGGAAACACCAAACCTTGACTCTGTTGCGGTTTCTCATGGTTCCACCCTGCTACTCAAGCAATCTCTTCCTGATCTCGTCGACCACCTGTAAGAATGCTTCAAACACGATGGGGTCGAAATGTCTCTCTGCTTCCTGTCTCATCACCTCGATTGCTTGGTCATGTTCCATTTTATCTTTGTATACCCGCTTGCTCGTAAGTGCATCATATACATCGATTACGGCCATCAAGCGTCCGGAAAGGGGAATTGCAAGACCGCGCAGCCGGGCAGGATAGCCGCTGCCGTCGTACCACTCGTGGTGGCTGGCTATCAACTCCCGGGCAGTTTCTATGAAGCTTATCTTTGTCTCTTCATTCTCGATGCTGTAATCCAGGGCCTCAACACCCTTGTTCACATGCTCGCGCATGATGGCAACTTCGCCTGGATCAAGTTTTCCAGGCTTGAGCAGTACATGGTCGGGAATGCCGACCTTGCCGATGTCGTGCAAGGGAGCGGTATCGATCAGTTCCTGAATCTCTTTTTCGCTCAGCTCGTATCCAATATGTTTCATTTTCTGCAACTGTTGGCAAAGCAGTTCCATCATGATTTTGGTGCGTCGGGCATGGTTGCTGGACTCGATATTCCGCACTTCCAAAAGCCGCACCAATGCGTTGATGGTTATCACGTTGGTACGTCTGATTTCTGCAGTTCGTTTTTCAACAAGTTCCTCAAGGCGGCGGTTGTGCTCCTTGATGAGCTCGGTGGACTGCTTGAGCCTCAGTTGTACATCGATGCGCATCTGCAGGGCTTTGAAATTCAGCGGCTTTCGGATGAAATCGACGGCGCCTTTCTCCAGTCCGCGAATTTCCATATCGACTTCCTCGGTATTGGTAAGAATAATGATGGGAATTTCAAGATTCCTGGCTTGGATGTGGTCCAGAAAGGTGAACCCATCCATGACAGGCATGTGAAGGTCCAGCAGGATGAGGTCGACCTCTGGATGCGTATCGAGCGTGTGCAACCCCTCTTCGCCGTTTCGAGCCAGCAGTACCGTGTGATTGGAAAGCGTGTATTGGATGAGCGTAAGATCAGTTGCCGCATCATCGATTGCAAGAATTATGGCCACCTTCCACCCCTCCTTGGACATGTTCCATCGTACCATCGCCGACCAGCCGGGTAAAGGAGAATAGTCTTGCTATTCATTTATTGATGGGACTATCTAATACGTCCGTGCAAAGTCTACGCAATTGATCAATGGCTTGTTCTGGAGATACAGCCCAAGGTTCTTCAAAAACAGGGAGAACACCTGATGAGGATCGCTTGGGGACAAGCCGCTTGCATGCGGGGTGATCAGGACATTGTCCAGCGTCCATAGTACATGGTCCTGCGGCAGGGGCTCGATCGTGGTGACATCGAGGCCGGCTCCCTTTATCCTGCCGCTCTGAAGGGCCTGCACCAGAGCCTGCTCGTCCAGCAGGTTGCCTCGTCCTACATTGAAAACATACGAGCCTGGTGGCAACAGGGCTATCCTTCGCTCATCAAGCAGATGCTCGGTTTGATCGGTGGAAGCTGCACACAATACAAGGTAGTCGGCTCGTACCAAAAAGGCATCCAGGTCCTTCTCCGTTCCCAGCTCGTCCACATAGGAAGGCTTCTCAGTTGCCGTTCGTTTGACGGCAAGTACCCTGAGGCCGTGGGCTTTCGCCCGCAAGGCCAGCTGGGTCCCGATATCCCCAAGCCCGATGATCAGCAAGGTGCTCTCCCAGAGGTCCTTGGTAGGGAAGTAGCGTTTCCATAGCTTGCTCTTCATCTGGTCATGATAGCGCAGCAGGTTGTGGTTGAAAGCGATTATTTCACCGATGACATGGTCGGCGATTTGCCTGCCGTAGGTGCCTCTCGCATTGGTCAGGAGGATGGGCTGGCTGGCATAGAGGGCGGGATCGACATACTGACTTACCCCCGAGGATGGGGTTTGCAGCCAATGCAGGTTGGTGGCATGTTTCAGGTCTTCCGGTTTTGGCAGTCCTACAATAATCCGGGCTTGCTGCAACTGCTCGCGGCTATAGTGCGACATGTCTGTGCTGGTTACGCGAACCTGGGGGTACAAGGCCTCAAGGCTTTCCATTTCTTCCTGATCAGGACAGAAATGCGATCCGGTGAGAAAGAGTGTATCGATGGTATGCATGTCTGATCTCCTGGGTATGGGAGAAACCCTATCGGTTACCTTCTGTTTGGGCAAGAGACTCTCAACCCTTTTTCCGGGTTTCCTGATGTTTTTTCATCTCATAGAGGCTTGTATCGGAGCGCCTGATCACATCCTCCAGGGTATCGCCTTCCTCCCAGACAGCCAGGCCGATACTCACAGAAAGCGCCTGTCCCTTCAACTCCGGAAGAAACACAGCCTGGACATCGGTTTTGATCAGATTGCTTATTTGTCGGGCGTTTTCAAGATTGGAGGAGGGCATCACCATGACAAATTCATCACCGCCTGAACGGAAACAGCCCTCATCCCCCTCCGAATGTTGCAGCAATGTCTCGGCAATCCGTTTCAGAACCTTGTCCCCGACGGGATGTCCGTGTTCATCGTTGATAAGCTTGAAGGTGTCGACATCGAGGGTTAACAGTACAAACGGCTTATGGTGTTTCCGTGCGTCTCTTTCCAAACGAGCCAAAGCCTTGTTCATTGCCCGGCGATTGCCCAAGCCGGTCAACTCATCGGTATAGGCGTGGACGCTGATCAATTGGACGACGACAAAAAGGGAGAAGGAAAGCAGCAAGGAGAGCAACGAGAAGGTGATGATGTGTAGATACAAGAGCATGCGTGACTGTATGAGCAAGGTTGCCGCCGAATAGTCGACTCCCACCAATCCTGTCAAACTGCCGTCACGATGGTCGACAATAGGGGCGAAGGCGCTGAGGTATACTCCCCAGTCGGAGAGGAGCAGTTCGGTGCTGCCGGTTGCCATTCGGGTTGTATATACGTTCTGCTCGGTTTCATCCATTGTATCGAGGGAGCCGAAAGGGGAGAAGTTTTCACTGTCGGGGAGCTCGGCATCGAGAACGTAGCGGATGATTTTTCCATCAACCAGCGCTTCGGTATAGATATAGTCGGCGTCGTTTTGTTCCTTGATGGTACGCAGCAAGGCATTGTATCGCAGGTAGTCGGCATAGGCCTGGGAGTCCTCATTGAGTGTCGGTGCATCGGATATGGCTCGATATGACTCGATGTCGTCTTCCAGAAAGGTTGCCACGGTGGTGGCGATGGAGAGAGCGCGCAAACGGGCGTTGTCTTTGAGGACATTGGTGGTTCGTTGATAGAGAAATTGTGCAGGGAAGAGGACGCAAAGAATCGTTGCTGCAAGCAGTAGCAAAAATGTGCGTTTTTCCCCAAAACCAATACGTAGGGATTTTCTCATCAATCCTCAGAGAACAAATAGGTGCGCTGTATATCCGCCCTGCCTGCATCTACCATACTTATAACGTAAGCATCAGCATTTGTCATCCAGTGCACCGCCTCAGGTTGGTGCAATGCATGCAATATGTTGGAAAGTGATGGCCGGTATACACGCGTATACCGGCCTGTCGGTTCACTTCAGGTTGGCCCTGAAACTCAGTGAGTTGAATGCTCTGGAAAGCGTGTTTGCCTGCATGCCCGGTTGGGCTTCGTGAGGGGCGAAACGATATCCGCCAAGAATCAGGACCTGGAAGGAATCGAATAGGTTGAGTTCAAAGCCGGTGGCGATGCTGCTGTAAAATGCCATGCCAGATCCAGATAGGATTCAGTCTCTTCGATTTTCCCCAAAAGCATCCGACCGATACTCGCCTGCAAGCCACCGTGTGGCTGTATGGGTGTGCTCCAAAATGTACAGTATCTATGACTGAAAGAGAAAAGTACAAATGAGGAATACAAATCAAAAAATGGAAGAAGGAATGTGCAATTGCTTGGTGTACTATGCCATGGGTGGGTGTATTTTTACCATGGTCTGCGTGGTGGTGATTGGAAGGGCACCCTGCGATGTCTTGACAAGCAAAAGACTCTTTCTGTATAAATGAATGAATTAAAAAATATTCATTCAGGATGGACGCATGGAAGAGAAACAAGCTCTGTTGTACAACGCGGCAAAAACATTGTTCACCAAGGGTGGGTTCAAATCCACCAGCGTAGCCCAGATCGCCAAGGAGGCGGGGCTTGCTGTGGGAACCTTTTACCTCTACTACCCGTCAAAGGAAAAGCTGTTTTTGGATATATTCCTTGCAGAGAATGCAGTGTTGAAACAGAGGTGCCAGGCACAGCTTGACGTAACATTGGAACCGAAGCAAGTGATCGCCCATATGCTTGCGTGCAACAGCGAAGGTATGCGCAACAACCCGATTTTGCGTGAATGGTACAACCGAAAGGTTTTTGCAAAGCTCGAGCAGGTCTATCGCCTCGAGCACGGCAGTGAAGCGGTGCACTTCCTCTATGACACCTTTGTTCAGCTGGTGGAGAAGTGGCAGGCCGAGGGAAAAATCAGAAGCGATGTCGATGCCGCGACGATCATGTTGGTATTCACGGCGATTATGAACATCGATGTGCACAAGGAGGAGATCGGAGTTGAGCACTTTCCCCGGTTGCTGGACACGATCACCTCGTTGGTGATGGATGGCCTGATGCAAGGATGTGATCATGCGTAGCGTCGAGGCAACCCTTGCAGTCATGCATACCCAACTGTCCTGCAAGGTCTATGGAGAACAGCCTGAGGCGGCAATTGAGGCGGCTTTTGCAGAAGTGAAGCGTCTGGAATTACTCTTGAGCAGGTTCCTTGCCGATAGCGAGGTGAGCGGCATCAACGGTCAGGCTGGAAACGGTTTGGTAGATGTTTCCCCCGATACCATTGAGGTGCTGCAGGAGGCCGTGGCGGTCGGCGCTCTTTCAAGCGGTGCGTTCGATGTAACCATCGCTCCTCTGATGAATCTCTGGGATTTCACCCATGCTGCAATTCCCCCCACCCAAGCCGCCATTAATGAAGTTCGATCGCGTGTCGATTACCGCCAGATACGGTTGGATGTGAAGAATCGACGTGCCGGCTTGGGTGAACAGGGGATGATGTTGGATCTGGGAGGCTTGGCCAAGGGCTATGCCGCTGATCGTGCCAAGCAGGTGCTCATCGAATGGGGTATTGAATCGGCTTACATCAACCTTGGCGGCAATGTGTTGCTTCTGGGATCGAAACCGGATGGGTCGGCATGGAAGGTGGGCATCCGTCATCCCAGGATCCAGAATTCTTTGGTTGGAGCCATCGCGGCCAAGGACGTCTCGGTTGTCACCAGTGGTGACTATGAACGGTTCTTTATCGATTCGCAAGGAAAGCGGCAGCACCACATTCTCGATCCGAGGACCGGCTGTCCGGCCCGGTCTGGCTTGATTGGTACGACGGTGGTCTGCCCTCGTTCCCTGCATGCTGACGCCCTTTCAACAACCTTCTTTCTTTTAGGCCTCAAGGGATGCAAAAAGCTGTTGGCCGACCTCCCCGAAGTCGGGGTGTTTGCCATCGATGAAAACCTGCAGGGTTGGATCACCGAATCATTGGTCTCCGTTTTCCAACCGGTAACGGGACTGAACATATCACTTCTCAGTACATGATGCGTAAGCGTAGGAGAAATCGTATGTGGTGGATTTTGCCTGGTATGATAGTGATTATCGCCGTAGGCTTGTTCATGGCGATGCGCGTGGATGGACCGAATCGAAAAGAGGCTTCCCGGTTGCAATTTGAAAACGTGCAGTTTTCGAACCTCTAGGATGGGATGTACATCGGGCAGTGGAAGGGCAGTACCTCACACCTTCGCGATAACGAGACCGAAATGAGGGTGGCCGGCGGTGAGGTCGAGGGTTTCAGGATTCTCAAGGGCGCTGCTGCCAAGAATGGTCAGCCGGTCAAGCTTTCCAAGGGAAGGACCATTGATGAGTTATTCAAAGCTGCAATAGAAGCAAAGAGCCTTGTTGTGGATGTAATCAGCGGGGTGACTGTCACTTCCAAGACCCACCTGAAGGCATTTGGGATGCATCGAAACAGGCTGCGCAGTGAAAAGCAGTAGGGAATGTCTTGACAAATTTATCGTACTACGATAAAAAATATCTGTAAAACGATATTTGGAGGCATTCCATGCTTAGTTTGTCAAACAAAGGGTTGCGCCTGCTTACAGGTCTGCTTACCCTCAGTCTCATCCTTGGCTCGCTTGCCGTAGCCGGCATAACGGTGTACTTGGTCGTCCTGGCAGTGCAGGGTGATTTCTCTCTCTTGTTGGTGTTCCCCGAAGGCCTGCAGGTTACTCAGGCTGTGCGATCTGCAAGTCTGGGCTCTTTTCTTCTCTACTCCATACTCCTGGTGGCAACCCTTGTGCTTGGCTTGTTGTTTTTATACCTGCTGCGCTCGATTCTTCACACACTTGCCCAGTCCAAAGGCTTCACCCGAACGCTTCCCGACAAGATAACCAACATGGGATATATCCTGCTGATTCTAGCCTATGCAAAGCAGTTGTTGCTGGTCTTTGTCTTTACCCGGGACTTGGGAGAACTTTCAGGCTTGCTTGGCTTCCGCTTCCAGCTGCTTCCCAATGAGGCTGTCTATGCACTCATTCTGCTCGTGCTCGCTCGGGTGTTCAGCTACGCATTCGCCTTGCAGCGTGAATACGAGCAAACGGTCTAGGCAAGCGTATGGCAATCATTATACGACTTGACCGTGTGCTGGCGGACCGCAAGATGTCACTAACCGAATTATCCGAGAAGGTGGGTATCACGATAGCAAACCTTTCCAATCTGAAGACAGGGAAGGTGAGTGCCATCAGGCTGAGTACCATGGAAGCAATCTGTGAGGCCCTTGGCTGTCAGCCCGGAGATTTGTTTGAGTACAAGACAGAGGAATAGGCCCTACTGCTCCTGATACCAGGTATCCGGTGTATGAAACGTGAGCTCCACCACCCGTTTGGTCACCAACGAGGCAGCGCCCCTTGCTCCGGTGTAGACGTCCATGCTTCCCTGGACAATGGGAATCTCCGGTGTCAGATAATCATTGGTGACCTTCTCTTTGATATAGTTGACATAATAGGTGCCGGTGGTTGCCATCGGCCCTCCCAACACAATTTTCTTGGGATTTATGATGGTGATCAGGTGTCCGATGATCTTGCACATTGGATCGGCGACAGTTTGTACAGCCTGTTGGGCAAATACATCCCCGTCCTCTGCCGCCTGCATGATTTGGGCGAGCGTCACTGTTTTTTCCGTGGAATATCGTTGTGCAAGAGGCGTATATGCGAGGGAGTGGTTCTCCTTCAAGCTCTTCAACACATTTGCAATGAGGGCATCGGTGGAGGCCAGAGGGAGTGCACACCCTTTTCGCCCGCAGCTGCAGTACGGCCCGTGAGGGTCTACAATGATGTGACCGATGCCGCCGGTGTGGATGTTGGTCGTGAACATCAGTTTGCCGTCGATGAAAATGGCTGAGCCCATTCCGGTCCCGATGCCGATGAAGATGAAGTCCTTTACGCCTTGGCCTTGCCCATGATGTGCTTCGCCGAGGCCGGTAGCGCGGTAGCGGTTGAGGATGTAACAGGAAAAGCCCGTCTGATGCAAAACGATGCGCCCCAGCGGAATGTCTCTCCAACCAAGGTCGACTGCCTTGATGATGGTCCCTGTTTTTCTATCGATGACCCCGGGGCTTCCTATCCCGATGGCGGGAAGCAATTGCGAGCCGTATTTCTTCTGGATTTCCTGTATTCCCCCGATAAGGACTTGGATGAAGCTGTCGATGGTCATCCGCTCTATGGGGTAGTGCAGGTTCTCGATGGGCTGTCCTTGCAGATTGACGACGCTCAGGTACCAATCGCTCTCATCAAAAAAGGCTCCGATGGCGTAGCGTTTGGAAGTTGACAAGGTCAGGGGTTTGCCCGGCCTTCCTCTTCCTTGGGATTCGGAATCCAGCTCCTCGAGTATGTCTGAACTGATGAGTTTATTTACGTAATTGGAAGCCGTGGTCCTGCTTAACCCGAGCTCTTTGGCTATGGCTGCACGGGAGGGTTTCTCAGAACCCTCCTCAATGCATTCTATGATGGCTTTGAACGTTTTTAGTTCAAGATCATTCACGCTCATCCTGTTCGTTCCTCATCTGAACACGTTACATCAACTTTTGGAGAATGTCAGCCCTGGGAAAGAATCTATCGCCGACTTTGATCTCACAGACCGGGAACAAGACAGGTTTTGTGATGAACTCAAAACCGGACCGGGTGACCAGGATCGTGTCCTCGCTCTTTGTGCCGGTGATCGAGGGATTCCAACAGAACCCTTGATTGTCCTCCACCACATGGGTATTGGAAAAATCGACACGATAGTCGCGCCCGGCATACCCGATGGGCCCGCCCTGGTGGTGATTGTCGATTTCATATCCGTATCCCCGCTGTTCATAAGCTTTCTTGCCGCAGGCGAGGACATCTTTCAGCTGTCGTCCAACCTTTGTCTCCTGCATGAGGATGCAATCGATCTCCTGGTTTGCGCGCATCTGCTGCTCAAGAGCCGCCGAGACAGGTACAAAGTTGACATACCGGGTCAAGCATACGGTAAGGCCCCATTTGCGGAGGTTCCCTCCGATTTGGACCCGCTCTCGTACTTGAGCATCGGTGGGAAGCGGATGGCGGTAGCTTGAGATTCTCTGGTCGGCGGCGCACATAAGCGAGACCACTTCCAAACCCAGCTCCCTGGCTTTCTGTGCGGCACGTGCGAGAATGGCGTATTCGCATTCACCCACCCTGATCGAGCTTGCGGTCTCTTCAATCACCAGTGAAGCAAGCTTGCCGACCATCCGGAATTTCTCAACTTCGCTCTCGGTGAGGGAGAATCTCAAGACCTTGATCTCTTCAGCAAGATTGGGACCGATCTTGTGTAAATAGTCAAAACCAATGCGGCCTGAAGGCACCAGATCTTGCAGGGTTGCCGTCTCAAATGCGTCGTTGTGCCAAATGCCTGCATGCATGGCAAAGCCAAGTTCGGCAAGATTTTCTTCATCCATCATCCGTTGGCTCTCGACAGTGCTGGTTATTGCATGATGGGCGTCTGATGTGACGAGCAGGCCGCAGTTGCCCATGTCCGACAGGCCTACATAGTTCCTGCCGCCGCAGGAAAGCCAAGCAAAATCATCCTGTCGTTTCAAATAGAGTGCATCCAGATTCTTTGTTTGCATGAGCGTTCTGAGTCGTTTCAGCTTGATTGCAAACTCTTCATGTAAAGTCATACGTCCTCCAGTTCTGTCGTTGTTGTTTGGAATCTAGCATGCAAAGAAGTATTTGACAAGTAATTTGTAAAAATAAAAAACAATTGTAATGATTGTATAACTATAGATAAAATAATACATTAAAATATTTTCCTCATTAAATATTCATATTAATGAAGGTAATACCAATATATTTTGTAATTTAAATTGACAAAATGCTGATTCGCTTTTAGGATAGATACAAGTCATTCGGAGGTTTGCTTTGATGAAGAACTATGGATTCGGGATTATCGGGTTGGGTACCATTGCTGACTTTCATGTCAGGGCTATCCAAGAGCTTGCGCAAGGAAAGTTTGTAGCTGGATTTGATGTGGTGCCGGGAAAAGCTGAAGTATTCTGCTCCAAGTATGGCGCCGTCGGGTATAGCGACTTGGATGCCTTTCTCTCCGACCCTGCAATTGATGTTGTCACCATCACCACTCCCTCCGGTCTCCATATGCAAGGCGCGGTTTCTGCCGCCAAGGCAAAGAAGCATGTCATCGTAGAGAAGCCGCTTGAAGTCACCATCGAGAAGTGCGATGAGATCATCGAAGCGGCACGGCTGAACAACGTGAAGCTTGCCGGCATTTTCCAGTCGAGATTTCACCAGGGAGCAATTCTCATGAAGCAGGCGGTTGAAGAGAACCGGTTCGGCACCATCCTGCTGGCAAATGCTCAGGTAAAGTGGTTCCGCAGCCAGGAATACTACGATTCAGTTGCCTGGAGAGGGACTTGGAAGCTCGATGGAGGCGGTGCGGTGATGAATCAATCGATCCATGCCATTGATCTTTTGCAGTGGTTCGTTGGTGGAGTCGAGGAAGTGACTGCACATGCGGCAACCCTGGCTCACGAGCGGATCGAGGTTGAGGATACAGCGGTTGCGATGTTGCGCCTCAAGAGCGGTGGGTTTGCAGTGATAGAGAGCAGCACTGGCATCTACCCCGGCTTTCTCAAGCGCATCGAGATTTGCGGTACCAAGGGCAGTGCAATTCTTGAGGAAGAGGATCTCATCCATTGGTCCTTTGCCGAAGAGAAGGAAGGAGACGAAGCAATTCGCGCCCGTATCGGTGCAGGTCCTTCAACCGGAGGAGGAGCTTCCAATCCGACTTCCATCGGTATACACGGCCACGTGGCACAGTTTAAGGACTTCATCGAGGCTATTGAAAACAATCGGGAGCCTTTGGTTTCAGGCCAAGAGGCAAGGAAATCCGTAGAGATCATCCAAGCGATGTATCAAAGCGCCCAAACAGGACATTCAATCCGTTTACCGTTGTCAACAACCCTGAAAAAGGGATAATAGGAGATCATATGAAAAAAATTGTATTTGTTGCGTTGGCAATCGTTCTTTCTTGCAGCATGCTGTTTGCTCAAGGAAACAAAGAGGTTTCAGCAGTATCTGCCGATATGTCAAGCTTCCCGAACAAACCGGTTGAAGCAGTGGTTGGCTGGAGTGCCGGCGGCGGCGGCGACGTTGTATTCAGGGTTCTGGCTGAAGTGTTCCCCAAGTATGCCAATGGTCAGAATTTGGTGATCAAGAACGTTCCGGGAGCTTCCGGCGTAACCGGCGCCATTGAATTCTTGGATGCCAAACCCGATGGGTATAGTGTCATGCACTGGAATAATGCTTCGATGACGAAGACCCAGCTCAGCAAGACTCCCATTACCGTCAATTCATTCGTACCGGTATTGCAGGTCGTCAGCTCCTACAACTACCTGCTGGTGAACGCCGATGCAAAGTGGAACTCCTTGCAGGACTTTATTGCCGACGCAAAGGCGAATCCTGGGGTGCTCTCCATCGGTAACGCAGGGACCGCCGGCGGAAACCACATGGCTGCAATTTTGTTCGAAGATGCAATTGGTGGTGAATTCACTCACATTCCGTTCAGCGGCGGCGGCCCTTCCATCATTGGTCTGTTGGGCAAGCAGGTGGACTCGGCAATGAACAATGCTCCTGAAGGCGTCTCCAATATTGAAGCCGGCCAGCTGAAGATGCTCGCAGTATTCTCTGAAGAGCGCTATCCTGCCTTCCCCAATGTTCCTACCGCCAAAGAGCAGGGCTTGGACCTTGTCCTTCCCCAGTGGAGAGGCGTGGTATGTCCTCCGGGCACTCCCGATGCCGTGGTGCAGAGACTGCATGACATCTTCAAGCAGTGCATTGAGGATCCCATCTTCATCGAGAAGATGAAGGCCATGAGTGTAAGCCCCGAGTACCTCAACTCTGCTGATTTCGGCCAGTTCCTCCTCGCCGAGGATGCCCGTTACGAAGCACTTGTGAAGGCAAAAGGCTTGGGTGACCGTTACTAAGTTTGTTCTGAGCGGAGGGTCGTCGCAACCAATCGATGGCCCTCCCTTTTTGTAATGCGGAGTCAAAGATGAAAAAGAAAATCACAGCGGATTTTTGGTTTGGTTTGGGTGCCGTTCTCTTCGGCATATTTGTACTTGTTCAAGCAAAGAAGCTTCCCCAGGCAAAAATGGGCATCGGCCCCGGCGACTATCCTGCGTTTGTCGCAATGGTCATCATACTCTTGGGGCTGATACAGGCAGTCAAAGCGTTGTTCACTGATGCTTCAGCGGCACAACAGGGCGAAGCCTTCGATGCCCGACGGGCTAAAAAGGTCTTTTTGCTTGTTTTTGGCACCTTTGCCTACGTTTTCCTGATGAAGTATCTGGGTTTTCTTCTCCTTACTCCCTTTTTTCTTATGTTCGTGTTTTGGATGTTCGGGTACTCGAATAAAAAAAACGCCATGGTGATCAGCATTACCGTCTCTGTGGTGATTTACTTTCTGTTCATGTACGCTTTCCAGGTTTTACTACCAAGATTTTCACTGTTCTAAGAGGAGAAGATGACTATGTTCACCAATATTGTAAGCGGTTTTTCTGCCATCCTTCAGCCTCTCACATTCCTCTTCATGGTATTTGGAGTGGTTGTCGGCATTGTTATCGGATCACTTCCCGGTCTCTCGGGTTCAATGGGCATCATCTTGCTGCTTCCTTTGGTTTATCGGCTTCCAGCCGATACCGCCTTGGTCATGCTCTGCGGTCTTTTCTGCGGTTCCATGTATGGAGGGTCCATCTCGGCCATCCTTCTGAAGACACCGGGAACCCCATCAGCTGCAGCAACATTGCTGGACGGATATCCATTGTGTGAGCAGGGACAGGCCGGAAGAGCTTTGGGAATCTCAACCATAGCTTCCTTCATTGGTGGCTTGGTTTCCTCGATCTGTTTGTTTCTCATCGCACCCCAGCTTGCCAAGATTGCATTGAACTTTCATGCTGCAGACTATTTCTCCCTCGCCATCTTCGGCCTTTCAATCATGGCCAGTTCATCAGGGAAGAACATCGGCAAAGGGCTCTTGGCCGGATGTCTGGGTTTACTCATCTCCACCGTCGGCATCGATGCCATCGCCGGCACCGACCGTTTCACGTTCGGCATTCCCCGATTGATGAGAGGCTTCAACTTATTGCCCGTACTGATTGGGGTCTTTGCTCTCTCTGAGGTTTTCACCCAGGTTACCAACAAGCATGGTAAAAGTGCAGCCAATGCACAGGTCATCACGAATATGTTGCCGAAATGGTTTGATATCAAGGGTTTCCTTTTTGCAGCAATTGTGGGATCGGTCATCGGTGTATTCGTTGGCATTATCCCGGGTACCGGAGGGTCCATCGCTAGTTTCATCGCCTACAATGTGGCCCAGAAACTATCAAAACACCCTGAAAAATTCGGAAAAGGATCATATGAGGGTGTAGCGGCGCCTGAGGCATCAAACAATGCCACCACCGGAGGTGCCTTGATCCCCATGCTTTGCCTTGGTGTTCCTGGAGACGTAGTTACCTCGGTAATGCTTGGTTCTCTGATTCTTATCGGCGTCCGTCCCGGTCCACTGTTGTTTGTTGAGAGCATCGACTTGGTCTACACTATTTTTGCGGGGATGTTTGCCATCCAGTTCGTGATGCTTGCCGCCGGACTTGTCAGTGCCAAGTACTCTCCAAAAATCCTCAAGATTCCCACCAACATACTGATGCCGATCATCATCATCCTTTGTGTTGTCGGCTCCTACTCCTTGGGAAACCAGCTCTATGATGTCTATGTAGCGGTTTGCTTTGGAGTAATCGGCTACTTCATGAAGAAATTCGGCTACCCCGGAGCTCCCTTGGTGCTGGGTGTCATTCTCGGCCCCATTGCCGAAGAGAACCTGAACAGGGCTCTTTTGATGAGCAAGAACAGCCTCTCAGTGTTCTACACCCGCCCGATTTCCTTGGCCTTCCTTCTGCTGGCGGCCTTCACCATAATTTTCTCACTTGTTTCCAGCATGAAAAAGACAAAAGCCTGATCAGCAAAGTAAAGGCAATCAGTACTAAGGCCTATGACAGATTGTCAAAGGCCTTGATTGGTCGAAATCAAGGTTGAATTCACTGCCGTTGCATGCGATGATGCAAGCACTATAACAGTAATCAGGGAAACGGGATGAATAAGAGGACAGGAATGGAATGACTGGCTTGCGCATCGTCTTTGGCGATGCGGCTTGTTCATGCACGGGCTCTGGTGCAGAGGAGATGTATCGGTATGGATGCATGGAGGATTGAGCACGACTTATTGGGTGATAAGCAGGTTCCTTCAGACGCCTATTATGGGGTGCAGACTGTTCGGGCCATGGAGAACTTCGTGGTGTCGAATATTCCGATATCCCGGTTTCCCTTCTTCATTCAGGCTTTGGCTTACATCAAGAAGGCTACTGCCTTGGCGAACCTTGAGTATCGTATTCTCGATCCAGCGGTAGGGGGAGCCATCATCGAAGCGTGCGATGAGATCATTGCCGGCAAACTGCATGACCAATTCCCCGTCGATGCCATCCAAGGAGGAGCGGGAACCTCCACCAACATGAATGCGAACGAGGTCATTGCAAACAGGGCATTGGAGCTCTTGGGCAAGAAGCGCGGGGAATACAAGATCATCCACCCAAACAACCATGTCAATCTTTCCCAGTCGACCAACGATGTCTATCCCACTTCCATCCGTCTGGCGGCTGCTTGGATGCTTGATGCTCTGCTTGTTGAACTTGAGAACTTCAAAGCATCCCTAGAGGAAAAGGGCAGGGAGTTTCACGATGTTTTGAAGATGGGGAGAACCCAGCTTCAGGACGCCATCCCCATGACGTTGGGGCAGGAATTCATCGCTTGGGCCGAGAGTGTGGGAGAGGATATCGAACGGATGCGGATCGCCAGGACGCTCTTGTATGAGATCAACATGGGAGCGACTGCCATCGGCACCGGCTTGAATGCCCCCAAAGGGTATGCCGAGGTGGTCACCCGGCATCTGGCACTGCTAACCGGCCTGCCTCTGGTCCCTTCGAGGAACTTGATCAAGGCCACCCAGGATTCGGGTGGATTCATCGAGCTCAGCGGTGTGCTCAAGCGAATTGCTGCAAAGGTTTCCAAGATTTGCAACGACCTTCGCCTCCTTTCCTCCGGCCCGAGGGCGGGTATCAACGAGATCAATCTGCCGCCCATGCAGCCGGGCTCGTCCATCATGCCGGGCAAGGTGAATCCCGTCATTCCCGAAGTGGTCAACCAGGTTGCTTTCGATGTCATCGGCAACGACCTTGCCATCACGCTTGCCGCCGAGGCCGGGCAACTGGAGCTCAATGTAATGGAGCCCTTGATCGCTTTCAAGCTCTTCACTTCGATCAACAACCTTACCAATGTATTGCATATCCTGACAAACCGCTGCATTATCGGCATTACTGCAAACAAGGAGCGTTGCAGGGAGATGGTGGAGAACAGTATTGGCCTGGTAACGGCTCTTGTTCCTGTATTGGGGTACGAGCTCTGTTCCGAGATTGCCAAGAAGGCTCAGAAAACCGAGGGATCCGTCTACAGGATAGTGCTTGAGGAAGGGTACTTGAGTGAAGAGGACCTGAAACGGATCCTCTCTCCAGAATCGATGCTGAATGGGTGAGCGCTTGACCGGTAGGGAGCATGACAGGGCTTGGTTTGAGCAGAGCATGGCTGTCATCTGGGTGACTGTGGTGTACACCAGCCGGTTCCTTGGCAGTCCATATTCAAAAGACACCAGGATCGTGCATCCCGGGCCAAATACCAGAAAGGAGTGAGTTTTCTGCGTGTCGGCAGCATGAAGATCTTCCGCGACCTCATTATACAGCATGCGGGGTGTGGTGAGTGACGACCACCTTCAAATTCGTACGTATCGGGGCCTGTCAGAACATGAAGATGTTATACATCCTGGAAAATAAAAGGCTGGTGGATTCAAACAGGCTGTTACTCTCTGATCAACGGATCGAATGAGGTGCCCCTGGCGGAAGGCACGTACCAATTCCGGTCTGTATCGAAGGTTAGAAAGGCATCGGTCTCTGTATGTTTCTTGAGCATGGGAATGGGCCTCGGGCCTGCCCAGTTCTTCCTCAGCTTGTCGTGTGTATACTTGATCGTTATCCTGTCGCCGACAGAAAGATTGCTCTCGCTTCTCACAACCATAATGACTTCGGCTTTGGCCTTCACCTCGGTATTGCCTGAAAATAGGTTGTACGACTTGGATACCGACAGTACCTTGATCTGTATGTGCTCTGGAGAGCGCATCTGCATAAGATGGTACTCGGAAGGTGCAATCTCCGCTCCCAAGGTTGAGAGGAGCAGCATCAGTGTCATCATCAGGATAAGACGTTTCACGCACGTATGTCTCCTTGTGTGTATCATGTATGGTACAAACAGGGAATTGTCAATCACAGGGCATGCTGTGACTGGACAGCCGGTACAGCAGGCAGTAGGGTGATAACTATGGCAACCACT
This sequence comes from Sphaerochaeta sp. UBA5849, assembly GCA_002432715.1. GTDB lineage: Bacteria > Spirochaetota > Spirochaetia > Sphaerochaetales > Sphaerochaetaceae > Sphaerochaeta. Next base: position 7,860 of record DJGJ01000013.1, on the reverse strand, counting down.
GAGGATTTTATAGAATTTGTTGTAAGCCAGATTGATGAGAGCTGGCAACCGCTCTATAGGAAAATGTTCGGATCGTACATGCTCTATATCCATCGCAAGCCGCTCTTTTTGGTATGCAACAACACCGTGTATGCAAAGCAGCTGGAAATCCTGAAAGACGTACTTGCAGAGGCGGAGAAAGGCTTCCCGTATCAAGGTGCCAAGGAGCATTACATTGTCGACGTAGAGGACAGGGATCTGCTCGAGCAGGTGATCGCTCTCTCAGAGCCCCTGATTCCCATCCCTGTCAAACGCTCGCGGAAAAAGAAGCAGGGCTGAAGACGATGCCCGAGCGGTCGCACTTGATGCAATTCACGAAAGAAAAGGGGAAGTGGACGAATTAGAGATATTTTGCGTTTTAAACTCTGTGACAAGAAGGCGTGTCAGTGCACTTCCTTTTTGCGTATCTCCTTCTGTATATACAAGTCCTTGTCTGACAGGTCGATCAGTGTTTCCACCGTGATACCGGGGAACCACTCTGCCATGCCGATGCTTGCCGACAAGACTCTGCCTTTGAGTTCGGGTATTGTGATGCTTGCTATCTCTTCCTGGATGGTTTCCTTCATCGCCTGTGCCTGCAGCAAGGTGGTGGCAGTGAGAATGACGGCAAACTCATCACCACCATACCGGAAACATACCTTGGAAGTGTTTGCAGCTTTGACCAGCGCCCGTCCAAAGTGTTTCAGTACGATATCGCCGACAGGATGTCCATAGGTGTCATTGATGGTTTTAAATTCATCGACATCCAGAAGGCAGAGTACAAAATTCTGGTTTCGTTTCTTCGCTTCGTACTGGACTATTCTCAAGGTTTTTATGAACGCCCGCTTGTTTCCCAATTTGGTCAGGTCATCGATGCCGCTGCGGTCATGGATGGTGACAATGAGAATATAGAGAGCGAAGGTGAGCGCCAGGGTGAACAGGGCGGACGTGGTATTCAGCACCCAAGCAAAATTCGAATATTGCTCTTTGAGGAAGTCCTTTGAGTAGTCGACGCCAACCAAACCTACAATGTGCTGGTCACGCTGATCGATGATGGGGGCGTACGCAGAAAGATAGGTGCCCCAGACACTGTCCTCACCCAAGTCGGTTACCGTTGTTTCACCATTTTTGAGCGTGCGCAGTTCATGCTCATCCATGGCATCCCGGCTGCCGAAGGGGGAGAAGAGCACTGTGCCAATTTCCTCCCCGTCAAGGACGAATACGCTGGTTTCGTCATCCAGATACTTGCTGGTGTAGATGAAGGTGGCGTCGCTTTTGGATTTGATCTCGCGCAGGACTGCATTAAGCTTTTGGTAGTCCTGTTCCAGCTTGCTGCCGGTCGTCAGCGATTCTGCTTCCGAGATCGGGCGATAGCGTTCAATGTCGTAGGAGAGGAAGGCCGCCACGGTACTGGCGATATTGAGTGCTTTCTCCTGTGTTTGGGTAAGCAGCAACGTCTTGTTTCTGTTGTACAGGAAGCGGACTGGCATGGAAACGCAAAGTCCTACGGCAAGCAAGAGCACCAAAAAGAGATTGCGCTTCCACGTCTTCGTTTGCATTTCGCACCTTCTTCGAACGGCTGCCGATTTTCCAAGAATGACAAAAACTCGGCATTCACCTTGTCCATACTTATACCGTAGGGATCCCTGTTTGTCATCTGAAAACTGTTGTATCGGCTCAATTTTTGTAAGAAGCAGGTAAGAACTTGAAGTCAAATCATGTCTTAACACATTGCCAGAAATCTGTCACATATGAGGAATGTATTGGATTGTACGATTTTTATTGACAAAGATGATGCATGTCGTGCGACTATTCTCTCATATTGTATCAATAAAAGGTGTGACTCAAACATGAAAAGAAATCTTCTTCGTTTCGGACTTGTTGTAGCATTGCTCGGCATGCTTATCAGCTGTGATATGTCCATGGATAGTAGTGCGCTCTCCCGCAGCATGTCAGCAAGTACTGAAGATGCATCACGCAAGGTTGAAAAAAGCGGCGCTCCTGCAAGTTTTACTGCGACAGTGAATGTCTATCAGCAACTGGGCAGTGTGGCAACCGAGCACAAAGGCAACAGCAACCATTACAAGACCGTTGAGGAGACCTTGCAAAGCTTTGCCTACGGGCCGTATGGTGGAACCATCAAATCCGATTGGCCTTTGCTCAATGGCAAGAATGTCATCATGAACAATGTGACCAACTACAATCTCGATCCGGTTTCCGGTGCGATTTCAGGTTCCAACCATAGTGTAATCCAGGTTGTCGATGAGGCTAAGCAGGTGGTAGCAGTGCTTCAGGCAAACGGAACGATTGATGGCTCATTGCTTGGTGCTGAGATTTCGATGAACTGGACGCTCAAGGAAGTCCTGGGCAAGAAGATCAACGCACGAGGCAAGGTAGGAGGACTCTTTACTTGGGCTGTGTTCAATGATGAGACAATGTCCTTGGAATATATCCTTCCCAACGGGACATTCACCCTTACGGGAACGTACAACTAAACGATTTCGGACAGAAAATAAAGAGGACTGTTGTGCTGTTACAACAGTCCTCCGTGTTTCGATCACCAAACTCTACTGGGTTTAGTAGTTGACCAGGTTATAGGTTTCGATTGCCTTGTTGATGTCCTTGGCCATTCCGTTGAGTGTGGCTTGTGGATCCAATTCATTGTTTGCAAGTCGGGCAATGTAGTTCTGTACAATCTGGCGGGCTTCGGAGAACACGCTCAGCAGGGCACCGGCATACTGCGGAGCAGAGCTATGCAGCTGGTCGATGGCTACCTGGAACTGAGGATACTTTGCGATGTTTTCCTTGAAGGTTGCGGTCTGGGCTGCAGCAACGGTTACGGGGAAGTAACCGGTCTTGGCATTCCAGAACGCCTGCATCTCGGGAGAGACCATGAACTTCAGGAATTCCCAGGTTGCATCCTCTCGCTCCTGCTTGCCGGTATCCATCATCCACAAGCTTCCGCCGCCGACCGATACACCACCGACGTCATTGCGGTTGATGGACGGAAAGTAGGCAACGCCGATCTCAAACTTGTCACCGACGTTCAGAAGCAGGGACTTGAGTGCTGCAGTGGATTCGGGAATCATGCACACATTACCGGAAATGAAGGCTGCCTTGGCATCATCATTGCCCATGTTGAGGTACGGGGAGATTCCTTCCTTGAGGATTTTGTCCCAAACTTTTATGATCTGCAGACCGCCGCCGTTGGTGTCGAATTCGACTGCGGTGGCGTAGTCTTTACCACGACCATTGTTGTTGTTCACATAATGCAGACCCATCTTGCCGATCCATTGTTCAAAGAACCAGCCGTAGTTGCCCATGCCGTAGCCATAGCGCTTGACCGTTCCATCGGGATTGACGATCTTCAGCTTCTCGGCGATCTCATAGATGTCCTCGAAACAGGTGGGAACCTTGGTGATTCCAGCCTCTTCGAAGGCGGTCTTGTTGTAATACAAGAGCGGGGTGGAGCTGTTGAACGGCATGGAATACAGGGTGTTGTCAACGGTGTAGTAAGCAGCGATATTCGGCTCGATCTGGCTGATATCGTACTTGTCTTTTTCAATGTACTCTTGTACAGGAAGAATCCAGCCGGAGTCGATCATGTACCGGGTACCGATATCGTACACTTGGATGATGTCGCAGGGATAGTTTCCGCCGGAAGCCTGGATCTTGGCGAATTCATCGTCATAGTTGCCCTGGAACTCATACTTTACTTTGATTTTCCCTTCATTCTGCTTGTTGAACTCATCGACCATCGATGCGAGTGCTTCACCGTTCACTCCTCCCATTGCGTGCCAGAATGTGATTTCCACCGGTCCTGCTGGTTTGGCAGGAGCTGCCTTGGTTGCTTCCGAGGCTCCGCCTGCGAAGAGGGAACCTGCAATCAAGAGACCGACGAGAATCAAACACAACGTTTTCTTCATTTCCTTTTCTCCTTTTATTGAAATACCATGGAATGAATCAGCCATTCCAGAAACACCTATATTCAGGGACGAAAACCTTCAATCATCCCTTCACAGCACCAGCCATCAAGCCGTTGATCAGCTGCTTGTTCATGAAGACGAAAATGCTCAGCGACGGTACGATGACAATGACAACACCGGCCATCATCAGGCCCAGGGAAACAGCATCGATGTCGTAAAGCATCGAGATGCCGATTTGCACCGTGCGGAACTCCCGGGAATTGGTCACCAACAGCGGCCACATATATTGGTTCCACGTATTCAAGAATACATAGGCTCCCAAGGCTCCGAGGGCGGGGCGGGAGAGCGGGACGACGATGCTTGTCAGGAATCGGAGGTTTGAGCAACCATCCAGCTTGGCGGCTTCATAGAGCTCTTTCGCGAATGTCAGGTAGTACTGCCTGAGCAGGAAAATCCCCATGGCGCTGGTAAGGAAAGGGAATATCAAAGCCCGGTAGGAGTCCAGCCACCCCCACTGTGCCATGGTCAGGTAGTTGGCGATGATCGTCACTTCTCCGGGGACCATCATGGTTGCAAGTACGGCAATGAATAAAATCTTCTTCCCCTTGAACTGGAGGAAGGAGAAAGCGAAGGCGGCCAAGGAACAGGTGACCATCTGTCCGAGCATCACCGTCGTCGATACGATGAACGAGTTGAGAATCATGCGGGGGAAGTTGTAGTACGGATTGGTGAACGCCTGGATATAGTTGGTGAACTTGACCGATGTAGGTATCAGGTGATTGCCATAGATCTCATCGGGTGGCATGACCGATATGGATATGGTGTAGAGCAAGGGTACGAGAATCACCAACATCAAAGGGATGTTCAGAAGAAAGCGTCCTGTATTTTGTAGTAGTCGTCTTTGTCGGGTGGCTATGCGCATCAGTAGTTCACTCCTTTCTTTTCAAATCTGAACTGGATGATGGTGATGACCATCACGATCAAGAAAAGAATGACCGATCTGGCGGCGGCCGCACCAAACCTGAAATTTCGGAATGCATCCTTGTAAATCGACCACACCATGACGTTGGTCGCATCGCCAGGGCCTCCCTCGGTCAGCAGCTTGATCTGGCTGAAAGATTGGAAAGCCCCGATAATATTGATGATTATCTGGAAGAACAGCGTTGGGGAGATGGAAGGGAGGGTGACAGAGAACACTTTTCTCCAATACCCGGCACCATCGACAGAGGCACTGTCATACAGCTCCCCGGGTACGTTCCTGAGGCCTGCGCTGATGAATATGAAGTTGATCCCGCTGGTAAGCCAGATGGTCAGGCCTACAACCGATGCAAGGGCATAGCGGGAATCGCCGGTAAAGTTGATTTGTGTGCCCATCAATTGGTTCAATAGTCCGTTGGTGGGGTGCAGTATCATCTTGAATGCCATTGAGGCTGCAGCCGATGCAATGGCGATTGGCATTGCATATACAGCAGCAGAAAAGCCAGAGCCACGATACTTCTTCTCGGTAAGCAGGCTGGACGTCAAGCCGACGAGAAGGCCGCCCAATGCAACGGCTATGACAAACTTGAAGGTTACCGCCACACTCGACCAGAAAGAAGGGTCTTTGAACAGCGTGAGATAATTGTCATTGCTGGTAAATGCAACGAATATTTTTGCCTTGCCGGTTTTGTTGGTGAGGAACATGCTCAAGAATATGGTACGGAGAAATGGATAGTAGAGGAACAAACCGAAGATGATCAGGGCCGGGAGTAAAAACAGGTAGGGTTCAGATAGCGAGAGGAATTTTTTCTTCCTCAATGTCGGAATATTCGTTTTAACTGAATCTTTCATCGCATGCTCCACGTGTATCAAGGTATTCAACATAAAACCAAAGGGACGCGTACTAACTTGCCTGTCACTTCTGATCAGTACTGGAGGACTATCGCTTAGCTCTCCTGTTTGATGGAATTGCAAGGTCTTTTCACTCTGGTTGTAAAAAATCAACGGTAACAGAAAACGTTCTCAGACCATCATTATAGGCCTGCTATTTTCAATGTGCAAGAAAATGTTTATTATTTAAGCGATATTAAGCACGATATCTTTACTAACTTGGCTTAATTTACAGAGGAAATTGTGTTCTGAATTCCAATTATGGTTGTACCAGCATCCGTCCGAAGCCTTTGATTTTGGGACTGGAAGCAGGATACATGCGGATTTCCACGCTACCGGTAACTGAGTACGCATCCAAAAATTCAATCTCTGCATCGAAAAATCGATGAAAGATGGCTACATGGGTGATATCCTGCTCCTCACCCATGAAAATGATATCACCACACAATGGTGTCTGTACTGGTTTTGTATAAAAGGCAAAAAGCTCTGTTGAAGTGGTATCGGAGAAAGGTAGTTTCAGGCCATACCGTTCTCCAACCTCTTGGTAAATATTAATCACCAAACCGGAATAATCGGTATTGGCTTTCGGTTCATGCCGATATGACTGGTCTTCCTGTGCAGGCAAGCTTGAATTGTTGACAACATGCTTCTCCTTTGATAGGTTTTGGAAATCTTATGAGTACAAAGGGATTTCTTCTATGAAGGGTATCGTTCGACCTTGGTAACACAGCAAAGCAAGTAACCAATAGCTCAGCCCATGTGTGGCAGGGCTGTCTTTGTGCATCCGGTGTTCGAACTTTATAGGAGATATTCACTATGCAAACACTTCGTTGGAAGACGCAATTCTTCACTATCTGGGCAGGTCAGGCTGTCTCACTTATTACCAGTGCCATCCTGCAGATGGCAATCATTCTCTACCTTACCGAGACTACAGGCTCAGCTTTAGTCCTGTCGCTTGCCTCCTTGGTCGGTTTTCTGCCCTATGCCGTATTGGGGCCCTTCATCGGCGTGCTGGTCGATCGATGCAACCGCAAACACATCATGATTCTCTCAGATTTGGTTATTGCTCTTGCTGCCGCTATTCTCGCCTTTGTGGCACTCTCGGGGGCGCTGCCGGTATGGCTGGTGATGGCAACTCTTTTTGTACGGAGTGTGGGGACGGCATTTCATACCCCGACACTTTCGGCGGTGACACCTCTTCTGGTGCCCCAAGACATGCTTGCCAAGTGTGCAGGGTACAGCCAGGCGATCCAATCGGTCAGCCTGTTGCTCAGTCCGGCACTTGCAGCATTCCTGTATATGGTCTGGGATCTGACAGCCGTCATCGCCTTGGACATCGCCGGGGCTGTGGTTGCAAGCATCACTGTGGCTTTGGTGAGTATTCCGAAGCTGCAAGGGCCGCATGAAACGACCGAACTTCACTTCATTAGGGAGATGAAAGAAGGTTTTGCAGCCCTGCAGGCTAACAAAGGTCTCTTCACCCTGCTTTGGATCGGCTTCCTCTTCACGTTTATCTACATGCCCATCAACGCGTTGTTTCCGCTGATGAGCATGGAGCACTTTGGGGGGACTGCATTCCATGTTTCCCTTATTGAGGTCACCTTTGCTTTGGGCATGCTTGCAGGAGGCTTGGTATTGGGACTTCTGGGAACGTTGGGCAAGCGAAATCTTCTGATCGCCGCGTCCATCGCTGTCATGGGCCTTGTTCTCGTAGTCTCCGGCTTGCTGCCTCCAAGCGGGTTTTTGGTATTCGCAGCCAGTTGCTTGGTTATGGGTTTTGCAGCTCCTTTCTATGCCGGGGTGCAGACTGCGTTGATCCAGGAGAAAATCCAGCCGCAAGTCCTGGGTCGGGTATTCTCCCTCATCGGCAGCGTACAAGGCTTTGCAATGCCGCTTGGGCTTATGCTCAGTGGCTTGCTTGCCGATGGAATCGGAGTAAGCCGTTGGTTTTTTGTGTCGGGAGTGTTGCTGTTGCTAGTAGCTTTATTGGCTTTCCTGTTGCCCTCACTCCGAGAGCTGGAGTAATAAGGAGCTGTGCAAATATAAA
>DJGJ01000023.1 GCA_002432715.1 Sphaerochaeta sp. UBA5849 | reverse complement strand
TAAAGGGTGAGGAATGTGGGTTAGTTCTGTGCAGGCTTGTAGTGGTTGCCCACCAAGTTTGCAGCTCTCTCCAGCACCCCCTCAATTGATGGTACAATGCTCAGAAATAGCGGTCAACGCTTATACGATTTTTTGCAGATTATCAACAATTTCGAATATTCTCATGTCTGGAATTTACTATGCCTACCCATTCCTTACTTCTGAGCATATTCTCTTATACAGTGTTCCAAAGCTGACTCCACTCTGCAGCTCCTCAAGAAACGCTGTTTTCCAGCGATATCCTTGAGCAATAATGGCGTCATACCCGGTTGCGTGGAGAACCATGTCTTGCGCATAGAGAAGCTTTGCATCCTCTTCAGTAGGCAAGAGAGAAACATCGACACAGCCAAGGTTTCTCACATGTTCGACATGTCGTCGTTCGGTTGTGAAAAATCCATGGGTCTGCAACTTCAAGAGTTCCATCGGAGACTTGGCAATCAGAGGATTCTGATAAAACATTGAATTACCCGAATCGAATATGGGAGCCATACCAACAAAATCCAATGTATGGGTATCCCTTAGCACACCAAAGTTATTCAAATGCCGGTCGACATTGGAAAGCAGGAAATCGGTGACAATCTGATAATCCAGAAAAGAATACACCTCATCCTCTCCCAAACCACCTTCAATTGCCTTGGCTATGAACCGGCTAAACAAAGGAGAGCTCTTTGCCAAGGATTCACTGCCAACCAAGTCCCATGCGGGAATGAACTCCAAAACATTGGAAGTAAAGCAGGCACACGAACAGGCAAGTCGACCATTGGTTTTCTCCTGTACCAATTCATAAGGAACATACTTGCCACTTTGTTGCTGCGATGCGTGAATAGCTGTCGCAAACACCTCATTCAAGCTTTGTTGAACAGAAAGCCCTACACTATCCTTTATGAGGTATCGTATTCCACCCTTGATCACCCATTTCTTTGGAAGATCACCCCCTGTGGAGGCAGAAGGGGAAAAAGAGCTGAACTGGGTGGCGTCCTGCAATACTGAGAAACCCTCGATGAAATTGTTGGAAAACAAGCTGACATCATCCCATTGCAAGGAACTCTCAAGCGGCTTGACCCAGTAATGGTCGTTCAAGCTCAACCCTAGATTCCTTAGCAAGAAGCTCTGAGTAGTGGGAATATTGTATTGTCGCAAAACCTCTAGAATAAAGCCTTGAGTCTTGGGAACCGCCCGATCTCGCCACCATGCAGCAAAATTTTGAGCGTTGATGTGTGCCCGGCAGGGGACCAAATGCTTATTTCTTGTTTCCAAGACTCGAAGAAGATACCCGTCCTCCGTATTGAATTCCAATACGGCGACTTCATCATCCCTATGCATGCAAATATACTTGGCAGGTATCATTAAGGACTCCCATGCTTCATTGCTAATCAGTATATCACACTACAGCTTGATGATATCCATTTTACGTCCCTTTTACTTCTTCTGATACAGGACCGTTTTCTGGTAATCGGAAGGAAGCATTCCATAGCGTTTCTGAAATGCCCTACGGAACGTCTGGGCATTGGAGTACCCGCAGAAGGAGGTGATCTCACTGATCGTCATCTGCTTCTCGGCAAACAAGGCAAGGGCGCGCTCGAGACGGTAGGCCTCCAGATACTGGGCAAACGATGTCTCCATTCGGGTCTGCATGAAGTGGTAGAGAAAGCTCTCCTTCAAGCCAAATTCAGTCGCCATGTTCGAGAGGTTCAAGCCAGGATCGGTATAGTGGTCATGTATATAACCGACGATTCGTTGGACAAGCACCTCATCCTTGTCGCTTTTTGCCCGGTTGATGGCCACAGCCTGGGAGAAAAAGAACTGCTTGACCTCGGAAAACGACTCAAATACTGATTGGTGCAGTGTCAGCCTAAGACTCTGACTGAGCTTTATCGCCGTGGCGTAGAGAACTTTCATGAGATTGGCATGTTCCTCAGGACCCAGATTCCTGGAAATGAAGTTGTCCTGCTCGATGGCCCTCAGGATCTCCTCGAGGGCCTGCATCTCCCCTTTCATGACAGCTCCTGAGAGCTTGCGCTCCATATCAAGTGTATAGTGGTAGGGCTCACGCTTGAGGCTCAACTCGGTATAGCAGCGCATGACATCCACCTGCTTTTCACTGAGCAGACTCTGCTGTATCTCGCTGCATTCGTTGGTTGCCGAGAAAATCTCATCGAGGCTGTGCTTGGCCGAACTGACCGCCATGCTGGTAATACAAGGAGAAACCTGGATGAACTCCTTGTAGAACTGGTCGATCTGCTCGTCGAGAAAGCGGCCGTCTTTATGCCAGAGCATGATCCAAATCGAGAACGAAAAGTCCATATAGAGGTAGAACTGCTGGCCAAATGCACGCATTGCCTGCTTCTGGGCGGCGATACGGGTGAAGTCGATGTCCTCCAGCCGATCGCTGGAAAGAAAGTCCTGCACATCGTGGATGGCGATATGCACCATTTGGAAGGTGTTGGGAGAATTGAGGTCGATATCCTTCTGCACCTGCTTGAGCATCGCCTGAATCTCTGCTGTCCCCAGCATTTTCCCATGTATCAGGCGACGGAAAAAGGTATCGGTGATGAAGGGAGTCCCTCCGGCTTGGCGGACCTTGCTTCGGTCCTCCTCGACAATATTCTTGATGTACCCGACCGCCTGCTCATAGGGAAGCGGTTTCCCGCTTACATCGACCAAACCAAGCAATTCGGTCCAGTGGCGGTTGCTGCGTGCAAGCATATACACGGCAAAGAAGGAGAGCAGCAGGAACATCGCAATACTAACGATCACTAACACCGGCCACATGGGATTGAGCATGGCATTGATGTCCTTAAGCGAGAGCAGGCTGAAGAACCGCAAACCGCTTGTGCTTGAGGAGAGAGAGGACAGCACATACTCCTGACCATCGACGAAAACACGGTGCTGTCCGTCGGCATACCCGTCGCCCAGAATGAAAGCCGGGTCGCCCGAGTAGGTGATCACATTGCCCTTGCTGTCGGTGACATAGACGGTGGGACTCGCCCCCTCTATCTGCTGCGAAAGCAAGTCGGCGATATAACTGCTATCGAGCAATAGCATGATCTTGCCTGCATTGGCGGCAGGATTGTTCAAAGGAAACGTTTGGACCATGGGAATGACCGACCGATTTCTCCCGTGCACCAAGGCTTCAGTTTGGGGAAAGAAGGAACGGTTGAAGGCGGGTGTCAGGTACTTGCTGCGGAACTGGCGGTAGTTCAAACCTTCGAATGCGAACATGGAAGGGTACATTTTCTCCGGTTCCAAAAAAGCATTCTGGGAGGAAAGGATATAGCCGCTGCGGTTGGAGTAGATGTACACCTCCGCAAGCATGGCATTGATGTTCGTTGCCGTAGGCAGAACGCCTTTTGCATCGATGAGGGTCTGAATATCGATCGAGCCACTCTCAATTTCACCCTGATAGATGAATTTGGCGATATCGTTGTCCAAGAGCAGCATCTGGCTGAGCTTATACATCTGGTCCAAGGAAAGGTCGGTGGTGGAACGGATGAGGTGCAGCATCGAATAGGTCTGCTCCTGCTTGTCCCTGCGCACGGTCATCAACATCCAGTTTTGGGCGAGAATGAGAATGACAAAACAGAGTATGAGGGCGGGTAGAAACAACAGCAGTGTTCTGGATGCAGGGATTTTGTGCTCAGCTTTTCTCATAGGTTGTTCAAGTATACCATAGAGAACCTCCAATCCGCGGGAAAAAGAGTCAATCAGAAAGCCACGATACCGTCTCCCAGACAGCAACCCCGTCGTTGTGCTGCCGAGGGCCGGGTGTACTTCTGCCCTCCCTGACGATGAAGGCAAGCTCTGTTCGCATAGCCGCCACCACATCCGGGTGCTCGGCCTGCACATTCACCGTTTCTGCGATATCACAATCCAAGTCGTACAACTGAACTGAAGGAAGTCCTTGTTCATCCATACTGCTGCTGGCAGGGTATGACCACCCCCCCGAGCCCTTGCACATCTCAAGCTTGTACTTCCCCTTTCGAAGGGAGAGTGAGCCGTCGATGCTCTGATGGACCAAAGAACCGCGTACTTCAGGGTGAGTGCTGTCTGAGAGCAGCGGCAGCAAGCTCACACTGTCAACCGCCTCATCCTCGACCAAGCCGAGGTCTAAGATATCGGCTGCAGTTGCATAGAAATCAGAAAGGCAGACAAGGTGGTTGGAAATTGAATGCGGTTCTATCACTTCAGGCCAGCGCATCAGAAGCGGCACCCGGTGGCCTCCTTCGAAAATATCCGACTTCATACCCCTGAAATGATAGCTGGGGTTGTGTCCGAACCGTGCCAGCTCCGCAAAATCAGCCATCGGGGAACAGCCGTTGTCGCTGGTGAAGATTACCAAGGTATGTTCGTCGATGTCGCTTTCCTTGAGCGTATCGAGCACCCTGCCCACCACATCATCGCAGTGCAGGACAAAATCCCCATAGGCATTTGTGTTCGATTTCCCTCTGAAATTGGGATGGGGAAGAATGGGTGTATGGGGTGCCGGGAGGGCGAAATAGAGAAAAAACGGTCGATCCTTGTTCTCCCTGATCACCTCCAAGGCCTTGTCTGTGAGATGGTCCAGGACCTCTTCATGCACAAAATCGTCGGCGGTCAGGCCCTCGCGCCAAAAGCCCTTGCCTGTTCCTTTTGTAGTTTTGGTGGGAACAGCGGTGAACCGGTCGTCCTTGATATAGACATAGGGGGGCATGTCCAGAGACCCGCTGATCCCATAATAGGAGTCGAACCCCACACTAGTCGGCCCGCCCTTGATGGGCTTGGTATAGTCGATCGGATGGCTGTCGCCGAACTCAGCTGCTTCAACAAAACCATCTTGTTTGGGAAGGTCCATGCCCAGGTGCCACTTGCCTACTGCATGGGTGGCGTATCCGCCCTTCTTAAGAAGCTGGGCGACGGTTTTCCTGTTCTCATCAATCAAGGGGGCAGAGAAGCCTCCCAGCACATAGCTTTTCAGCTGTGAACGCCAGTTGTAGCGCCCGGTTATGATGCTGTACCGGCTGGGAGTGCATACAGCACTGGTGGCATGTGCATCGGTAAAACACATGCCTTGTTGTGCCAAGCGGTCGAAGTGGGTGGTGACGAAAGGACAATCGGGGTTCAGCGATGAGACATCACCATAGCCCAGGTCATCTGCAAGTATATAGACGATGTTCGGCTTCTTTCGCACCTGTCCACCCCTCCCTAGACACAGCACAGGGCCTCGAGGGCCCTCTGCTAGTGTATTTGCTTATTTGTACTGGCGAGCATAAGCAGTATTCATGATGTCCAACACAGACTTCAACTGCAGCTTCTCCAGGTTTGCGATGTACTCGTTCCATACCTTGTCGTCGTTGACATCCAACGAACCAACCATGAACTTCACAGCACTCTGGCGGATATAGTTGGCAAGCTCGCGCTTGACGGTCGAGAACTTCTCACTCTCTTCGGCGGTGTACTTCAGTACAGGAACTTCTAAAGAGGTATCCTCGTAGGGCTTGTACAGATTGGTGGTCTCGTCAAAGAGGGTCTTCTCGTTGTTTCCCGGCAGGTAGTACTCAGGGTTGTCCTGGGTCATGGGCTTGGAAGCCAAGCCGTTCTTCAAGGACGGTGTCATGGCTGCAGTATAGGTCTGGATCCAGGTGTCGTTCTGGGGGTCCTTGTCGTTCCACAGCTTCAGCTGCTGCCACACGGCAGGCTTTCCATCAAGACCGACCTGGTCGCTCTTCGCCCAATCCCAGGCTTCGCCCTTGAAGCCGTTGCGCTGGAGCAAGGTGCCCTCGGGGCTGTACATGAAATCGAAGTAGCGCATGATAGCCTCTGCATACTTGGTCTCGGAACTGAGAACCAGCTGACCAATCTCAGGATTCTGGAAGAAGGCAACCGAGTATTGGACACCCGCCGGTCCCTTCAGGGGAGCGATGGCGCGGAAGTTGTTGAAGCGCTCCCCACCGATGGTGGCAAACTGGCCTCTCCAACCACCTGCTACAAACCCGACGACCGGCTGGGCGGAGCTCTCTACGAGCTGAGTCAGCTGGCTGGAGTCCTGGGTGAAGGATCCGTTGTAGAGCAGGCCTTCCTTGTACAGCTTGTTGATGAAGGCAAGTCCTTCGCGGAAAGCAGCCTTGTTCACTGCAGTGTCGACCTTGCCGCCATTCATCATATAGCCTACGTTGTCGTCGGCATTGGCATTGATGTTGGTATCCAAATCGCAATAAATGAAGGAGTTGAGCAAGAAACGCTCGACTTGGTCGGACCAGCCGATGATGGAGCCGGCAAGCGGAATCTCATCTGCCTTGCCGTTGCCGTTTGCATCCTGTTCCTTCATTGCCTTCAGCACCTGGTAGAACTCATCGGTGGTGGTGGGGGTTTTCAGGCCGAGCTTGTCAAGGAACGGCTGATAAACAAACATCTTTGCCTGGTTGGAGCAGTGGTAGCAGCCTTCAAGGCGGGGTAGCGAATAGATGTTGCCGTCGATGTTGGTCATAAACCCGATACCGCCGGGGAACTCTTCAAAGGCCTTCATCATGTTGGGCATCCACTCCTTGGAGTAGAACTTGTTCAGCGGCAGGAACAGGCCTTCCTGAGCGCCATAGGTGGTTTCCAGGGTATTGTTGACTGCAAAACCGAGGAATGCATCAGGGTAGTCGCCGCTGGCGAGCACCAAGGCGAGCTTTTCGGTGGCTGCCTGTTCAGGGATCATGATGTAGTTCACCTTGATACCGGTCAGTTCTTCCATGTACTTGGTGAACCGGTTGGTGTTGAAGTCCTCTACACAGGGGGGCTGTGCGACCATGATGTCCACCGTGATGGGAGTCTTCACGATCGGGAAGGTCCCGACAGGGGTATACTCAACAGCAGATTTTGCCGAGGCACTCTCTTTCGAGCCTTGGGCGACCAACGAGACCGGCAGCAAGAGCGCAACCAGCAATACGATACACAACGTTTTCTTCATGGATTCCTCCTATTGTTTGCAGCCTCCACAGGGAGACTGTGTACTCCTAACCTTTGACGGAGCCAATCATGACTCCCTTGACGAAAAACCTTTGCACGAACGGGTAGATTACCAGAAGCGGAACACTGGCTACAACGATGACCGCATACCGGATCGTCTCGCTGAGCCCCTGAGCCCTGATGGCCGCCTCGACATCTACGGTCATCGAGGGTGTGTTGCGGTTGATGATCAGGATATTGCGCAGCACAATCTGCAAGGGATAGAGGGCCTGCTTCTGCAAATACAAGAGTGCATCGAAGTACTTGTTCCACTGCCCTACTGCATAGAAGAGTGCAAGGACGGCCACAATCGCCCCGCTTAAGGGGAAGACGAAAGAGAACAGGAAGCGAATATCCGAGCAGCCGTCGATCTCAGCCGCCTCGTACAGCTCGTCGGAGATGTTCTCCTGCAGGAAGGTACGGGCAATAATGACGTTCCAGACCGTGATGGCATTAGGCAGGATGATCGCCCACCGGGTGTCGTAGATACCGAGGTTCCGCACCACCAGATAGAGGGGGATGGTTCCACCGGTGAAGAGCATGGTAAAGAGGATGAGCTTGGTCACCACCGAGCGCCCGTAGAACTCCTTGCGCGAAAGCGGATAGGCGAGCAGCATGGTAAGCAGTACGCTGACCACCGTCCCGGTCACCATATAGTAGAGGCTGTTCATATAGCCGGTTCCGATCTGCTTGTTGGTAAAGACCGCCTTGTAGCTGATCAAGTCAAAATTGACGGGAAACAACCACACCTTCTTGGCCATCACTGCCTGGGGTTCGCTGAACGAACACGCTACGATGTAGAGCAAGGGGTAGAGCACAATGACCAGACTGATGAACAAGAAGCTGTTCACCATCACTGAAAATACTCGGTCAGTGAGAAGTTCTTTTCGTTTGTAGTGCATCACCACAGACCCCCTTCCTTGTTTTTAGTCTTGGCGATGTGGTTGAAGGTCAGAATCAAGACGATGTTGATGATTGAGTTGACCACATCGATGGCGGTTGAGTAGCTGAAGTCGCTGTTGATCAAGCCCATCTTGTAGACGTAGGTGGACATGATCTCGGCAGCCTGCAGGTTGAGCGGATTCTGCATAAGGAAGGCCTTCTCGAACCCAAGGCTCATGACAAAGCCCATATTCATGATGAACATGATGACGATGGTATTCTTGATGCACGGCAGGTCCACATACCATATTTTCTGGAACTTGTTCACCCCGTCGACTTTCGCAGCCTCATAGAGCTCGGGGTTTATCCCGGTCAGGGCGGCAAGGTAGATGATTGCGTTGTACCCGGTGTTCTGCCAGAGGGCCGACCAGACGTAGATGTGCTTGAACATATGGGCTTCGCCCATGAAGTTAATCGATTCCTTGCCGAATGCCGCCCTGATCGCATTGAACAGACCCAAGGCAGGGTCGAGGAACTGCATCAGGATGGCTACCATGACCACGGTTGAGATAAAGTAGGGAGCGTAGGTGACCATCTGTACGCTCTTGCGCCAGACTTTCGAGCCGGTCTCGTTCAATGCGATGGCAAGGATCACTGCCAAGGGGATGGATGAGACCAGGGCATACATGCTCAGCGAGAAGGTGTTGAACATGATCTTCAGGCTCGAGGGGTTCGTGAAGAACTTCTCAAACTGATAGAGGCCCACCCAAGGGCTGTTCCAAATCCCTTGGCTGACGCGGTAGCGCTTGAAAGCAAGCAGGACGCCATACATGGGAACGTACTTGAAAATGATGAAGTAGAGCATGGGAAGAGCAACAATGACATAGAATTGCCAATGTCTGCCCATCTTTCTTCCCAAGCTGAGCTGTCGTGGTTGGTTGAGTGCGTTCTTCATGACAAAATCGTCGCATGGAAGTCAGAAACGCATAAGAGTCAAGTTTCCAAAGCTCGGTCAGCTTACGATTGCTGCAAGGCGTCATTTTTTGCAGGATAGGTCGAACTTTGAAAAAATGACGCAGTACAAGAAGGTTCTTGGAAACTTTGACTCTGTTGTACAACCTGTACTCGTACTAAGCTACCAATGATCAGATAGGAGATACAGTGATGAAACGAGAAGCAGTACAACAGTGGCTCGATCTACAGTTCGGCCTCTTCATCCATTTCGGGCTCTATTCTATTCCCGGCGGAGTGTGGAAGGGAGAACCCATCACCCGGGGGTACTCTGAGCAGATACTCTCCCACGGCTACCTTCCCCAGGCCGACTATGAGGCATTGACTGCACAATTCAGCCTCCCCGAGTTTAATCCTCAGCACATTGTTGCCACGGCGAAAAGAGCTGGAATACGGTACTTGGTTATTACAACCAAGCACCACGACGGATTCTGCCTGTTCGACACTGCTACCACCGATTACAAGAGCACGAATGCAGCCTGCAGGCGTGATATTGTCAGGGCATTGAGTGATGAGTGTAAAAGCCAAGGGCTTGCCTTCGGCATCTACTTCTCCTGGATCGATTGGCACTTCAGCGAAGCCCTGCCCATCAGCAGCCATAACAGCGACCCGATTCCCCCTTCCCATCAGAGGTTGAACATCGCCCAGCTGACCGAGCTCCTTTCCAACTATGGCCCAATTTGTGAGCTATGGATGGATATGGGCGCTCCTACAGAAGCGCAGAGCCAGGAAGTCTATGACCTTGTACAGACGCTGCAGCCCCATTGCATGGTCAACGGAAGAATATGGAACGACAGGCAGGACTTTCTGACCATGGGGGACAACCAGCTTCCTACCGTACCTTTGAATTGTCCGTGGCAGACTCCCGCCTCCATTTATAAGGAGACATGGGGGTATCGCAGCTGGCAGGTCCGGGGGGACAAGGACGAGAAAATTCAAGAGTTGTCAGATACTGCAAGAAAGGTGGTCCAAGAAGGGGGCAACTACCTGCTCAACATCGGCCTGATGGGAAATGGCGCCATCCAGAGCTTTGAGCAGGAGGTGCTCGAGGGCATCGGAGCTGAGCTGGCCAAAGATCCGCTGAAAAGAGAATTGAATAAGAGAAAGCTTCCAATGATATTACTTGATCAGCCTTGTCCTGAGCCTTTGACTGCTTATCGCTATACAGGAACAGAGTACTACTCCTATCGCCCCATTCCCACCACCCTTTGCTGGAGCCTTGAACTGCATGAGGATACCCAACTCTCCATCGGCTGGAAAAGTGAGGGAGCCCTTGCCAAGGAGCAGAAACTCTGCCTTGAGGTTGGAGGAAACCACTACCGCAGCTCCCTGCAAAAGGGTCGCTTCTCTGATGTGTTCGTCACTGGTTTGCAGCTGAAAAAAGGGAAGCATGAAATCTGTTTGCATACGATCGGCGATGAGCTCACAAGAGCCGAGCTTGTCGACACCACCATACGACTGGTACTAAGAAAGGAAGAAACACTATGAAGATTGAGATTTGCCTGGAATCGATCGAAAGCGTGCTGGCCGCCGAGGCAGGAGGCGCCGACCGCGTCGAGTTCTGCGCCGACCTGTTCGAGGGGGGCACGACTCCGTCGCTTGGGGCCTTCAAGGTGGCCCGCAAGCACAGCAGCATCGCCATGAATGTCATGATCAGGCCGCGCGGAGGCGACTTCTGCTACAGCGCTCTTGAGTTCGAGGCCATGAAGGAGGATGTGAAACTCTTCAGGGAGGCGGGGGCCGACGGTATCGTCTTCGGAATCCTTACCCCCGACGGGGAGATTGATGTACAGAGGAGCAAGGAAATCATCACCCTTGCCCGGCCCTGCTCGGTCACCTTCCACCGCGCCTTCGACATGACGCGCGATGCTTCGCGCTCTCTGGAGACGCTCATTTCCCTGGGTGTCGACCGGCTTCTGACCAGCGGCCTGGAGGCCACGGTCATCGAGGGGCTCCAGACACTGAAGATGCTGGTCAGGCAGGCCGGAGACAGGATCATCGTCATGCCCGGTTGCGGGATTACCGAGCGCAACTTCGCCTACCTGCAAGAGCAGGTGGGGGCCAAGGAATACCATGTGTTCGTCCCGGGAACCTACGAGTCGAAGATGACCTACCGTCCCGAGCACATCTACATGGGTGGCATGCTCAGGCAGGCCGAGTTCAGCATCAGCCACACCGATGCCAGTCGGGTGAGCGCCATAGTGGGGGCCAAGCGATGAAGAAGCGAGTCTTTGTAGGGGGGCTCCACCACGAGAGCGACACCTTCAACCCCATCATCACCGGCAGGGACGAGATTTGGGTCACAAGGGGAGCGGACCTGTTCATCAAGCGCGAGAGCTCGGCAAGCGGCATTATCAACACCCTGATAGCCGCAGGCTACGAGGTCGTTCCCTCCCTGGTAGCGCGTGCGGTGCCCAACGGAGTGTGGGATCACGACTACTACCAAGAACTTAAGAGAGAGATGCTGCAAAAGCTTACGGAAGCAGGAGCGATCGACGCAATCTGCCTGTCGCTGCACGGAAGCATGCGTGTCGATGGGATCGGAGAGGCCGAGCAGGATCTGCTCGAAGCAGTTAGAAAACTACACCCAACTACTCCTTTATTCACCAGTCTGGACATGCATGCAACCCTCACCAAGAGGATGCGCCATGCAGCAGACGGCTTTGTCGGCTACAAGTGCGCCCCCCACACCGACACCTATGAGACGGGCATCCATGCCGCATTGATGGTCATCCGCACCCTGGAGGGAGGAAAGAAGCCGACGATGGCGGCGGTGCGCATCCCCATGCTCATCGCAGGCGAGCAGAGCGAGACCTCGGTCGAGCCGATGAAGAGCCTGATCAAGGAACTCAGGGCAAGAGAGCAACAGGAGGGCGTACTTGCATGCTCCTACCTTTTGGGCTTCCCCTGGGCCGACGGGAAGGAGAATGCGGTGCATGCGGTGGTGGTCACCCAAGACAACCAAAACCAAGCGAATGCACTTGCCGGAGAACTTGCACACCTCTTCTGGTCCAGAAGGAAGGAATTCGGCTTCTACAACGAGACGAGGATGCCTTCCGATGCACTGGAGGCGACCAAGCAGTCAATTTCCGAGGGCGTATACCCGGTGGTCATCAGCGACAGCGGTGACAACCCCACTGCGGGAAGCAGCGGCGATGTCACTAATTTCCTCTCCCTCATCCTCTCCGACCCCGTTCTCTCCAAGCTCGAGCCTCCCTTGCTCTACCAGGGCTTCTACGACCCGGAGGTGGTCAGAAAAGCATTCGAACAAGGCGTAGGTGCAAGCTTCGAGTGCGCCCTCGGGGCGAAGTTCGACACGGTCAAGAGCAGACCTGTGAGGGCAAAGGTAACGGTAAGAAGTTTGAAGAAGCAGTGGGAGGGGGCCAATGGTGCTGACCTCGCCCTGCTTGATGTTGAGGGAGTTGACGTGGTGGTTGCATCCAAGCATGTGGGCTGCTATGACCCGCAGATGATGAGGGTGCTGGGAGCCGAGCCGAAAGAGAGAAAGGCCATTGTGGTGAAGCTGGGCTACCTGGAGCCTGAGATCCGCGCCATTGCAAAGCGCTCGATGATGGCTCTTACCACCGGCTCCTCCGACGAGCTCTTCGAACGGCTTCCCTACAAGAACCTGCCCAGGCCCATCTTCCCTTTGGACAAGGAGTTCGAGGCCGAGTTGGAATTGATCTGAGATTTGCAACCGTATTCTTTGTGTGTTTTGACGACAAAGGGGAAGCCGAGAGACTTCCCCTTTGTCACAAACATCCAATACTACTGCTTATTCGTCACATGTATCTTCTCCATCCAATCCTTGACAGATTGGAAAAACTGGTCCTATACTAAAGGAGTAAAAACGTTTTGCGTAAATTTGCCAATCAAAATAAGGAGGATCTGCATGAAAAAAGTAATCGTGACATTGATGATCCTGTTGCTCGCCACTACGGCCATGTTTGCAGCAGGAACCAAGGAAGAGGGCGCGAAAAAAGATGTGACCCTTTCGGTATTGTGGTTCAATGACGCCAATGAGTCCGATGTCTTTCTGAAGACCATGGATGACTACCTGAAGGCCAACCCCCATGTGAAGCTCGATCTCCAGATTGTCGCCTACAACGAGTATGACCAGAAACTCAAGCTGATGATCAGCGGCGGCAACCCACCCGACCTGGCCCGTATCACCACCAACACCCTGTCGGTGGTTGTCGACAGCCTGGAGCCGATCGAGAACCACGTAGCCGATGTTGAGGCAGTGAAGAAGCAGTATTTGCCTTCGATGGTAGCTTTTGCCACCAACAAGGAAGGCAAGTTCATCGCCTACCCCACGGAAGCAACAGCCAACGGCATGCTGGTCAACAAGACTGCTTTCGACAAGGCCGGCATCGATGTGGATGAAGTCAGCAAGACATGGACATGGAGCGAATGGGAAACCATCGTCAAGAAGGTTATCGCAGCCAATCCTGCCATGAAGTACGGCCTGGCCGTCGACTTCACCCCGCACCGCTTCTCCACCCTCATGTACCAATGGAATGGACGCTTCCTCAATGAGGATCAGTCGAACATCAAGTTCAACAATCCCGGTACCATTGCAACCCTGAAGTGGTTCAAGCACCTGCACGATGAAGGTTTGGTACCCAAGAGTGTATGGCTCGGTTCCGAGAACCCTGCCGAGCTCTTCCAGGCGGGCCTTGTTGCCGGTCATATCGGCGGCAGCTGGAACATCAACACCTACAACAAGAACGTGAAAGACTTTGAATGGAAGGCTGTGCGTATGCCCAAGGGCGCTATCAACTCGTCGGTTCCCGGCGGAAAGTTCGTTGCCTCCTTCAAGGGAGCAAAGAATCAGGAAGAAGCATTCAAGCTCATGGCCGCCTTCGCTGACAAGGCTCACAACGAGATGTACAGCCGCGACACCTTCAACATTCCTTCACGCAACGATGCACAGGTCACCTATCCGTCCAACAGCGGCGACTTTGAGGTCTTCCTCGAAGAACTGAAGGTCACCCCGGCCTACACCGCCAACGAATGGAAGAATACCAACCTGAGCAAAGTTACCACCTACATCCGCGAGCAGATTGTGGAAGTGCTGCTTGGCAACATCACCGCCGAACAGGCTGCAATCAATGTTGACAACAGAGGTGCAACCTTCTTCAAGTAAGGTGACAGTTGGAAATCGGCTCCTCCACCCAGGGGGAGCCCGATCCTTCAGACCGGCAGGGCTGCCTGCCTTTAGGAATTCCTATGAAACGACATACCAAGGGAAACTTTCATCAAACAGCAGCCCCGCTGCTCTTCCTGCTTCCCAATATTCTCATTTTCGGAACCTTCATCATCATCCCGGCCATCCAAGGCCTGAGGATGTCCTTCACCGAATGGGGTGTGTTTACCACCCCGAAATTCATCGGCTTTGACAACTTTATTGAGCTGGCCGGTGACGAAGTTTTTTGGAAGACGTTCAACAATACGATTGTCTACTCCTTCTTCACCGTTGCCCTGATCATGGTCTATGCCCTGGCATTGGCCCTGCTGCTGTATAAGAACGTCCTCAAGGGTGAGAAAATCTTTCGATCCCTCTTTTATATACCATCCCTCTTGAGTATGATCACCGTCGGTATCGCCTGGCGCTTCATTCTCGGTGATGAGATGGGAATCATCAACTACCTGCTGCGCAGTATGGGAGGCGATGGAATCCGCTGGCTGACCGACGGCAAGCTGGCGATGGTCTCCATCATCGCAGTCTCCATCTGGGCGCAAGCCGGTTACTACATGGTGGTGCTCATTGCGGGGTTGCAGGCCATTCCCATCGAACTCTACGAAGCTGCAAAAATCGATGGGGCATCTGCTCCGAAGACCTTTACTTCCATCACCCTGCCCCTGTTGCGAAGCACCTTGTTGGTTGTATTGGTGCTGGCAACCATTGCCTCCTTCAAGGCGTATGAATTGATTTCAGTGATGACGAAGGGAGGGCCTGGCTATGCCACCAAGTTCATTGTCCAGCAGGTGTATCAAGTGGCATTCCTGGAGGACCGCATGGGCTATGCAAGCGCCATGTCGATCGTGTTGATGCTCATCATCTCCCTCTTCACCGTCCTGCAGTTCAAACTCAGCGGAAGGGAGGCCGACCATGAATAAGCAACGCATGTATAAAATAGTGCACTATGCCGTTCTTATCCTGCTCTCCCTGGCAACACTGCTTCCCGTACTGTGGGTGGTTCTCTCCTCCTTCAAGCCCCAAAGTGAACTGTTCAGGGTCCCTCTTACCTTCATTCCCCAGGATTGGACGCTGGAGAACTATGTTTCCAGCCTTGCGGCAGGCAACTTCCCGGTCTACTTTTCCAACACGGTATTCGTGGCCGTGGTTTCCACAGCCATTACGGTGTTGATCAACCTGATGGCCGGCTACGCCTTGGCAAAGTACATTTTCAAGGGGAGGGACATCATCTTCACCGTGATGATCGCCACCCTCATGATTCCCCTGCAGGTCATCATGATTCCGATTTTCCTCCAGTTGAAGAGTCTTGGCATGCTGAACTCACTGTGGGGAATCATCATTCCACCGGCTGCCACTCCTACGGGAGTGTTCCTTGCCCGTCAGTATTTGGTGACGCTACCGAACTCGCTGATCGAAGCGGCCCGCATCGATGGGGCGCGGGAGCACACTATTTTCTTCCGCTTGATTCTCCCCATGAGCAAGCCCATTGTTGCCACCATTGCCATTTTCAGCTTCATGTGGCGTTGGAACGACTACTTGTGGCCTTTGATCGTCATCACCGACAACCGCAAGCAGACCATCCAGCAGGCGCTGGCGAATTTCGTCGGGCAACTGCAGATCAACTGGTCTGACCTGCTTGCCATGACCACCATCGCCATAATTCCCGTCATCATCGTATTCCTGGCATTCCAAAGGTTCTTCTTCTCCGGTATTGCTGCAGGATCGGTAAAAGGTTGAACGCATGAAACATATCATTCACTCTCTGTCTGCATGTCTTTTTCATTCCCCTTCCTTGGTTATCGCCAAGGGAGTCGGTGGTGAAATCCATATACGGTTCTTCACCTCTGAGATAGTGAAGGTCAACTATCAATTCGACCATGTATCCATCCATGAGACATTCACCAAGGCCAGTCAATACATCACCAGCCCGTATGAGTCTGTAGAGTTGGATGAACAGATCAGCATCAAGGAAGAGAGCGAGGCCTTCATTCTCACCTGCGGCATGAGCCGGGTGGTCCTTGAGAAGCGCTATGCGCTCATCAGCATCTGGTACGCAGGGATCCTGCAGCACGGTGGGCGGGTGGGAACCGCAGACACGGTGCTGCCATCTTACCAGGTGCGCTGTTTTACCAAGGAAGGTTCACAGGACTCCTTCAGCAGGTTCAACTTTCCCCTCTCAGAGGCGGATGAGTTCTACGGCCTCGGGGATAAGAGCGGGCTGCCCAACAGAAGAGGAAGACGGTTCTCCATGTACAACCGTGATTCGCTCGGTTATGATGCTTCCAATTCCGATCCTCTCTATAAGTCGATTCCTTTTATGATCAAGCGCAATACCCAGACAGGAGCCCTGTGCGGCCTGCTCTTCGACCAGAGCCTGATCAAGCTTTTCGACCTGGGCAGGGAGAGTCCGTTCTTCTTCTCCGTTGAGGTGGATGGCGGTCCATACAGTTACTTCACTTTCATGGGTGGCTCGTACCAACAAGTGCTGAAGAACTACTTCAAGGTAACCGGCTTTCCCGCCTTCCCGCCGTTGTTCAGCTTCGGGTTCTTCGGTTCTTCCATGAACTATGCCGAGCCTGATGATGCAGAACAAAGAATCCTGAACTACTTTGCCACCGTCGAAAAACACCGGATTCCTTGTGAAGGCATGTATGTCTCCTCGGGTTATCTGAAAAGTGCCGAGGGCAAGCGATATGCGTTTCTTTGGAACAAGCAGAAATTTCCCGACCACAAGGCGTTTCTCACCTCGCTTTCCGAACGTGGGTATAATTTGTGCATGAACATAAAGCCGGGAATCCTGACCAGCCATCCGTGGTATGCACAGCTGAAAGAAAAGGGGTACTTCATCAAGGACCAGAGTGGCCAGCCCTATCAGGAGTTTTTCTGGGGCGGCGAGGCTTCCTTCATCGATTTCAGCAATCCTGAGGCAAAAGAGTGGTGGAAGAGCCAGTTGAAGGCTCAGTATCTCGACAATGGGTGTACAGGCATCTGGAATGACAACAATGAGCTGGAGCTTGAGGATGTTGAGCTTGAGGCCTATAAGACAAAGACGCTGTATCCCATCAGGATGGCTGAGGCCTCCTACGAGGCGTTCAAGCAGGAGCAGCCTCAGAAGCGTCCTTGGATCTACAGCCGAAGCGGCTATGCAGGGCTTCAACGTTTTGCCAGGACGTGGTCGGGGGACAATGTCAGCGACTGGAAAACACTAAAGTACAACCAGTATATGGGTCAGGGGTTCAGCCTTTCCGGCCTTCCCTATTTCGGCCATGACTTGGGAGGCTTCTTTGGAGCGTTTCCGGAGGAAGAGTTGTTGGTACGCTCGGCTCAATCGGCGGTCTTTCAGGGCCGGTTCGTAATCCACTCCTGGCGCGAGGACGGCAATCCTACCGAGCCTTGGTCCTATGAGAGCGCTTTGCCCCACATCCGCTCCCTCATTCTTGAGCACTATCGCTTCATGCCCTATATCTATACCTGTGCTTTTGAGGCGGCAACCGAAGGCTCTCCAATCGAACGCCCGCTCTGTCTGGAGTTCCCAGACGACAAAACCATCAAGGGTGATGAGGTCAACAGTCTGTTCGGACCACATATCCTGAAGGTCTTGGTTACTGAAAAGGGGAAAGACAAAGCTGATGTCTACCTCCCTCAGGGCTTGTGGTGGTACAGCAAGGATGGAACAGCGTTTGAGGGAGGAACAAACCTCGAACTCCCCTATCCTCCTGGAGGCAAGAGTCTCTGGTTTGCCAAGGAGGGGTCGGTGATTCCGACCGCCCCCGGTCTGACACACCTCCAAAGCGGTGTGTTTGAGAAGGTGGAGCTCTTGGTCCATCCCTGCAAGACAGCAGGTAAAGAGGTACAGTCCACGTACTTTGAGGACGATGGGAGTACTGAGCTTGCCATTAAGCGGTACAACAGGTGGGAGTTCCAAGTAACTGACCACTCCCTGGTGATTACCAAGAAAGTTGGGGCAATCGACAAGAAGCGAATCTTTACCATCAAGGTGCCTGAAGGATATACAGTCTCACAGTTTTCGTTCGACCCTGACACTTTCAAGGAAGGCGAACATATGGTAGTTGCAATAAGCGGGTGACAAAGACTACAAGAGGCTTTACACTTGCCTAAAGGAGGATGTATGCGTGAGGTAGTAACGATTGTAGATGTGGCGAAGGCTGCCGGCGTCTCTCCTGCTACGGTTACGCATACCCTCAATGGGAAGCGCCCTGTCGGGGAAGCCACCCGCAGGAAGGTGCTTGAGGCGATAGAGCAGCTTGGCTACGTTCCTTCCTGGAATGCATCGCGTATGAAGCGGGGAAACTCGGGGATCATCGGATGCTTGGCAGCCGATATTACCGAGACATTCGTCAACCAGATAGTGCGGGGTATCGAGCATGGATTATCGGGCGGTCAGTACTCCTTGTTCTTCGTCAGCGGTGTTGAGTTCGGCAATGACTTGAAGAAGGCATACAACTTTTTGAAGAGTCATAAGGTGGAGGGCATTCTGTTCTGCCACCATATTCCCATCTGGAAGGAGTTCAATCTCGATACCCAGAACCCTGATATTCCCATTGTTTCCATCAATATGGCAGCCCAGGAGATGACCAGCGTCGTAGTAGATAACACGACGGGGGGTTATCAGGCGGCGGAGCATCTGTATGGCTGTGGTATGCGCCACCCTGCGATGATTTGTGGTCCTGAGGACCGCCTCTCTGTGCAGGATCGTCTGAAGGGGTTCAGCCAGAGGGTAAAGGAATTGAATCTGCAGATGCCGACACATTGCTACTATGGCAACTACGACTTCGGCCATGGGTTTGATGCAGCCGAGCAACTGATGAAGGACTATCCCCAAACAGATGGTATTTTCTGTGCCAATGACTATATTGCAGCCGGTGCAATTTCAGCACTACAGAAAATGAACATTCACATACCAAACCAGGTACGGGTGGTTGGCTTTGACAACCGCGACTTCTCCGAGTTCTGGAATACTCCGATCACCACCTTTGAGCTTCCTCTACAGGAGATGGGCATGCTGGGAGTAAGCCTGCTCAAACAGGTGATCCATACCGGCAATTACTCCAAAACCCAGCATGTTCTGCAGTCGAAGTTGATTCCCCGAAAGAGCAGCAAGGGGTAGAGATGAAAAATGGGAACCTGATTACAGATTCTCCACAATATTTTCCGATTAGAGTCATCCTTGAGCAGGTACTTATTAGCAAGCGGTAGAACAGAAGCCCACTACGGAATTCTTCAGCAAACCCTCATACTCTTTTCTGAAAGATTTCTGCATAGATATCAGTCAAGGCCTGTAAATCGAGTTGCATAGGCGAATTTTTCAGTCGTTCGAGATTCACTGAGTGAATCAGCATATCAAATTCCTCTGGATTCACTTGGTTTGGAGGCAGAATCTCTAGCTTTTCGAGTAAAGATGAAAACCACATGATTGCTTGCTCTACAGTCTGCTGCCCAAGAGCAGATGCCATTTGAATGAAAGTATCAAGAACATATTCAGCTCCCCTCTCATCGATGCACGCCTGTGGATGCTCCAGCATAAACCTCCACACATGGGGAAAGGCGAGAGCGACTGCATGACCATGTGGAATTTTGAATAGAGTTGTCATCTTATAGCTCATGGCATGAGGAGCAGTAGTTTTAGTAATATTTATGGCTCTGCCAGCCAGATTGGAGGCCAAAAGCATCCCCTTATTCTCTTCTATAGAATTTTCCAAATATCCATTCTGCGCTTCAAGCCATTGCTTAACCGCTTGTTTTGCAAAATTGATACTTCTTGAGTCTGCATTAACTGACCACCATGACTCCAAAGCTTGGCATAATGCATCAAGCATACTGCATTTTTTCTGATACAGCGGAAGTGTCTGCAAAACAGAAGGCTCAAGTATTGCATAATCTGGAAGGATGCATGGATGGCTCAAAGAAGCTTTTTCGCCATCTATGTAAATTACGGCAAACTGCGTAGATTCACTTCCTGTACCAGCCGTCGTTGGTAAAGCAACTAAAGGGATTCTGCTCACAACAATCGGTTGCTTATAATAGGGAGAGTCATCACGCATAGGAACAAATGCCTTGATGCATTTAGCAACATCAATAGCACTACCCCCACCTATTGCAAGAATCGTATCACAGCCATGCTCCCTATATGATTTTACGCCTAGAACAATATCCTCATATTGGGGATTTGGACTGAAATCTTGAAAAATGGTGAGAGAAACCATAGAGTCCTTGATAACTTGTGCAATCTTCAATGAAAAGAAAGATTTCCCACACACCAAGAGCACATTTCTTGCTCCGCACTCCCCAAGAATATCGTTTAGTACGGACATATTTTCAGCTCCATGTACTATTACTTGAGATTCATGGAGCTCTCTCATACCTGCAACGCTTCCATAAAGGCCATTTTATTTTGCTGAGGTGTGGTATCAGGTCTGATGAGGTCCTCTCTAGATCCTGTAGAGACCATGACTTCAATTAAGCATGGTTTTGGCATTAAGTCTATCTGCATGGAAACCAACTCTTCAAAGTTCTTGATTTTACGAGCAGAAGCATATCCACAATCAATTGCAGTAGCGACAAGATTCACCTTTCCAGCAACAGTCGGCATGGCTCCTACTGATTCATGTGCTTCATTATTCAGAACTATATGAATTAGATTCTGCGGATGAAGTGTACCAATGGTACAGAGGCTGCCCATATGCATAAGAACGGCTCCATCACCATCCAGACACCACACAGTCTTATCCGGGTGGTACAGTGCAATTGTAGAGGCTATAGCACTGGCATGTCCCATAGACCCGACAGTAAGGAAATTGTGTGAAGACTGTTCGGGTTTGTCGTTTTTACAGTACTCGAACAACTCTCGCGAAATCTTGCCTGTTGTTGAAACAACATAGTCATTTACAGACATGTTTGAAGCTAAATACCTAATTACTTCTTCTCTTCCAAGTGTATTTTCATTCCCTTGAATCGAAACATTACTCGAAGAGAATGCCCCTTTTCGCACTATGAAAGCTACACTCTTTCCCTGCGCAAGCAGTGGAAGAAATCGTTTCTCAAATACTTGTTGAATCTGCTCAAGCGTCGAATCTTTACCAATAATCTCATACGCTACCCCAAGAGTATTCAAAAGATCGGTAGTTATTGCTCCTTGCTTAATATGCTGCGGCTCATCATGCACACCGGGCTCACCCCGCCATCCAACAAGATAGACAATTGGAATTCCATATACTTCAGGGTCGATAAGTGAAGTCTGAGGATTAACCGCATTGCCCAAACCACTATTCTGCAAATACACAAGTGGTATGTTACCGGTTGCCAGATGATATCCGGCAGCCATCCCGACAGCGTTCCCCTCGTTGACAGCGACTATATGTTTCTTTGTATTGCAACCATACCGATGATATAGTTCTTCACACACATTCTTGAGCTGCGAGTCAGGAACACCAGCAAAAAAATCGATGTGAATTTCCTCTAAATATGTTAAGAAAGATGATGGGTTGATCATAACTATTCCTTAATTTGCACCTGGTATCAAGGTGATGATTTCTTTGATAGACATACAATACTCGCTTGCTTCCTTACATCTTCCGTGTTCAAGGATCGACTGGGCCGTCCTCTGCATGGCGGGAAAGGCGCTTCGAATCAGATGATTTGCATAGATAACAATTCTTACATTGTGATTGATAAGCTCCTGCTCGTACACTTCATTGAACGATGATGGGACTACTACAATCGGAACGTGGGGGAATTCTCCGCTGAATCGATCACAGAACTCAAAAATTTCATCAGGTTCTTTTCTCCTGCTATGAATCATCACTGCATCTGCACCGGCGTGGACATATGCACGTGCTCGACAGAGGGCATCTTCCATTCCCTGATCAAGAATCAAGCTTTCAATGCGAGCAATTATCATGAAATCCTTGGTTGCTTGGGCTTGTTTCCCTGCAGTTATTTTATGACAAAAATTCTCTATACTATCCTGTTGCTGAACAACATCCGTTCCAAACAGTGAGTTTTTCTTTAACCCAATCTTGTCTTCAATAATTATTGCAGAGACTCCAATCCGCTCCAATGTTTTGACATTGAAAACAAAATGCTCCAACAATCCACCCGTATCACCATCAAGGATAATAGGTTTTGTAGTGACTTCCATTATCTGATTGATAGTATCCAAGCGCGAAGACATATCCACCAATTCAATATCTGGCTTTCCTTTCGCAGTAGAATCACACAATGATGAGACCCACATAGCATCGAAACCTTCTATTTTATCTCCCTTTATGACCTTGGTATTCTCTACAATCAAACCAGAGAGACCATTGTGAGCTTCAAGAACACGAACAATTTTCTTGATTTTCAACAAAGAGACCAACCTGTTTCGTCTTCTTTCTGGTAAAATTCCCTGCCCATCCAATTCTTTGCGGAGTGTTTCGATACTCACACCCTCTGTATAGGGATACTCAATAAGCTCACCTTTCCACTCATGCAAGATCGAAATAACCTTCTCTCTCATGACACTTTGGATTCCAGTTCGCCAATCGTCCCCGTGTACAACAAAATCAGGTTGAATTGCGCGTAAATTTTCTTCATAATCCAAACTTTTCTGTACTACTACCTGATGGACTCCCTGAAGTGCCCCGATTATGCTCATTCGTTGTTCAAGTGGCATCAAGGGGAAACGTTTATACTCTGCAATAGCCTCGTCTGTAAGCACCCCTACATATACATCACCCAATTCTTGAGCTTTACGCAAGATATTCACATGCCCCACATGTATTATATCAGCACTCATCGCCACATAAACTTTCTTCTTCATTCTCTTGTCCTTATATCGTATGGCTCTTTTCGCGTAGTTTAGT
>DJGJ01000007.1 GCA_002432715.1 Sphaerochaeta sp. UBA5849 | reverse complement strand
CCATTTTGAAATTGCCTCTAAATTTTTCAATTTTTTGGATAGATTGCACTTTCTTTCACTGCACCTTGCGTGCACGATTTTCCTCGTATAGATTTTTTCGTGTACCTGTGGTAATCAGGTCGAATTTCTTTGAGGAGGCTCCTATGAAACGTGTAATGTTTGTTCTTTTGGCACTCTTGCTCTGTTCTTCCATGGCATTTGCTGCTGGTTCGCAAGAAACTGCTGCGGGTCCCGCAGTTGAAAAAAATGTAAAGCTTGTCTATGCCGAGGTAAACCCGCTTGACAGCATCGTCGGCAAGACCGGTGTGTATTTCAAAGAGCAGGTCGAGAAGCTCAGCGGTGGTACGGTCACCATCGACATCCAGGCTTCCGGTGTTCTTGGTTCCGAGAACGACGTTCTCGATTCCATCCTCGGTGGTGGTACGTCGATCGACATGTCCAGAATCTCCGCATTCGCGCTGACCAGTTATGGTGCTGAGAAGTCCAAGCTTCTGTCCATTCCGTTCACCTTCGAGAACAGAGCTCATTTCTGGGCTTTCGCCAACTCCGACCTCGCTGCCGAGTTCCTGAACGAACCCCAGACCATCGGTCTTCCGATTCGCGGTATCTTCTATGGTGAGGAAGGCTTCAGACATTTCTTTACTGTAAAGAAGGTCGCCAAGATGAGCGACCTCAAGGGTATGAAGCTCCGTGTATCCAATGACCCGGTTATGAACGGCATGGTCAGAGGCCTTGGTGCTTCCCCGACCGTTGTCTCCTTCGGTGAGCTGTATTCCGCCCTCCAGACCGGTGTTGTCGACGGCGCCGAGCAGCCGATTGCAAACTACAAGGCCAATGCTTTCCACGAAGTCGCCCCAAACATGATTCTTGACGGTCATACCCTTGGTGCCATCCAGGTTGTCATTACCGACACCGCTTGGAACAAGCTGTCCGAGAAGCAGAGAAGCGCCATCATGGAAGCCGGCAAGCTTGCTCAGGCATACAATGCCGAGATCAGCGAGAACGCAGAGAATGAAGTGCTTGCAGCTCTCAGGGCGGAAGGTGTCAATATTGTTGAAGTTGCCGACAAGAGCGAGTGGGCCAATGCCAGTAAGGCTGTAATCGAAGAGAATACAAAGAGCCAGGCCGCTCTGTATCAGAAGATCAAGGCATTGAAGTAAAGGTTTTTTGTCAGGTATTGGTGGGATTGCACAGTCAATCCCACCTTTTCAAGTCTCAGGAGATACACCATGCCAAAGTTCTTTGCAACCATGGATAAAGTTAAACATGCATACGATTTGACAGATAAGATTGTACTAATTATCTGTAAATTGCTACTGATAGCCGATATTCTTATCACCAGTTATGCGGTAGCCGGTCGTATGTTCAATCAATATGTTCCGTTCCTCAAGGATCCTGCTTGGACGGAAGAGGTGGTTTTGACCTGCATGTCCTATATGGCTGTACTTTCAGCCGCCCTTGCCATCAGGAGGGGGTCGCATATCAGGATGACCGCCTTTGACAAATACCTTCCCAAGCGTGTCATCAAGTTTCTGGACATCCTTTCCGATATCGCTGTTCTCAGTCTCGGCCTGATCATGCTCTTCGTCGGCTGGCGGTATGCAACGACACTCGGAGGCAGGGGGTTTTATGTTTCCATTCCCTGGCTCAGCCGATTCTGGATGTATTTCCCTGTACCTCTTGCCGGGCTTGCCATGATCATTTTTGAATTGGAGTCTCTTTACAACCATTTGAAGTCCTTCTTTGTGAAGGAAGAGGAGAAGGCCTGATGGACGCAAACAGCATTGCAATTCTGATTCTTCTGGGAAGCTTCTTCATCATGATTTTGCTGCGGTTCCCTATCGCGTATGCAGTAGGACTTTCCTCGGTATTCTGCATGCTCTTTCAAGGCAACAGCCTCAATGACATCTGTCGCCTCATGGTAAAGGGCATCAGCTCATTTTCCCTTATGGCGGTTCCTTTCTTCATCACCATGGGTGTATTGATGGGCTCCGGTGGTATTTCGCAAAAACTCATCGCCTTGGCAAACGCCTGTGTAGGATGGATGAGGGGAGGCTTGGCCCAGGTAAACATTGTAGCTTCCTACTTCTTTGGAGGTATTTCCGGTTCGGCCGCCGCCGATACTGCATCCCTTGGTTCTATCCTCATTCCCATGATGGTCGACGAAGGCTACGATGCAGACTTCTCCACTGCGGTTACCATTACCAGCTCCTGCGAAGGACTGCTGGTACCTCCGAGTCACAACATGGTCATCTATGCCACTACCGCCGGCGGAATTTCGGTGGGCAGTCTGTTCCTTGCCGGATATCTTCCCGGTGCCTTGCTTGCCATCACCTTGATGATCGGTTCCTACATCATCTCGGTGAAACGGGGCTATCCAAAGGGGGATGCGTTCAGTCTTAAAAATTTCTTTATTCAGCTGAGTAAATCCATCTGGGCGCTCGCTGCGGTTGTAATCGTCGTCGTCGGCGTTGTCGCAGGTGTATTCACTGCTACTGAATCGGCTGCCATCGCGGTAATCTACTCCTTGATTGTCTCTGTCTTCATTTACAAAGGTTTGACATGGAAGGGTGTTTGGAAGGTTTTGGATGATTGTGTAGGTACCCTTGCAATAGTCCTTATCCTTATCGCAACATCCTCTGTCTTCGGCTATTGTCTGACTACGCTGCATGTTCCTACGCTTGCCGCCCAAGCCATTACAAACCTTACCAGCAACAGGATTCTGTTGATTCTGCTGTTGAATGTGATTTTATTGGTGCTGGGTGCCATCATGGACATGGCTCCGATCATCCTGATTGCAACCCCGATCCTGTTCCCCATCGCAACCGGAGTCTGCGGCCTCGATCCCATCCAGTTCGGCATCATGGTGGTGCTCAACTGCGGTATCGGCCTTTTGACGCCTCCTGTCGGAGCAGTCCTTTTCATCGGTTCAGCCGTTGGAAAGATTCCCATGGAGCGGGTTGTCAAAGCAACGCTCCCGTTCTATCTCTGTATGATTGTCGCACTTCTCTTGGTGTCATTCATTCCTGAGATCAGCCTGTTCCTGCCGCAGGTTTTCGGAGGATATGTTCCTCTCCACGCCTAGAGGTCGTCCATCGTATATCGTGTAAGCATGAGCCGGAGTTTTTTCTCCGGTTCTCTTTTTTCCAGCAGCAGTGGGAGAAAAAGTGACCGCGGTCATTTTTTTGTTGACGGCAAGCAGAACCCCGCTTAAGATGGAGCAAAAGAGGGGGTATGCATGCATATTATTGTTCCCATAAAACAGGTTCCCCAGACCAGTGATGTTCAGATGGACAAGCAAACCGGTACCATGATTCGGTCCAGTTCTGCTTCCATTCTCAACCCATTGGATCTGTATGCCATAAGCACGGCACTGCAGCTGAAGGATCGCTGTCAGGCACGGGTCAGCGTCATCACCATGGGTCCGCAGAGTGCCGTCAAAGTGCTCAAGGAGGCCATCGCCATGGGATGTGATGACGCAGTGCATCTGACCGACCGGGCTTTCGGCGGTTCTGATACCTGGGCCACCTCCTATATCCTTTCGCTGGCAGTCAAGAAGCTCGGCATACCCGACCTCATCATTACCGGAGAGCGGGCGACCGACGGTGATACCGCCCAAGTCGGTCCGGCTTTGGCATCGTGGCTCGGGCTTCCTGCAATTACCTATGTGTCAAAGATTGAGACAGTGGACGATACATTCTTGGTTGTCGAGCGCTTGATGGAAGAGGGGTATCAGAAGGTGAGAACCACCCTGCCGGCCCTGCTTACCGTCGTGAAGGAAATTTCGTCGGTCCGCCTCCCCACTCTCAGCGGCAAGAAGCGGGCGATGGCCAGCTCGATTGTCGTGTGGGATGCCCAGGCGCTTGATGCTGACAGCCGGTTCATCGGACTGAAGGGCTCTCCGACGAAGGTGGTCAAGATAGATGTTCCCAAGGTCGGCAGGAACTGTATTGTAGCCAAGGTGGAGGATGATGCATCGCTTGTTGCGGCAGTCGACCAGCTTATGGCCTTCTTGGATGAGAAGGACCTGCTGCCCAAAGGAGGTGCCCATCATGGCTGAGGTATGGACGCTCAGTGAGTACGGTGAGCATGGATTGAAGGATGTCTCCTATGAGCTGCTTGGTCGCGGCAGGGCTCTTGCCGACAGCTTGTCAGTGAAATTGGCAGCAGTGGTTCTGGGCCATGGGATTGAGATGTCGGCCTTAGACTCCTTGATAGCGCATGGAGCCGATGTGGTGTATGTTGCGGACAGCGAGCATCTTGCCGATTTTACTTGTGAAAGCTATGCCCGAATCCTGGTTGCCCTTTTAGAGGAGCATAAGCCGCAGGTGATGATTGCTGCTGCCACCACAACCGGACGTACCTTGATGCCCTATGTGGCTGTGCAGGTCCATGCCGGTTTGACTGCCGACTGCACCGAGCTTGCAATCGAGGAAGGAACGGGAAATCTGCTGCAGACCCGCCCGGCGATCGGGGGCAATATCATGGCGACCATCAAGAGTCCCGACCATCGTCCCCAGATGGCGACCATCAGGCCGCACTCCACCAAGAAACCTCTACGAGATGCCGGCCGGGTCGGCACGATCATCCGTATTCCCGCCTCCCCTGCTTGGAAGAACGAGCACGTCGAGGTCCTTGGCCTGAGGAGCTTGGAAGGGCAGAGTGCAAGCATCGAAGAGGCTGAGATTGTCGTCAGCGGAGGAAAAGGCCTGAAGAAGCGTGACAATTTCACCTTGATCGAGAGCCTTGCAAAAGCGTTTGGAGGAGAGGTCGGGGCGAGCCGGGATGCGGTGGACCGAGGGTGGGCGGCCTATCCCCACCAGGTCGGGCTCTCAGGCAAGACCATATCACCTCGTCTGTATGTGGCCGTGGGAATTTCGGGGGCCATCCAGCACCTTGCAGGCATCAAGACGGCAAAGTGCATCGTGGCGATAAACCAGGATGAGCATGCAGCCATCCTCGATCTTGCGGACTTTGCCTTGGTCGGAGATTTGTTCACCATCCTGCCGGAAATCCAAAAACGGCTGGAAGCAAGGAGTAAGGTATGAACAACGCATACGGAATTGTCACCAAGGAAATAGTGGATGAGCTTAAGGCCATTGTAGGGGCGGCAAACCTCCTGACCGATCTGGAACGCATCGAAAACTATAGTCATGACGAGACTTCCAAGGAGGAGTACGCCCACACTCCCGAGGTGGTGCTCACCCCGGTTTCTGCCGGTCAGATTGCATCAATTATGAAGCTGGCCACCCGCTATAGAATTCCTGTAACTCCCCGTGGAGCCGGTTCAGGCCTCTCCGGTGGCGCCATCCCCCTTTTCGGGGGCATCGTATTGTCGGTGGAGAAGATGAACAAGGTACTGGAAATCGATGAGGCGAATCTGACTGTTACCGCCGAGACGGGTATTGTCACCAACGAGTTGAACGAGCAGCTCAAAAGCCGGGGACTCTTTTTCGCCGGCTATCCGATGAGTCTTGAAACCTGTTTTCTGGGAGGCAACATCGCAGAGAATGCCGGTGGCGGCAAGGCGGTCAAGTACGGGGTGACCGGACGCTACATCCTGGGAATGGAGGTGGTCACGCCGCAGGGTGATATTGTCGAGCTCGGTGGCAAGGTCACCAAGGATGTCAGCGGGTATGACCTGAAGCAGCTGTACATCGGCAGCGAAGGGACACTGGGAATCATCACCAAGGCGACGATCAAGCTGCTGGGTGTTCCCAAGGTCGCCTCCGATCTCTTGGTTCCGTTTGCCACCGCCCAACAAGCGATCGCCGTGGTTCCCCTGATCATGAAGCAGGGAATCATCCCGACGAGCATTGAGTTCATGGACCGAAGCTCTGTCGAGATGTCCTGTTCGTACCTGAATGAGAGCCTGCCGCTTGAGGGTGTGGGGGCGATGCTGTTGATCGAGATAGACGGAACGGATGAACAGACGGTCGAGCGCGAGCTGATCCAGGTAGGGGATTTGTGCAGTGAACAGGGTGCGATGGAGGTGTATATCGCCGAGGATGCCACCACGCGCGAGCGCATCTGGTCGGTCCGACGCAACATCGCCGAGGCGATCAAGGTCTACAGCCCGGTTCAGAGCCTGGAGGATGTGGTGGTTCCCATCGCCTCAATCCCCCTCGTGCTTCCCCGTCTTGAAGCGCTGAAAGAGAAGTATCAGGTCAGGATTCCTTGCTACGGCCATGCAGGTGATGGAAACCTCCATGCGACCATCGTCAAGGATCCTGAGATGAGCCTTGCGGATTGGAAGGTGTTGGAACCGAAGCTTCTCTCTGAACTGTATGCTTTCATCACCGGTGAGCTCGGAGGAAAGATCAGCGGCGAGCACGGCATCGGCCTCAAGCGGAAAGGGTATCTGAAGGAAGTGACAGCGCCGGAGGAGTACAGGCTTTTCAAGGCCTTGAAAGCAGCCTTCGATCCCCTGTACATTATGAACCCCGGCAAGATTCTGGACTGAGGAGTGTACATGGCAAAGCAACCCAAACCGCATGGCAAGGCCGAGGCGACCAAGCAGCTAATTTTTGAGAGTGCGTTGACACTCTTCAAGAAAAAGGGCTTCGACCAGGTCTCCATCAAGGAGATTACCGACTTTGCAGGTACGGCAAAAGGGAGTTTTTACAATTATTTCAGCACCAAAAGCGACATCATTGTCGAGGAGTTCTGGGCCATCGACGCCTACTACCGCAGTATTGAGGAGGAGGTGCTCAAGCAGGCTTCAGATGCCGACAGGCTGCTGAGGTTCACCGAGTTGCAGCTGACGTATGTCCGCGATGTAATCGGTTGTGAGACGCTGAAGGTTCTGTATGCCAACCAAGTCCTCAAGGAGGGTTCGGACAAGGTCATTACCGACCAAAGCCGGTTCTGGTACACCTTCATCCGATCGATCATCGAGGAAGGCCAGCGGAAAGGCTTGTTCAAGAGAGAGAAATCGAGTGCACAGTATGCCGACTTTTTCAACCGTGCCATCCGCGGTCTCTTCCTCGATTGGAATATCAGTTCGGCCTCCTTTGATCTCGTGGAGGCCGGCCTTGAGTATTGCCAATTTTTACTGCTTCCTGCGTTGCTACAACCCTAATCCCTTCTGTACCAGGTGGGAAAGGACCTCCATGCCCTGCTTGGTGGGGTGGAGGTTGTCTGCAAGCATCCCGTCGCCTTCGCGGATCGGATAGGCTGCCAGGTCAATGAGGTGGGCTCCTTTGTGAGTCCCTACAATGGTGCGGATTGCATCTGCCAGCTCAAGCTGGCTCCAGTTGTGGATGTTCACCTGGTCCAAAGCCCTGTCGGTCCGCTGCAAGGGGGTGCAGAAGTAGAGCTTGCCGGCCTTGTGTTGCCTGAGCATGGATGTTACCAGCTCCTCATAGGCTTGGATGAATACCTGCTTGGTGACCGGCAGGTCGGCCTGTCCCCAGTCATTGGTCCCTCCGAAGATGATGATTAGATCCCCGCCCAGTCGCGCCTGTCGCTTCTCGTCCAGAAACGAGGAGCTTAGGGGTCTGAGCCCGGTCCTGCTGATCCTGCTTCCCGAGTACGATTCATTCATGAACAAGTCCAGGTTGCAGCGTTTGGCCAGTTGGTGCCACCAGGTGTGTTCGACCTTGGTCACATCCACCCCCTCCTTGGGATAGAAAAGTTCGTTTTCAGCAGGGACGAAACCTGCAAAGGTGGATATGGAATCACCGAGGATTGAGAAGGTTGTGTGTGTCATGAGGGCAGTCTATCGCACTGCTTTCCCTCGCTCAAGTGTCTGTGGTATGCTCACAGGGGAGGCTTGCATGGATACGAAGATTTCATTGGTGCAACGTGGAGCACTGAAGAAGGTCGGCTCAACCTTTGTGGAGGCATTCGGCCATACGAACGCTCTGTTGATCGCCGATGGAAACACGCTTCGAGTCGGAGGGTTTGCCACCGCCCGCTCTTTGGAGAAGGCCGGCATCGAGGTCCGTCAGTTCATTTTTCCCGCCGTTCCACAGCCCTATGCCGATGAGCATTCCATCGCCCAGGTTCGTCTCAGTCTGGAGATGGACAACAGTATCGCCGTGGTTCTTGGTTCGGGGACGCTCAACGATATCACCAAGCGTGCCAGCTCCGAGCTGGACCGCCCCTACATGGTTGTCGCCACCGCCCCTTCGGTGGATGGATACACTTCCTACGGTGCCGCCGTCTCCATCAAGGGGTTCAAGCAGACCTTGAGTTGTGCCGCTCCTTTGGTGGTTCTTGCCGATACCGACGTCCTCTGCGAGGCCCCCGCCGGGATGATAGCGAGCGGATACGGCGATTGCATGGCAAAATTTACAGCCGGAATGGATTGGATTCTGGCAGACCTGTTGGGTGTGCAGGCCATCCGGACGGATGTCTGGGACATGGTTCAAAAGCCTCTGCGTTCGGTGTATGCCCACCACCGGGGTATCGCAAACAGGCAGCGTGAAGGGATCGGCCTGCTTTTCGATGCGCTTTCAGCCAGCGGTTTTGCCATGCAGATCATGCACGACTCACGTCCGGCAAGCGGGGCGGAGCATCTGATCAGCCATATTTGGGAGATGGAGCACCTGAGCAAGGATGGTTTTTTGGTAAGTCATGGCTTCAAGGTTGCCGTGGGGACGATGGCCATCGTCCACCTGTATGAAGAACTGGTCGAACTGGATGTTTCCGAATGCTACGGCAAAAGCAGCCAAAGCTGGGAGGAACGAAAACAGGCTATTCTTTCCTTCTTCCCCAATGAGACGGTTGCCCAAGAAGCCATAGCCGTCTCCAAGGCAAAGTTCTTGGAAGGGGAGGCCTTGGATGCGAGGCGCAAAGAGCTCATGGCCCTGCTTCCCATTCTCAAGGAGCGGATCGCCCTCCAACTACCCCCCTCAAAGGAGCTCAGGGCTTCCCTTGTCGAGGTCGGTTGTCCCGTACATCCAAGTCATATCAATGCAACGCTCGAGGATTTGAAGCGGGCCGTGACCGGAGCCCAGATGATTCGCAACCGCTATACCGTGCTTGACCTCTACTACGAGCTGGGGTTGTTCGACCGCGCACTGCAAAGCTTGGAGGCTCTCAGCGGAAGAGTTGGTTGATACTTTTCTTGACTTCGGTCTCCAAAGTATCGATATCGAGATTCTGTACGGCAGGGCTGAAGGGTTCAAACGAGAAAATTCCCCTGTATCCACTGTTGACCAAGGCTTGGGCTTGTTCGGCGGTGGCGAGCAGGTCATCCTCCTGGAAGAGTATCCTGTCGGCATCGGTCGGCTCGGTGTGTCTGGGGCCTGATGCAACCGAAGAGAGGTGTACAAGATTAGTCATGGAGGCAAAATACTGCTTTTCGTTGGCAAGATGGTGATGGAAGGTGTCATGCACCAGGCGATACCATCGCTCATAGCCGCTTGCCTCGATTGCCCTGATCGCTTCGGCTTTGGTTCTGAGCGAGCTGGCTCTGAAGCCCAGCGGTTCCACATAGCCGTACAGTCCGTACTCCTCGAACAAGGGTCCATACTCGGAGAGGGACTGGGTGGTACGCTCAAGCCAAGAGGCTCGGTCGGCCTCGCGCTCGACGCCGTTGACAGGGCAGAGCACTATTGCATCAGCTCGGAGACTTTTTGCATATTCCAGCAGGCTTTTGAGCTCTTCCTTTTTGGCGTCCGTATACTCATTGAAACGTTGGAAGGCGTTGATGGCGGCCACCTTGAGGTGGTACTTGGCAAGTTGGTCGCGTACTTCTTCTGGATTTTTAGTATCGAACGGGTGCTGATTTGTCAAATCATTTCTCAATTCAATGATGGAACAACCACAACGCTGGGCGAGGGAAAAAAAGTCATAAAGGGGCAGCGAAGGAGCTATGATTCTATTCAAGCCAATTTGCATCGGTACAATCCTCCTGTGCCTCATACTACCATCTGTCATCAAGCTGTCAAGCAAACAATGCTGGTGTTTGCTTGACAGCGGTGCTAGACTTGCTCTAGCAAAGGGGACGAGTACAGATGAAATGGCCGCTAGTCGGGGTGAAGATGCCTAAAGTTCGAACGTTGGAGGCCCTGGATGCCTTCTTGTCAAAGGTTCAAGCCCAAGGCTTCGATGCCGTTGAGATGTCGCTTGAGATGTTTCCCTTCATCATAGATGGGAATGTTTGCAAAGCCTGGGTCGATGCCGTTGAGCCGGTGCTCACCCGCCATTCACTTTTGTATTCCGCCCACATCGGGCGTGGCTTGGACTTGCGCAATCTCGACGATCATGCGCTGCATGCCTCTGTGCTGCAATCCTCCCTTCAGGTGTGCCATGCCCTGCATATCGATATTCTGGTGTTGCATTATGAGATCAAGACCAACAACCAGAAGGCGGAGCGGCAGTTTCTCGATGCCCATCGCCGGGCGGCCGATCTTGCCGGCAGTCTTGGGATTACCTTGGCGGTGGAGAACATCGAGGTGGAACTGGTGGAGCCTGTGGTGCAGATGATGGACCAAATCAAGCATCCCAACCTGAAGCTCAATCTCGATACCGGCCATGCCTATCTGGCATCGAGGCGCTTTCATTTCGACTTCCTCGATGCGGTGAAGCAGATGGCCCCCCATCTGTGCCACATGCACCTCAATGACAATACCGGACGCTTTGAGGAGCTGAGGATCACCGACCGCCTTGCCTACGACTGTCTGTCGATGTCCCACAGACGGGAGTTCGGGCGGGGGGATATCCATATTCCTCCGTTCTTCGGAAGCGTCCCCTTTGATGAGGTGTTTTCCCATCTCCAATCGTATCAAGGCCGCTACATCTGTGAGTACACCTATGAGGATTTCGAACCGTTCAACCAAGCGATTCAAGAAAAGGTTCGCTCCCGTCTCCTTGCTTCACGATTGAAGTGAAATGAAAACGTTCTTATAGCTGAAAGTGAGGCATCCCTGCAATTTTTTCAAACACATTGCTGTTGGTGGCGGTGGAGAAGAAAAATGGGAATTGTTTGACAAATGCTGACTTTGATGCAATCATCAAAGTATGGTAACGTTTTCATAAAAGGATTCAAGAACGAAGGAGGATGCGTTCTTGATGGTAGGAGGCGTTGCCGCTCCTGGTAAGGGAGCTGTACATAAAGGAGGATTGAAGATGAAGAAAATGTTATGCGTACTGGCGGCAATACTGATGCTTGCCATGCCCTTGTTCGCTCAGGCAACGGCCGAGAGTGCACCCAAGAAGTACCAGACACTGCAGATGTATACCGCACTGGATACCGAAGAAGCCCAGTATTATTTGGATGTATTCCAGAAGACCAGCGGGATCAAGGTTGAGTATGTTCGCATGAGTTCGGGCGAGGTATTGGCCCGAATGGAAGCCGAGAAGTCGAATCCGCAGGCAAGTGTTTGGTTCGGCGGTTCAAATACCGACCACATCAACGCCCAGTCGAAGGGCCTTTTGACTCCCTACAAACCCAATACTGATTTCGAGCTTGCACCGATGTTGCATGCTGATGATTACAGCTGGAACGGTTTCTATACCGGTGCCATCGGCTTTGTGACCAACACTGAGTTCTTGAAAAAGCATAATCTCCAGCCCCCCAAGAGCTGGGACGATCTGCTGAACCCTGTCTACGAGGGACAGATTGAAATGGCCTATCCGTATACCAGCGGTACTGCCTATACCACCTGGGCCACCATCATTCAGATGAAAGGCTTGGAGGGAGCCCTCGATTGGTGGGAGAAGTTTGACAAGAACGTTCACCAGTACACCAAGAGCGGTACTGCCTGTATCGCACGCGCCGGCTTGGGCGAATGTGCAGTCGGCATCTCTTTCTCCCACGATATCGTTGCAAAGGGTGTTGCCATGGGCTACCCCTTGGTAATGAGTTTCCCCGAGGAAGGTACCGGGTATGAAGTAGGTGCCGTCTCCATGATCAAGGGGGCAAGGCAGGTGGAAGAGGCTCAAATATTCATGGATTGGTGTTTCACTGAAGAAGCCCAGAACCTGTTCAAGAAGTATTCACGTCTGCCTGTCAATCCCAAGGCAGCCGTTGCAGAAGGAGCCGTCAAGCTGTCCGACATCAAGTTGATTGACTACGATGCCGTGAAGATGGGACTTGCCAAGGATGAGTACGTCACCGCTTGGAGAGACCGTATCGGCAAATAACAGTTCATGTCGGAAATCAAGGTGCAATCTCAACGCTTTCAGCGGGGTTGCACCTTGCTGTAAAGAGGTGGGTGATGAAACATCAGGGCCGCAGCCATATTCAACGCATCAATGAGATAAAGAAGCTGATACAGGAACCGTTTTTGCTTATTTCCATCCTTGTAATCTTCTATCTCTTGATTCTCTTTGTAATCTTCCCGATTTATCAGGTGTTCAAGACAAGCCTGTCGTATGAGGGGCATTTCAGCCTCAAGAACTACAGCGATGTCCTTAGGCAGTCGTATTATATCAGGCCGCTTTTCAATTCGATGATTCTCGGTGTCCTTGTAGCCACCATCGGAACCTTTGTCGGCTTTGTGTTCGCCTATGCCATCACCAGGACTCCGATGAAAGCGAAGGGTGCATTCCGTTTGATTGCAACCTTCCCGATGGTAAGCCCGCCGTTTGTTGTGGCTCTCGCCTGCATCCTGCTCTTTGGAAGATCGGGAATTTTTGCAGGGGCGATTGGAAACATCTACGGCCTGACCGGCCTGACCATTGTTGAGGTCATCGCTTATGCCCCGACTGCCTTTCTGGCCCTGGTGGGGGTGTTGCAGGCCATTGACCCTGCTTTGGAAGAGGCCGCAATGGATTGCGGAGCTTCGAGGATCAAGATTTTCAAGACCATCATCCTGCCGCTGGCCACCCCGGGCATCGTCAGTGCATGGCTATTGGTATTCATCCAGTCACTCGCCGATTTCGGCAATCCCATGATTCTCAGCGGGGACTTCTCGGTCCTTTCGGTGCAGGCGTATCTGCAGATTACCGGCATGTATGACCTTGCCCGCGGATCAACGCTTGCCATCCTGCTGTTGATTCCTACGGTAATCGCCTTTTATCTGCAGAAGTACCTGCTTTCCAAGAAGTCGTATGTCACCGTTACCGGCAAGCCCACCTCGGCAACCATCAAGAATCTTGAGTGGTACATCAAGTACCCTGTCTATGCCTTTTGCATTATGTTCGCCTTGATCGTGCTTCTCTTCTACAGCATGGTCGTCTGGGGTTCGTTCCAGAAGCTTTGGGGTATTGATGCAACGCTGACCCTTCGCAACTACGTTCAAATGTGGCGTGTAGGGAAAAATTACATCCTCGACTCCCTCTACATTTCTGTAATCATTACCCCGATTACCGGTATTTTGAGCATGTTCATTGCCTACTTGATCACTAGAAAGCAATTTTTCGGGCGTAATGCGATGGAGTTCTCCAGTATGCTGACCTTTGCGGTTCCCGGAACCGTCGTAGGTATCGGTTATATTCTCGCCTTCAATACGCCATCACCGTTGATGCCCGTGACCCTGACCGGGACGGGGTTCATTATCATGGCTCTCTTGGTGTTCAGAAACCTGCCCGTGGGTATCAGAAACGGTGTTGCCGCCATTGAGCAGATAGACCCCTCCATCGAGGAGGCCTCGATTGATTTGGGTGCGGACAGCGGTCTCACGTTTAGAAAGATCACCCTCCCGATGATCACCCCGGCGTT
Organism: Sphaerochaeta sp. UBA5849; assembly: GCA_002432715.1. Lineage (GTDB taxonomy): Bacteria > Spirochaetota > Spirochaetia > Sphaerochaetales > Sphaerochaetaceae > Sphaerochaeta. The sequence goes on along the minus strand of DJGJ01000007.1, from coordinate 2,292 downwards.
CTTCTCGGGCTTGGCCAACTGCTTTGTCCGTTCGATGACCGCCATCAGTGCCATCATCTTTGTCGTATCGGGTAAGTGGAACTTCATCACTGTCGCCGTACTCGGGTTTGTCGACAATAGTCAGTATGCTCAGGCCGCCGCCATGAGTCTTTTGCTGATCGCCATCGTTTTGCTCGCCTTGGGCTTGATCAAGCTCGCAACCGACCGGATGGGCAGGGGCATGCAATCCAGCTCCATCATTGAATAGGAAGAGAAGCCATGAAAGAAGCATATTTGGAATTGAAAGATTTGACGAAGTCCTTCGGCAGCGATTCTGACAAGGTGATGGCTGTCGACCATATCAATCTGCAGGTGAAGGAAGGCGATTTGGTGACCTTGCTCGGCCCCTCGGGGTGTGGGAAAACCACCACCCTCAGAATGATTGCAGGCTTTCACACCCCTACCTGCGGTGATGTCTATATCGACGGGGTGAGTATGAATCAGATTCCCCCGAACAAGCGTCCGACGGCGATGGTGTTCCAGAACTATGCACTGTTTCCTCATATGACAGTGTTTGAGAATATTGCCTACGGCCTCAGGATTCGCAAGGAGAGCAATGAGGAAGTCAAGCGCAAGGTTGATGATATCATGAACCTGATCGGTCTCGAGAATCTGGGTGATCGTCAGCCTCGACAGCTTTCCGGCGGGCAGCAGCAGCGTGTCAGTCTTGCCAGGGCGTTGGTTATGGAGCCGAAGGTATTGCTTTTTGATGAGCCGCTGTCGAATCTCGATGCCAAGCTGCGTGTTTCCACCCGTCTGGAAATCCGCAAGCTGCAGCAGCGCGTGGGAATTACCAGCGTCTATGTCACCCACGACCAGGAGGAGGCGATGACGCTCTCCGACAAGGTTGTAATCATGGACAGGGGTTTGATCCAACAGGTGGGTTCTCCTGCCGAGATTTACAGTCATCCGGTGAATCGTTTTGTTGCCGGGTTCATCGGGAAGGCGAACTTTTTGCGCGCAGTCGTAGAAACGGTTGATGCACAGCAGTTGCTATTGCGGTTCTTGGGTAAGAAAATCGTTGCTCCTCGCTGGAACAAGGAGATCAAGGCAGGTGAAGAGGTACTCATTGTAGCCCGTCCTGAATCAATTCTCCCTGAGCATCCGAGTGAGGCTCTGGTGGAAGGGGTGGTGGTGAACTCTGTCTACTTCGGCTCTCAGATGCTCTATGAGGTGGAACTGCCCGACCGCACGGTTCTTCAGATAGAAGTAGCCGACCCCCAGTATCACCCGATTTTTTCCCAAGGTCATAAAGTGGGGTTGGCATTCAAGGACCGCAGCTTGCATGTGCTGCCGATGGAGGGATAAGAAGTGAAGTATGATATTTTGATGCTCGGACACATTTCCCAGGATGTTCTGATCGATCATCAGAACGTGAGACAGGATATCGTAGGAGGGGCTGTCGTCTACTCCTCGTTTGCTGCAGGGTCTGCCGGCAAGCGTGTTAAAGTCATCACCAAGCTGGCTGACAATGACCTGCATATTCTCAAAAACCTTCAGCATCCTCTGGTTGACTGGGACGTATTGCCCTCCAAACAGAGTACTTCGATCAAGAATACCTACTTCACTGCAGACAAGGAGAGACGTGAGGTGATACTCCTCTCCCAGGCGGATCCCTTCGTGCTTGAGGAGGTGCAGGCAGAGGCATCCATCTACCACCTTGCAGGCCTGTTCGGTGGAGAAATTCCAGACTCTCTGGTTTTGCCGCTTTCAAAACGCGGGAAGGTCGCCCTCGACGCCCAAGGGGTGCTTCGGTGTCTGGATGAACAGAAGAATCTTGTTTTCAGGGACTGGGGGCGCAAGCAGGAGCTGCTTCCCTATATTACCTACTTCAAGACCGATGCCGCCGAGGCAAAGATTCTCACGGGCTTGGACGACCGCGAGAAGGCGGCCAGACTGTTGTGCAGCTGGGGAGCACAGGAGGTGATGCTCACCCACAATACCGAAGTGATGGTCTGTCATCAGGGGAACATCCATACCGCCCCGTTCACCAACAGCAACAACAGTGGTCGTACCGGACGGGGTGATACCGCTTTTGCAGCATACCTGGCCTGGAGGCAGGACCACGATGCAGCTGAGTCCACCCGCTTTGCGGCAGCGCTCTGCAGTCTGAAGATGGAAAAGCCCGGAGTGTTTAGGGGAACGCTTGATGAGGTGCACAAGCGCATGGAACGGGATCGCGTTTAGCAGTTTGCATGGAATGAGGAGAGGTTCGGCCTCTCTTCTTTTTTGGGCTCAATCATAAATCTTGTG
>DJGJ01000001.1 GCA_002432715.1 Sphaerochaeta sp. UBA5849 | reverse complement strand
CCTCCAGCGTCAACAGGCGGTTAAGCAGCTGGAGGTGAGTGTAGTAGGTCAGGTACAGAACCTGAACATGCTGGCATCCCAGGCAGAGCTTGCAAATCAGAGTTTGGAGCTCACCGAGAAAGTTTACATGATGAACCTTATTCAGTATGAGAGCGGCTATATCACAAGAGTGGCGCTGGAGGAAGCCCAGAACAACTTGCTCGGGGCCCGGCAACAAGTTCTTGCTCTCCAGTTCCAATATATTTCATCCCTGATCGACCTTATTTATGATTTGAATATCCAACACGAGTATCGCACCAAGGAGTTGATGTAAGTATGAAGCAAAAGTATTCTAAAAAACATATTGTAGGACTTATCGTCCTGATAGTCCTCATTATCCTTGCCACCGTCTTGGTGGTCGTCAATCCCTTCAAGTACATGAAGTCGCTTCAGCCAGTTCCCACGGTGGCGGCCGATGAAGGTCCGGTAGCGGTGAGCGTTCGGGTGATGAAATTGGAACCTGTTGATCTGCAGAATACCATTGTCGGAAACGGCAATGTAGTCGACCCATCCTCCATCGACGTCTACAGCGAAGTGGCTGGTACGCTCACCTCGCTTGCCGTGAAGCTTGGACAGACGGTAGAGAAGGACCAAGTCATCGCAACCGTCGACCCCTCCCGTGCAGGAGTCACATACAAGGAGAGTGTGATCAAAGCCCCGGCTTCCGGGACAGTTTTGATGCTGCCCTTCGTACAAGGCTCTGTAGTTTCCATGCAGGCTCCCATTGCCCGCATCGGTTTGCTCAAGGACCTGGAAGTGGTGATGGATATCGCAGAAAGGCATATTGGAACCGTTGGGGTCGGGACAAAAGCACAGATGACCTTCAAAGCCTTCCCCGGCGAAGTCTTTGAAGCGGAAGTAATCAGACTCAGTCCTGTTCTCAACCCAGCCACCAGGACCTTGGAGATTACGCTGAAGGTGCAGGATCCCGATCGCAAAGTGAAAAGCGGCATGTTCCCCTCGGTAGTCCTCAATACTGAACGCCTGGAGCAGGTTATAGCCATTCCTCGTTCAGCCCTGCTGTATTCAGGCAGCCAGGCCTATGTATTCACTGTTGGTTCCGACGGCCTCGCAAAGAAGAACCTGGTTGAGGTGGGATTGCAGGTCGGTGACCAGGTGCAAATCACTGCAGGCCTCACCATCGGTGAAAACTTGATTGTACAAGGGCAGAGTCTGATGACCGAGGGTACGCTGGTGCGTATCCTTCAGTAAGGAATGCAAGCATGAGTCTAACCAATACCGTAGTACGCCGTCCCACCACCATCATCATCATCTACATCCTGTTGACGGTGCTAGCCTTGGTGATCTATCCCAACCTGTCGGTCGAACTCTTTCCTGAGATGGATCTTCCGATGGTTGTCGTCTACTCCTCCTATCGCGGGGCAAGTCCCGAAACCATGGAAAGCAGGGTCACCAAGCTCATCGAGAGTGCCGTCGCCAATGTGGGAGGGATCAAGCGAATCAGTTCAACTTCATCGGAAGGTATTTCGATGGTTATGTTGGAGTTTGCCTATGGCACCGACTTGGACAAGGCAAGCCAATCGATAAACGACAACCTCAGTCTCTATACCGATGTCTTTCCCGAGGATGCCTCCAAACCCACCATTTTCAAGCTGAACACCAACATGGTGCCGATTATGAACATCGCGCTCAAGGGTTCCAACGGTCATGATGCCAATGAGCTGCGCTCCGTGCTGGAGGATGTGGTCCAAAATCGTATCGAGCGAGTGGCAGGCGTCTCCTCAACTGCCATCAATGGCGGACAGGACTCATACGTCCAAGTCGCCATCGACCAAAACCGTTTGGAAGCCTACGGACTCACCCTCTCTCAGGTTGCTTACACCCTCAACCCACAGAATTTCCAGATCGGGGCGGGGACGTTGATCGAAGGGGACCTTTCCTACTTGCTTCGCACCGATGCACAATTCTCCTCCATCGAACAGATAGAGGATGCCATGGTGGCCGCCTATCCCAAGTATGATGCAAAAGGCAATGTCATCGGTTCCAATGTCGTTCGCCTCAAGGACATTGCCACTGTCTCGTTCTCCTACCGCGATGCAACCAGCAAGGTGTACATCAACGGAGAGAGCGGGGTATACCTGTCGGTCAATAAAGAGTCCGACGCCAACAGCGTGCAAGTGGCAAAGCACGTGAAGGAAGTCATTGAGGACTTGAACAAGGAACTGCCCAAGGGAATGAGCCTTGAAGTCATCGTTGACACCACCGAGATGGTCGAGTCGACGATCAACACCGTCTATGAAAGCCTGCTCTACGGCGTAGTCTTGGTTATGGTGGTCCTCTTCATCTTCCTCAGGAGCATCAGGTCCACCTTTATCATCGGTATCTCGATACCGGTTTCCATGCTCCTCACCGTCCTGGTCATGTTCTTCATGGGCTACTCGTTGAACCTGATGACGCTCACCGGCCTGATCTTGGGGCTAGGCATGACGGTGGATAGTTCCATCGTTATTCTGGAGAACATTTTCCGCTATCGTGAACGCGGAGCAAAACTGCATGCCGCCGCCATCCTAGGCACCAAGGAGATGATCGTCTCCATTACCGCATCGGTGCTTACCACCGTCTGTGTCTTTGTGCCGATGGTGCTCCTTCGCAGCAACCTGGAGATGCTCGGGGAGATCATCACCCCGATGGCGGCTACGATCATCATCAGCCTTTTGGCCTCGCTGGTGGTGTCGGTGACCTTGGTTCCCGTTCTCACCAGCTCCTATGTGAGACTTTATACCCGCAAGCAAAAGCCTTTGAAGATTCGCCTGCTCAGGTTCATTGATGATAAGGCCGAGGCTGCTTTTGACGCGCTCGACCGGGCTTATAAACGCACTCTCGCCTTGTTGATTGACTACAAATGGCTTACGCTCATCCTGGTAGTCATGATTTTGGTCCTTACGTTCCAAGCGTTTCAGGCGATGCCTCAGTCTCTCTATCCAACCATGAGCGAGACTTCAGTCACCCTCAGCGTCACCCTTCCAGAGGGGACAACCCTTGCGACAACGGAGAGCATCTTGATGGATCTCTATGCTAAAGCCGAGCAAGACATCAAGGGATACAAGGACATCACGGTCACCGCCGGCGGCGGAGGAATGTTCGGCAACGGAGGAACGAACTCAGGATCACTGCAGATATCCCTGCTCGATGAGGAAGGTGCCGATACCATGCAAATCGTGCAGGATAAGTTGAGGCGTTACTTCAATCTCTATCCAGCAGCCAGTTTCTCGTTCAGCCAGATGTCCATGGGTCTTGGCAACCTGAATCCGGTCGATGTTGCGGTCAAGAGTGACAACCTTGATCTCGCCGTGGAAACTGCAGAAAAGATTCGCGACCTGATTGATGAGAATCTCAAGGGTATTACCGAAATCAGAACCGACTTCAACAAGGGCTTGCCCGAGTTGAAAATCACCATCGACCGTGAACGGGCATACGCCTACAACCTGACCATGCAAGCCATCGCTACAGAGATCAGCAACAGCGTGAACGGTATTACTGCAACCCAGCTCAAGAAGAACGGCAGCGACACCGATGTGGTCGTCATGCTTGATAAGGCAGACCGTTCCAGCGAGCTCGATCTCAATCGAATCTTCATCCGTAATTCGCTCGGAGAGAAGATAAGTCTGGATAACCTGGCTACCATTGAACGCTCCACAGGTCCGGTATCGATTAGTCGTGAGAACGAGATGAGAACGGTTCATGTGGTCGGCGGTCTTGCCCCCAATTATGCGGTAAGTCAGGCTGAATCGGATATCAAAGCCCTTTTGGAAAAAGAATTGGTGCTGTCTGACGAGGTTTTCATCGAGTACGGCGGTGACTTTGCCGACATGACGGCCATGTTCAGTCAAGTCGGCCTGATTCTCGTACTCGCCATAATCCTGGTCTTTGGTGTCATGGCAAGTCTCTTCGAGTCGTTCAAGAATCCCTTCATCGTTCTGCTTTCCATGCCGCTGATGATGGTGGGCGCGGTCGGTATCTATCTGATCACCGGTGAGACGTTCAGTCTCATCAGCGCCATTGGTATCGTCATTTTGTCCGGTATAGTCGTCAACAATGGTATTGTCTTGATTCAATACATCAACCTGCTCCGAAAGCGAGGACTTCCCGTCCGAAGCGCTTGTATTGAAGCTGGTGGAAACCGGCTCAAGCCGATACTCATGACCAGTTTGACCACCATTTTCGGTATGATTCCGCTTGCATTCTTCGGTGGCCAGGGAGCTGAACAGATCCAGCCGATCGGTCAGACCCTCATCGGAGGCATGACGGTCAGCACGCTGATGACCATCTACTTCACTCCGGTCCTCTATGCCCTCTTCAACAAGGATAAGCAGAAGAAGGATATCGAACGAATTGAGAATTACCTGGAGGAGGTGTGAGATGAGAAGGGTGGAAATAATCGCAGCCCAAGCTATTCTTGACGATGTGTTGGAAGCCCTCGAGCACTATGAGGTACCCATGCACTATACCATCATCCCCACCGCCCATGGGAAAGGCAACACCATTCCCAAGCTCGGAGACGATGTCTGGCCTGAAGAAAATTTCATTCTCATCATGTATTGTCAGGATGAGACGTTATCCGGTATTGAACAAGCCCTCCAGTTGGTGAAGAAGAAGTACGACCACGAAGGAATCGGGTACTTTGTAATCTAGGAGGGAATGAGGTTTTCAAAGCCATCATTCCCATGACCGACCTGTCGGGGATCGTTATGATCACCGACGGGCAGTCAGTGCTGTATCAGCAGGGTTTTGGGTTTGCAGACCGTAAAACCCGACAGCCGATCAATGAGCACACACTCTTCCTGCTTGCCTCGCTGACCAAGCCGTTCACCGCCTTGGCCCTTCCCTTGGCGGCCCAAATCCTTCCAAGCACTTCCGTCGATCCCAAGATTGACGGAGTCTTTGGAAATGAGGAGTATGCCGTCGTGCAGGAACTGCAGGGACCTCATATCGTCATCGGCTTCGATGCCCTGTCCAGCCAGACAATCAGCAGGAGAGCGGTACTCCCACGACGCTAAAGTTTTTATGCAGGAGATCGTGAACCCAGAACGATTCTTGCCTGCGGCACCAAAGATGACTTGAGTAGCAAACATACGGTGTACGCTTCCCACACCATTGCATTCGAGAAGTAGGTTTCTTCTGTGAACGGGCACGCAATCGCCCTTTGCAGGTATAGCAAGGTAAGGTATACTTGCTTGGAAAAGGAGTACTTGCAATGCACCTACAAGAGATTCAAATGCGTGACCCGTTCATTCTCGCCGACTGGAAGTCGAACTATTATTATCTGTATGGAACGACCGACAAGGACCCCTGGAAAGCGAAGGGTGTAGGCTTTGAGACCTATCGAAGTACGGATCTGGTGCATTGGGAAGGACCTTTTGTAATTTTCACCCCGCCGGCCGGGTTTTGGGGAACCAACAATTTCTGGGCTCCGGAAGTGCACCTCTATCAGGACAAGTACTATCTGTTTGCCTCCTTCAAGTCGGATGTGCGGCGTCGGGGAACACAGATTCTTGTCTCCTCATCTCCTCTCGGGCCGTTTGTTCCCCTAGGCGACAGACCTGCCACCCCTGCCGATTGGGAGTGTCTGGATGGCACCTTCTTTTTGGATGAACAAGCTCAGCCTTGGATGGTGTTCTGCCACGAGTGGGTGCAAGCCAATGATGGAGAAATCGTAGGCCAACGCCTCTCTTCCGATTTGAGCCAGACCATCGATGAGCCGGCTCTGTTGTTTAGGGCTTCTGAAGCTGTCTGGCCCAAGTTGTTGTGCCGCCGGGATGGAACAGGCATCGTCGATGCCAGGGTCACCGACGGGCCGTTTCTGCACCGCACCAAGGACGGCACGCTGCTGATGCTCTGGTCAACCGTTTCAGAGGCCGGCTATGCCATGGGCTATGCCAGAAGTACTTCGGGCTCACTGCTTGGTCCCTGGGTACAGCAAGAAAAACCTCTCATCCAGTGTGACGGCGGCCATGGAATGATATTCCGTTCCTTTGAAGGAGTCTTGTATCTGACCTACCACAGTCCCAATAAAACACCCAATGAAAGGCCGTTCTTTGTGGCCTTGGAAGAGAAACAGGGGGCACTGGTATGCCGCTAGCACGAAGATTTCTCGTGCAGGAGCACAATCCACACATTCACTCGTACGATCCAGATGGATTCTTAAGTGTAGGGAACGGAAATTTCACCTATACCGTCGATTGCACAGGTCTGCAGTCCTATCTGCATAATCGAATAGGCAAGACCCCTTTGTGCACGATGAGCTCGTGGGGCATGCACAGCTACAGGGGAAAGGAAACGCCCCGCTACGATCTGCTCAAGCTCAAGCAGTATGACTGTAATGGCAGGAAGGTCGGCTACATGACCGATCCCGCCGGCCAGGAGCAGTTGTTCAACGACCTCAGGATCAATCCCCACCGATTCAACCTTGCCCGCATCGGCTTGAAGGCAAAGGACACCGAAGAGGAGGTTTTCATCTCCTCGCTTGCACACATCGACCAAAACCTCGATCTCTATAGCGGCCTGATCACCAGCACCTTTGTCTACCAAGGCGAACGGGTATGCGTGCAGACGGTGTGCCATCCCCACCAGGACCAGATTTCAATCAGTGTAGAATCTCTTTTGATTGCAAACGGCCTGCTTTCGGTAGTGGTTCACTTTCCCTACGCTTCCCATACCATCAGCGGCTCGGACTACACAAGAGACGACGATCACACAAGCATCCTGGCAACAGGGGAGAACAATCAGTACGTCATCAAACGCAGCATGGACAGCAGCCGGTATGAGGTTCACATCGGCACGTGCATGCAATGCTGTGTGCAGCAGACCAGCCAGCATGCCTTTGAGATTACTAGCTCCAACCTTGTCCTGCAAGCCAGCTTTCTGTTCAAGCAGGAAGCAGGCAATTGCACAGTCAGCTCCTTCGCCCAGGCCAAGGCTCTATCGGCAAACCATTGGGCTCGGTTTTGGACTGAGGGCGCGTTCATCGATTTTTCACTCTCTTCTGATGAGCGAAGCAAGGAGTTGCAGCGAAGGATGTTGCTGAGCAGGTACTTGCTGGCCATCCAGTGCAGCGGCGAAACACCGCCGCCTGAGACCGGGCTTACCTGCAACAGCTGGTATGGGAAATTTCATCTGGAAATGCACCTGTTGCATGCTTCCCACTTTGCACTCTTCAATCAGGCTGAGCTTCTCGAGCGTTCACTGCATTGGTATGCCGGCATCCTCGATGGTGCCTATGAGCGGGCAAGAGTGCAGGGCTATCGGGGTGCCCGTTGGCCGAAAATGACCGATCCCAGCGGCAATGACAGCCCATCGTCCATCGGGACGCTGCTCTGTTGGCAGCAGCCTCATCCGATTTTCTACGCTTCATTGTTGAGAAAGACCCACCCCGGGTCCGCCTTGCTCAAAGAGTGGACGGAGATCATTGAGGCTACCGCCGCCTTCATGGTCGACTACCTGCAATACGATGAAAAGCAAGGCCTCTATGTCCTCGGCCCCCCTCTCATCCCGGTGCAGGAGAACCACAGGCCTGAAGAAACGCTGAATCCCACCTTCGAGCTCTCCTATTGGCGATGGGCGTTGCAGGAGGCTGTAAGCCTGCTCAAGGAGGCAGACAGGAGTGTTGATGAACACTGGCTTCAAGTACTTGAAAAGCTCTCTCCTCTGCCCAACGATGCAGAAGTCTACCTGGCTCACCAGCATTGCCCGGATACCTATGGCGCCTTTGCCTACGACCATCCTTCGCTTCTCTTCAGCCTCGGCCTGCTCGATGGCAGGGATGTGGACAGGCGCATGATGAACAACTCCCTGGACCGGGTGCTCAAGGATTGGAAGCTCAATGAGCTCTGGGGCTGGGACTTCCCCCTCATGGCCATGACCGCCGCCCGTTTGGGCCGAAGCGCCGATGCAGTGGATTTGTTGTTGATGGACTCACCCAAGAACACCTATACGCCCAACGGCCACAACGCCCAACTGCCGAAAGCCGACCTTCCTTTGTACCTGCCGGGCAATGGCGCCCTGCTCTTGGCCCTGGCTTTGATGGCCGGCGGTTGGGAAGGTGAGACGGCCCATGCGCCGGGATTCCCAAAGGATGGCTGGGTGGTGAGAATCGAGAACCTCAAGCGATTCTGGTAATATGAGCTATCTTTTTTCCTTGGTATTCGGTATGGTAGCGCCAAGGCGGAGTGTATGAAGGCTGTAGTGATTCGATTGTTTCGCTTGTTCTTCGGGTTGTTTCTGTATGCCGTGGGCATTGTGCTCACCATGCAGGCCCATATCGGCTATGCCCCGTGGGAAGTATTCCATGCCGGCATTGCCAAGGTGATGGGAGTCCAGATCGGAACGGTAACCATTTTGGTGGGTTTGGTCATTGGTATCGCAGTCATGCTGTTCGGTGAACCGCTGGGTCTGGGAACGGTATGCAACATGGTGGTTATAGGCCTGTTTATGAACATCCTGCTTGCCAGTGGTCTGTTTGCTGAGCTGTCCAATCCTGTTCTGGGCGTTGTGCAGCTGATAGCAGGCTTGTTTGTCATCTCCCTGGCCTCCTATTTTTATATTTCCTCCGGCTTCGGGGCAGGGCCCCGGGACAGCCTGATGGTGCTGCTCTCACGCAAGACCAAGTTTTCGGTCGGCACCTGCCGGGGAGCCATGGAAGTGGGCGTCACCGCCGTAGGCTTTCTTCTGGGAGGTTTCCTGGGTTGGGGAACGCTGCTCAGTGCTGTACTTATCGGCTTTTGCATCCAGATTACCTTCAAGGTGCTTCACTTTGATCCAAAGAAGGTCGCACATGAGGATTTTGTTTCCAGTTATCGAAAACTCCGGGCATATGTGCATAAATACGTCTAATATCAACAAAATAGTATAGAAAAATAAAAAATCAATTAAAATATATTGATAATGAATAAAACAACATAAAAATATTTATTTTATACTAAAACCTATGGTATACTACCGATATGCAATACTACGCGTTGGTAGGAGATTTACGACAATCGAGGCAGTCGCCTGACCGGAAAGCTCTGCAGGAGCTGTTGCTTGATACCCTGAGGGAACTCAACGGCAGGTATGAGCAGCATATGGCCGCCTTTCTTATGGTTAATGCAGGGGATGCTTTTCAGGGCTTGTTTTTTTCATCAGCTCCCATCCTGGAAATTTGCGATTGCATCAGATATGCACTCTCCAGTAAAAGTGGAATACGCATGGGTCTCGGGTATGGTGCCATTGAAACGGCTATCGACAGGAAGCATAGTATTCTTGCCGATGGTCCGGCATTCTGGAATGCACGAAATGCTCTACAGCAGGTGAAAAAAGAGGACTACTATGGTACGCGCACCATGGCAATAAGCCTTGGTGGGAATCGACACGAATACCTCCAGACGCTGGTAACCCAGGTTCTGGTGCTTCAGGACCTGGTTGCCTCGAAGTGGAAAAATACTCAACTGGAACTTGCCAGGCACTACCTGACAAGTCACGGGTATCAGAGAGTCTCTCAAGCCCAGGTGGCTAAAGAGATGAACCTAAGCGCCCAGCAAGTGAACAACACAGTACAAGCCATGGGATGGTTTGCATTTCTGGATACACGCAAGGAGACGGAACTGGTCATGCAGCGAATCCTGGGAGGTATTGAATCATGAGTACAGCACTACTGGCCATGCTCGGCATGCATGTTTTAGGTGATTACTATCTGCAAACAGACAGGCTTGCCGAGGCAAGACAGCATCAATTCTCGGCAGTTGTGCTGCATTCACTGCTGTATTCTCTTGCTTTCCTTCCCTTGCTGCTTGCATCTCATCCTTCTGCCTTTGTGGTGCTTGCCGTCTCACATGCCTTGCTCGATGCTTTGAAATTCCTGCTGCAGAAAGGTACAAACAAAACGGCAATACTTTTCATGCTTGACCAACTCTGCCACATCCTCCTGCTCGTTGTCGTTTCGATTCTGTACCACGTAACGTTCTTCCTGCCTCCGAGCTGGGTTTCCGTTCTACGAATCAGCGTCCTTCTGCTTTGTGCGGCTAAACCCGTCTCAGTCATGTTCACCGAGCTGTTCGGGCGATTTCGGCCGATGCCCGGGGAAGGCACAGAGGGGGCTGGGAAGGTGATCGGTTACTTGGAAAGGCTTATTCTTGTCATCCTGATGGTAGTCGGAGAATATGGTGTCATTGGTTGGATTATTGCAGCAAAAACATTCGCACGAAGCAGGCAGCTTGCCGACTCCCAAGCATTCTGCGAGTACTTTCTTGTAGGAACACTGCTAAGCATCCTCTCTTCTATTTCGCTCTATCTTGTTCTGTATCGTTGGTAATTCTCGAAAAAAAGAGTCGAAGAACCTCATTCCTCGACCCTTCGAGCACGGTTGCATGCTTTATTGGATGCTGCTACCCAGTTTCTCGAGGAAAGCGAGCAGCTCATCCAGATGCTGATGGGTCACCAAGGGGTTGAGCAGGGTGAACTTAAGGTATGTCCTGCCCTGATACACCGTCTGGCCGATGACCACCTGGTGATGATGCAACAGCTGTCTTCGTACCTGCTTGTTCTTCTCGCAGCTTCCCTTCAGGCGGAACACCACACTGGAAAGCTCGGGCTTGATGGCCAGCTCGAACCGGTCGTTGGAGAGTATGGCTTGCGCAAGGTAGGCTGCATTCTCGATGCAGGTGTCGATGATGGAGGCAAAACCGTCCTTTCCCCTGCACTGGAAAGCCATCCATACCTTCAAGGCATCGAAGCGGCGGGTTGTCTGCAGGCTTTTGCCGACCAGGTTGGTATAGCCCGCCTCCTCGTCCTCTTCACGATTCAGGTAGTCGGCATGCAGGGTGAACACCTCAAATCGGGAGCGATTCTTTATCAGCAGTGCTCCACAACTGATGGGCAGCAGAAACATCTTGTGGAAGTCGACGGTGATGGAATCACACAAGCCGAGATCGCCCAAACGCTGTTGATAGTGTTGGGAAAGCTGCAGCCCGCTGCCGTAGGCTGCGTCTGCATGCAGATGGAGGTTGTATGCATCACATACAACTCTCAGCTTCTCTACCGGATCGATCGAACCATAATCGGTCGTTCCGATGGTTGCCACGATGCAGAAGGGCAACAGGCCTTCAGAAACATCCTCTTCAAGCATCGTTTTTAGTTTTTGCACATCCATCCGGCACAGCTCATCCACCGGAACCTTGCGAACGGCATCGTAGCCGAGGCCCAGCAGGTGTGCACTCTTCTCCATGGAGAAGTGGGAGACTTCGGAAGTGTAGATCCTGAGCTTCTGATAGCAGGAGGGAAGGCCTAGTTTCTTGACGTCGTGTCCAAGGACGGTGTTGCAATACCAATCACGGGCCATCGTCAAGGCGCTGAGATTCGATTGGCTGCCCCCCGAAGTGAAGACGCCGTCGGCATCCTCTCCTAATTGATACAGCTTGCACAGTTCGTTTACTACCGCTACCTCCACTTCGGTCGCGATGGGACCTTGATCCCAGCTGTCCATCGACTGGTTGAAGGTGGACAGGATCAGTTCGCCGGCGATCGACTCAAGCAGTGCAGGACTGTGCAGGTGGGCCATGTAGTTGGTGGACCAGGTCCTGAGGGAGTTGGGAAGAATGGTTTTCTTCACCTCGTCAAGCACAGCATCCCAACCACTGCCGGTTTGCGGCAGAATCGTGGTGGTCTGCATGAGGTTTTGCAAATCCTCGACGCTGGCGCCCTGATAAGCGCCGGCATCGGTCACCGAGTCGGTGATTGCTTGCACCGTATCGTCGATGATGGTGCGATAGGCCTCTTTCGAGCGGGTGTCACTGCCGAAAAAATACGGAAGCTTATCGGTGGGAATTGACATCTGCATCCACCTTGCGGATTGCCTTCTCGGCGATATCGAGCATGAGCTTGACCTCATCCTTGGTAACGTTGAGAGCGCACAGGCAGCGCATGACCGAACCGTACCTTCCCCCTTTTTCCATGATCAGGTGGTTGTTGAAGCACTCTTTCTGCACCTTGGCTGCAATGACGCCGCTTTGGGGGAGAGAGCCGAGCTGGTCTTTCTGCCCGAGGGGATCGACGAATTCGATGCCGAGCATCAAGCCTTTGCTGCGGACGTCCCCGATGATGGAGACTTCCTGCATCAACTTTGTCATGTGGTCCTCGATCATTTTTCCTTTCTCAATCACTTCGGCCAAAAACTCGGGTTTGCTCACCCGCTTCATGACTACCGTACCGGCCGCCATGGCCAGCTGGTTGCCGCGGAAGGTTCCTGCATGGGCACCCGGCTGCCAGGCATCCAGATCCTTGTGATAGATGACTACGCTCATCGGCTGCGATCCCCCGATCGCCTTGGATGCAAGGATGATATCGGGTACGATATCGGCATACTCGAAGGCGAAGAACTTGCCCGAACGGCCGATTCCGCACTGGATTTCATCGACGATCATGGGGATGTCGAGTTCCTTGGTCACACGGCGAACCGTCTGCAGGAATTTAATGGGAGCGGGTACTACGCCGCCTTCTCCCTGGATGGTTTCCAGGATGACGGCTGCAGGCTTGGTAATACCGCTCTCGGGGTCCTTGAGCGTGCGCTCAAAGACTGCACAGGCTGCGTCGATTCCTGCTTCACCACCCAAACCAAATGGGCAGCGATAGGAGTAGGGGTAGGGGAAGAAATGTACATCGGGCATCAGGCCGTTGACCTGGCTCTTTGCATTGAGATTTCCGGTTAAGGCAAGGGCTCCATGTCCCATTCCATGGTAGCCGCCGCTGAAGGCGATGATTGAAGAGCGACCGGTTGCCGTCTTGCACAGCTTGATCGCCGCATCGACTGCGTCGGTTCCGCTGGGACTGCAGAACTGGATTTTCCCGTTGTTTTTAAGCTCTTCAGGAAGAAGATTGAAAAGGGTTTGAACAAAAGTATCTTTGATCGGGGTGGTGAGGTCCAGGGTGTGAAGGGGAAAGTTGTTGGTCAAAAGGTTGACCATCGCCTGGTTTACTTCATCGTCGTTGTGTCCAAGGGCAAGGGTGCCTGCACCACAGAGGAAATCGAGGTAAGTATTGCCCTCTACATCGATAAGGTATGAGCCTTTGGCTTCTTTGATTGCGATGGGGAATTTTCGGGGATACGTGCGTGCATTGGATTCGGTTTGATTCTGACGATCAAGATAGAATTGGTTGGTAGATTCGTTCATTACCCTTATTCCTTCTATACCATGGTGTTTTTTTGTCTGGATGTTACATCCAGCCCTTTCATATAAAGTGTTTCCCACCCTCTCTCAAGAGAGGTGAAGGATGTTCTTGTCTGCACATTGGAAGGCCAATGCGCAAGAAACGATACTACCAGCTTCTTATCAAATTTGCTAGTGATAGTTTGGCAATTGTCTAGAAATTTCGAAAAAGTTCCTATGCTGAAAAAAATGGGAAAAAATTGTGTGGTTTTCAAGGTAAAGGGCTGGACATGATTACAATATTGGTGTATTAGATAGCTATTACAGTAGCAGATTAGGAGGCATGCATGGCAAGCCAGGAAGTAGTAGTATCATCAGGGTATGGGATGGAAGGGGATGTCGTTGTTCGTATGACCGATATCTCATTCTCATACCAGAGCAAACCGTTGTTCTCCGGTTTGGATCTGGAGATTCACAGGGGAAATATTTACGGATTGTTGGGAAAGAACGGGGCGGGCAAGACCACCTTGCTCAAGTTGCTCAGCGGCCAACTGTTCGTACAGGGCGGGAAGGTTGAAGTGTTTGGACAGAACCCCCAAAAGAGGGCTCCCTCCCTGTTGCAGGAGATTTTTTATCTGCCTGAAGAGTTTCCGCTTCCGAAAATGAAAGCGAATGAGTATCTGGCGATGCTCAGTCCTTTCTATCCTCGTTTCGACCATACGATGTTTGGTGTGTATTGCAAGGATTTCGATGTTGATTTGAACCAGCGACTGGATCAGATGTCCTTGGGACAGAAGAAGAAGGTCCTGCTGTCCTTCGGTCTTGCGTCGAATACCGCCCTGCTTATGCTTGATGAACCTACCAATGGGCTGGATATTCCTTCGAAACGGCAGTTCAGGCAGACGGTCGCTTCAGCGATGACGGAGAACAGGACGTTCATTATTTCAACGCACCAGGTGCGTGATATGGAAAACCTGATCGACCCGATCATCATCCTGCATGACGGTTCGGTTATTTTCAACGACACGGTTGCCAGTGTTTCGGACAAATATGTCCTCAACCTTACCACCAGCGAACCCAGCAAGGAGAACACGCTGTATACGGAGAAAGTGCTTGGCGGCTGGATGGTGCTCAGTGAGCGAGGCGACGATTCTGAGGGTCAGCCTTTGGACTTGGAAACCCTGTTCAATGTGGTTATCCAGACCTCAAAGGGAACTATGGGAGGTGTACGATGAATAGATTGCTCGCATTGCTCAAGCGGGAATGGAAGATCGGTCAGAAGGACTACTCGACGTATGGTTTGGTGATAGTGTTGCTGCTCTTTGCTTTTGAGACCATGCAGAGTCTGGTGGCCCGGTATACCGGTTCTTCTTTTCCGATGGAAGTATATTCGGAAATGTTTCCCGGCTTTTTGCTTCTCGGCGGTTTCATCACCACCAGCATGCTTTTCAGTGAGGATATGTTCAGCAAGGACGCCCAGCATAATTGGTTGATGCTTCCTGCAACAAATCTGGAGAAGTTTTTGTCCAAGGCTTTGGTGTCTACTATTGGCTATCCGATTGCTTTGACTCTGCTGTTCTTCTTGACCAGTGTGGTGACCGAGCCGATTCAGCTTCTGATTTTCGGCAGTCCGATTGGTTTGTTCAACCCGTTCAGAGACAATGAGCTTTGGTCGCTGTTGGCTCAGTACTGGGTATGGAATTCGGTGTTCCTGTTGGGCGCGACATTCTTCCACAAGGGACATTTCATCAAGACGGTTCTGGCTGTCGGGGTAGTCTTTCTCGGCCTTGGTTCCCTGGCGCTTTTGTTCACCAGGATTGTGTTCGCCATCAAATTTGGTTCTTCAATGCAGATGTTTGATTCGTTCATGTACTTCGACTCCAGGTACCTGCAGAACTCCCTCACAGCTTTGAAGGTGTTCTCCGGTATAACCAATGTTTTATACTACGCAGTTTTGCCGCTATTCTGTTTGGTTACTGCGTACTTCAGGGTTGAGGAGGTCCAGGCAACAGATGCAGTTTAATACACTCTCTCCCATCTATCTGCAAATAGCCGAGTACATCCATGATCTTATCCTCAACAGGGTATGGGAGGATGGGCAGCGAATTCCCTCGGTACGCGATATGGCCATGGAGTTGGAGGTGAATCCCAACACCGTGATCAGGACGTATGCCATGCTGCAAGAGGAAGGCACGTTGGAGAACCAGAGGGGAATCGGATATTTCACCGCCAAGGACGCACGCTCTCTTGTGCTCAAGCAGCGTCGCGAGAAGTTCATCAAGCGGGAGCTGCCCCAGTTGTTCTCCACCATGGAGACGTTGGGCATCACCTTGGAGGATTTACAGCACTATGCACGCAATAAGGAGGTTGGCAATGAAATCCAAGCTTAAGCGAAGTAATAAAATGTTGATAGGAGCAGGCATATTCCTGGCAGTCTACCTTCTGATAAGTATACTGTTCGGTACGTCGGTATTGAGCAGGGCGATCAAGAGCGGTCCTTCCGATACAGTCACCCAGGTGACTGTATGGAGGAATTGGTAAGAAACAGACAAAATCACAGACTTTGTACAAGAGAGCCGAAACCGGCCCTCTTGCTATGTCATGAAGGTCAGGCACACCGGAGCCTGCAGTTCAAGCCGATGTACCGCAGAAGAGAGCATTCCCGTCTCTTGATCGATTGCATGCACGGTTATCGAGTTGCTGCTGGCATTGCCCGATAGAAGATAGGCCCCCGATGGGTCGATGCAAAAGTTCCTGGGCTCCTCTTCCACCTTGCAATGGCCGAGAAGGGTAAGAAGCCCCGATGCCGGCTCAACAGCATACATTGCAATGCTGTCGTGTCCTCGGTTGGAGCAGTACAAGAAGCGCCCGTCCACTGAGAGGTGGATGTCTGCTGCAGTGTTCTCATCTGTGAAATCAAGGGGTAGGGTGCTGATGGTTTGCACCACGCTAGGTTCAGGTCCTAGTTTGATGACCAGCACTTCACTTGAGAGTTCTGCAGCAACAAAGAGGGTGGTCTTGTCCGATGAAAGGGCCATATGGCGTGGTCCGGTTCCTGGTGGTACTTGGATGTATTGCTTGGCAGTGAAGGAGTCCTTATACCAGATTAGGCGGTCGAGTCCCAAGTCGGCAACCAGAAGTGAGGAGCCTTCAGCTGTCCAGAGACTGCTGTGAATGTGGCTTCCCTCCTGCCGTACTGGATGCTTGCCCTTTCCTGAAAAAGTCTCTCTGTAGTCGGGCTTTCCAAATCCAAGAAAGGTGAACACCCCGTCGGCGTAGTTTGCTATTGCAAGGCCGACCCCTGAAGGAGCAAGAGCCAGATGGCAGGGAGAGCCCCCAAGGCTGGGAACACACAAAATTTGCTCACATTTCAATGATGGTGAGACGTGAAAGCCGTACACATGACCGTCGGTTTCCGTCTCACTGACTGTATAGAGTATGTTCTTCTCATGATCAAAGCATTGGAAAGTGGGTTGCTCCACTCCGTCAATGCCTGTGAGGTACTGAATAACCCCTGTCTGTTCATCAAAGCAGCAGAAGGTTATTCCCTGTTTGTCCGATGAAACCCTGCTTCCTACTACCAGTGTGTGCATAGCCTATGGTAGTCGCCACAATAGCTAAAAGCAAATATATTCACAGAAGAAGTTCCCGACTCTAGTCAATGGATACAAGAGGTGATAGGCTGTAATGACTATACAGATGTTGAGGCGATGAAATGGAACTCAATCAACAACAACGTGATGCTGTAACGTATGCCGGACCCAACCGCAATATTTTGGTGAATGCCGGGGCGGGTAGTGGCAAGACGCGCACCATCATTGCACGAGCCGCGCACCAGATCATGCAAGGGACGCAGGCAGAGAGGATTCTCATCGTTACATTCACCAATCGTGCGGCTCAGGAGCTTCGTCACAGGCTTGCCCATGAGGTTGGTCCCTCAGGAGAAGCGGTGCAGATGGGCACGTTCCATGCATTTTGTCTGAAGGTCATGAGTCAGCTTCCCAAGAGTTTTGATATCAGCGGGTTGAATATCATCGATTCCGACGACCAGAACAACCTGATGAGCATTGTACGCAAATCCCTGATCAAACACCTCAAGGGTCCGAAGCAGGGTTTCCCCAGCTCCGACCACCTGCTTTCTCTCTACTCATACAGCCGCAACACACTTCAAAATACAGAAGACTATCTTCACGAACAAACTGACTTGGATGATCAGCAGATACAATTGTGCATGCAGATGTTCAGCCTGTACCAGCAGAGAAAAGAGGAGCGGGGCTACCTTGACTACGATGATCTGCTCATCAAGTTCGATGAGGCGCTGGCAAAGAAGCCCGCATTACGGCATGCAGTTTGTTCGTTGTTCGATGAGGTGCTGGTTGATGAGATGCAGGATACCAATCCAATCCAGTTCAACATCCTCAAGCACTTTTGTGCTGAGAAGGTGACGCTGTTCTGTGTCGGCGATCCGGCTCAGTCGATTTATCGGTTCCGGGGAGCCGAGTTCTCCCATATGTTGGAGTTTGAGAGCATGTTCGGCGACAGCATTGCCTTTACGCTTTCACTCAATTATCGCAGTTACCAGGAAATTTTGGATGTCTCCAACTGGCTCTTATCGTGTTCCTCATATCCTTACCATCACAAGCTTGAGGCGATCAGGGGCAGAAGCGGGAATTTGGTTCGGTTGGAGGACTTTGAGAGCCAAAGTGATGAATGCTCGTGGATCGCCGATCAGGTGGTGGGCTATCAGGAGCAGAAGATTCCTCTCTCCGACATCATGGTTTTATACCGTTCCAGCTATGAGGCCAAGACACTTGAGGCGGAACTGATCAGTCGCAAGATTCCCTATCGATTCATCGGCGGGTTGGTGCTGACCAAGTCAGCTCATGTACGGGATGTGTTTTCCCTGTTGCGTTTGGTGCGAAACAGCACCGACGACCTTGCATGGATGCGGTATCTGCAGTTGTTTCCCCGCATCGGGGAGGTTACTGCCGAGCGTATCGTCAGCAATCTGCAGGATGCAAATTCAATCGTTCAAGCTTTGGAGACTGCGGTAGGCGTGGGCCATCCCAGTGCCGAGGCACTCTCTGCGGCAATGAAAGCTGGATCCACTCCAGCAAAGTGCATCAAGGCGGTAATCCAGCAGTTGAGTCCCCTGTTGGCTGAGCGCTATGACCATTGGAAACAACGTAAACAGGATTTGGAGTTGCTGGAGAAAGTGGCTCGTACGTATACCACCCTTGGGCAATTCATTGATGATTTCACCCTTGATCCGATGCATGGCACCCAGTTGAGCAACAAGAGCAGCGACGATGCCCTCACCCTTATCACTGTCCATAGCGCCAAGGGTACCGAAGCGCCGATTTGTTTTATTGCTTCAGCAATTCCTTCACAGTATCCTCACTCCCGTTCCCTCGGCGATCTGGAGGCTGAGGAAGAAGAGCGCAGGGTGCTCTATGTTGCCTGTACCCGTGCAAAGAATGAGTTGATCATCACCCGCTACGCAAAAGCCAGGAATTCCATGTGGGTGGACTCTTCTCCCGCCATAGGAGAAGCATATTTTCTAGAATCAATCCCGCCTGACCTGGTACAGACAACGCTGCATGGGTATACAAGCAGGACAATCAGTTCTCTGAGTAGTTTGCAGGATATCTACTAGGAGCAAGAGAAAGCCGACTCCAAAAGAGGAATCGGCCAATCAAGGAAAAAACTCCTTACCCAATCAGAGAAAAAACTCCTTGACATTCACATCATCCCGCTACCCTCATGGCCGCGAAGCCTGC
>DJGJ01000031.1 GCA_002432715.1 Sphaerochaeta sp. UBA5849 | reverse complement strand
CACAGGAAAAGTGATTGACCCATGATTTCAGTAAACTGCAGACCGGCCACATTGCTCGACCCATCCAAGGTGATAGTGGCGGTAACAGTACCTTCCTCAAACACCAGCTTGTAGGGATTGCTTGTCCCTTCCACTGATCGATATTTCCCCAACTGCTGCACAAACTGGTCGATGATCTGATGTATCATCGGAATCGGGACGGCTGTTTCAAACTGCTTGGTGTAGGAGAGACTTTGCGGGCCCTTGGAGAACATGAGATGCAACGTTGATGACTCATCAGAATAGGCAGGCACTGCTATTGCAAGAAAAAGCATGAGTGTGCAAGCAAAGCATTTGTATGGTTTCATACCCCCCACTATGAGCACAAAAAATGGCTTTGTAAAGTACATCGGCAGAGGCCTCGATTCGCATCCGGTATACAGGTTGCAGAAGCAATGCAATGTATAAAACATACAGAATTAGCAATTTATAGGGTTGACAGGTTGCAATAGCATGCTACAATACCAACAGGTGTTACGTAACACCTGTCGGAATAACCGACAGGTTGTATCACAAATGTACGAAGGAGGATTATTGAAATGAAGAAAAAACTGTTGAACATGGTGGCGATCAGCCTCATGCTCGTCCTGGCAGCCGGTACCGTGTTCGGAGCAGGCACAAAGGAAGCTGAAAAAGAAACAACCGTCAATATGTTCCAGCTCAAGGTTGAGATCAAGGATGCCATTGATGAATATGCTGCAACGTATTCTGCAGCCACCCCTGGAGTGACCGTGAAAGTGGAAACCCTTGGAGGCGGAGCCGACTACGGTGGGGCGTTGAAGGCAAAAGCCCAAGCCGGCCAGATGCCCGACATCTTTGTGATCGAAGGCCGCGGCGGCTATGACATCTGGAAGGATTACATTGCCGACCTCTCCGACCAGAGCTGGGTGGCTGACACCGACCTTGCTTTCAAGGTTGATGGAAAAGTGTATGGTTTCCCGGTTGCCATCGAAGGCTATGGACTGGCATACAATGCCGACATCCTTGCCAAGGCAGGCATCGATCCGGCAAAGTTGACTACTCGAGCAGCTTATGAACAAGCATTCAAAACGTTGGAAGCCAAGAAGGCCGAGTTGGGAATCGATGCTCCGGTTGCCATGGCGGCATCGGTTGCAGGTGGCATGTGGTGGGTGGCAGCCCAGCACAACCTTGCCTGCTATTGGGGCGGCGGGCTTGACTTCAATGATACGAGCATCATCGACATGGCCCTGCAAGGCAAGCTTGACGATGAACGGTTCCTCCAGTATGCCAAGTACCTGCAGCTGCTGTTCAAGTATGCAGACCAGAAGATCCTGCTCAACGGCAGCTATGATGACCAGGTAGGTGCCTTTGCACAGGGCAAGACTGCATTCCTGCATCAGGGCAACTGGGTTGATCCCAACTTGAAGCAACTTGGCGTAACCTTCCCGATTGGCTATGCCCCGCATGCATTCCTCGATACCGAGCAGACGGGTCTCTATCTCTTTGCTCCGAGTTGGTATTGCGTGAACGAGAAGAGCCCCAATGCCGAGGCTGCGAAAGCATTCCTGACGGCTATGGCCACAACTGCTGAAGGACATGATTACATGGTCAACAAGGCCGGTATGATTCCTGCCTTCAAGTCCGTGAAGCTCCAGCCCGCCGGACAGCTCAGTCAGGCCCTGATGGCTGCAAACGCCAAGGGCGGCAACTACGGCGTCTTCTTCGGCATGCTTCCCGATGGAGCCGGCCAGAATGTCTTCGGCCCGATTTTCGACCTGTTTGCACAGAACCAGAACAATCTCAATCAGTTCATCGCAGACATGAAGAAGGCGGTCGCCAACCTTCCGAATATGTAATGCATCATTCGTTTCCTGCACAGGAGTCATCCTGTGCAGGATCTTACCGGGGAGCGAACACCAATGAAAAAGAATAGTACAGTCAACATTGTATTTCTCGCACCATGCGTCCTCACCTTCATCATGATCATCATCATTCCCTTCTTTTTCGGCCTTTACTACTCTGTTACGGACTGGAATGGGGTAAGTGATGATGTCGCCTTTGTCGGACTGAAGAATTTCAGAGGCTTGGCGTCGTCACCGGATTTCATCTACTCGTTTCTGATTACCATCGCCTATACGTTGATCAATATCGTATTCATCAACATCGTCAGCTTTATTCTTTCCTTGATAGTGACCAGCAAAATCCGAAGGCGGAACTTCTACCGCTCGGGTTTCTTCGTCCCCTACCTGATCGGAGGAATCGTGCTGGGCTACATCTGGCAGTTCATCCTGAACAACATCCTGGTCAAGATCGGAACAACCTACTCCATAGCTTTTTTGGAAACATCCTTTCTCAGTATGCCGAACACCGTCATCTGGACGATGGCAGTGGTCAACACCTGGCAGTACGCCGGCTACATCATGCTGATTTTTGTTGCAGCGATCCAAAGCATCCCCTCCTCCCTCATGGAGGCGGCAAATGTAGACGGGGCCAACTATTTCCATCGGGTCATTCACATACTCATTCCCATGATGGCCAATGCATTCACCATCTCCATTTTCTTGACGCTTACTACGTCATTCAAACAATTCGATATGAATATGACACTGACAAACGGAGGACCCGCCACCCGCTTCATGGATGCACCGGTCAAGGCAAGTCAGTTATTGGCTATGAATATTTTCAATACCGCCACTGCAAACCGGATGGCGGAAGCCCAAGCCAAGGCAGTGGTCCTGTTCATTGCCTTGTTGATCGTCTCCCTGATCCAGGTATCAGTCAATAAGAAGAAAGAGGTGGAGATGTGATGAAACCACTACACATAGGTAAAAACAACCGGTATCTGAAGCCCGATCTGCTGCTCTTGGAGCTGCTGACAATCCTGCTCTTCCTGCTGTTCATGTTCCCGTTTATCATGGTTGTGCTGAACTCGGCCAAAACATCACGGGAAATCATCTTCAATGCCATCGCCCTTCCTACAAGCTGGAAGCAACTCGGGGTGAATGTTGGACTGATTTTCAGTAATCCAACGGTTGACTATATGGGCGCCTTCATAGACAGCATTGTCATCACGGTACTTTCGCTTTTGGTCATATCCATCTTCTCCTCCATGGCTGCATGGATCTTGGTGCGCAACAAGACCCTCTGGTCGACCATCCTCTTCATGGCCTTTGTTTCCGCCATGGTCATTCCCTTCCAAGTCTTGATGTATCCCTTGGTCCGCTGGATGCGGGTGATAGGAGAATTTTTAAATTTCCGTTTGCTGGGAACCGTAGGAGGAATCGTATTCGCATACCTCGGATTCGGAAGCCCGCTGTCGATTTTCATCTTCCACGGCTTCATCAAGAACATCCCTCTGGAGATTGAGGAATCGGCCACCATCGACGGGTGTCCGAAGAGCACCATCTTCTTCAGGATTGTGTTCCCGCTGCTGCAACCGATCATGATCACAGTCCTCATCCTCAACGGCATATGGATCTGGAACGATTATCTATTGCCCCTGCTGGTCCTTGGCTCCAACGGGAGGGTGCAGACAATTCCCATAGCGGTGACGGCGTTCGCCGGTGCCTATCTCAAGCAATGGGATTTGATTCTCACCTCAACCTTGATAGCCATGCTGCCGATTATTGTCTTATATATTTTCGCACAACGATACATCATCAAGGGTATGGTTGAAGGTTCAATTAAATAGAGGGAGAGAAACGATGAAAATTGTTCTGGTTGGTGCTGGAAGCATCCAGTTTGGCTTGGGTACGTTGGGAGACATCTTCACCAGCAAAACACTCACAGGAAGCGAGATAACATTGCTCGACATCAATGCAAAAGCTTTGGATGTTGTGTTGCAGACAACGAAGGATTTCATCCAGTCGCACGGCCTGCGCTATACGGTTACGGCAACCACCGATCGAAGGAGTGCCTTCGTCGGTGCTGATTTCATAATATCCTCCATCGAGGTGGGCAATCGTTTCCAGATGTGGGATGAGGATTGGAAGATCCCCCTTCAGTACGGCGTGCACCAAGTATACGGGGAGAACGGCGGGCCGGGAGGAGTTTTCCATTCGCTTCGCATTGGCAAGGTAATCCTGGAAATCGTCAAGGATGCCATGGAAATCTGTCCCAATGCTTGGATTTTCAACTATTCCAACCCGATGACGGCCATCTGTACTACGGTCAAGCGCAAGTATCCCCAGGCAAAATTTGTGGGGATGTGCCATGAAATCGGCTGGCTGGGCCGCTGGCTGCCCAGGATGCTGGGCATGAACCATGAGGACCTCCACTATCGCGCCGCCGGGCTGAACCATTTTTCCTGCATGCTCTCCTTGACCGACCGCAGGAGTGGAAGGGATCTCTATCCCGAGGTGCTTGCAAAAGCCGAATCGTTTTTCGAGCAGGAACCCGGTTACAGCGACTTATACGATGCATACAGGAAAACCGGCTCGCTCGATGCTTCAGAAAAATTCCAAAAAGGGGAGACCGACCAAAAGAGCGCCTATAAGTGGGCCGACCGCAAATTGATACGGTTCATGCTCAAGAACTACCACCTGCTTCCCATAACCACCGACAGCCATTTCGGTGAGTACTTGGGCTGGGCTTGGGATGTGGTGGATCATCGGGGCATTCTCGATTTCTACGATGTCTACAAGGTCATGCTCTCCCAGGAAGTCCCTCATGAAATTCATTTGGAGACTTCCGAGCGGGTGATTCCCATCATCGACGGCATGCTTACCGATGCCAAGTATGAAGAAGCAGCCGTAAACGTCCTGAACACAGGCTTGCTCGACGATTTACCGTCCTGGCTGGCGGTGGAAGTTCCTGCCATCATCGATAAGAGCGGTATACGGGGGATCAGGATGGAGAGTGTCCCGAAGGGATATTTGGCGCTGCTTCGTGCATATGCCGGAGTCTACGATATGACGGCCGAAGCGATCATCCACGAAAAAAAGGAGTATGCCATCCAAGCTCTCCTTGCGAATCCAGTGGTTCATCAAGCCTCCAACCTCGAAGAGATGGTTGATCGGATGATCAGCAAGCAAGAGCGCTGGCTGGGATATCTGAAATAGAAAACCAACAACGGATGGGAGTATACTTCCATCCGTTGAATTTGTAGAATGGGCGGATATGGCTACAATCAAGGAAATCTCCCGCAAGGCCGGCGTGAGCGCTACTACCGTTGCGAATGTCATTCATGGCCGCACCAACAAGGTCTCAGCTGCCACCCTGCATAAAGTGCAGGCGATTATTGACTCGGAAAAGTATGCTCCCAACATGGGAGCCATGATGCTGCTGCACAACAACTCCCGCATCATCGGGGTCATCATGTTCACTGAACCTCGGCACAATGAGACGGTGTTGGAGGACCCCTTCTCATCGGCCATCCTGGGCGCTATGGAACGGGATATCCGAGTAGCAGGATACTATATGATGCTGTACGTCTCCAGTGATGAGGATGAAGTGGTCCGTCTTTCCAAGTCATGGAAAATGGATGGTTTGATTCTTGTCTGGGTTCCCGGCAAGATTTGCAGCATCATCAACTCCAGCATCGATATTCCCTTGGTCTACATCGACTGTTTTTTCAATGATGATGATCATGTCTACTATAACATTGGCTTGGAGGATAAGAAGGGAGGGTATGAGGTAACCAAATATCTGCTCTCCATGGGGCATACCAACATGCTCTTCCTTCCCTGCAACCCCATCTTTCCCGGAGGCGATTCGGAGCGCTTCGCCGGTTGCAAGCAGGCTTTCAGCGAACGGGGTTTGACGCTGCCTGATACGGCGAAGCTGCCTCTGCCCTACGACCGCATGAAGCGGGAAAAAATCTATCTGGAGATCACCAGCAAGAAGGCAGGGTACACAGCCTTGGTATTCTCCTCCGATTATTATGCCGCAGAGGCGCTTACCTTCTTGCAAGATTGCGGTGTCCGGATTCCTCAGGATATCTCCATCACCGGCTTTGACGACAATATTTTCTCACGGCTGGTCACGCCAAGACTGACGACCGTCCATCAGGATTCAAGCGAAAAAGGGCGATTGGCAATCGAGATGTTGATGCGCTTGATCCATGGAGAAGCGGTAAAGCAGCCGAGAATCACGCTGCCGATTTATCTGCAGATTCGCGATTCGGTGCGAAAACTCTAGACCGGCTTCAAGCACCCCCGACGGGCGCAGTTTCATTCTCATACACCCCCTAGGTAACCGGATGGGGTGTATCGGTGTGTCAAACGCCCTAATCTTATGCACAAAGTTATTTATATAACAAATTAACACATAGTTATATGCTTATGAACATTCAAATAGGCTCGTGGGGCTCTGTGCACTACAGAGAGAAAGGAAGAAATCCAATGAGAAAAAACATCACTGTGCTGGTCGTAATGCTCTGCCTGACCGCTTGTTGTTCGCCCAAGGGAAGTCGGAAGCCTCCTCTTCAGACGCCAAGGTCCTGAGAGTCGCCATGGAGTGCGGATATGCACCGTACAACTGGACCCAGACCACCAATGCAAACGAGGCCGTGCCCATCTCCGGCTCGAAGGAGTTCGCATACGGCTATGATGGCATAATGGCCTAGCTGATCGCCGAACGCCTGGGATACAAGCTTGAGATTGTCAAGTTGGACTTGGGACTCCCTCGTACCTGCGGTGCAGTCAGGAACCGTCGATTGCGTCATCGCAGGCCAATCCATCACCTCGGAACGAAAACAGATGGTTGACTTCACATCCCCGTACTACTACGCCTCGATTGTCTGCCTGACCAACGGCGACAGCAAGTATGCCTCGGCAAAGGGTATCACCGACCTTGCCGGAGCTTCCTGCACCAGTCAGCTCGGAACCATCTGGTACGACACCTGCCTGCCACAGGTTCCCAATGCCAAGATTCTCCCCGCCCAGGAGTCTGCACCGGCCATGCTCGTAGCGCTGAACAGCAAGCGTGTCGACTTCATCTGTACCGATATGCCCACTGCAAAAGCTGCCATCATCGCCTACCCGACTATGAAAATCCTCGACTTTGCAGGTTCAAACGATGATTTCAAGGTCAGTGAGGAGGAGATCAACATCGGCATCTCGGTCTCCAAGAAGAACCCTGAGCTGACCAAGGCCATCAACAGCGTGTTGGACACCCTCACCGTCGATGACTTCAACGCCATGATGGAGAGTGCCATTGCAGTCCAGCCATTGTCCAACTAACCTGAAGGAAGTGGCATGTCTATATCTGAAATGAATTTCTTTCAGAGGATGCTCTACATCCTCCAAACGTACAGCGGCTCCCTTGCAAAAGGGGCCGCGACCACCATGGTGATCGCCATTGTCTGTACCGCTCTTGGCTGCTTGATCGGCTTTGCCGTCGGCATTGTCCAGACTTTGGAGCCGAAGAAGAAGGACAACCTGGCCTACAGGATCATCCTGAAACTTGCAAAAGTGCTCCTTACAGCCTATGTCGAACTGTTCCGCGGTACCCCCATGATGCTGCAGGCTGCGTTCATCTATTACGGTGCCAGCCAAGTCTTCAGTCTCAACCTCGGGATGTGGGAGGCTGCAATCCTGATCGTCTCCATAAACACCGGAGCCTACATGGCCGAAACGGTGCGCGGCGGCATCTTGTCGGTCGACATCGGACAGACGGAGGGAGCAAAAGCCATCGGCATGAATCACTTCCAAACGATGTTGTCCGTGATTCTTCCCCAGGCACTGAGAAATATCATGCCCCAGATCGGCAACAACCTCATCATCAACATCAAGGATACCTGTGTACTGTCCATCATTGGAACAGTGGAGCTCTTTTTCACCTTCAAGAGCATCCCAGGAGCCTTGTATACCTACTTTGAGGCAGCCACGGTCATCCTCATCATCTACTTCATACTTACCTTCGTCTCCTCGCGAATCCTGCTCGCCTGGGAAAACCGGATGGACGGCCCTGCCAATTTCGATCTTGCCACAACCGATACGCTTGCATACACCAGCGGCATGATGAACTTCCCCCGCAAGCCCAAGAGGAGGACATAATGCCTGAAATATTGAAAATAGAACACCTGTCCAAACACTTCGGGGCGAACGAGGTTCTCAAGGACATCAATTTCCAAGTGCGGCCGGGGGATGTTACTTCAATCATCGGAGCCTCGGGCTCAGGCAAGTCCACCCTGCTTCGATGCATCAACCTCCTGGAGAGCGCCACTTCGGGCAACATCCTCTTTCACGGGCGGAACATCCTCAGCGACCATGTGAACGAGGCCAAGTACCGGGCCAAGGTGGGGATGGTCTTCCAATCCTTCAATCTCTTCAACAATCACACGGTACTCAGCAACTGCATGGTCGGCCAAATCAAGGTCTTGAAGAAGTCGAAGGAGGAAGCCTATCAATCAGCACTGTTCTACTTGGACAAGGTGGGCATGACCAGTCACATCAATGCCAAGCCGCACCAGCTCAGCGGCGGGCAGAAGCAACGGGTTGCAATCGCCCGCGCCCTGGCGATGCAGCCTGAGATCCTGCTGTTTGATGAACCTACCTCCGCCCTCGACCCTGAGATGGTCGGAGAGGTCCTCGATGTCATGAAGGCCTTGGCCAAGGAGGGAACCACCATGCTGGTAGTCACGCATGAGATGGCTTTTGCACGGGATGTCTCCAACCATGTAGTCTATATGTTCGATGGGAAAATCGAAGAGGAGGGAGAACCAAAGAACCTCTTCTCCAACCCCAAGAGTCCCCAGCTGAAAGAGTTTCTCAGCAGATTCACCGGCGATGCAGTCCGTCAAGGCAGCTGATCCGACCAAGATGGATGACCGATTCACGTTCACATCAATTCTTGTTTGGTTAGCCGACCAATGCCAGAAAGGCATTTTTTTTCCAAGGGCTTGGAGAAATAGCAACCCTGTCTACCGCTTTGATCATCTCATAGCATCGAATCTTTCAGGTTTGGGCTTTGAGCAACGCCAGCGCAGCTTTATCATCCACCGGCCTGCTGATCAAATAGCCTTGGATTTTATCACAATTGAATTTTCTTAGGTACTGAAGCTGCTTTTCATGCTCGATCCCTTCTGCTACGACACAGTGACCGAGCTTGTGGGCCATACTTATGATGTCACCGGTTATCGCCTGCTCTTCGGAGAGGGTCATGAGTTTGTCGATGAAGGACTTGTCAATCTTCAAACAGTTGATGTTAAGCTCCCGCTCGCGGGCGAGGGATGAGTAGCCGGTACCAAAATCATCAATTGCAATCTGGATTCCCAGACTTTGCAGCTGCCCCAGCACCCTGTTGATATCCTGATAATTGGATGCAAACACCGATTCAGTTATTTCGAGGCAGATGGAGTGGGGATCGACCTGCATCGCCTTGATCATTCTCAGCAGGTTGGCATTAAAATCATGCTTCAGCAACTGTATGGCTGAGATGTTGATGGAAAGGAAAATATCGGAATACCCGAGGCTTTGCACCGTATTGAGAAACCGCAGGGCTTGAAGAATGATGGAGTCTCCCAAGGGGATGATAAGCTTGGTTTTCTCGGTGATCGGGATGAACTGAAGCGGCGGGATAAGGCCCAGTGAAGGTATCTGCAGACGAGCAAGGGCCTCAAAACCAACAATCCTGTTCGTCCCGAGATCAAGAATCGGCTGATAGTTGAGAAACAACGAGCCGTTTCCCTCTCCGGCTGCAATCCGACTGAGTTCAGCAGTTATCACTTCCTCACGGTAGAGCTCTTCCTCCATCGCCTTGTCGAAAAAGCAGTAGGAGCTATCGTCATGCAATTGCTGCAACGCCTTCTCAGAAGCAACCAAGACATTTCTCAACAACTGCTCCACATCCTTGGTCGTCCCCTTGCCTATCTCGACAATACCGATGCCCCAATTGATGCCTTCAATGATCAGGAAGGTCTCAAGAAGTGATGATATCCTTTTGCAAAAGGCTATCAAATCCTCTTTATCACGATAGTCTTTCACATAAAAAGAGAATCGATACTCATGCGTCTTGCACAGAAGACACTGATCGGAGCAGAGCACAAGCAAGGAGCTTGAGACCTTCTTGATTATCTCCTGGGTATATTGAAAACCATAGGTCATGCTTGAGGTATGCAGTGCACTCAGGTTGACTGCAAGCACGGCACGCTTGAGTGACGGATGCAGATCGGCATCCGAAAACAGCAACTGTTCAAGGTATCGGCGGTTGTACAGGCCGGTCCATATATCATGCTCGTTGAGGAACATGAGCTCGTGCTCGATTTTCTTTCGATCCGAAATATCGAGAATGATACCCTCAAGTTCCAATACTTCATCATCTTGGCCATACAGGCCCTGTCCGGTCTCCCATACCCAGCACCGCTGCCCGTCAGCCTTGATGATTTCATACTCATAGGTGAACGTCTGGTGCAACGGCAACACCCGCGCCCACTCCGCTCTGATTCCCTGTTGATACGAAGGTACGATCAGGTCATTGAAGCAGATATCACGATTATGCAAGAGACTCTCATTTTCATACCCGGTCAAGGCTTTGCACCCATTGGAGACATAGAGCACCGTCCAGTCATGGTCATACTTGGTCCGGTAGGCAAGGCCGGGCAGATGGGAAAGCAGCATCGATTTGCTGCGCTCGCTTTCTGCAAGCCTCTGTTCCGCTTCCTTCCGCTCTGAGATGTCCTGGACCAGACAGATATGGCTGTAGGAGTGATTGCTTTGGATTTGCAGTGAAGCAACCACCATGGAAACCCACACAGCGGAGCCATCCGGTTTTATATACCGTTTTTGAAGGGAGTAGCTCGGTATCTCTCCTGCCTGCAGCCGCCTGAACTGCTCAAGGTCGGCCTCAAGGTCATCAGGATGGGTGATTGCGGCCCACCCGAGGCTTTTCAGCTCCTCGCTCGTCCATCCGGTGATCTCCTCGAACCGGGGATTCACCCTGAACACCTCGTTGATCGGACCATCGATCGGACCGATGCCATGGGAGATGGTGATGCCCATCGGGGCCTGCCAGAAAATGGCGTTGAAGAGGAAGGCCTGCTCGTTGAGCAGCTTGCTGCGGTCCTTTTGCAAAACCTGCGCAACCTGCTTGGACACAACAGCAGCAGTAAGCGGCGGGTGCAGGATTGAATCACTGTCTCCGCTATGGGCGATCAGCATAACAGCGTAGCGGGGATTCTGTTCGATGGCGTGAAGCAACAAGAGGGCGTCAAGGGTGTCGCCTGTGGCATCGATGAGTATCAGAACGAGGTCTGAGAGCTTGGCAATGCATTCCAAGGCCTGTTTTCCATCCTCTGCGAAGGAGAGCTCATGCGATGTCAAGGCCGCTTGCATAATCACCCGATTTTCCCGGGATGTACCGACCGCTAAAATATGTGTATCCAAGTCAGCTCTCCTTGCACCTACTATGCAGTATACATGAGGATTGGTCCCACGAGAGAAAATTCTGTCCGAACGCAACTGCTCATCACAGCCAGAAGGGTGATACCACAGAGTGAAAAGAGCTGGACCACCGCCAAGGGGCTTGCAGAGACAAGAAAAACAGCTCTTTTTGCCTCAAGGCACGTTCGCAAAATTGATTGCAACTTGCATGATCGGCTGTGATGGACTAGAGTACTACAACATATGGGAACGCACACAAAACTGATGACCACCGGATCCATCCAAAGGAATCTGCTCTCCTTTGCGATTCCCATCTTCCTGGGCAATCTTTTCCAACAACTCTACCACACCGCCGACTCCCTGGTAGTGGGAAATTTCATCGGCAAGGAGTCGCTGGCCGCAATCTCCTCCATCGGGTCGCTGACCATGCTGCTGATCGGGCTATTCCAGGGCATCTTCGTAGGTGCAGGTGTGGTCATCTCCAAATCCTTCGGCGAAGGCGACAAGGCTGCCGTACAAGAGGCTGTGCACACAACCGTAGCCCTCGGGCTTTCCGGCAGCGTACTGCTCACAGTACTCGGGTACTATTTCGCCCCTCCGATACTGGTCTGGATGCAGACACCGCCAAGTGTGTTCAACGATGCAGAACTCTATATCCGCATCTACTTTCTGGGCATCGGCACCCTCATTCTCTACAATACCGCCAGCGGAATCCTGCAAGCGGTCGGGGACAGCCGTCATCCATTGTACTTTCTCATCGTCTCCTCGGTCATCAACATCGTCTTGGATCTGGTGTTTGTTGCAGTACTGGGCATGGGAATCGCAGGAGCCGCCTATGCCACCATCATAGCCCAGGCGGTGAGCGCCATCCTGAGTTTCCGCCTGCTCTTTACCACCGGTGATATCATCAAGGTGCGTTTGAAACATATACGTTTCCATAAGGGGTTTCTCGCCCCTATCCTCAGGCTGGGCATCCCATCGGGAATCCAGAACTCGGTGACAAGCTTTGCAAATATCATTCTTCAATCCTCGATCAACCTCTTCGGACCGGCGGCTATGGCAGGCAACGGGGNNGGGGCGTTCATGCGCATCCAAGGCTTTGCCTTCATCCCCATCACCGCCTTCGCCCTTGCGCTTACGACCTTCACCGGCCAGAACATGGGGGCCGGTGAGTATGAGCGGGTACGAAAGGGAGCCCGCTTTGGGGCGGTCTTTGCCATGGTGCTTGCCGAAACCATCGGGCTGTTGATGTACTTCGGCTCAGAACCGTTGATCGCCCTGTTCAGCCGTGATCCGGAAGTTATAGCCTTCGGGGTGCAGAAGTCCCGCATTGCAAGCCTGTTCCTCTGGGCCCTCGCACTCAGCCATGCGATGGCCGGAATTTTCCGGGGGGCGGGCAAGTCCATCGTCCCGATGAGCGTCATGCTTGCCGTCTGGTGCATCTTCCGCATCATCTTCATCCAGGTGGGACTGTCCATCGTTATGGACATCCGAGTCGTCTACTGGGCCTACCCTGTTACGTGGACGATCAGCTCGGTAATCTTTTTCATCTACTATTTTTCGGTCGACTGGATGCGTCAAACCAAGTAAACTGGAACCACCGATAGGAGGTTCTCATGGATACGACCACCTTCACTCTCTCCAAAGTCCGATGCATCCCCATGGTAAAGTTGTATACCTTGGACCAGGCTCCAAGGCTCATCCAAGCCTTCAAGGACAGCAAAGTCAGGGCCGTCAATGTCAGCCAGCAAGGCCCCGACGGCCTGGCCCTGCTCAAGGCCTTGGCACAAGAACAAGATCTTCTGGTCGGAGCCGGAAATGTGCAGACCTACGAACAAGCCAGGCAGGCAATCCAGGGCGGTGCAGAATTTGTATTCTCCCCTCTCTTTGACGAGCGCATGATTGAATTGTGCCACAGCCGCTCAATTCCCATCTTTCCGGTCACCACCCAGGCAAATTTAGCCGCTTTGCATCAACTGAATGTGCTCGGTTGCTATCCAGTGGAAGAACTTGGGGGCCTCGCATTCATTGACAGGATGGCCGCCGAAGGCGGTTTCTCCTTCTTCGTAGCCGGCCACATCGACGAGTCGATGATGAACCACTACCTGGACAACCCGCATGTACTGGGCATGACCGGCAGCTGGATGTTCAAGGATGCAGAGAACTGGAAGGCTGTCACCGAGGCCCTGATTCGCACAAAACAGTACTGGCTTTCATAAGGGCATTGGGGTGTTGAGGGCTAAACCTGCTTTTTACAACCACAATTCCACCACCTTGCACCCTCCTGCCTCAACGGTAGTCTCGATCAAATACTCTCCGTATCCGGCTGTGGAGAGACGTGGTTCCTCGCCTTTCAAATCGAGCGGCTGAGGCCCACCAAGTCGGGATTCAGAGTCATCATGACCGATGTCTCATTTCAGCCGGCGTGGTCCTGCTGGGTCACAGAACTCTGCGCGTCGAAGTCAGTGACCGAGGAGAGCAGGATGATATCGTACTGTTTCTCCTACTGCCCGGCCATTTGCGCCCAGGCTTTCGGTGAGGGCCCATGCCTATAAGAGGCAGATGAATCCGGCTAGCTTGGCCGAGATTCGAGCATCATCAGGAACAAGCCGTTGGGGACCCAGTAGCAACTCCCCTCCAGCCTCTGGTGGGGCTTGGTCATAGTAGTGAAGTCCATACCTATCAAGGTATTTCCTTCCGGTCCGAGGGGGAGAGGAGGAAACGCAATTCCCCCCGAACCGTTTCGCCGCACGGGTTAAGATGCCATCAGATTGCAAACCATCGAATCCCATTACATTGTGCAGCCCGTGCCACTCAAGCGTTCCCAAGGGTATGGAGTCTACCGGATGCTCTCCCTGCCTCTTGGTAAATGCGGGGGGCATAGTGCACACACTCATCCATGGGCCGACCTCCGTTTCATCGCCTCCTTGTTGCGGTACATGGCATTGTCCGCAGCTATGTAGGTATTGAACAAGTTGCCGATGCACGACTCACACCACGAAGCACCGGAGGCCAGGGAGAGCTTGATCGTCCTGCCTGAATTTGCCAGTTCTGTTTGTACATCCAAAAGTGCAAGAGCCCGTTCGATTTCCTTTCCCTCGATTTTGGAACTGATGACTGCAAACTCGTCACCGCCGACGCGGTAGGTTTTGCCAAGACCCCTGAAACACTGCTCGATCAAGGAGCCGGCATTCACCAACAACTCGTCGCCGGCTTTATGCCCCCAGGTATCATTGGCTTTCTTCAGATAGTTGACATCAAGGACGACAATCGAAGTACCATCCCGGCTGGTTCGCTGCAAATCCAGAATATCCCGCATGAACATGGTACGGTTTCTGAGACCGGTCAGGGTATCGATCGAATAGCGTTGCTCCAAGAAAAAGAGGTAAAAAAGCAGAAGAGAAAGAGCGATGCCCGGCCAGAGGGTGAGCACCCAAGGGAATAACAATTGAAAAAGAAAGCCGATAATCGGTGTGATAAGAATGCACATGAGCAGCAAACGGTCCGAACTTTCATACCGTCGCAGCGATTGTATCAGGTGGAGAATGCTCAGCCCATAGTAGAAGAACGTGATCACGGTGGTGACAAAAAAGAACGGACCGCGGCGATAGATGTTCTGCCCATCAACGAAAAAGAACCATCCCGTCCAATAGCTTGCAAGGCTGAACATTGAATTGAGAATGAGGGGAACCACCAAAACAGGGCTATACTTGTGAAAGCTTGAGTAGCCGATGAAATGCAATAAGAAGAAGCAGACAACCGGGGAAAGGGAAAACCCCAGCACGTTGGTCGCCCGGTGGTACAAAATCTGGCTGACAACGCCCACATCATCCACCTGATAGGCAAACAGCTCGGTTCCAAGCAAGACAAGCAGGGAGAATGCGGAGAGAATGTACCACCGATTACGGGGATTGATCTGTACGCTTCTGCTGGCCAAGGCTATGGCGAAGAGCATCATGACGACGGATAGCATGTCCAATTCCAACGTTGCTTGCATAGCGTTACCCTTGGTTTGTATGATGACACAGCCATTTCCCTTTGGCTAGGGGAAAGGTTGCAACAGCGGCTGTACTTGCGTACTATAGCCGTATGCATCCACCGCTTCCCCAGTACCCGGCAAAGATTCACGCCCTCTACCTGCAGCACTTGCTTGCAGAAAAACACGCCGTTGATTTTGAAAGTGAGTGCAGCTTCAGCACCGACCGGTTTTTCCAAAAGGGCGGCGGTATTATGTTCGGCGTGTTGACGGCCCGCGACAGGGAAGGGAACGATGTATTGCTCAAAGCATTCTCCGGAAGTCTCGGTGGAAAGCGCAACCTCCCCGGTTGGGCTGCACACCTGGTCGACGACCAGGACTACGCGGCCTACATGCAGCAGTACGACCACAGAATCAAGGAGCTGGCAGGTTCGCCGGAGCAAGCCGCCCTCTCACACGAAGCCCTTTCCCGCTACTACAGCCTGTACAGCCTTTCCACCATCGACGGAGAGCGCATCCCTCTCACTGCATGCTTTCCTCCTGACGGCATTCCTACCGGAAGCGGCGATTGCTGCACGATCAAGTTGCTCCATGCAGCACTCTCCCAAGGACTGCATCCAGTCAGCATGGCTGAATTCTTTTTCGGCTGCAGTGCCAATCGCGAGCATCTGGCCTTTTACGGGCCGTGCGACCAAAAATGCAAACCCATATTGGAGCATATGCTCGGCCTGGATATAGTCTATAGAGACCAACACATCGCCGTGGTCAACAAGCAAGCGGGACTCTTATCGGTTCCCGGACGGACACAAGACAAGATCGACTCGGTGGAGAGCCGGATCCGAGTCCTTTTCCCTGACGCCCCGTTGCAATGTGCAACCCACCGCCTCGACATGGATACATCCGGTCTTCTCGTAATCGCCCTGAACAAGGAAGCCCACCGAAGGATGCACAGCCTGTTCCGTGAACAACAGGTAAAAAAGCGCTATGTCGCCCTCTTGGAAGGTGTACTGAAAGAGGAGAGTGGAACCATCACCCTCCCGTTTCGTGCCGATATCAACAACCGGCCCCACCAGATATACGATGAGATCCATGGCAAATGGGGAACCACGTTGTACAAGCGTCTTTGTGTCGAGCGCACCCGCGAGGGCAGGTTGGTCACCCGCGTACAATTCGAGCCGCTGACAGGCAGGACCCATCAGCTCAGGCTCCACAGTTCCCATCCCAAGGGATTGGGAAGGCCCATTGTAGGAGACCGGCTCTATGGCAGCGGCATGCAGGACCGCCTGTACCTGCATGCCCAAATGATCAGCTTTGTGCATCCGATTACCGCCGAACCGATGACCTTTTGTACGGATATTCCTTTTTAGGCAGCACGTAGTTCTTGCATCGTACTTTCTTGAGCGCCAAAGCTGGTGTATAGTAGGCAGACAGGGGGCGACACATGCGCAGAAAAAACAATGCCATTTACATCGATCTTGAGAACATCCCTTCCGGCCTCGATTTGAA
Source organism: Sphaerochaeta sp. UBA5849 (assembly GCA_002432715.1). Lineage (GTDB taxonomy): Bacteria > Spirochaetota > Spirochaetia > Sphaerochaetales > Sphaerochaetaceae > Sphaerochaeta. The sequence goes on along the minus strand of DJGJ01000031.1, from coordinate 53,824 downwards.
GATGCTCTTCGAGGAGCTCACCCTCAAACATAATGACAGCCCAGAAGAAGAAAATATATTCGTCATCAAGATGGCTTGCGGCAACTCAAAGTCCATCAAGAAATTGGAAAAACAGCTTGCCGAGTATAACTTCACCATCCGCGACACCCCTTCAATCACCACCAATTACAAGAACAGGGCCGATTTGATCATCAGCCTTGAAGCGCTGGAGACCATCATCATCAACACCCCGGTGATCGACCGGTATGTCTTCATTACCAGCGACAGTGATTTCACGGTGATCATGGAAGCATTGCGAAAGTATGGGAAGGAAGTATATCTGGTGACAAAGGAAGCGGTGAGCGACAAGCCGATTTTCAACAACTGCTGTGATGAGATCCTGATCATTGAATCCTTCATGCCGAAGCCCAAGACTGAAGAGCCGAAAGGCACCCAGAAGGAAAAGGTCAAGAAGGTTGAGAAACCCGATTCGGAGCATACCAAGAAAATAGATCTTCAAGTCGAGGATTTGATGAAAAAAGTGATCGATTCCTTCGACCCCGATGCCTGGCAGCTTGTCAGCTATGTGGGCGTCAAATTCCATCAGATGGACAAGAGCCGTATGATCGAGCGCAGCAGTTACCGAAGCCTCGGCAATCTGCTGTCCAAGCTGGAACAGGATAAATTCATTGAGCGCAAGCTCAACGAGAAAGGGCATCCCGAAATCCGAAAGGCATCCCAGGCTGCGCATGCATAGGAGCATATGATGAAGGCTGCCACTGCTGAACGTCACATGCAACGCATCTTGTTGTCTTTGGTCGTAGTCATGTTTTGCATGGCCTGTTACTTTGACTCGTTTTTGTCCATACCCGCTTTGGACAATGAGCCGGTTATCGAATGGGAAGGTCCTTGGACCATCTATGAGAATGACAAGCCTATCGCCAGAAACGTCAAGCTTCCCTACTCCATCGAGGGAAATCTCTTGGGCAAAACCTTCACTGCAACATATCGCCTACCCGCCTCATTTCCCAACCATAACACCGCCATTGCAGTCAATACGAGCATGAGCGGCCTCACCGTATCGGTCGATGGAAGTGTCATTTACCGGTATGAGGGCCCGAAACAAGGGTGGGCCCGCCCGGTATATGGGGGGTCGACACCCCATTTCATCCGTCTTGACGATGCCCATCAGGGGAAAACCCTTTCGTTGACGTTCGAATACACCTCCAACAATGCATTTGCCGGCCATATCCATGAAGTACGTGCCGGCAGCAAGGCCTCTCTCATTCTATCCGAGTTCAAGGAGTGGCCATCCCTCTTCTTCGGTTTCTCTCTGCTGCTGCTGGGGACACTCATCGCCATCTTCTCCTTTGCCGTCCAGTCCATGGAGGAGCGAAAGAGCTTCTTTTACTTGGGGATGGTCCTGCTCGCCCTTGGTGGGTGGGTGTTCAGCCAGACTCCGAGCAAGTTCCTGCTCTGGCGCAACCCTGCCCTTCCCATGAATCTCAGCTTCGCCGCCCTGTACTTGCTTCCGAGCTTCCTGACCAATTACGTCAGCTACTCCTATCCGGTCCACCGGAGGATCAAGCACTTCAGGCGCTTTTCGATGCTCTTTTTGCTCATGTATCTCATCGGAGGCGTGCTTCAAGTTACAGGTATCGCCCAGTACACCGACCTGTTGCTCTTTTCTGGCTTGGCCCTGGTCCTCTTCTTGATCAGCCTGTTTGCCTGCCTCTGCTACGAGTACGCCAAGGGGAACAGACGGCTCAGCTCATTTTTGCTCGCCTTCGTCTGTTTGCTTGCATCAATCTTGGCGGAAGTAGCGCTGCTTGCCATGAACATCCAGCTCGACAGCGCCGTCATCCTTCACTTCGGGATGGCGCTTTCAGCAGTCATCCTGTTCTGGCACAGCGTCACCCTGGTCAGATTGAAAACCCAACAGTTGAGCAAGGAGCAACTGTTGCAGCAGCTTGCATACACCGATACACTGACAGGAGTCGGTAACAGGGCATCCTACGACCGCGAGGTTGAGAGACTATCCAACCAACAACGGGTCGAAGTGCTGGGTATCCTGATGATGGATATCAACAACCTCAAAAAAATCAACGACACCCAAGGCCACAAGGCCGGGGATACTGTACTAAGGGACTTCGGCCAACGGATCACCCGGCTTCTGCCGGCCTCGGCAACCATCTTTCGGTACGGTGGTGATGAGTTCATCGCCCTCATTCCCAAAGTCGATGAGGACCAGGTTTCAAAGTTGGCCGATGCAGTACTTACTTTTTTTACTTCTTCCGGCAAGGTCACGTATGAAGTTGCCGTCGGCTATGATATTTTCATTCCCAAGAAGAAGGAGAAATTTGTGCAGGTCGTAAACCGGGCCGATGCGGCCATGTATCGATGCAAGAGTGCAATGAAGATGTGATTCTTGACCAACGCCGAGTAATTCGGCACCCTTGGCACAGGAGAATTGTATGAAAAGATTCCTTGCTGTTCCCTTGATTCTCATTGCTTTTTCGGCTTCTCTCGCTGCAAACACCACCATTGCAGGAATTTCGGGGTATATTGTCATTCCCAGCGCCGAAGTGACACCCAGCACCATTGCCAGTGCGGTAACCACTTCCTATAGCGCCACACTCGGCAGCAACGGAGCCGTACACATTCCCGCCCTCCAATTGGCGTTCAAAGACACCTTTGAGACTAGCCTTGCCGTTGATATCGCCGATAACACCGACATCCTGCTCAATGCAAAATGGCTGTTCAGCAAGAAAGGCACCACCAATTTTGCCGCAGGGCTCTTGGGCCAATGGAGCAGTGTATCGAAGGATGATGAAGTTGCAGCGCAGATATACTTTGCTTCTACCTTCGACAGCTCCATCATGGACTATCCATCCAAGACCACACTCTTGGTTGGGTACTCGCTGATGAAGGGCATGAACAGCGACATCAACTTCGCCCTCGCCTTCCAGACTCCCCTCCTGGCGAAAACATTCAAGAACAAAGTCGATTTCCTCTTGGATTTCGGCAACGTAAGCTACAGCGCAACCCCATCGGCCGGCAATGCTGAAAACCGGGGACTGGTCAATGTAGGAATACGGCTGCTGCCCATCGAGTTCCTCAAGTCGATCTTCATCGCCGTGGACATTCGCGCCTTGGATCTCTTCGACCACGAGGGAAGGGCTTTGAGTCTGGGAGCTTCCATCTCCTTCAGGCCTTAGGTCTACTCAATCTCCACCACCTTGATCATATTGGTCTTGCCCGAGCTGCCGACCGGAACTCCTGCGGTTATCACCAGGGACTGGCCTTTCTCAACCAAGCCATGCTCCTGAACATACAAAGGAGCATAGGCCAGCAGTTTGTCCACTGAGTCCTGCCCCTCGATGAGGATGGGAGTGACACCCCAGGAAAGAGCAAGGTATTGCACAACCTCCTTAAGCGGGGAGAAGGCGATGATCGGCACCGATGGACGGAACTTTGCTATCAGGCGGGCTGTAGAACCTGATTGGGTGAAGCAGGCGATGTAGGAGGCCCCGATGGAGAGGGCCAGCTCGCGGGTGGCAAGACCCACGGCTTCGGTCGTCGATTGCTTGCGCTGTGGGTCGAGGGTGCTGATCTGGTTGAATACCTGTCTGCGGAAAGCGCTGCTGCGCTCAGCGAGCCTTGCAATTCGGGCCATGGTGGTTACCGCTTGCAGAGGATACTCCCCTGCTGCAGTCTCGCCGCTGAGCATCACGGCACTGGTACCGTCCAGCACTGCATTGGCGACGTCGTTGGTCTCGGCCCGGGTGGGTCGGGGATTGTGCATCATCGACTCCAGCATCTGAGTGGCTGTGATCACCGGTACACCGGCGTCTATGCAGCTTCGGATGATGGATTTCTGAATCAGGGGAACCTCCTCTGCAGGCACCTCCACCCCCAGGTCCCCCCGGGCGATCATGATGGCGCTGGACTCACTGATGATGTCGACAAGGTTTTCCACCGCCTCGGGCTTCTCAATCTTGCTGATGATGGGAATGGTCCTGCCGTACACCGCTTCCATATGAGCCTTCAGGGCACGCACATCATCGCCGCTACGGACAAAGGAGATGGCTACATAGTCGAGATTGTTGGCAAAGGCGAAGGCAAGATCGGTCTCATCCTTCTTGGTGAAGGAGCTGAGATGTTTCAGCGGAACCTGGGGCAGGTTCACTCCCTTGCGGGGCAGCAAGGTTCCATCTTCCAACATCCTGCAATGGATGTCATGCCCGTCTATATGCTCCACCACCAGGCTTACCAGACCATCGTTGATGAGAATCCGCTGGCCGATTAGAATCTCCTCATGCAGGTTCGGATAGTCTATGCTGATGCGCCTTCGATTTCCCACACAAGATTCGGTGGTGATTATCAGCTCTTCCCCCCTCTTGAGGGTATAGGAGGGCTCTTCCAACTGACCCAGTCGGATTTTCGGCCCCTGCAGGTCCATCAGGATGGAGACCGGGAACCCCAGTTCCTCGCTGGCTTTGCGAACAGCATCGTGACGCTTCTGCTGCTCTCCATGCGAGCCATGGCTGAAGTTCAGCCTGATGACACTGCACCCGGCTGCAAGAATTTCCTTTATCATCTCATAGCTCTCACTAGCCGGCCCAAGTGTGGCAACTATCTTGGTATAGTTCATATCGTTCCCCCTGCTGCAATCATCATAGATGCATCAATCTTTGTAAAGCGGTTGCAAATCATCATCTCACCCCAAAAGGTGAGACAAAATGCTCTGTGCAGGTGATTGCGCACATACGTAAATCCAATACAGTGAAGGTATGGAACGCCAACGAAGTCGCGATCTGCTCATTGTCACTGTCTTCATCGTTGCAGCCGCTGTCAGCCTATTGGGTATTGGAAGGCTGAAGGTTGACTCCTCGACCGATGCCTTCATCCCCGCCAAGGCCCCGGTGGTGGAAACAAACAACCGAATCGAGGAACAATTCGGATCCCTCGACGCCCTTGTCGTCAGCCTGTATGACGAGGGGGGCATCATCAACAAAGAAAACCTTGCTGTCATCGACTCCCTTACCCGGAAGATTGAAACGCTGGACGGAGTCAAACAGGCCAGTTCCATCACCAACCTCAAGCACCTCAAGCCCTCGGAGGATGGAGTGGATGTGGTTCCCCTCTTTGAAGAAAGCATAAACGAGCTCGAAGAACATATCACAAGCTGGCCGGGTTTCTATGAAGGGACTTTTCTCAGTGAGGACCGAAGCAGTGCATCGATTCTCATCCAAACCCAACTCGACTACAACCAAGCAGAGCTGCTTGGCTCGCTTCGTGCCATCCTTGCCCCGCTTGACGGCCTGCAAGGGTCCATCCTGGGGCTTCCGGTGGTAACCGAGCAAATACGAATCAGCCTGCTTGCAGACCTCGCCTTCCTGGTACCAATCGTAGCAGCTTTGATCATGTTGGTCCTCTACCTCTTCCTCAGAAGTTTCAAGGCCACCCTTTTATGCCTTGTCCCCCTGATTTTCAGCAGCTCGCTGGCCTTGGGGATCATGAGCATCGCCGGCATTACCTTCACCATGGCGACCATGTTGGTGCCGGTGTTGCTGCTCATCGTCGGCAGCGCCTACACCATTCACATATTCAGCCACTTCTTCGAAGAGTATGAAAAGGTGGGTGTCGATGCCGCCCTTGCAAACGTGGTCAAGAAGAACACCTATCCGATCCTGAGCGCAGCCGCAACGACAGCCTTTGGCTTTCTGGCCCAACTCTCCAGCCCGCTGCTGCCGTTTCGAACCTTCGGCCTGCTCAGCTTCATCGGGGTGGCAATCTGTGCTGCAAGCTCCTTGCTCCTGCTTCCTGCACTGATCCGACTGGTCTATAAGAACCCTGTGCGTAGGCAAGTGCGCAAGCAGGCGACCAGAAGAGGATTGTGGGCAGGAGTGGGAAACACCATCGCAAACCGCTACGGGAAAGCTGTTCTGATCGCCTCCCTGCTGATTCTCGGCATCGTCCTGCCGCTCTCCTACAGCCAACTTGAGGAAGGAACGAACATCCTTGCCTTCTTCAAGGATTCGTCCACCTTGGTGCAGGACACCCGCTCATACAACCAGAGGATGCAGGGGAGCTTCTCCCTTTCTGTCATGCTCAAACCATCCGAAGCCGTCCTGCTTCCCGGCACGCTCCACATTGTTGAAGAAGCGATCACTGTTTTGGAAAAAGAGAACCAGGTGGGAGGGATTCAGTCGATCCTGCCGTTTGTGAAGCGGATGAATCAACTGCTCGGACCGGGTGAAGATGCCAGGGAATCGAATGCAATGGAACCAGAGCCGGTGTTCGATTTTTTCTCAGACACATCGTATGAAATGGCAACAGAGCAGCTGTACGAGCCATCGGTTGAACTGGCAGGAGGTATGGGAAAGTATGAAATTCCTCTGAACCCCGCTGAGTATGGCTTGGAGACCGAAGAGCAGCTTGCATCTCTCATTGCACAATACCTTTTGCTCTACAGTTCATCGCTGGACGCCTTCATCAATGACCCGCTTGAGCCGGATGCCTTGCTCATCACCATCCTGCTCAAGGATTCGGACACCAAGACACTGAGGCACATCACCGCCCTGATCCCCACCCTCTTTCCCCAAAGCTGGTCGGTGGAGATCGGAGGGGGAGAGGCGGTAAGCCTTGCCCTCACCGACTTGGTTACCAAAAGCCAAGTCATCTCCCTCTTCAGCTCGCTGTTGGCAGTATGGCTCTTGGTCCTCTTCACCTTCAAGTCGGCAAAACTGGCCACCCTCAGCCTCATTCCCTGTCTCTTCGCCCTCGCCTCGGTCTTCTCTGTCATGGCAATCTTCCATATCAAGCTGGACATCATTACCAGCCTGCTTGCGGCGCTGTGCATCGGAGTCGGGGTGGACTATGCCATTCACCTGATCGCTGCATTCCAACGAAACGACCAGGATGTGGCGTCTGTCATGCAGACCACCGGCAAAGCCATCCTGGCAAATGCGGCCTCGGTCGCCTTGGGTTTCTCCGGCCTGCTCTTCAGCCGCTTTGTTCCCATCGTCAACATGGGACTGCTCTTTTCAATCGCCATGCTCAGCGCAGCACTCTCCGCCCTGCTGATCCTTGGAGCGATCAAGATTCATTACAGCCCATGCATAACCAGGAGGCCTTCATGAAACGTACGATCACCACCCTGATACTCCTTCTCCTTGCTTCCAGCCTTGTCTGGGCGGCCATGCCGGCCGACCAAGTCATGGCCAAGGTGATGGAAGTCCAAACCTCTGATTCATCCGCCCTCGATTTGAAACTCACCCTCATCGAACCAAACGGCCAGATGCGTGAACGCAGGATCCAGACCCTCAGCCAAACCAAGAATGGACTGACATCCTCGCTGACAGTCTTTCTCTCCCCTGAAAATGTACGGAACACCCGCTTCCTCTCCATCGAGCAGGAAGGAGGGACAAACGAGCAGTGGATCTACCTGCCTGCCTTGAAGCGAAGCCGGCGCATCGGCTCCTCCGAGGAAGGAGGTTCGTTCATGGGCAGCGACTTCTCGTATGCCGACATGGCTTCGACCACCTATGACGAGAAGGAGGCGGAGCATCTGCTCTTGGCTGAGGACCAGACCAGCTGGCGAATACAGTCCACGCCGTTTGAGCAGAAGACGTATGGGAAAACCATTACGGTGGTCCAGAAGGCGACGTACCTGCCTCTGCGTGTCGAGTTCTACGACCTCGATGGAAACACCCTTGTCAAGACACTGGTCACAGAAGAGACCGGGACAGCCAATGGAAAACCCATAACAAAAATCCTGACCATGAAAACAGAGGCCGGCGGACATGCCACCCGCCTTGAGATATTGCAGGCCCGTTTCGATGCACCGCTGAGCAGTGGATACTTCACCTTGAAATTCTTGGAAACCGGGAGGCTCTAATGAAACGCATGCTCCTTGTACTCTTGACCTGTCTTCTCTTGATGCCGCTGTCCGGCTTCGACCTGTTCTTCGAGGAAGAACCAAGCAGAATCACCTCCTTTACCGCCGAGGCTGCCGGAGGGCTCTATCGGGATGAGCAGTTTCTTTCCCGGACTACGCTGTCCTTATCCTTGGAGCAGAACCACCAGCGCTATGGTGCAATAGCCCATCTCGCCTATGATGCATCGACGAACCGCCTGAAGACGGGTGAACTTTCGGTCTCTCTCCTTGTCGGGAACCTGACGGTCAAGGGAGGACTGTTCACCCATCCCTGGGGAAGCGCCTTTACAGCCCATGTTGTCGATGTGCTCTCCTCCCGCGACCTCACAGACGGCTTTGTGGACGACCTTGAGGCGATGAAGCGGCCATCTGCGATGGTGCTGCTCTCCTCCTACGGTAAGAACAGTTCATGGGACCTGGCTTTCAAGCCGGGCTTCCAGAGCTCCCATCTGGTCACAGAGGGACGATACAATCTCACCCCTGCCTCCTTTGCAAGTGCAGTGATAACGCAGCAGGACACGACAAGCCTCTCTTCCTGGGAGGCAGGAGGACGGTATCGCACAGCGCTGGGTAAGCTGGATGTGGGCCTCTTGTACTTCAACGGCCATCACCCGGAGCCTGGATTTTCCATCACTTCATTCGCACCGCTCGCTGTTGACCTGGTCTATACCCGCCACCAACTCTTCGGATTGGAAAGCAGCCTGCTATTCGACCCCTTCACCCTTGCCCTGGAAGGGGGGTTCTTCCTCAGCGAGGATGCAGAGGGGACTGACGGCAGCCTTTACAACAGCAGATTCGCCTACCTGGCCGAACTTTCCTACACCCACCCCGAGAGTTCAGCCTTCCTTGCCCTCGCCTACCAAGGCAGGTATGTCCTGGATTTCAACACCACCAACCCCGTCGATGTAGACTACCTTGCATCCTTTAACGGCAAGGCGTATGAGAACACCCTCTTGCTGGTCGTAGAGTACCCGTTTTTACAACAACGACTCACAACCAGGGCCGCCCTCACCTACCACATCGAGAGCGAAGGCTACGCCCTGCTGGCCGGCCTTTCCTATACACTGCAGGATAATCTGACTGTATTTCTCAAGACTACGATGTATGGGGCGCTCGGCAACAAGAGCAGCATCTATGCAAGCTGGGATGACAATGATTCGGTCGTGGTCGGCATGAAGGCATGGTTCTAGGGCCCTGTGTGTGATAGGATTGCCATAGAGGGCCTCTATGGTAATTCTATCCGATATCCTGCTCTTCCTTACGACAGCCTTGGTAGTCTCGATCACGTGTTTGTGCATATTGCTTCGGGTGCGTATGAGCGATGCATTCACCGGCTCGTTTCTCACCCTGCTCGCCCCCTTGAGCCTTCAGATGTGCCTGACGCTCCTGACTACCTACCTCAGCAGGGTTTTGGACGAAGCAAGGCTCCTTTCACGCTCCTATGAAATCTATGCCTTGGGGGCGACCCTGCTTTCGATAGTGCTTACCACCTTCATCCTTTTCATGCTCAGCCGATACCTGATCAAGCTGATCAGGGCAACCGAGAAGCAGAAGCATCTGGGCAATCGCATCCTCACCTTCCTGATCCTTCTCTTTCTCATCCTCAGTCTGTGGGTGGTTTTTGCAAAGAGCGGAGGCGACTGGGTCAAGGCATTGGATGACACCATGCGGTATCACTTCTTCAGTGCAAGCATGTTCCTGGTCATTCACGGCATATTGGGGTGCATATACGCAAAAAAGGCAACAACTTGGGAGGAAGAGCGGCTTCTCAAGGGCATATGCTACACCTTCCTGCCCCTGTTCTTCCTCTTTCCCCTGGACATGCTGTTCTTCAGGCAGGTGGCTTTCAAGCTGGTCTATCTGAGTTTTGCCGTGCTCTCCGTCTACCTGTACTACTTCATCAGCCGACGCTATTTCCTCACCTATGAGATGACCGGATCCATCACTGCATCGAAAGCAAAACAGTTGGGAGTTTCAGAGCGGGAGGCAGAAATCATCAGCCTCTTGGTGGAGGGCTTGAGCAATCAGGAGATAGCCAAGAAACTCTTCATCTCCCCCAATACCGTAAAAACCCACATCAAGAACATTTATGCGAAACTCGGGGTGAGCAACCGCCTGCAGCTCTTCAATTCGCTGAAGCAGTAGCACTCTTGCAAGCCTTGCACAGACCTGTCAAAAAGAAGGTGTGGTCGCAGATGGTGAAACCATACGCTTGTTCCCAGCGTGAAAGCTGTTCATCATACTGGCAATCCCCCAAATCGATGAACCGATGGCAACTCTGGCAGTGAAACCAGTGATGGTGCTCTCCATTCTCCCTGCTTCGATAACTGTAGTATCGCTCGGTTCCATGATCGGTGCAGTGGAGGATGAATGAGTCGGCCATCCCCTGTTCCTCAAGATAGTGAAGGTTCCGATAGACGGTGGCCTGATCGAATCGAATCGAAGGTTGCTGGATAAGATGGGAAGCCGAGACCGGCTCTTTGGACGTTTTCAATACTTCAAGCAGGGCTTTTCTCGCCTTTGTCATGGCTCTTCCTCCGTTTTGTAATCAAGTTGCCTGCGGCCCTTCCCAAAAAGAAGGCTCCAGCGATGACCACCACCATGGCTCCCACCGGGACATCGACGACCCAACCAAGCACCAATCCTGAAAAGGAGAAGAACCATGCGTAGAGAGTGGCCCCTGCCATCATCGAAGCCAGGTTCTTCGCTGTATAGCCTGCGGTTCCCGCCGGAAGGGTCAGCATGGCGATTACCATGACAATCCCTACAAAGGTCTGCAAAAGGACGACTGCAATTGCGGTAACCGAGAGAATCATCAGGAAAACGGCGCGGGTTGGGATACCCCGGACCTGAGCGAACTCCTCATCGAAAGCCGAGGCCTCAATTTGCGGATAAAAGCGCCAAGCAAGGAAAACCACCACAACGTCCAGCAAAAACAGCAGCACAAGGTCCTGACTGGAGATTAAGAGGATGTTGCCGAACAGGTAGCTTGAAGGGTCGGTGTATCCGGGAGTCTTTGCCATGAAGAGCACCCCGATGCTCATGCCGATCGCCCAAATGGCTTGGATGACGGTGTCCTCGCGCTGTTTTGACTTCAACGAGACGGTTCCGATGATCAGTGCAGAGAGCAGGGCGAACACAATCGCCCCCACCATCGGACTGAGGCCCGGAACCTTGCCGGTTGCACTGAGGTACAAGGCGATGCCGATGCCCCCGAGCACCGCATGGCTGATCGCCCCGGCAAGGCCGGCAATGCGTTTGACAGTGACCACCGAACCGAGCACCCCGAAAAGAACAGAGGAGAGCAATCCTGCAAAAAAGGCGTTCCGGACAAAGGGAAAGTCAGGAGAGGCCAACGCACCAAAGAAGCCGACCAGGTTATCCATTGAGGGCCTCCTTCCGGCACTGGTCGCCCGAAAGCTGGACATCATGACGGACGCGCTTGGTTCCATCCTCATAGTCTTCCAGTGCATGCTGCACCACCGTACGCCCCATCCTGCCCTCCTTGTGGGCGTCAATGCAGAAAACCCGGTCGGTGAGGTCTGAAACCTGGCGCATGTCGTGGGTGACGATGAGAATCGTGGTCTCCCCCTTGAGGTTCGCCAACGTGGCATACAGGCGTCTCTCGCTCTCCTTGTCCATGTTGGCGGCCGGCTCATCCAGAATGAGCATGCTCGGTTTGGCGCACAAAGCCCTGGCAACCAGGACCCTGCGCCGCTGTCCGCCGCTGAGGTCGCTGTAGGGACGCGAAGCCAGATGAGCAAGCTCCACCTGCTGGAGAGCCCATGAGGCTTGCTGCAACTCCTGCTTTCGCTGCCCTCGCTTCACCGATTCAACCAACCCCATCCTGACCACCTCCTCCACCGTGATGGGGAAGGTGGGATCGTAGGAGGCGTGCTGGGGAACGTAGCCGATGAGGCTGCTGCTCTTTTTCGGGCTTTGGCCAAGCAGGCTTATGGTTCCCGACTGCGGCTGCTCCAGACCAAGAATGAGCTTGAGCAACGTCGTCTTGCCTGAACCGTTGGGGCCGACAAGAGCGATGAACTCCCCGGTATGGAAGTGAAAACTCACATCCTCAAGGACTTGTAAAGCAGGATACGAGAAGGAGACCGAAGTAAACTGCAGTGCAATGGATTGCTCTGTCATGGCCCTACCGCACCATCATCAGTGCATCAGCCATTGTCTTGATGCTCTCCATCCAATTGTAAGCCAAAGGGTCAAGGCTTACCACGACGGCACCAACAGCATCAGCCACAGTTTTTGCACTGGCTACGGGAAACTGCTTTTGTACAAAGATGACCTTGGGACGCTCTGCCTTTGCCTTTTCTATCAAGGCGGCGAGGGCTTTGGCGGTAGGTTCCTTCCCTCCGGTTTCCACCGCTTCCTGCTTGATGGAGAAGGCGTCGAAGAAATAGCCGAAGGAGTTGTGGTAGACAAAGACGGTGGTGCCTGCAAGCGGCTTGAGCTGCTCGCTCAGCGATGCAAAAAGCTCATCGATGTCCGAAAGCAGGCTTTGATAGCGGCTCTCGATCAAGGGCTTTGCATCGGAACCCAAAGTTGCAATGAGAGCATCCTTGGTATTGGCCAAGAGCACCTTGCTTTGATCGTACCCCAGCCAGGTATGACGGTCGATGTTCATATCGTGTTCGTCATGGCCTTCCTCCTCGTGCTCGTGTTCCTCAAGCAACCTGAATTGCATGCCCTCTGTACCATCGACGATCCGAAGACCGGGGTAGAGGCCGGTTACCTTGTCACGGAGAGCAAACTCAAAATCGGTACCGCTGAGAATCCAAAGTTCGGCTTCGGCAAGTCGGGCCATCTGTGACGGGGATGGTTCGTAGGAGTGGGGGTTCTGCCCCTCTCCGACCAGGGTGACGACATCGACCAGATCGTGGGCAAGCTGGTCGACAAAATAGGCGTGCGGCAGAATGCTTACCACCACAACCGGCTTGGAACGTATATTGGTTGTCTCTTTGGCTCCGCTGCCGAACACAAGAGCGGATGAAAGAGCCAGGAAAACTACGAGAATGCGAGTACGCATGGCACCTCCTCATACAGTAGGCATACTATAGTGAAATACTCTCATATTTGCAAGTCATTCGCAAATATTTTTCTCTATACAGAATTCCCCGAATATGGTTCAATCGAAATACAGGAGTGCTTGCATGATAGCCGGACACAACAAAATACAGCCAACCATAGGACAGCAGTGCTATATCGCACCTACAGCGGACCTCATCGGGGATGTGCATCTGCAGGATGGAGCATCCGTCTGGTTCCATGCCACCCTCAGAGCCGATGTGAATCGCATCACTGTCGGGGAACAGACAAACATCCAGGACAACTGTGTGTTGCATGTCACCAAGGCCCAAGGCTTGGTGGTGGGAAAGCAGTGCACAGTCGGCCATGGAGCCATACTCCATGCCTGTACGATTGAGGACGAATGCCTGATCGGCATGGGTTCCATCGTGCTGGACGGAAGCCATATCGGCAGACAGAGCCTTGTCGGAGCCGGTTCGGTGGTGCCTCCGAATAAAAGCTATCCACCAGGCAGCCTCATTCTTGGTTCTCCTGCCAAAGTCGTCCGTCAGCTTACCCCCGAAGAGCTGCTGCACATGCGGGAGAATACTCAGGAGTATTGGCGGTTCGGGCTTGACTTGTGTGAGGGCAGGCAGACAATCGGCTAAAGTTCGTTCGCTTGTTCAAATTTCTTGATCGCCTCATTCGAGCCACCCACCACCAATATGTCACCTTGTAAAAGTTTCAAGTCAGGGCCGATGTCACTGATGGCTTTCTTGTTGCGTATGACTACGATGATATTGAGGTGATAGCGCCTCCTCAGGTTCAACTGGGCAACACTTTGGTTGACGAATGAAGAGGCAAGGGAGATATTGGCGATGGAAAAATCCTCACAAAGTTCCAAAAAGTCCAAGGTGCCTGTACTGACCAACGAGTGAGCGAGCCTGGTTCCCATCTCCACCTCGGGAAAGACAGCTTCCGCCCCGATGCGCTCAAGCACCTTTCCATGGTTGGTGCTGGTCGCCTTGGCGATGACTCTGGGGATGCCCAGCTCCACCAAGCTCATGGTGACAAGAATATTGGACTCGATGTCCTTTCCAATGCAGACGATGGCGGTATGGCAGTGGGATATACCCGACTCCTCCAATACTTCGGCGGTGATTGATTTGACAGGATAGATGTTCTCGATTTGGTCCTTGACCGCATCCAGCTTCTCCGCCTCGATCTCCAAGACTATCACATGCTTGCCCGCCTCGGTCAAAGCAAGGGCCAAGGAAAGGCCGAAGCGGCCCAGTCCTATGATTCCAAAGGCATTCGGATCAAACTCTTTTTTCATACACTATTGCTCCTTGCATCAACCGATGAATATTTGTTCCTCAATATATCCGAGATGTGAACTCTTCGCCTTGAGGCTGGTGGCGATGGTTATGGGGCCCACCCTTCCTGCAAACATAATCACCACCAGCACCACTTTCGAGAGCGTGGAGAGTGATGGTGTGATACCGCAGGACAAGCCGACGGTGGCAAAGGCGGAGACTGTCTCAAACAACACCGCCACAAAGTCGAAGGCGTCTTGTTCAATCAACAACAGGGACAGGCTGCCAAGCAGAACCAACAAGAAGGAGAGCAACAATACTTGAAAGGCCTTCAGGATGCTCTCGCCGCTCACCTTGCGCTTGAATGCCGCACTTTCGCGGCGGAACATCAAAGAGCCCAGGCTGAGCAGCAGGGCAAAGGTCGTGGTGGTTTTGATACCTCCGCCGGTTGACCCCGGAGAAGCTCCGATGAACATAAGCAGCATTGCGAAGAGCAAGCCGGCTTGGGAGAAGGAGGAAATATCCACCGTGTTGAAGCCGGCGGTTCTGGTAGTCACACTCTGAAAGAAAGCGGCAAGCGGGGTGAGCTTTTCTACGGCCACGAAGAAGAGAAATCCCAAGGTGATGAGCGTGCCATTCATCAAAAGTACGATTCTGCTGTGCATGCTCAGATTCGACCATTTTCTGTTTCTGGCTATATCGGCCAGCACGAAGAACCCGGTTCCTCCGAGTATGATGAGAACAGCGGTGGTCAGGTTCATTACAACATTGCCCTGATATGCACTCAGACTTTGGTAGCCACCCATCAAGTCGAAGCCTGCATTGTTGAATGCACTGATGGTATTGAAGAGAGCATGCCCGAAAGCGTCCAAGGGGGAGTAGGTTTGCACAAACACGAAGTATTCCACCACCGTCCCCAGTCCCTGAATCAAAAAGGAAGAGATCAAGACTGCACGGACGATACTCAGAGTCCCCTTCATTGAGGAAAGGTTATATGCTTCCTTGATGAACAGTCGCTGGGACAGGTTGACGTTCATGCCCAAAAGAAGACTGAAGGAGATGACGATGGATGCGAAGCCCAAGCCCCCCAGGAGAATCAAAAAGGCAATGACAGTCCTGCCGAACAGGGAAAAGGTAAGGGCGACATCGACGGTCACCAAGCCGGTGACACAAACTGCGCTTGCAGAAATGAACAGGGCATCGACGTAGGCAAGGCTGATACCCCGGTTATGGGCGATAGGCAGACTCAACAGCAGTGAGCCTAAGAGAATTATTGTCAAGAAGCCGATGAGCAGCACATGATTCGGCTCCAAGCGCTTGCCCTTTGATTTTTTCATGGAGAGAAGTTTACCGCATCCCTTTTCCCTCATGCAACTCCCCCTCCTACGATTGTCCAACTCCCCCTCCTACGATTGTCGTTGTCGATACTCAGTCTTACTTGTATACTATTCTTACATCTCAAACCGGGATGCAAGGAGAAACACCCATGCTGGCAAATACCATTGCAAAATTAATCACTGAACAAATCAACAAAGAGTTCTACTCTGCATATCTCTATCTGGATATGGCAAACTACTATGCGGGAAAAGGCCTGCTGGGCTATGAAAACTGGTTCAAGGTCCAGGCCCAGGAGGAGATGAACCATGCCATGCTCATGCGCCAATACCTGCAGAACAACGGCCATGGAGTAACACTCGGTGCGCTTGCAGACCCATCCAAGACCTACCCCGATCTCAAGGCGCCGCTTGTAGAGGCCCTGAAGCATGAGGAGTTCATAACGGAATCGATCAATACCATCTATGAGGAAGCTGTCAAGGTTAAGGATTTCAGGACGCAGCAGTTCCTCGACTGGTTCATCAAGGAGCAGGGTGAAGAGGAGATGAACGCTCAACAGAACATCCAAAAGTTCGAAGTCTTCGGCTCCGACGCCCGCGGTCTGTACCTGCTCAACCAGGAGCTCGCGGCCAGGACCTTTACGCCCCCCTCTCTTGTACTGTAAAGCAGTGTGTACGGACCTACCCGCCCTTACAAGCAGGCGGGTAGTCTGTTCTTGGAGAACATAAAGGAGTGTCCATGCACGTAAAACCCATAAAACGCATCACAGGAGGAGCCGTACAGTATGACGGAGCTGGTGTGAAACTGGTCCGGGTAATCGGCTATCACGATGTCCAGGAGTTCGATCCCTTCCTCATGCTGGACGCTTTCGACTCCGCCGACCCGAAGGACTATCTGGCAGGGTTTCCCTGGCACCCCCACCGTGGCATAGAAACGGTCACCTACCTTATCGAAGGGGAGATCGAGCACGGGGACAGCATGGGCAACAAGGGCTCGATCAACGATGGATGCTGCCAGTGGATGACCGGCGGCAGCGGCATCATCCATCAGGAGATGCCCCAGGCCAGCAAGCTGATGCTCGGCACCCAGCTGTGGATCAATCTTCCCAAGAAGGACAAAATGGCAGACCCTGCCTACCGTGACATCCGTGAACATCAGATTCCCGTCGTTAAGGCACAAGGTTCTGAAGTCAGGATCATCAGCGGTTTTTATGAGAGCACGTCAGGACCACTGCAGGGTGACTATGTAAAGACCCTCTATTTGGATATCAAGCTCGAACCGAATGCGACATGGAATCTTTCGCTCAATCCTGAGAACACCCTTTTCATCTACATCGTTCGTGGTTCGGTACATACCGGCGACCAAGAGGTTCCGTACCATAGGGCGGTACTTTTTGGAGAAGGGGACACCCTCTCGATGAAGGCGGGATCGGAGGGGGCGCGCATCTTCCTCTACAGTGCCAAACCACTTGGAGAGCCGATCGCATGGGCAGGCCCTATTGTCATGAACACCCGTGAGGAGCTCGCCCTCGCCCAGCGCGAACTGCGCGAAGGGACATTCATCAAGCACAAATAAAGTTCAGTCCTTCCTGTATTTCAGCTGCCCTTATGTGGGTGGCTGATTTTTTATAGACACAAAGAAGCTTTTGTTGACATTGTACTAATACACCAGTACAATAGTACAAGAAGGAGCACACGGTGGCTAAGCTGAAAGAAGAACCTAAGTTGGAGTTCAGCCTGGATATGAAGAGCGGAGTCCCGTTCTACAAGCAGATAATCTTCCAGGTGGAGATGGCCATTGCCGACGGCAGGCTGGAACAAGGTGCACAGTTGCCCACTGTCCGAAGCCTTGCCGTTGATTTGAGCATCAATCCGAATACGGTCGCCCGTGCGTATGCTGAAATGGAGATACGGAACATCGTAGTCACCCAGCAGGGGTCGGGAACCTTCATCAGCGACAAGAAAGTCACACTTGATGCAATTGAACGCGAACGCATCCTCTCCCAAATCACCAAGGAGTATCTTACCAAGGCTTCAAGCTACGGCTTCACCCTGGCGGAAATCCAGCAAATTATAGAAGACATAGGCGCCGAAGCACAGAAAAAAGAGGGAACAGTATGAACCTGTATCAGAAAAAAATTGAACGAATCAAAAACATGAAGGGGTTTGTCCTCAAGCGGGACTTCAGCTATGGATCGATCTCGTTTGTATGCTTGGCCGTATTTTTGGCCCTCGGGGCGGTTGTACAGCTGCTCGTCTACCCATACACCCAGCTGGATGCAATCGTGTCGGTAAGCACGGCAACCTTTGTCGCAGCCTTGGTTGTAACCATTTTTCCTCTCTGGGCGGTAGTGATGGCTCTCATTCTCATGCTGTGGGTTGGTGTCGTGGGAGGCCTCTCCCTTTATCTCTATCCCATCACGCTGCTGTCCACCCTTGGACTGCTGCTCTCCGCCTCATTCCAGCTGGTCTATCACTGGGACAAGGTCCTGATCCTGCGGTTGGGCAAGTTCCACAAGGTACACGGTCCCGGTCTGATCTTCCTCATTCCGGTGGTTGACCGTATTGCTGAATTCATCGATATGCGCATTCGGGCAACCGATTTCAGTGCAGAAAAGACCCTTACCAAGGATACGGTGCCGGTGCATGTCGACGCCCTCTCCTTTTGGATGATCTGGGATGCAAAACGGGCGATTCTTGAAGTGGAGGACTACACAGAAGCGGTGATTCTTTCGGCTCAGACGGCCCTTCGTGATTCGATCGGAAAGCATCCGCTCTCCAGTCTGCTCAGTGAACGCGAGGAACTGGGTCGGGAAATCCAGCAAGCCCTCGATGCAAAGACCAATCCTTGGGGTGTCTCGATTCTCTCGGTCGAAATCACCGACATCATCATTCCCAAGGAACTGGAGGACTCGTTGAGCAAGCAGGCTCAGGCAGAACGGGAGAAAGAGTCACGCATCATCCTTGGGGCTGCAGAGGTGGAGATTGCAAAGAAATTCACCGAGGCTTCGGCACAATATGCCAACGACCCGATAGCCTTGCAGCTGCGCTCGATGAATATGGTGTATGAGGGCATCCGGCAGAACAACTCCATGATGCTGATGCCCGCCTCCATTCTCGACCATATGGACTTCGGTGCCGTCATGGGTACGGCCGCCATGCAGAAGGTGGAAGAACTTAAGAACAAACAGGCAAAACCTGTTGAGGAAGATACCAAGAAATGATCAAGGTCGAAAAGGTAAGCCGTAATTATAAAACAGGTGAAAGCATTGTTCGTGCACTGAAGCAGGTCTCGTTGGAAATTCAGGACGGGGAGTTTCTCTCCATTGCAGGCCCATCTGGTTCAGGCAAGACCACCCTGCTTAATCTCATCGGCTGCATCGATGCCATTGATGACGGTGAGATCAGCATCAACGGACAGAAGGTGAGCACCATGAACAAGGAAGAGAAAACCACCTTCAGGAGACAGAACCTCGGCTTCATCTTTCAGACGTATAATCTCATTCCTGTTCTCTCCGCCTATGAGAATGTCTCCTTCGTCCTCTCCCTTCTTGATGTTCCTGAAGCAGAGGTGAAGCAGCGCACCTATGAGATCCTCAAGGATGTAGGGCTGGAAGGAATGGAGAATCGTCGACCAGCGAGGCTCAGCGGGGGCCAACAGCAGAGAATCGCCATCGCCCGCGCCCTGGTAAAGAGACCGCAGATCATCCTGGCCGATGAGCCGACAGCCAATCTCGACTCCAAGACCGGAGAAGAAATTCTCAAGCTGATGAAACGGATGAACGAGAAGTTCGGCACGACCTTCATCTTCTCCACCCATGACAAGATGGTCATGGAGTATGCCCGTCGTCTGGTGCAGCTGCATGACGGCTCCATCGTAAGCGATGAAAGGAGGCAGTGATGAAATTCATCCTGCAGCTGGCGGCAAAGAACCTGATGCGATACAAACGCAGGACGGCCATAACTGCTGTCGCCATCGCTTTTGGGTTGATGATGTATGTATTCGTCGACTCTCTGCTTGTTGGAGCTGAGCTTGAGTCGATGCGCAATCTTCGCTGGTATGAGACCGCATCGCTGAGGGTCTACGATACCGCATATTGGGAAGACCGATACTTCCTCCCTCTCGATGCGTCGATTGAGAAAGCCCAAGAGATTCTCGACCTGCTCAAGGCTGAGGGCATTGCCGCCACCGAGCGCACCCTGTTTGCCGCCGACATGATCCTCTACCAGGAGGACTTCGGAGAGGACGGAAATGTGAGCGTCCAAGTGACCGCCATCAATCCTGATACCGACTTCGAGGTGTATCGCTTTGAGGATACGCTGGTCGAAGGCCGGTTCCTGGAGAGCGGGGAGATGGACGGCATTGTCCTGGGCAGCTGGTTTGCCGAGGATATCGGGGCGAAGGTAGGCTACTGGGTCACCTTGGTCACCCGCGGCAAGGGCGGTTTCTATGAGGCTTTCGATATGGAGGTTGTCGGTATCATCAACTGCCCCAACCCCAATGTGAATCGTTCATTGGTGATGATGGATATCCAGGCCGCCGACCTCTACCTCGCCATGGAAGGTTCGGTCTCGAGCATCGATATCCTTCTGCCTGAAAAAAGCGATCTCAATGCAATAGTCGGCACCTTGCAACCGAAGCTTCAAGCCATCGATGCGAACCTGGCCGTCTACACATGGGAAGACCTTGCCCGCGACTATCTGGCGATCCTGGGGGCCAAGCAAGGCGGCACCGGCATGATCCTCTTCCTCGTCTTCATCATCGCGGCAGTCGGTGTTTCCAATACGATGTTGATGGCCATGTATGAACGGATGCGCGAGCTGGGCATGATGCGCGCCCTGGGCATGCGTGACCGGCACATCCTGTTGGCCTTCCTTTTTGAGGCGGGCGGCATCGGGCTGCTCGGTTCGGTGGTCGGCATTCTGTTGGGTTGCCTTGCCAACCTGTACTTGGTGAATGTAGGGTTCGACTTCGGGTTTATGTTCAGGGATATGGATATCGGATTCAGAATCCAGAACGTCATGCGGGGCGCTTGGAGCATGCCTACCCTCATCAAGGCGTTTGCCAGCGGCATCGTCCTCTCCATGCTGGTTGCATTTTTCCCCATCCGAAGGGCATTGAAGCTGGACATCCCCACCTGCCTGCATCATCAATAGGAGATTTGGCAATGACGACTAAACTCCCTGCTGTGGCATTTCGCAATATCTTTCGCAATCTTCGCCGTTCCTCACTCTCTGCAATCGCCATTGCGGTATCGGCCATGGCCATCATGGCGCTGCTCGCACTGTTTGAATGCATGGAAGCGGATATGGAGACAAACCTGACCTCCTACTATACCGGCGAGGTACGAATCCGGCACGAGTCGTTCGAGAAGTATGAGCGGTACAACCCTCTGCATCTCAGCCTTGATGTGGATGCTGTGCTGCCGCTTGCAAAATCCGTCGAAGGTGTTGAAGCGGCGACCAGCCGAATCAACTTCCCGGCAAATCTTTATCTCGATGGGAAAAACAACGGTGCACTCGGCGTCGGCGTCGATTTTGCAACTGAAGCAGCCTTCATTGACTTTCCTTCCCTGGTGAGTGAAGGAAGGCTTCCCCAAAAGGGGAAAAATGAGCTGCTTATCGGAGCCATCCTGGCTCACGACCTTCAGCTTGAACTGGGTGACAAAATCACCGTGTTGACCTCCACAGCCCTGCGGGGATCGAACGCCATGACGTTTGAGATTGTAGGAATAGCATCGTTTCCTGTCGGCGGCTTGAGCTCGAAAACCCTCTACATCCCCTTGGACAGGGCGCAGTACATGCTGCGCATGGAAGGCCAAACCCAGGAGATCCTCCTGCAGGTAGCCGATGGGTACAAGGAAGCAGACGTCGCCCAAGCAGTGAAGGAGTTGCTTGAGGCAGAGCTTGGGCTGGGAACCGAGACCAAGGCATGGAAGGATTTGAACATGATGTATTCCTTCCTTTCCATCGCCAAGTTCATCTACTACGTCATGGCCGGTGTATTCTTTGTACTTGGCAGCACCGTCATCATCAATACCACCATGATGGTAATTTATGAGCGGATGCGGGAGATAGGAACCCTTGCGGCCTTAGGCATGCAGGGCAAGGAGCTTACCCGGCTCTTTCTGCTGGAAGGGTCGTTCATCAGCATGGCAGGCTCCACGGTTGGAACCATCGCCGGACTCATCATCATCGCAGTCCTGGGTAAAGTCGGACTCAATTTCACCGAGGCAATGAGCGGGGTGGATATGGAAATCTCCTCCATTCTCTACCCGCAGGTCAACTGGTGGATTGCTCTCTTTGTTTGGTTCTATGCCATTCTCACTGCCACGCTTTCAACGCTCATTCCCTCTCGAAGAGCATCAAAAATCCAGATTGTGGAGGCCCTGCGCTATGTCTAACCGTACTCGTGTCATCACAGCCACCCTGCTTTGCCTGCTCTGCATTCCACTCAATCTGAGTGCCATTACGGCAGATGAAATCATCAAAACCATGGATGGGATGCAAACCTTCGACACCTCCTATTCAACCGGGTCCATTACCACAACCGACCGCTTCGGTGCCAAGGTGAGCACCTTCAAGGCATGGACACAGGGCTCCAGCGACTCGCTGATAGAGTTCACCAGTGTTGCCGAACGCGGCCAGAAGATCCTCCGGACCAAGGGCAGCCTCTACCTCTTCTACCCCGATTCCGAGGAATTGATCAGATTGCAGGGAGCAGCGCTGAGGCAGTCGGTACTCGGCTCGGACCTCTCCTATGAGGATATGACCGAAGAGAAGAATACCCTGGACGATTATACCGTCCGCCTCGATGGCAGCCAGATCGTCAACGGACACGACTGCCATGTCCTGACCTTGACTGCCAAAACGCGTCAGGTCGCCTACCCCATCCAAAAAATCTGGGTGGACAAAGAGACATACCTGGTGTGGAAAGCTGCCTATTCCACCGCCCAAGGCAGACTGCTCAAGGAGATGGAGGTCCTGGATACCATCGTAGTCGATGGGCGCACCTTGCCCAAAGAGACCAAGATCGAAGACAAGATGAAGCGTGACAGCTCCACTGTCATGGCCTTGGATACATTGGAGGTAAACATCCCGCTCAACCGAAAAATCTTTACCTTGGAGAACCTGACATGGTAGGAAAACAACTGCTTTTTGCATCCATCCTTATCAGCTGTTCCCTCTTCGTCATCGGGGCGGCCCAGAATCCTGTGGTGGAGATGAATCTTATATCCTTAACAGCCTATCAGCTGGATTCACAAGATCTCATGCAGGGCATGGGAATGGATCTGAAAGTTTCTCTTCCCTCTGAAAACTCAGGCAATGTACGGGGAGAAGTTGCTCTAAGAACCACCTATAATTCCTTGGTGCCGACTCCCATCGCGTCTGTTGACGATATCATTTACAAAGCATATCTGCGCGCCCGATTCCCTTCCTTCCGCCTTACAGCGGGCAAGACCCGCCTCAGTTGGGGCGATGGCATGCTGTTCAATGCAGGAGACATCCTCTACGGCAGCTCTTCGGTTTCGGTGGATCTCACCCAGGCAGAGCTGCGTTCCAAGACCGACTGGATGGTAAGTATCAACTACCCGATGGGCTTCTTCAGCTTTGTCGAGGCGGTTGTGCTTCCCCCCATGACAGAAAAAGCAGAGGATATGGGCATGGGTCTACGCTTCTATACCAATGCAGGGGAGACAAAAATAGAGGGGGGCTACCTTACCAAGGATGAAAGCGGCCGAGTGCACAAGTTCTCTGCAAGTCTGCAGGGAAATATCGGCCCCGACTGGTATTTTGCCTCCTCGATTGCCATCAATCAGGCCAACCCCAACGCCTCCGACATCCAGGAATCATGGATGATCAGCGGCGGGCTGTTTCATATGCAGTATCTCAGCGGAGATAGAAATGTGTCCCTTCGACTTGAAATACTCAGCCGACCGTTCGGCACGTGGAAGTTTGCAAGTCAGAGCGAAGAGTCCTGTGCATTGCTGCTCTACCCCGAGCTCGTCTACAGCCCCACCGGCTCGCTCTCCTACAGCCTCAGGGCGATACTCTCCCCGCTTGATCTCAGCACCCTGGTTACTGCAGGAGCATCCTGGTCGGTGTTTGAAGGCTTCAGCCTGATCGCAAACATAGCCGCCCCCTTTGGAGAGAGCGGCGATTTGTTCAACTGGGATGAATCAAGTGCGGCGGCTTTGACCTTGGGAGCCTCCTGGATCTACTAGCGCAGGATTTCCCCTTCGGTGGAGATGGTCACCACTGCAAGGGGAATGATCTTGCCGCTGGCGTCGATGGCACGCTTGACCGCCCCATCCAGACCTCCACAGCAGGGGACTTCCATCCTCGCCACGGTGATGCTTCGAATATCGTGATTGGAAAATATCTGGGTGAGCTGGCGGGCATAGTCGCCTTCATCGAGCTTGGGACAACCGATGAGTGTGACACGGCTACGGATGAAGGTATTGTGAAAGTCTCCGTGCGCATACGCAGCGCAGTCGGCGGCGATGAGCAGGTCGCAGTTGTTGAAGAACGCTGCATTGGGGGCGGCAAGCTTGATCTGCACCGGCCACTGCCTCAGTTGACTTGCAGCAGGTGCGTGAGCACCATCCCTCCGGCTCTCCTTCATCACCTTGATTTGGCTGCCGGGACAGCTGAATACAGGCTTGTCGGTTTGCATGAACGCTTCAACCGCCTCATGATTGAAGGCAGGAGCCTCGCGTTCTTCAAAACTGATGGCTCCGGTGGGACATACCGGCAGGCAGTTGCCCAATCCATCGCAGTAATCCTCGCGCAGCAAAACCGCCTTGCCGTTGACCAGGCCGATGGCTCCTTCCTGACAGGCGCTGACACACAAGCCGCAACCGTTGCACTTCTCTTCATCTATGGTAATCATTTGTCTGATCATACTATCCTCCATTGTCTCGAATCGAGGGCTATGGTACCATGGGGCTCAGGTTTATTATGTTGTTTTTACAACAGAAAAGGAAATCCTATGGATGTAGTACAGATTCTAGAGCGATCAGTATTGTTTACCCGGATCCAGCCTGGGAACGTCGAGGACCTGCTCTCCTGCCTGAAAGCAAGAACCTCTACGTTTCCCAAGGATTACACCATCATCGACGAGGGAGAGTACACCGACGAGATGGGAATCATCCTATCAGGATCGGCAAACATCGTCCGCCACGATTTCTGGGGCAACCGGACGGTGGTTGCCAACCTCGGCGTTGCAGACAGCTTTGCTGAAACCATAGCGTGCACCCAGCTGCCCAGCGAGGTGGTCGTCATTACTTGTGAACCGACCATCGTTCTCTTTTTGAACATCCACCAGGTCATCACCACCTGCCGAAAAGGCTGTGTCCATCATCAGTCCTTGATTGAGAACATGGTCAAGCTGTTATCGCAGAAGAACCTTGAACTGATGAAGAAGATGAATCACATCACCAAGCGAAGCACCCGGGAAAAGCTGCTGTCGTACCTCTCCGAGGAGGCAAAAAAACGGAAAAGCAGAACCTTCTCGATTCCTTTCGACCGCCAGCAGCTTGCCGACTACCTCTGCGTCGAACGCAGCGCCATGTCCAGCGAACTCTCAAAAATGCGCAGTGAAGGTTTGCTGGAGTATCAGAAGAGTACCTTCACCCTATACGAGGAGGAGTAGATGAAACGGTTCCTATTGCTTGCAACTCTAGTGGCTTTGATGCTGTTTACGTCCTGCACAAGCACATCCCATCGGCCCAAGCCCCTTGCCGTCGAGGTGGCCAAGGAAGTGGATTCCCCACTGCTTGTGCTCTCGATCAATGAGAACGACCTGTACCAGGCTGGCTACAAAAACGGGGACTGGGTGCTTATCGAGCTTGACGGGATGCTGATAAAGGCATTGCTAGCCGGCAGTGCCTCACAACAAACCACCACCTTGGTAGCGGGTCCGACAAGCTCGTTTCTCTACACTCCCACCGCAATCAGGCAGGGAAGCTCAGGCCTTCTGATCCCCTACCGACCGCAGCAAGAGAGAGCACAATCGTCAGTGAGTTTTTCGGGCAGCTTTGTCTTCACCCTGTAGCTGGATCGGCTCGGACAGGATGTCAAACGTATCGCACACGGTTTCCAGCAGGAATATCCTGACACTCTGCATGTCCAGGCCACCCTCATAGGGGCCGAGGTCCTCACGAACGTCGTTGGTGTACACATAGCCGCGCAACTCGGAGAAATACCCTTTGGTGCTGTAATCCTCCTGCAACTCACGCAGTGAACAGCCCAGCTTGTAGGAGAGGGAACGCAGGTCTTCCTGCTCCAAAGAGACGGCAAGAATTACCTGTTTGCCGCGCTTGACGATCAGAGAGTAGGGAATATTCACCAAATCTTCCCCGCTCCTGCAGGCAGGGTTCTTGAGTATGGTACACACAAGCGTACCGCACTTCCATATTTCATCTGCAAGAATGCCATCGGTCTCATCGGGAAACGAATGCCAGATGAGCGGGTCTATTGCAGCTTGGT
Source organism: Sphaerochaeta sp. UBA5849 (assembly GCA_002432715.1). Lineage (GTDB taxonomy): Bacteria > Spirochaetota > Spirochaetia > Sphaerochaetales > Sphaerochaetaceae > Sphaerochaeta. The sequence continues at coordinate 27,743 of DJGJ01000031.1, read as the reverse complement.
TGACAGGGTCTAACAACATAGGAACCTCCAAATCCACAGTAGCCTGTCATCTTGCTTCTAGGCAAGAGGTTTCCCATCTTGACCGTTCAACTGAGGCTCCGTATTGTAATGTCATGAGCAACAATCCAATCTTTCTGGCCTTTTTGGCGACGATGGGCACGTGGGCCATGACGGCCCTGGGTTCGGCCTTTGTGTTCTTCTTCAAGACAATCCAAAAGCATGTGATGAACACCCTGCTGGGTTTCGCCAGCGGCATCATGATCGCTGCCTCGTTCTGGTCGCTGCTTGCCCCGGCGATCGAGCTTTCCCAGGGCGGCCCGGTTCCAGCCTACCTGGTAGCGACAATCGGCTTTCTTCTCGGCGGCCTCTTTCTCTACGCAGCCGATCATCTGCTGCCCCATGCCCACATCGGCTCGAAGAGGGGTGAAGAGGAAGGCATCCCGACCCACCTTCGCAGGTCCATCCTGTTGGTCCTCTCCATCACGTTGCACAACTTTCCCGAAGGCTTGGCCGTCGGGGTTGCCATCGGTTCGGCCGCCCTTGGCGGAGGGGACATGAGTGCGGCACTGGCGGTTGCCATCGGCATCGGACTGCAGAACCTGCCCGAAGGGGCTGCTGTTTCCATCCCGCTGCGCAGGGAAGGCCTGAGCAGGACAAAGAGTTTTTTCTACGGCCAAGCATCCGGTATCGTGGAACCCATTGCGGGTGTCTTGGGAGCCCTTCTGGTAACCCGGATGACGCCCGTTCTTCCCTATGCACTCGCCTTTGCAGCAGGAGCGATGATCTATGTAGTGGTCGAGGAGCTGATCCCGGAAGCACAAGCGACCTCGGACGACCACAAAGGAACCCACTACGCCACCTTGGGAACCATGGTTGGCTTTGCGGTCATGATGATTTTGGATGTAGCCTTGGGCTAGATGCGCTGCAAGAGGTTCTCGATGGTCAGCGACCCCAGGCTGGCAATACCCCGGTCCTGAACCTGCAAGGCAACAGCCTCTCCGGCGGTATCGTGCTCCACCTCGTCGATGGTTTCCAGTCCATACAGGCCTACCACCAAATCCTGCAGGCGCAGGCTTTCCAGCGGTTGCTTGGGAATAAAGCTTGTATGACTGTTGTTCGTCGGGGTGATGAAATTCAGCTGGGTCAGCAACGCCAAAAAACCTTGGAGCCTGTTGTAGGGAATGGCAAGACGGTCGAGCATCTCCCTAACCGAGGTTGCACCCCTGCCGTCGCGGAAGTTGCTGCCGATGAGCATCATGATGTTGGTGCCCTCGGAGAGCTGCAGGGCCGGGCTTTGCGGAAGGCCGATGAAGCTGGATGCATCGGGCCTGAACTGGTGCACATAGGCAAGCTCAACGCTGAAGAAGACCGTTGCCCAAAAAACATAACAGAAGAACAAGAATAAAAAGACCGCCGCAAACGAACCGTAGATGACAGAGAAGTTGGTGGCCATCGAGGTAAGGAGGGTGGTGAATTTGCTGAATATGCTGATGAACAGCACCCCTGCAAGACTGCCGAGGAACGCGGCATCGAACCGCACTTTCGTATTGGGTACAAAATAGATGAGAAGAAAGAGGATGAGGGCGACGATGATCGATGGGGCAAGCGTCCTCAGCACACTCGACCAGCGACCGATGGTGACACCCACCAAGTCGAGATACCATGTGGCCAGCACCGACTGCACGCTCACATAGGCAGCCAAAAGCAGGCTCGCTACAATGAGAAAGGTAACATAGCCTGCGAAGCGTTTGAGAGTATTGCGACTGCGCGAGGACCGATAAATCTGGTTGATCACCGACCACACCTTGTTGATGAGCAGGACCATGGTGATCAGAAAGGAGACCAGCCCCACCACGCCCAGGCTCGTCGCATTGCGGGTGTAACGGTCCAAGAGAACCATTAAATCCCCTCCTGCCTGTGGTCCGACAAGGTCGGAAATCCACTGGGACAGGACGGCTGTCAGCGGTTCAAGCACCCCCAGGGTCTTGAAAAACGTAAATATGAAGGTTAGGGCGGGAATGATGGCAAGGAGGGTTGAATACACCAAACCGGAGGCTGAATTGAGAATATTGTCTTTCATCGCCTGCCTGAAGACGATGGCGATGAACTTGCCCAATCGTTTGAGGTTCTGTTGCATCACGCTCCAATGCGTTGTTTTCATAGCCTTTGCTTCATCCAATTGTAGAGATACTCCTTGGTCGATTGGCGGTTTGTCTCTTGAAGCAACTCATGTCGTGCCTCAGGAATCAGGGTAAGCGTGATGTCTGAGATGTTGCAGTCACGATACAGCTCATATACCTTGCGAACTCCCTTGCCATACCCTCCTACCGGGTCTTCCGTTCCACTGATGATGAGCAAAGGCAAATCGACGGGTAGTTTCCTGGCTAAAACCCGGTTATTGGCCATCTCTATTCCATCAAGCAGGTCCTCAAAGAACTTGGAAGTGCAGACAAAACCGCACAAGGGATCCTCTATATAGGCTGCAACCTGTTCCTTATCCCGGGAAAGCCAATCGAAGGGTGTTTGGGCATTGGGTATTTTTTTGTTGTAGGAGCCGAAACTCATTTTATCAAGCAGGGCATCAGGATGCTTGGAGCCATGCTTGGAAACATGGGAGCGGGCGATCAGTTTTCCCACCTTGCCCAACAAGCCTTGCGAGGAACCGGTACCCATGATGATCACCCCGTCGAAGAGGTCGGAGTGTTCAACCATCAAAGAGCGTGCAAGAAAGGAGCCCATGCTGTGACCAAGCAAAAAGAGGGGTTTCTTGGGGAACTCTGAAAGAATGACATTGCACAGCTCGTAGGCGTCCTCCACCACGCGCCTCCACCCTTCCCGTTCTGCAAAATATCCCAGTGTTTCCCCATCGCGCTGACCGGTCAAGCCATGACCACGGTGATCGGGAGCATAAACGGCAATACCCTTGGAGTTGAGAAACAGCGCAAAGCGCTGATACCGAAGACTGTGTTCGGCCATTCCATGCAAAATCAGGAGCACTCCCTCGATCTGCCTCTCCTCAGGAATCCATACACGGTACTGTATCGTCTTGCCGTCGCTGCAAACCAACCCCCTGATTGTAGTCATAGGCCCCTCCCCGTCTTGTTTATTTTTATATAATTCTCGTATCATGATAACAATATTGTGTACACACCACAAGGACCAAATTTACTCTGTTTGGGAAAATATTGCAGGAGAAAGCGAACTCATGCTTCCGACTTTGATTGTAGCCAGTGATGTTCATGGATCGACGGTTGCGCTGCACCGACTCTTGCAACACGCCAAGGTCCATCGAGCACAGCAAATTCTCATAGCCGGAGACATCTGTCCTCCCTCATCACCTGCTTTCAAGCAGCTGCTGAGTCAACCTGTCGAGTTCATATTGGTCCGGGGAAATTGTGACAGTTCGTATGACTTCAGCTCTGCCGGCATCAACCTCCCTCCCTTGGTGCAACGGCTGCAATGGGGGAAGTACCCGGTGGTAATGACGCATGGAGACAGGTTCCCCTCACCCTATGGATTGGATATGGAACGGGGCGACATCTTCATTTCAGGACATACCCACGCCCCCCGCCTGATGCTGGGCGAAGACGGAATCCTGCACATAAACCCAGGCTCCACCACCTTTCCAAGAACGGCGTCGGGCCCCACCTATGCCTTGTTCTTTGAAGAAGGAATCAGCATCCGCAGCTTTGACGACGATCGTCCGCTGCCTTCGTTGCAATACTACTTCTTGTGACGGAGGAGGCTCTCATAAGCGTCCAAAAGCCGGGCGAGCGGAACAACCTGCGCCCTTCGGTAATTGCTCTTTCCATTAAGNNATTAACCAGAAGCTGGTCCGGCAGTCGTCCCTTCTGCTTGTGCCCGTCAAGCAACAGAGTGTTGATCTCCTGCTGCAACGCTTCAGCTTTCTTCCCGAAAGCCGCCATCTGCTCGGTATGGATCTCATACCCCTCCCCCAGCGAAGCAAAAGCAGCCAAGGTTGAGAAATTCTTGTGCCTGAACTTCCAGTAGGGAAAGTGGAAAATTGGATGTGCAAACGTGGGCAGCAGCATCAAGGGAGAGAGCCCGACACATTCCAAGGCGGAGGATACTTGCTGGACATAGAGAGCCCAAGAGGCAAGGGCCCGTTCATTTCCCCTGCGATACCGGTTTCCCCAAAGCAGCTCACCAAGTACCAACCGCTCATCGCCAAGCGATGCAAGCAAAGCCTGTACGGGAAGTGCACGATAATCGAAAGGAGGAAGCGGCAGGTTGTCGACCATGAAAGCATGTTCGGCTCCGCCATGGATGGTGACCAGTTCCTCCATGCTCCTTCCAAGCTGTTCGCCGGTCCCCCGCTGATACGCCATTGCATCCAGAAGCCTGAGATAGAGCATTGCCGATGAACGTTGCATATCGGGCAAGAAACCCAAAAGACCATCCATGCGGCTCTTTCTCGCCCACGAGAGAACCGCTCCGGCGCTTATCGGATCGAGTCCGTTCTCCAGACAGCGGGTAGCCAGCTGCTGCACACTGCGACTGTCAAAAAGCTCGAGATTCGATCCCAAGGCCATGGCGCTATGCAGGTCCATCGAGGACTTCTCCTCACAGACAGGACCAGAGAGAACCTCGGGACGCCCCTCTTTTTCAGCCGAGCGCGGGCAGAGTCCCCACAGCCGGCCATCGATGCGCATCGAATAGTTGTCAATGGCGGCCCAACCATGATGGTTCGCCTTTGCAAGGAGTGCCAAAGACCCTTGTTTTGCTACCGTTCGGCAGATTCGTCTCTTGCTCATCGCCTTCAGCGAGGATTGGACCAGCAGTCCGAACCGATGAGGATCATAGGACTCCCTTCCCGCTGTGGTCGTATCGAGAGAAAAAAACTTGATGTTCTTCAAACCGAACACCAAGGCAGCGCCGCCGCATCGAATGTTCTGGTTGTCTACGACAAGAGAGGCATGGGCAACCTGGTGCTCGCCTGCCGGACCGATACAGACCACATGCTTGGAGGCAGCCCGCTTGGCAACCTCAACGGTGGTCAGGTTGTGGAATTCCTCGGCTGCAGCAAAGCTCACCCCTCCATCATGGATCCTGAAGCTCATGAGTCTGCGAGCACGACCGGTGATGACCAGTGCACAATAGCCGGCACCCGCGATTGCACCCGCAAGCTGAGAAGAAGCACTTGCGACGGCAATTTTTCCTGTCAGCGGACTTTTCGTGACAATGGTGCAGGAGGTTGGACAGGGCATGGACAGGTCGGCAGCCGCTCCGGGTGCAAAGACAACCGGATTGCCGCTCTCATAGTATTTATCCCCTAGTTCTGCAACGACTGCAAATCGTTTCCATAGCTGAAGGGCAAGCAATCTTCCCCCAAGGTATGCCTTGGCATCAGCTTCAGACAACGGAATAACTTCACATGATTCCGATGCGATATCTATATGCAATACCGAGCGTTGCCGATACGGGAACGCCAATGTACGCTTCTTTTTCATATACAAAGGGTACCTACCTCACACGTTGCTGTCAATCAAAATCCGGGTGTTTTTACTGGAGTGACAAGTATAGCATGAATTTACAAAAATTGCTTTCCCCTTGCCGCTGGTATCTCAAGCCTGTATTATTTACCCATGAAACAGATTCAAGTGACGATCCATGGCCAAACCCTCTCCTTGCCGATCGGCTCTACCGTTGAGGATGTATTGCTCAAAGCCCAAGTCAAGGAAACCTGCAGGCATCCGGTCTACGAAGACAATCCCTTTGTAGGAGCGCTGGTCAACCACGAGTTGCACTCCTGTTCCCGGTCATTGGTTGCCGACTGCACGGTGGAACCGGTTCGCTTGTTCGGTGATATGGGCAAGCGTATCTACCGCCACTCGATTTGCTATCTTTTGTGTGCCGCTGTTTCCATGCTCTATCCGGCACGCCGCCTGGTGATCGGGCATTCACTGGGTGACGGCTACTATTTCAGCTTCGATGACGAGTTGACACTCAGCCGAAACGACATCCTTGCCATCGAACAGGCGATGCGTACATTGGTTGAGCAGAATCTGGACATCGAGGAGATCACACTGACGTATGAGAACGCCCTCACCTATTTCGAGCAGAATCATTTCGACCAGACTGCAGCGCTCCTTTCGACCCGCAATGAGCCGAAGGTGAACCTCTACCGCCTCAGCGGGTACCTGGACATCTCCTATGAACCCCTGCTCAGCAAGACGGGGTTGATGAGGGTCTGGGAACTCAAGCCGTATCAGGAGCGCGGCATGCTGCTGCGCTATCCCAGGTCGCACAACATCAAGGCCCTTGATCCGTTTGTAGACAACCCCCTGCTCTTCTCGGTCTTCAAGGAGTACAAGGCGTGGGGGAGCATTTTGGGCGTCCAGTCGCTGGGCCAGCTGAACCAGATGGGCAACCAGAACACCGTGGAATCGTTCATCAGGCTGGCGGAAGCCCTGCAGCAAAAGAAAATCGCCAGCATTGCCGACCAGATCAATCTGCACAGCAGTGTCAAAGCGGTTCTTATAGCAGGTCCTTCCTCTTCTGGAAAAACCACCTTTGCCCACAAGCTGGGAATCCAGTTGCAGGTATTGGGTAAAAAAACCATAAAGATTTCACTGGACAGTTACTATCTTCCACCCAGCCAGGCCCCTAAGGACGAATTCAACAAGCCCGACCTGGAGGCTCTCGAGGCCCTCGATGTTGCAAAATTCCAAGCGGACATTGCAAGCCTGTTCAGAGGCGAGGCGGTACATTTGTGCAAGTTCGATTTCAAAACCGCAACCCGCAGTTATGAAGCAGAACCGGTACAGATGGACAAGCGGACAATCCTGATCATTGAAGGCATCCATGGGATGAATCCCCAACTCACTGCGTCACTTGAGAGCGATTTGCTCTTCAGGGTATACATCTCAGCCCTTACCCAGCTGAACCTCGACGACCACAATCGAATCAGTACAACCGACAATCGAATCATTCGACGCCTGATCAGGGACAACCGCACCCGGGGGACGAATGCTGAGACCACCCTCAACATGTGGCCGTCGGTGCAGCGAGGCGAAGACCGCTACATTTTCCCGTATCAGAACAATGCAGATGTACTGATCAACAGTGCCCTCGATTATGAGTTGGGGGTGCTGACCACCTATGCCCAACCATTGCTGAAAATGGTCAAGCCTTCGGCAGGTGCAGCCTATGAGACGGCTCGCAGGCTGCTCAGGTTCCTGGAGCATGTAAATCCCATCCCCGACACGTTAGTGCCACCGGACTCCCTGCTCAGGGAGTTCATCGGCGGCAGCGAGTTTGACGTCATTTGACGAAGGAGCATGTATGGAACTCTACGATTCCAGACAAATTGATACCCACGCGTTGGAGACGAGACTGGGAAAGCCGGTCAAGCTGTATGAAAAGTCGGTTACCAGCCTCGGTGAGTGCATCATTGCAATGATCCGCTGTGATACAACCAAATACATAGTCGCCCATGGCAGTGGGCCGGTCTTCGATGAGTTGGCAGGCGAAGCTGGACAAATGATCAAGATTTGTCCTGCCGACCATGCAAACCGCCTTGTCCTGAACAAATACCTGCCGTACACCGCCCCGGTGGCCAATACAACCAAGCGGCCGTCGCTGGGCTTGGGCGACCGGCTCGGCCAAGCGACAGCCGGTCATATCCAAGCCTTGCAGGGCACGAATGTGTTCCCCTTCTTCGCACAGCAGTCGATCAGGGAGCTCAACTTCACCGGCCGCAGCTTTGATGATGTCATCGATGCCGCCGCCTACGCAGTTTTCCAAGAGGGCTATACGACCGGTTACGGTGCCGACGGCGATCACCTGAAGAGGTGTGAGGATATTGAGAAATCACTTTCCCAAGGTGCTACGATGATCACCCTCGACTCCTCCGAACAAATAGACAACTTGATCCAATCCTTGGACGAAGAGGCACTTCTCGGACGTTATCAACAGCTGGACCATGAGATACGGGAACGGTTCGAGAAGCTGTATCAGGAGCAGTTGTTCACCATAGGAGAAGAGGTGATCAAACTCGACCGCATGCATCTGATGCAGGACGTACTGACCTATCACAAGGCCTTGGATTTCATTCAGATGGTCTATGAGAACTATATCCGCACCTCATCCAAGCCGATTGATTTCGAGATCTCCATCGACGAAACCGATACCCCGACCAATCCCAAAAGCCACTTGTTCATCGCCTTGGAGCTGAAGAGAAGGCAGGTCGCTGTCTCCACCCTGGCACCCCGTTTCATCGGAGAGTTCCAGAAAGGAATCGACTATATCGGGGACTTGGAAGAGTTTAGCGCAGACCTTGCCCAGCATGCAGCCATCGCCAACCACTTCGGCTACCGGCTGAGCATCCACTCCGGCAGTGACAAGTTCAGCATTTTCCCCATACTGGCGAAGACCATCAAGGGGAGCTTCCATGTCAAGACCGCCGGGACAAACTGGCTCGAGGCGGTCAGGCTGGTCGCCTTGAAGGACCCCGGCCTGTACCGCAGGATGCACGCCCATGCCCTGAAGCGGTTTGCCGATGCAAAAAAATTCTACCATGTAACCACCAAGCTCGACCGCATCAATGCTTTAGAGGAGGTGCAAGACAGCGAGCTTTGGCGCTATCTGGAGGATGACAATGCACGTCAGCTTCTCCATATCACCTACGGCTACCTGCTAAAGGACACAAACGAGCAGGGTGGCAGACTGCTTGGTGATGAGCTGTTCAATTTGCTTGCACGGGAGGAACAGGAATATCAGTCGCTGCTGGCCAAACATATAGGCAAGCATCTTTCCTTGTTGGGATTCTCCAAGCAATGACAGGTGAGGCGGCCTTTCGGCCGCCTCATCTCCTTACACGTTGTAGATGTGCTTGTACTCGTCGAAGAGTTCGCTCACCGCCTGCTTGCATTTCCCGCAGACCGTACCATACTCGGTGATTTCCTGCAGTTGCTCCAGGGTCTTTGCCTGCTTGGTTTTCACCAGGTCCTCTATCTGGACATCAGTGACATTCTTGCATTCACAGATAGTCTTGGCTACATGCTTCTTGAAGGGGTTCTCCCTCCCCTGTTTTGCCAGATAATCATCAATGGCGGCACGCAAGGCTTTATCACCAAGCACCGAGCAGTGGAACTTGTGTTCCGGCAACCCTCCCAAGGCTTCGGTGATCGCGGCAGGAGTGAGGTGGTAGGCTTGCTCAAGGGTGAGGCCGATGGCCATTTCACTCATCATGGAGGTACTTGCAATGGCAGAGGCACAGCCATAGGTGAGCCATCTGAGGTCTGCAATCTTGTCATCCTTGACCTTGATCAAGACTTCCATCTGGTCCCCGCACGCCAGCGATCCGACATTCCCGATACCATCAGCATCAAACTGCTCGTCCTCCCTGAGGGTATTCCTGGGATTCATAAAATGGTCCTTCACCACCGGGGTGTAGACCCATTGGCTCATAAAATTGGTCATCGTGTTGACATCTCCCTTAAACGCTTGATAATCGGCGGCAGCTTCTCCAGGACATAGGCAACGTCCTGTTCGGTGTTATAACGGCCGAAACTGAACCGGATGGAGCCGTGGGCAAGCTCGATATCCACCCCGGAGGCCAAAAGTACATAACTGGGTTCAAGCGACCCGCTTGCACACGCACTCCCGGTGGAAACCATAATTCCTTCCATATCGAGATAGAGCAGGATGGACTCCCCTTCTGCATGAGGGAAGGAGACGTCAAGGGTGCCGGGCAGGCAGTGTTCCTGATTCCCGTTGACCACCACGTTGCTGATACGCTGCAGAATCCCGAGTCTCAGCATCTCCCTGAGCTTCCAGAGCTTCTCCTGCTCTTCTTTCTGATCACGCTGGGCGATGGAGGCAGCCACTCCCATGCCGACGATGGACGGGGTGTTATACGTCCCCGCCCGCTTTCCACCTTCCTGGTGTCCGCCATGCACCAAAGGCGTATAGGGAGCCTTGGCCTTGACGGCCAATGCACCCACACCTTTGGGTCCATAGAATTTATGGGAGGAGAGGCTGAGGTAATCGACTCCCAGTTCCCGCATCGAAACAGGTATTTTCCCGATGGCCTGGGTGGCATCGGTATGTACATATGCTCCAACTTGGTGGGCGAGCCCGGCAATTTCCGCAACCGGTTGGATGGTCCCGATCTCATTGTTCCCCAGCATCACCGAAACCAAGGCGACATCCTCGCCAAGAAGGCTCTTCATAGCATCCATGTTCACCATTCCCGTATGGTCGACCGGACATTCATCAACTTTGTAGCCGTGTTGTTTCAGGTATTTGACCGTCTCGATGATCGATGGGTGCTCGATGGTGGTGGTTACCATTCGATTGCGCTTCGAACCGATGTCGATGCGCTCCTTAAAGATATTGAATACGGTATTGTTTGCTTCGCTTGCCCCGCTGGTGAAGACGATCCAGGAAGGCTCGGCATCGATGAGGGAAGCAAGCGATTGCCTGCTCTGTTCGATGGCTAGAGCTGCCTGACGTCCTGCCATGTGCATGCTGGAAGCATTCCCGTAAAGCATATTTGCCTGATGTACTGCTTCGATGACATCTTCATGCATCGCAGTAGTCGCATTATTATCCAAATAGATCATGTGCTGTTCCATAATAAAACCTCATATACAACATAGTGAAGCATGACCCAAAGGGTCAATGTGCACCCATTTCACACGTGAAATGTATTGTACAGAGGTTCGTCGGAGTCTTCGGAGGGGCAAGTCTTGCTATGAATGAAGCGGATGAAGCGCCGCTTGGCAAATCGCAGATGATTCTTTCGGGCCCACGCCACATAGCCGCAGCTTTCGGGCAGGTAGGAAGCGAACATCGCCTTGAGCCGGGTCATCTTCCGACAGCGGGTGCAACGGACAAACCGCTGGGCATATACCTTGCACTGCTTGGTCGCCGGGTCGAAAAATTCACACCAAGAATCCAGGTCTATGACAAGGTTGCGGCCGTATACAGCCTTCTCATGGCAACAGAGCCCGCACTTGGTGCATTTCTCCTCCCAACACTTACCCACAATCGACCTCCCGGCTCATCTCATCGAGGACCAGTTGCACCTTCTGGTGCACCGGAGGAAGAATGGAAAGGGCGGTTACGCTGATATATCCATCGCGTACAGCCTGAAAGTCCGTAAATTGGGTGTCGCACCGTTGTATCGGCTGCACTCCCCCCTTGAGGGAGAGCACCACCGAAGTTCCGAAGCGAACGGATGCAGAGTCAAAATACCGATGCTCCTGTTCACGCTTGGTCTCAACCGCATCATGGTATTCCAGGTAGCTGAGCACGCCGCTCTTCCACTTGCCGTTCCCGTCACCGGGAACATTGATATTGATGATGCACTCGCTGCTGGTAAGCGGATGGAACTGCTGTAGGTGTTCCACCACAAAGGCGGCGGTTCGGGTGAAGGGGAATGAGCCGTCTTTGCTCCTACTGCAACTGACGGCCATCGAACGCAGCCCTGTCAAGGCTGCTTCGCGTGCAGCACCCACTGTCCCGGAATAGAGAATGTCGGTGGAGATATTGTAGCCATGATTGATGCCGCTGATCACCAAGTCGGGTGTCATGGGGAAAATCCTGCCTTTGGAGGCGTAGAGGATGCAATCGGCGGGGGTCCCGCTGCAGTGATATCGGTTCTCTGCATACTCGGTGATGACAATCTCACCGCGAAGCGTCATGGAATGGCTGCTGGCACTACGCTCCGTTGAGGGTGCACATATCCAGACATCGTGTCCTGCCTGCACCAAAGCGTCGGACAGCGCAGCCAGTCCTTCACTCTGATACCCATCATCATTTGTCAGCAGTATTTTCATCTATGCTCAGGCAGCACAACTTTTGCAGCTTCATGCCCGCCATAGATATACCAACGGGGATGAAAACCAAAGATATGCTCGTAGTCCTCCAGACGGCTAATATAGCTTGGAAGTGCCTGTTTACTCAAGAGGACCATGATGTTGCCGGAAAAACCATTGGATATCTGGACCGATCCGAGGCATCCATTGAGTTCTGAAGCACGTTTTGTAAGCCAGTCGACCTCAGGACAGGTAACCTCGAGCAGGTCTCTCAATCCCGCCTGAACCCGGTTCATCAGCTTGCCGTACTGGGGGGCGTCCTTGGAGGTCAACAGGGAGGCTGCATCATTTGCCAGATGAGACTCCATCAGTACATATTCGCAGATATGGCGGGCTTCCTCGTCAAGGGGAACGATGCGTGCAGAGAGCTCGCTTTCAGGAAAGTCCCGCAAGAAACCACCGCTCTTCAGTTCCTTGAGCTTGGCGAAGGCACGCTCGATGGCGCGTCTTTTACTGTTGATTTCCTCACGCATCGCGTTCGGAGAAATCTTGCTGTCCACCACGATGGCGACATACTCGTCATTCTCCTCGGTAAAGGGAAAGGGAATTTCCTTATACGTTACATGCTGCAAGTCGTAGAAGAGCACCTTGGAAGGCTTTCCGTTGAGCATCGTCAAGAGATCGCTGATCTTGCAAGCTTCATTATTGAAAGCGGTACAGGCTTGGTAGGCGATTCTGATCATGGATGTCATTCCGAGATTCAGGCCCAGCAAGGCATCCAGGGCGATGACGGTTCCCAATGAGCAAGCGGTGCTGACCATTTGGTTGTCACTGTACAATAGGCTTCCTTCCACGGTGATGTTCAAGCCGGTAAAGGAGACCCCCTCATTGCCAAGAACTGCGACGACACCCTTCAGATAGTTGCCCCACCGATCCTCCTTGCGGTACTTTATGGTACCCAAGGAGAAGCGTTTTCGGTCATTGAGGGTTGCATTGGTAAGTCTCACCAGCTGGTCGTCGCGAAGTGAGACCGATACAAACAGTGTCGAGGCATCGGTACCGACGAGCGACCACCCCTTGCATGCATCCGCATAGCTACCCAGCAGGGTACAAGTACCCGGCACTTGAGCTATTACGAGAGGAGTCTCTCCGTACTCTTTGTTATGTTGCTTGATGACGTTATCCATGCCCCAACCTAATTTTTATGCGTCAATTTTAGGATACTTGTCAGCATAATGCAACAAAAAACCTATTTTAGTATAACCTGCCGACTCAGCATTTCTCAATCCCTTCGATAGATGCACGAATTGTGTTGCTAATACCTTAAAAAAGCCACCATTGCTGGTGGCTTTCTGGTACATGCTTATTTTTCCAAACCGTAGCGCTTCTTGAAACGCTCGATGCGTCCAGCGGTGTCAACCATTTTCTGGGTACCGGTGAAGAAGGGGTGGCAAGCAGAGCAAATTTCCAGCTCCAAGCTCTTGGAAGTCGTCTTTGTCTTGATCACGTTGCCGCAGGAGCAACGAATCTCAGTCAATTCGTAGCGGGGGTGAATTCCGTCTTTCATGTTCAAATTCCTCCAGGAATATATAATCTGCTGGCTGTACGCAGCAGACTGGTGTCACATTTTCTTGGTCCTAATAGCCTGCGGAGTTCGTAGGAATCCCGGTGTTAATAGAGCGTAAGAACGCCTCATTATCCTTTGTCTTCCGTATTTTGTCAATGAGGAACGGAGTCATCTCCTGGTCGTCCATATCATTGACTGCATTGCGGGTGAGCCAGATTCTGGCAGCCTCATCAGGAGGCAGCAAAAGGTCTTCACGCCTGGTTCCGCTTTTCTTGATGTTGATGGCAGGCCAGAGCCGCTTGTCGGCAAGCCGGCGGTCGAGAATGATCTCATTGTTGCCGGTACCCTTGAACTCCTCGAAAATGACTTCGTCCATCCTTGAGCCGGTTTCGATCAAACCGGTTGCAATAATGGTAAGGCTCCCGCCGAACTCGATGTTTCGAGCTGCACCAAAGAAGCGCTTGGGTTTGTGCAGGGCATTGGAGTCGACACCACCGCTGAGGATTTTTCCACTCGCAGGTACCGTCTGGTTGTATGCACGGGCGAGACGGGTGATGGAGTCGAGAAGAATCACGACATCCTTCTTGTGCTCGACAAGCCGCTTGGCTTTCTCTATGACCATCTCGGCAACCTGGACGTGGCGGCTTGCCTGCTCGTCGAAGGTGGAGGCGATAACCTCACCGTTGACGTGACGCCGCATGTCGGTCACTTCTTCAGGCCGTTCATCAACCAAAAGGACCATCAGAACGACTTCCGGATGATTGGTACTGATGGAGTTGGCGATTTTCTGAAGCAGGACGGTCTTGCCTGTTCTCGGGGGGGCGACGATCAAGGAGCGCTGGCCTTTACCGATGGGACAGAACATATCGATGATGCGAACCGACATATCCTCTTCAGCTGTCTCCAGTTTCAATCTCTGATCAGGGAAAAGCGGAGTCAGACTATCAAAAGGAACACGCATTTTTGCCACAATCGGCTCATCGCCGTTGACTTTGAGAATCTTGAGAATTGCAAAGAAGCGTTCATTCTCACGCGGGGTGCGCACCTGTCCATACACTACATCACCGGTTTTCAAATACAGGCTCTTGATCTGGGCGGGAGAGACATATACGTCCTCCTGTCCTGAGAGGTAGCTGTTGGCGGGGGAACGAAGGAATCCGAATCCGTCGGGAAGAATCTCAAGGGTACCGGTACCCACGATCACCCCACCGCTGGAACTGTGAATCCTAAGAATCTCGGCAACAATCTCCTGCTTGCGCAAATCAAGAATGGTATCCGGATTCAATCCCTTCTCGATGCCTACTTTGCGCAGTTCATCAATGGACATATTGGTATAGTGTTCAAGCTGGAGGACCGGCGCCTCGGGGTGTTCCTCGATATTCAAGTCAAAAGAAGGTTCTTCATTTTGATTCTGGCGCATGGGACGGTTGGGGCCGAAGCTCTGGCTCTTTTGGAAAGAGCTCTTGGGATGGCGGCTTTGCTGGTTGCGGTTACTGCTTTTGTTGTATTGAGGATTCTTTCGGTATTGATTCTGGTTCTGGTTTTGAGGCTTCTGCTCACTCTGGCTCGGTTTCTGGGACGGCTGAGCCTCTTGCTGGACTTCACCCTGGGGTTGCTGCACTACAGATGAAGCTTCCTCATTCACCGGCTGTTTCGTCTGTTCAACGTCAAAGTCGAGCTGGGGTTGCTGGTCGTCCTGCACCTGAGGATTGTCATCCTTCAGCTTGACGCCGGCCTTCTTGGGTCTGCCCCTTCGATTTTTCTGCTCCGGTGACCCACTCGTTTCTTCTTGTTGTTCGGCACTCTGATCAGCAGCATATTCTGATGCTTTTGCAGCCACAGGGCTTTTTTTACGGGTGATACGTCGTACCGGTTTCTTGCCCTTTTCGGGCTCGGAAGGTACAGACAACGCTGCTTCAGTTTGCACTAATTCTTCGGAAGACATAGGATAAACTCCAACGGAACAGGGATTTACACGTACCTAAAAGGTACATCGACAACCCAACTCCTAAACTGTGATACAGGATGTAAGAATATGCGGGATTATAATTAACGATATATACGGATAACTTCCCGCGATTGGTACTCTAAATATATTGCCACTTCTTCACAGTGTCAAGCAAGCAAGCTCCTTTGATGTACTGACTTGCAAGAATCAAGGCAACCACGGAGGCCTTTCTTCTGATAGAATCACGACCATAGGAAGTGAGTTGCACCTTCACTGCTGCACTCGAGCGATGTTTGGAGGCAAAACCAAACCATACGGTTCCCACCGGTTTCTCGTTGCTGCCGCCATCGGGGCCGGCTATGCCGCTGACAGACAACGCCCAGTCAGTATGTGAACGGTTGAGCATACCCTGTGCCATCTCCAACACACAGGCCTCACTGACGGCCCCATGAGCCTGCAATGTTTCGCTACGCACCCCGAGCATGGCGATTTTCGCCTCATTTGCGTACGTGACCGCCCCACCATAGAACCAGGCTGAGCTTCCACTCTGGTCGGTGAGCAACTTTGCGACAAACCCCGATGTACAACTTTCAGCACAGCTGATCGTCTCACCCCTGGCTACAAGCAAATCCGTCAAGAGCTGGGCGGGCATGACATCGCCGTCCACCAACAATGACGGCCCGACCAAGGCCTGGAGGCGTTTGGCCATCTCAAGACGCTCCTCCTCATCGCCTCCCACCAGATACAGGCTGATTTTGAGGTCCTGGAACCGGGTGCCCCACTGCAGGCCGTTGAAGGTAACCTGTCTGCACAATTCCTCCAGTTTTGCTTCAGGAATCAGGAAGGTGGAGTATTCAGTACGTGAAAAGTCATCATGGCCGATCAGCTGGGCCAGGTAGGGCAATACCTGGTCGAAAAACATGGGATCCATCTCCCTGGGAGGCCCGGGCATGGCAATACAGACAATCTCGCGCTCCCCATCTGGGATGATACCCCTGAAGCCGGCTGCCGTTCCATACGGATTGGGTATGGCGGTGAACCCCTGGGGAATCATGGTCTGCTGTTCGTTGGCCCCCCAAATCCTCTCACCGATGCGTGCATACAATGCATCAAAGGTTGCTTGGTCACGTACCAAGGGCACCTGTGCCATGTGGGCGACAATGCTGCGCGTAAGATCGTCGCTGGTGGGACCGAGCCCGCCGGTGAGAATGACAATGTCACAGGTGTCGATGCACTCCTTGAGCACTTCCTCGATGGTTCCATCGTCGGGAACCAGGACCATGCGGTCGACCCGGTAGCCGAGCTGTGTCAGCTGGCTGGCAAGGACCTGGCAGTGTTTGTCCGCAATGACACCGCGGGTCAACTCAGTCCCGATGATAAAGAGTGCTGCACTGATATAGGTCATGTTCTGTTCTGCCTTCTCTCTCGTATGAAGTGTATGAGGTGATACAGGGCTCCCAAGCCAAGCAACAAGAACGACAGGTAGATGGCCAAAAAGGCGAACCAGTCGATATGCCGGGTGTAGAAGGTGAGACCATGACTTTCACCGGTGAATACCGGAACATCATAGATATGCCAACCTACCTTGAAGGGCTCCATTGGGTCGATGATTTTTCCGGTTACATCGATGACGCAGGTCATGCCGCTGTTCGTACCACGAACGGTGGTGCGTCGATTCTCGATGGAACGGAACACAGCAAGCCCAAGATGCTGCATCTCGGCCGAGACGGCCTTCGACCAGCCATCGTTGGTCATGTTGACGATGACATCGGCCCCATTTGCCACAAATTCGGCATTCAGATAGCCGAAGACGTCCTCGAAGCAGATCGGGGTGGAGAATTTTATCCCTTCCTCGGTTTCGAACACCACGCTTTCATACCCCTTTTCCCACCAGTTGTAGTCATTGGCCAACAACAGGTTGTAGAGCAATGGCAGCTGTTTCTCATAGGGGAAGTGTTCGGTGAACGGAACAAGGTGTTGTTTTCGATAGGTATTCTTGATCTTGCCATCCTCAAAGAAAATGACCGTGTTGTAATCCTTGCGGTTCCAACTGCCGTCTGCAAGCAGGGCGGGCTGGGAAGGGTCGTCGATGACGCCCTCGGGGTTGCCGGTCACCAGAGGCACGGGCAGGGATTTGCCGAAGGCGACGAACTCCTCGACCAAGGCCGAGGTCGCAGGGTCGGAGGGGTAATTCTCATGCCATGCAACCGAAGGGACGAATGCGGTCTCAGACCACAGGATGATGTCGGGATCGGCCTGCAGGGCCTCAAGGCTCATGCGACGCAGATTGTTGAAGTTGTTCTTATAGGTTGTGTACCCGCCCTTCCAGGTATCGGCGCTGTGTTGGATGGTTGCAACCCTCCAGGTCTTTTCAGGCTCCTGGGATCTCCAATAGGAGATGCTGGCAAAGCCATAGGCAAGGATTGCAATCAGAACAACTGCATAGCCAATCAAAAAAACCAGATGCTGCTTCAGATACGAAGCGAAACCATCCAACCGATTGCGATGCTTCTCGAACAGGATGAATGCCAAAAAGGTTTGAGGAAGAACCATCATGAACGTGACACCCCAGACACCGGTGAACTCGGCAATCTGGATGAAGGGAAGGTATTGGTAAGCTGCACTACCAAGGGTCCCGTAGGGGTAGCCTGCAAACCAATCCTGGCTGATGTATGAGTAGGCTACCCAAATGATGCCTTCCACGATATAGCCATACTTCTTGAACAGCTTCTGGGCAGCCTTCAATGCAGGAAACAAGACAGCCATCTCACCGCCCTTGATGATGGGAACGATCAGGATGGCGAGCGGATGGAAGGTCTTCAGCCAGTAATTGAAGAAGAGATAGAACATGAAGCCATACAAGAACCCATACACAGGCGTAAGTTTCCAGCTTGTGTTGCGAATCACCGCAAACACAGGAATCAAGGCGAAGAACCCAATAAAACCGAACCCGTTGACCGATATGAGGCCGGGAAAGGCCAATGAGTAAAGAAACGCCGCTGCCAATAACACAAGAACCTCAGAACATACCGTTCCGAGGTTCCGTCTGGGATGCAAATCAACCAAGAGATGTTCTCCTATTGCAAAACACGTGAAACTCAGTCGTTCTCCGGCTTGTTGTCACGCAATTCCCATACATAATCCTTGAGTTCTTTGCCAGGACGGAAAATTGCGACCCCGTGTGTCTCGACGGCAACTATGGCACCAGTCTTGGGGTTGCGAGCTTTCTCTCTGCCTTTGCGGGTACGAACTTCAAAGGTTCCAAATCCACGGAGCTCGATGACTTGATCGTTCTTCAAGCCTTCTTTCACTTCTTCGAAGAACTCATCGATAATCTTATGGATATCGGCTCTATTCAGTCCATGCTTCTCATAGAGACTCTCAATAATGGCTGCTTTTGTCAATTTTGGTCCTGCCATAGTAACTCCTTAACTCACAATATTTGCAAAAGAACATAAGCCGATTCCACAATCGACCTGATTTCATGAGACGGTTATGCCTGGGCGGCAGCCTGGTTGTTAAACTTGTTGTACTTGGCCTGCAATCTGGATTTCTTGCGGCTGGCGGTGTTCTGATGGATAATTCCCTTGCTTGCAGTTGTATCAAGCAGTTTGAGACTCAAGGCCAGGGCAGAAGCAGCAGTATCCTTGTCATCGGAGGCCACAGCGGCTTCAAACTTTTTGATTGCAGTGCGCATAGTGCTCTTGGCTGCACGATTCCTCATTCTCCTGACGCTGTTCTGTCGCTCTCTTTTCTCAGCAGACCTGTTAATCACGTAATACCTCCAAACATATTACCTTGAATACGTAGTTATTTGTATGAAATATGAAGTCGGCAACACAGGGCCGACGGTGTAAAAACATATCACAGTCTATAAAATCGGTCAATACAATGCTTTACTTCAGTTTGACAAAAATTCATCTGTATACTCCTTGGTTATCTCCCAACGACTGGCTTCCTCGTTGAAAAATACCGCTGAATGAGGGATTGTCAGCATCCGGCTCTCACTGCCACTGAGCTGGATCCTTTTTGAAAGTATGTTGACTTCTGATACTTTCATCAACTCGAACCCAACTTTCAATTTACTTCCTTCTGGAGGATACTTGCGTTTTTCCTCCACATAGAAGTCGAATTCGTAGGAGAGACAGCAAAGAAGCCTGCCGCAAGGACCGGAAATTTTCATTGAATTGAGTGACAAATTCTGTTCCTTGGCCATTTTGATCGAAACCGGATTGAGTTTATCCGTTACGCTATGGCAGCAGAAATCCCTTCCGCACACAGCCAGACCGCCGAGCACCCGACTTTCATCGCGCACCCCGATTTGGCGCAATTCGATACGAATACGGAACACAGAAACCAAATCCTTGACCAAATCCCTGAAGTCCACCCGGACATCTGCAGTAAAAAAGAAAATGATTTTCGGCTCCCCGAGCAAAAAGTGGGCGGTCACCAACTTCATGTCCAGTTTGTGATAGGCAATCTTCTCACGACAGATCCGCATTGCCTCATCCTCTTTTTCCATCAGCTCCTGATATCGGTCCAGGTCAGAGGGCGTCGCCAGGCGGTCGATCCACAGGATTTCTCCTGTCAGGTCCACTTCCTGAGGGTCCGGCTGAGGATTGCAGCCTGCGCAGGAGTCACAGGGATCTTCGTCAGGCTCAGAACTGAACAAGATCTCCATTTCCTCTGCAGGTTCTGCACGTTCAGCTTCACTCTCATCCTTGGGCATGCACTCACCATGCAGGCAGGCACCCCGGCACTGGTCGCAACCGGGAGTATACTCCTTGCCCAACCTGTCCGCACTCGTCATGATCACTCCCAAATCCAACCCATACCGGGTAGGCGCCACTACCGAAGTGCCGGGGTACAATACTGAATCCCAAGCACAGATGCTGGTCTCGTTGGATGAAGGGTTCTTTACCAAATATATATAACCTCTTGAAGGTCTGGTTCGCTGACTTTGACCTTCGGGGGCACGCATTCGTTCTTTTTTCATGCAAATCCTTTGCCAAAAGGGCTCTAACGTTGTAAAGCTACCACGTGGACAAGAAATTGTCAAACTGTATATCAAGAGATCTAAGTGATTTACTGTATACGAGTTACAACATTGACGGCTGGATTTGGGCATGGTATAGTCTAGTCACATCTCCCCTTATGTTGAGAATGCATCTCAAGGAGTCGGTATGCAACTGTTTGATACGCACGCCCATATAGGATTGTTGCAGGATGACAAGATGGAGCAATTGCTTGCAGTCCAACTTGCGAAAGTCAAGTCGGTCAAGCACGTTGTGAGCATCTGCAATAGTCTGTCTGATTTTGAGCGCACCTATGCAAACCTTGAGAGTTCTGATTCTGTCTATCATGCGGTGGGAGTCTCCCCCACCGAGGTCACCAATCCAGGCAAGGACTGGGAGGAACGGGTAATCACCCATGCCCAGCAAAAGAAACGCATCGTCGCCATCGGAGAGACCGGTCTGGACTACTATCATATGTTCGGCGGTGACAAGACACTGCAGATCGAGCTGCTCCTCAAGCATCTGGAGATTGCCCGTCAGCTCAATCTTCCGGTCATCATCCACAATCGCAATGCGGCCGAGGACCTGTTGCCCATCCTTGCTGAAAAACTCCCTCCAAAGGGTGGAATCCTCCATTGTTTCGGCGAGGATTGGACGTTTGCCAAACAAGCTCTCTCGCTCAACTTGATGTTCTCTTTCGCAGGAAACCTGACATTCAAGAACAGCAGAAGCCTGCAAGAGGTTGCAATGAAGCTTCCTGGTGACAGAATTGTCATAGAGAGCGAGGCGCCGTTCATGACGCCATACCCCTACAAGGGAGAACGGAACAAGATCCACTATCTGGTTGAAACAGCCAAAGTCCTTGCCTCTCTCAGGCAGACCTCCCTTGAAGAGCTTTCTGAAAGCCTTTATGCTAACAGCCTGAAGGCATTTTCCCTTCCAAAGGACGTATGAACGAACAGCAATTATTTCACCCGGTCAACATAGGAAATGTCAAGATTGAGGGGAATCTCTTTCTTGCACCGTTGGCCGGATATACGGATATTCCATTCAGGACCCTCTGCATTGAGGAGGGGGCAAATTTCACCTTCACCGAGATGGTAAGCGCTGAAGGACTTTCCCGTGAGGGAGAGAAAACCTTGGAATTGATGCACCGCGCCCCGAATGAAAAGCAGTATGCCATCCAGCTTTTCATGAGCAATACGGATTCGCTGAAACAGGCGCTCGAGCAACTGATGCCCTTCAAGCCAGAGGTCATCGACATCAATTGCGGCTGTCCGGTTCCCAAGGTTACCAAGACCGGCGCAGGATCGGCCATGATGAAAACACCTTCCTTGATCACCGAGGTGGTACGAACCATAACCGATGAAGTCGATATTCCCGTTTCGGTCAAGTTCCGTACCGGCTGGGATGCCCAGAGTGAAAACTTCCTTGCATTCGCCCAAGCCGCACTGGACGGGGGTGCATCCGCACTCACCCTGCACGCCCGTACCCGCAGCCAAGGGTATGCACCCTTTGCCGACTGGACCAAGCTGACCGAGCTCAAGCACTACTGCACCAGCCATGCATACCAGGTTCCGGTGTTCGGTTCAGGCGATCTCTTCGCAGCCGAGGATGCAAAACGGATGTTGCTGCAGACGGGAGTGGATGGCGTCATGTTTGCCCGCGGAGCCATCGGCAATCCCTTTATCTTCTCCCAGGCAAAGGCACACCTTGAAGGCAGGCCGATGAAAGAAATAACCAAGGCGATGCGCGTACAAGCAATACTCCGACATTTGGACATAATGATCGAGACGTACGGAGAAAAGACAGCGTGCACCTTGATGCGCAAGCATACCTGTTCCTATCTCAAGGGAGTTCCCAATACGTCGACTGTAAAACAAGCCGTTGTACAGGCTGTCAAGCGTGAACATTACACAGAGGCTCTCAGCCCACTTGTTGACCTATGAAGCCGTAAAATGGTACGTTTATTAGAGTAATCTGAGATTGAGGAAGTGCAATGAGAGTATTAGTGTTAGGTTCAGGAGCCAAGGACCATGCCATTGCATGGTGGTTCTCACAAAGCCGTCTGATCAACGGGTTATTCGTTGCTCCGGGCAATGTGGGGACAGAGTCCATCGCCACCAATCTTGCCATCGATCCTTCAGACCCCAAGCAGGTTCACGAGGCCTGCACAACCAACGATATTGACTTTGTGTTCGTCGGTACCGAGGCGCCTTTGTTCACCGGAGTCATCGACTATCTCAACGAGAGAGGGATCGATACATTCGGTGCTCCAAACAGGGCGCTGAAGCTTGAAGGCGATCGAAACTTCAGCCGCATGTTCACCGACAGGCACAACATTCCCACTCCCACCCACGTTCTGTTCGACGATGAACACACACTTTCCGAATACCTCAAGCGTCACGAAGGCGAGCGTTTTGTCGTCAAGAGCAATGCCATTGCTCCCAGCCGCGTCATGATTGATTCCTCAGACTACAACTCCTTGATGGAGTTCTCAAAAAGCATTCTGGCTACCAGCCCGATTATTTTGGAAGAACACCTGAAAGGACTTCCCATCACTGTCACCCTCTTTTTGGACAACAAGGGATATCTTTCCCTGCCGACCTGCAGCGACTACATGAAGTCCGAGGAGGGAGGCCTTCCCACCGGCGGCATGGGTTCGATTTGCCCGGTCCCCCTTCAGGAAGAGGTGAGCCAGGCGTTGGTCGACACCATCATCGAACCCACTTTGTTCGGCCTGAAAGCCGAGCGGATGGCCTACAAGGGTGTACTGACGATTAGTGTCATCATCACCAATCGCGGTCCGATCCTGGTCGATTACCACGTTCGTTTCAATGATCCGGCAGCCCAAGCCTTTGTTCCTCTGATCAAGACCGATATCGTCGACATTCTCAATGCAATGAAGCACGACACCCTTTCATCCATCTCCTTGGAAGTATCAACCAAGTCCGCTGTCGCCTTGGTTGTAGCCTCGGAGGGATATCCTGGAAAACCAATCATCGGCAAAGTCCTCGATCCTATGCCTGCTTCCTTGATGCTCAACACCTTTGAGGGAGCACCCCGCTACTACTTTGGCGGAGTACAGGAGAAGGACGGAAAACTTGTCACCACCGGTGGACGTTGCGTAACGGTTGTCGGTGTTGGATACAATATCATGAATGCAAACAAAAACGCTTATAAAGGTGTCAAGCACGTGAATTTTGAAGGGGCTTGGTACCGTAAGGATATCGGAGATAGGTTCTTCGAGAACTGAATCACATATACAGGTTTGCAACAGTTCTATTCAGCCCGGCATATTCCTGATGCAGGGCTGTTTTTGTTTGCAAGTTTGTCATAGTTGAGGATAGAATTGCGGTACGTGAAGTTGAGGACACCATGGAGTTGATTGCAGCTGAGATTGTATCCTTTTTTATTGTTGCAGGCATCCTCTTCGAGCATCGCCGTTCCCAAAAAGGTTTCATCCAATCGAGAGAAGACCCCATCAACCCGGTTGGATTCTCCTATCTGTTTTATCTGGTGGTATCGATCATCACACACCTTTCCATGCGGGGGTACCTGTATCTGGTTCCTTGGTTTTCAATGGGGATAACCCTCACTCATATGCTGGCCATCCCCACGTACATCCTGTTCTGGATGCGCGCCATCGAACGGCGCCTCCTGCCTAAACAGAGATTTCGCATCCTCGAACGTGTGCAGTTCGGCATGCTCGGTCTTGCAGCGATTGCCACTTTCTCCGACCTTGCATTCCACAGGCTGTTTATCTTCTCTGAAGCCGGACGGTACATTGAGGGTTCGGGCTTGCTGTATCTGAACTACTTAAGCGGGTTGTTCATTCTCATTCAAGTAATTGCCCTGTTCTATCGGTGGCGCCGAATCCCCAGTTACATCCGCATGCTTTTTCTTTTCTCATCCCTCTTTTTACTTCTCTCCCTCGTCTTCTTTGAATGGTTCCGCCAACCGTATCTCTTAGGATTGAGCAGTACCTTCATGCTGCTGCTGAGTTACCTGGTATGGCAAAGGCGAGAGCTCAGTCTGGATTTATTGACCAGAATCCCCAATTACACAGCATATATTGAACATCTCAAGCATGTGGTGCTCACACACCAGAAAACCACCATCCTGATGCTGGACATCGAGAATTTCCGCTTGATCAACAGCCGTTATGGGAATTCCCATGGTGATATCTTTTTGCAGCGTTTCGCTGCAAAGCTCAGTGCATTCAATACGCAGGGGCCGGCCTATCGGTTGTTCGGCAATCGGTTCGCCCTCATTCTTCGCCGGCAAAGCCATAACGGTGTTGTTCGAATTGTCCAAGCCATCAGGGCCATTACAAGCGAGGGCTTTGTCATCGATGGTGCACATATCACCTGTCATGTAAATATCGCCATTGTAGAAACACCGCTGAAAACCAATACCCTTGAGGAAATTGTCGATTCACTGGATTTTACCATGGCGGAAATCAAGGAAAGACGCAGGCTCCCGGTTATTATCTTCAACCAAAAATTAGTTCCCCTGCGACAAAGAAAGCTCGATATCCTCTCAGTTCTCAGGAGGGCTGTGGTTCAGGAATCGATGGTCAAGGTATTCTACCAACCGATCATTGCAACGAAGGACAACCGTATTGTTGCCGCTGAAGCGTTGATGCGCATTGAGGATGAAAGGCTGGGCATGATTTCACCCGGAGAGTTCATCCCAGCAGCAGAGATGGCAGGCCTTATCTCACCATTGACGGAGATAATGGTACGCAAGGTTTGTTCCCTGTTGACAAGATATGCAAAGCAGGTCGCGCTCATTTCCCACATTTCCATCAACATCTCGGCAGAGGACTTGCATTCCACCGATTTCTCCCGTCGCATTTTGGATGTCATTGAGCACAGCGGTGCAGATGCCCGGAAAATCAGCTTCGAGGTGACTGAGTCAATATTGCTTACCCCATCTGATTCTGTGGAAAAGAATTGGAAAGCTATCACCGATAAAGGAATCCGCTTCCTGCTTGATGATTTCGGTACTGGTTACTCCAATTTGGAGACTCTGGTCAGCAAGCCGTTCGATATCGTCAAGCTTGACAGGAGCGTTGTATCGAACGCAACCAACAGATATGAGCTGCTTGCTCTCATTACGGGCATGCTTACACATCTTAAAAAGGGAATGGTTGCAGAAGGGGTCGAGACAGCTGAACAGCTTGAGGTGGTAAAGCAGGTGGGAATCCAATTTGTACAGGGCTATTATTTTTCCAGGCCGGTACCCGAGGAGCAGTTCTTGTCATGGCTGTCGGGAACCATGTTCATCATACCACAAGCCTAAAGAAATGAGGCCTCGTACCCCAACGAAGCCTCATCACCGACCATTCCCCCCTCTCAAGACTGGCGGCCACCTCCCCAGGCAGCCGCCATCTGTTCGCTTCCCCCACGCAAAGGGAACGATCTGAAGAAATCGTCTCAGAACTCTCTCAGAAAGAACAATGCCTAGAAGGAAACACAAAACATATTCTCTCTGTATCTCCATCCTACTCTCAGTTACCCTCTGCCGTCAATGAATACCGTATCAGGGCACCCTTAATTCTAGCAGTGTACTATGCTCGCTAGAATGAAAAGGTAGTCCCCATGACAAACTGCACATCCCATGCATGAGGATTAAAAGCTTGCTGAATCTGCAGATATGAGCCTTTCGCCAACACTGAAACCTGTGCATACACCTGCCAGGCTGTGCTAAACCCCACATCCAGCGCTCCTGCAAGCGTGGCGATGAACGAGGTATGTATCACATCGTCGCTGAACATCGTGGTGCCATACTCACTGGAGCTGTCGTCAAGAACCGTAAACATGTCAACACCTCCCTTCAGCACCCCGGTCACAGCCAATGACAAGCTACCCTCGTCTGTAACCTTGTAGAGCGTCCGGGCATGGAGCACAAGGGCATCGCCACCGTAGGGAGAGCCGATGTAATCCAGCTTGACTGCATTCCACGCATTGGTATTCAATCCTGCATATCTGCGAGCCATCAAGAAATCTACAATGTCGCGACGGTACATATGCGGCAGCGTCATGGAAGCTTCAATAGACGACTGCAACACCCCTTGGGCAAATGCTGCCGCATAATCCGCACCCAAAGACATTCCCCACGCCGGCAGTTCAGGATTGTCTCCTTCGTTGGGTGCAACTGCTTGGTCGAGAGCAAATTGCCCATACAGCCTGAAGCCTGCAAACGGCACATAGGCAAGCTCAATATGGGCGATTGCATTGAATTTATTGCGCTCGTTCAGATTGTGGAAAATAAACGACGGATTGAGAAACCGCAAGTCCAGCTTATCATCTTGGTACATGACATTTTCACTGACTGCAAAACTGACTTTGCTCCAAGGACGGAACTCCAACCGATGGGCCAGCAACATTCTCAGTATGGACGTGGATGCATGGTAGGTATCGAAGAAGACGACCAACGCTTCATACTTGAAATATTCCGAGTAGGTTGTGAAGCGAAGATACTCATGAAAATCAACATGGTCATCGAGAATGAAGTTCCCGATCTTGGAATTGCCCCAGGAAATTCTATCCCTGCTGAATGTGGCATTCCATCGCTCAGAGCCCAAGGAGATGACCGATCGCTTCGGGGTCTGGAAATCAATATGCGTAGTGGAGGTGATGATGTTGTTCGCATACCACTTTTCGTATTGCACCAGTTTGGTATTCTCGTCAACGTAATAGAGACCTGAATTCGCAGGGATAAGGGCCCCTACACTATCATTGGCGTCGAGATAATCGAGAGTATCGTCCTTCGTATGCAAGCCGTAACCATACTGCAAGTCGGAATAGGTGTAGAAGAAATCCGAGACAGCCATGTCCAAGCGTAGGCGCACCAACGGTTTTCTATCGACATAGGAGTAATCCCAAGCTCCGTAGGAGGAGAACTCCGAATTCGAATGTATGTAGTTCTCCACTGAGACATCGGCATAAGCGGAAAGTGAGAATCCGTCGGAGAAGTTCCAACGCAGAGGAGCCTCCACCTTCTTTTGAATGGACGTATACAGCGAATGAGCAACAGCCTGCAGGCTTTCTTTCCGCACGCTGCCCAAGATTGCTTGGGCCTCAGCTTTGGTCCAAGGCCGGGAACCGGAGGGAGTCCCCTTTCCTGCAAGCAGGTAAAGCAGATCCATGTCTTCATATACCGAGCTTGCAAGAGGGATTACCTGCGCCCCTACAGACGCAGGAAGGGGAAGAACAAAGGCAATAAACACTCCAAGACAGAGAACAATCCGCTTCAAAAAGGCTGTTCTCATAGTGAGTACGTTGCACCGAAGGTCAGCTGGATGTCTTTTGCACTATCACCGCTCTTGTTCTTGTAGTTCTTGATGGTGATGTAGTCAACCTGGCCGAAGACAGAGAGGCAATCGGAGAGCTGATACGAACCGTTGATACCGGCTATGA
>DJGJ01000062.1 GCA_002432715.1 Sphaerochaeta sp. UBA5849 | reverse complement strand
TTAAGTGTTACAAGCTACTAGTACCGAAAAATTGTGATGATCCTTTAGGGTTTAGAAGCCGAAAGCAACTCCTATCTTACCAGTAATCGTGTAGCCTTCAACATCATAATCTACCGTAGTCGAGCTTCCTCCGAGGGTGTATGTCCCCTGCTCGGTGAGGGGGAATGCGAGGTCTACACCTCCGACAACTGCAAAGGAATCTGATAAGTGAATCAACAGGTCACTTACGATGATTGCACTGAGCGTATTGAATTTAATTACATAATCAGTTCCCAGAATGCTGCCGGTTCTTGCATACCGCTCGTACATCATTCCCGCTCCAAGTTCGAGAGCGAGCATGTCTGTCATGTTGAGTCTGAATTTTGCGGTAGCTCCAACATTCCATGTCAAAGGATAGTCCTCGACTTCCAACTCCTCTCCGTCCCTTTGGTGAATGGCTGTCTTTGCAAAACCAGCTTGGAATCCAATTCCAACCGGGGCATCGCCAACACCGATGGTTCCTGCAATATTCAGACCGATAGGGATGATGGTGTGGTCTTCAATTCCCGTTTCCTGTTTGACAGAGGCTGTGCCCTGGACACCTAACCAGCTTGGTGCTGCAAATAGCAGTCCAGTTGTCAGCAATGTAATTGCCAACACGAGTAACATTTTTTTCATGATTTTTCTCTTTTCCTAGGATTTGTCCTAGAATCTTTTAAGTAGGAGGAGATGCAGAATTATAAGTATCTAATATCAATATACACAAATAATCATTAATAAACAACAATAACCTATAATTCACTGAGCTAAATTTTAACGACAACCTTATTTTCTCATGGAAACAGGTAGTAAATTTCTATAATCATAAAGAATTGCTGCCTGTCTCATAGTGCATTACATCCTGGAACAACCTCTAATGTACATAGAGATTTAAAATATAAGCACACGGAGTGTTCCAGGATATGTACATCATTTATTCCGGTCCGAACGACAAATACGCATCCGCTGCCGTCTCTACCCGTGAATTATAGTTTACTTAAAGCTTTTTTTGAATTTGCTTCAGCCTTTGGGACAGTCGGTCTGTCTATAGGTATTACAAGTCCTACTCTTGGGAATGCTGCCCTGCTTGTTGAGATGGGTGCAATGGTCCTTGGGAGATTGGAAATTTACCGTGTACTCATTGCAATTCATTCTGGTATCGACATACTGTACAAGAGAGGCCGTTGGAGATAGATCTTGATACTCTGAAATCATTGATGGAGTTTCTGCAAGTGCGCAATTTTCATCTCTGCACCGATAGGGATGACTTCATGTGAATCGTGGCAGTCTCTCGACTGGGTTCCTGCAATCCAGGATTTACGAGTTGTCTCTTGTCAGCAATGCAAGGCTTGTCTCCTATTTGGTTGTTAAAAACACTATTTTATACTACATGTTAGCAACTCTTTTTCAGAAATACACTTTTTGATTATATAACACCCCCTATTTTCAAGTCTGAGTGTAATAACAGGTTGAAATACTACGATTTTAGTAGTATATTGAATTACAACACAAATGGTATTTTGGGTGCTACCATTATGGAGTACCAACACTCACCATCGGAGGAAATGTATGAGCAAACAGGTTTTTCATGATCCGGACCCTGCAGAGACCAAAGATTGGCTACAGTCGTTGGAGGGTGTAATACAACATGAAGGCGAACAGAAAACTGACTATTTGCTTTCAGAACTTACCCAAGCCGCCCGAAACAAAGGTGTTGCTACCTCACCCGGGGTCATAAGCCCCTATATCAATACAACCATTACCGATCCGGCTGTCATCCCGCCCGAAGATTCCCTTATTGCACGTAATGTTTCTGCATTCGTCCGTTGGAACGCCATGGTGATGGTGGCCAAGGCGAATGAAGGAGGAAAAGGACTCGGCGGGCATATTGCCAGCTACTCATCATCTTCTGCCATGTATGAGGTGGGATTCAACTGGTTCTTCAAGGGTCCCCAAGCCGAACACGGTGCGGACTTGATCTACTTTCAAGGGCATTCAGCCCCAGGCATGTATGCCCGGGCTTTTGTAGAGGGAAGGTTGACGGAAGAACAGCTGAATCATTTCCGCCAAGAAACTGAAGGCAAGGGGCTCTCCTCCTATCCGCACCCCTACCTGATGCCCGAGTTCTGGCAGTTTCCAACCGTCTCCATGGGCCTCGGTCCTTCCATGGCAATCTATCAGGCACGCTTCATGAAGTACATGGAGGCCAGGGGCCTGAAGAAAAACG
Organism: Sphaerochaeta sp. UBA5849; assembly: GCA_002432715.1. Classification (GTDB taxonomy): domain Bacteria; phylum Spirochaetota; class Spirochaetia; order Sphaerochaetales; family Sphaerochaetaceae; genus Sphaerochaeta. Next base: position 10,361 of record DJGJ01000062.1, on the reverse strand, counting down.
GAGACAGGAAAGTCTGGGTATTCATGGGTGACGGGGAGTCGGACGAACCGGAGTCCTTGGCGGCACTCTCGCTTGCGTCCAGGGAGAAACTGGACAACCTCATTTTTGTCGTCAACTGCAACCTGCAGCGTCTGGATGGACCGGTTCGCGGCAACGGGAAAATCATACAGGAGCTGGAAGGGAAGTTCAGGGGAGCCGGATGGAATGTGATCAAGGTCATCTGGGGAACCGAGTGGGACTCCATCCTGGAAAAGGACACCAAGGGCGTTCTCATACAGAAGCTCGCACACATGGTCGATGGTGATTTCCAAACCCTGCAGGCCAAAGGCCCTGCATACCTGCGTGAGAAACTCTTCGCCGGCGACGCGTACCTTGAGTCCCTGATCGAAGGCAAGACCGACAAGGACCTGTGGCAGCTAAGTCGTGGCGGTCATGACCCCAGAAAAATCTATCAGGCATTCCATGCGGCATCGAAGCAGAAGGGCACACCTACCGTCATCCTGTTCAAGACCATCAAGGGCTATGGGATGGGCAGCGGGGAGGGTGCGATGGGGGCTCACAACCTGAAGCATATGGAAGAGAAAGACCTTCTCGCCTTCAGGGACCACTTCCATGTACCCATCGATGACGAGCAGGCAAAGAACATGGTTTTCATCAAGCCTGATCCTGAAAGTAAAGAAGGGAAATTCCTTGCAAGGCGTCGTGAGGCGATGGGAGGCCCGGTTCCTTTCCGCTCTACGGAAGGCGACAAGCTGACCGTTCCAGCCCCCAAGAGTTTTGAGGATATGCATGCCTCTACCGGTGAACGGGAACTTTCCACCACCATGGCCTTTGTCCGCCTGCTCACCAAGCTGGTGAAGGACGAGAACATCGGTGAGAGAATCGTCCCCATTGTTTCCGATGAAGCCAGGACATTCGGCATGGAGGGCTTGTTCAGGCAGATTGGAATCTATGCACCGGACGGGCAGCAGTACGAGCCGGTGGACAAGGATTCCTTCCTTTGGTATCGCGAAGATATGAAGGGACAAATCCTGGAAGAGGGCATTACCGAGGCCGGGGCGATCTCCTCGTGGATAGCGGCGGGAACCAGCTATGCAAACCACCAAGTCTCCATGATTCCTTTCTTCATTTTCTACTCGATGTTCGGCTTCCAACGCATCGGCGACTTCATCTGGGCAGCAGGGGACAGCGGGGCGAAGGGGTTCTTGCTGGGAGCTACCGCAGGAAGGACCACCTTGAACGGGGAGGGTCTTCAGCATGAGGACGGACATGGACTGCTCTTGGCATCCACTCACCCAACCTGTCAGGCCTATGATCCCACCTTCTCATATGAGCTTGCCGTGATCATCCAGGATGGCCTGAAGCGCATGTATGAGGAGAATGAAAACATCTTCTACTACATCACGCTGATGAACGAGAACTATACCCATCCCGAGATGCCCAAGGGCGTCGAGGAAGGGATCAAGAAGGGTGCCTACCTCTTTAGGAAAGCAAAGAAGAGCAAGAATCCCGTTGTTCAGCTGATGGGAAGCGGAACCATACTGAGGGAAGTCATTGCTGCCGCCGAGCTTTTGTCGACGGACTATGGGGTGGAAGCAGACATCTGGAGCATCCTCGGGGTCAATGAGTTGCATCGCGACGGGGTTGAAGCAGAGAGGTACAACCTCACCCACCCGGAGGCGAAAGCAAAGGTGCCTTACCTCACCAAGGTCATGGAAGGCCATGAAGGGCCGGTTGTGATTAGCACCGACTATATGAGGTCCTACCCCGAGCAGATCAGAAGGCTCATCCCCAACAAGAGGGTGACCATCCTGGGTACTGATGGATTCGGCCGCTCCGATTTCCGGGAGGCCCTGAGAAAATTCTTTGAGGTGGACAGGTTCTACATCGCCATTGCAGCGCTCAAGGGACTTGCAGACGAGGGAAGCATTGCAACCAAGACGGTAAGTGAAGCGATCAAGAAATATGGCATCGATGTCGACAAGCCCAATCCATTGTTGAGTTAAGGAGACGCTACCATGGCAATCAAGCAAATAGTCATCCCGGATATCGGGGATTTCGAAGACGTTCCAATTATTGATGTGTACATCAAAGTCGGCGATGTCATCGCTTCTGAAGGCTCGGTGGTGGCCCTTGAGAGTGAGAAGGCCGTCCTTGACGTCCCTTCCCCCTATGCAGGAACCATCACCAAGGTGCTGCTCAAGGAGGGGGATACCGTCTCCAAGGGCAGTGTGGTGGCTGAAATCGAGGTCGCTTCAGAGGAAGTTGAACAAAGTCCCGCCAAAGAACCGGAGATAGAGCAGCCCGCAGAACCAAAGCCCGAAGTGACCAGCGAGGTTGAAAAGCCGGCTGCAGTGACACAAAAGAAGGAAACTCCTGTTGATTTCATCAATGAACAGGCCCCCGGTGCCGTCTATCATGCAACTCCGTCGCTGCGCAAATACGCACGCGAGCTCGGAGTCGATCTTGCACTGGTGAAGGGTAGTGGTCCCAACGGGAGGATCCTGCATGAGGATGTGCAGGCTCTGGTGAAGAAAGCGCTCAGTGGAATAGGCACCGCTTCGACTTCTTTTGGCAAAATCGAGCTTGAGGACTTCTCAAAGTACGGGAAGACCGAACGTAAAAAGCTCACCCGTATTCAGAAGATCTCCGGACCGCATCTGCAGAAGAGCTGGCAGATCATCCCGCATGTCACCCAGTATGACGAGGCTGATGTCACCGACCTTGAAGAGCTGAGGAAAACACTCAAGGAGGAGATGAAGCGAAGCAGTGATCCTGTGAGCATCAGCATTCTGGCCTTCATCATCAAAGCTGTCGTTGCAGCTTTGCAGAAGTTCCCCGAGATGAACGCGTCCTTCGATGAGGACAGCGGTGAGTTGATTCTCAAGCACTACTACCATATCGGTATTGCAGTCGATACTCCCGAGGGCCTGATCGTCCCGGTTCTCAAGGATGCCGATACGAAGAGTGTCACAGACATCGCACGCGAGCTTGCCTCCTTGAGCCAGAAAGCCCGGGAGAGAAAACTGAAGCCCGAGGATCTTTCAGGCGGTTCATTCAGCATCTCAAGCCTCGGAGGAATCGGGGGGACGGCCTTTACCCCCCTGATCAATCCTCCGCAGGTGGCCATCCTTGGAGTCTCGCGGCTTTCCAAGAAGCCGGTCTGGGATGGCAAGGAGTTCGTTGCCCGTGACATCCTGCCTTTCTCCGTAGCCTATGACCACAGGGTCATCGATGGTGCCGCCGGAGTTCGCTTTACTACGTACCTCGCCTCCCTGTTGGGTGATTTGCGACGAGTACTGCTCTAAGGAGGTGTGTACAGATGCAAGAGAAGAAAGCAGACCTCGTGGTCCTCGGTGGAGGACCCGGTGGGTATAGTGCAGCGTTTCGGGCTGCAGATTTGGGCAGGAAGGTGACGCTCATCGAAAAGAGCCCTGTTTTGGGAGGGGTCTGCCTGAATGTAGGCTGCATTCCTTCCAAGACGCTGCTGCACCTCGCCGAGGTGATCGAGGATGCCGAAAAGCTTGCTCCCCTTGGAGTCTCTTTCGGCAAGCCCGTCTTCGATTTGGAGAAAATCCGTGCCCATCGTGATTCGGTGGTGAGTACCCTTACCTCGGGACTTGATTCGCTGGCCAAGGCAAGAAAAGTTGAACGCATCGTGGGCGTTGGAACGTTTCTCTCCGATACCGAGCTGAAGGTGGTCACCGACAAGGAAGAGCTGAAGCTTACATTTGAAGACCTGATCATTGCAGTCGGATCCAGATCGGTGCAGATACCGGGCATTCCCTACGAGGATGAGCGAGTCTGGGACTCTACGAAGGCTTTGGAGCTTGCGTATATTCCCAAGCGGCTTGCGATCATCGGGGGAGGAATCATCGGTCTTGAGGTGGCTACGATGTACCACGCCCTGGGCTCACAGATTACCATCATCGAGATGATGGATTCCCTCATCCCTCCTGCTGATTCCGACCTCAAGCAGCCTTTGGTGAGAAAGCTCAAGAAGCAGTATGAGGCCATCTACACCTCTACGAAGGTCGAGAAGGTGGAAGCAAAGAAGGATGCCTTAATTCTTCATCTGAACGGTGAGAAAGCCCCTTCAACCATCGATGCCGATGCTGTGCTGGTGGCGGTGGGAAGAAAGGCCAATTCCGATGGCTTGGCACTGGAGAATACGTCGATCAAGACGAATAAGCGCGGCTGGATCGAGGTGGACAAGAAGCTTCGGACCAATGTCTCTCATGTGTTCGCCATCGGGGATGTCGTGGGTGATCCGATGCTCGCCCACAAGAGCAGCCATCAGGGCAAGGTGGTAGCCGAGGTGGCATCAGGCCATGCATCGGCTTTCACCCCGATGGGAATCCCCTCGGTCGCTTATACAAGCCCGGAAGTCGCATGGATCGGTTTGACCGAAGCAGAGGCCAAGCAGAAGGGCATAGCCTTCAAGAAGGGGGCCTTCCCCTGGACGGCAAACGGCAGGGCGTTGAGTGCTGTCGCCTCCGAGGGAGTCACCAAGGCCCTCTATGATGAGAAGACGGGACGCCTGCTGGGGGCAGGGATTTGCGGCCGGAATGCAGGAGAGCTCATCAGCGAGGCTGTACTTGCCCTGGAGATGGGAGCTGTTGCCCAGGATATAGGTCTGAGCATTCACCCGCATCCCACCCTCAGTGAGACGTTTGCCCTTGCTGCAGAACTGGCAGAAGGGACTGCCACCGATACGCTGAATAGATAAATGCATGAAAGTCCGTCCGGATAGAAGGACGGGCTCTCTGTATCCATGCATACAGAGTCAGCTGTTTTCTCCCACATGGATTATTTTTCTCCCAAAATAAGGTAATCCATGGGATAAAATAGCAAACAGTACAATTACCAGACTGCAGTAAAATAGAAATATTAACGAAATCCCTCGTAGTACAATGATGGTTATTCTAATGTCGGGATTATCGGAGCGAGAGCTTCCAGTAAGTTGCTGAAAGTATTCAGGAGAATCCAAAGCCATAGTTTTATCTCTACAGAGAAAAAACTTCGGAAAAGCATATACTTTTTTCCGAAACCGAGATTTCATGATTCAATCCTGGTAAACAGCAAGCTGAAGCACCCCTGTACTCTCATGAAGCGATAGCATATGATTCCCATCAGCAATATTGCTATACACGTAGCAAACAAGGATCAAGCTCATATGTCATTTATCTCTTTGGGAATCTCGGAATCTCTTTGTGCTGCTTTACAGCAAGAACATATTTCTACACCGTATCCTGTTCAAACAGAAGTAATTCCAGCAGTCTTGAGCAAGAGGGATGTACTTGGGATTGCCAAGACTGGGTCGGGCAAGACCCTCAGCTATGTATTGCCCATCCTCATGCATCTGCAGAAGAAAAAGAATCTTGAAAGCAGGCATATCCAGGCTCTGGTACTGGTTCCCACCAGAGAGCTTGCAGCGCAAGTTCATTCTGTGTTTGCCACGTATGTATATGAATCGCGATTACCAATAAAGACTCTTGCCGCCTTTGGCGGGGTATCGATCAATCCTCAGATGATGGCTATGAACAATGTAAGCATCCTCGTTGCCACCCCGGGCAGATTGTTGGAGTTGATCTCCCTCAACGCTGTTTCTTTGTCTTCGGTGGAGATGTTGGTTCTTGATGAGGCTGACAAGATGTTGACAGCCGGGTTTGAGATGGAAATGGACCAGATTTTTGCGTTGCTTCCCAAGTCACGCCAGAATCTGCTTTTTTCGGCAACGTTGAATGATCGTATTCAGGCATTGGAAAAAGTTCTTTTGCACGATCCTCTGGTGATAAAAATTGAAGATGAAGCAGTTGAGTTGGATTGCATTCATCAGAGTGCGTATTTTATCCCGGAGGAACAGAAAGGACCGCTTTTGCGCCACCTTATCAAGAGCCGGGATATGAGACAAGTATTGGTCTTTACTTCCTCTGTTGCACGGGCTGACAGGGTGGTGGAGAAATTACAAAAGAATGGTATTGAGGCCAGATCAATCCATAGCAGGAAGACCCAGGGAGCCAGGACCGACCTGCTCAGGGACTTTAAGCAGGGAAACCTCAGGGTGTTGGTTACCACCGATCTGCTGGCCCGGGGGATTGACATTGAGTTCCTACCCTTTGTAATCAACTATGAGCTGCCTCGATCACCCATCAACTTCATTCACCGGATTGGAAGAACGGGCCGTGCAGAAAGATCCGGTGAAGCCATTACGTTTGTCAGCCCCTCAGAGGAAGCTCATTTCAAGGTGATAGAGAAGAAGATGAAGAAGAAGGTTCCCTCTCATAGCAGCTAGACTCACCATCAATCATTTGAAAAAAGAAGATGTAAATCCTTGAGAAACTGGTTTGAGGCTTCCTCTACTGAAAGCTCTCCAAAGCCAACATGATGAATATATGTCCAGATTAAGTTCGATACCTCTGAACCCAGGCTGTAATTGGATTCGTTCTTGCTTTTCCCCGAAAGGGCTTGTTCCACCATTTGCTGAACCAAGGGTGATGACAAACCCGTTTCTGTCAAAAGCTTTGACAACTTTGTATTTAGGAGAACTCCTCTGGTATTCTTGAGTCTCATGGCTGCTTGCGGGTCGTTGAGAAGATAGTTGATGAACTTTGCAGCCTCTAGTGGATTCTTCGAAGACGTTGTGATTGCGTAGAGCATTGTTGGCGCAACATATAAACCCGGATCTACCGCATTAGAAGGGATTGGATATCTGATGGTACCGAGTGGAAAGGAAGACGCTTGTTGTATTTCCATGATGGTCGATGACGATACCGGTACAAGGCCGTAAAGTTGGTTGAGCCAGTTTGGATCTGAATGTGCGAGCAGGTCTTCGTACAAGACTCCTTGGGAGAAAGGAGGAATTGTATGGGAATCGATAAGTCGCTGGATAAGTGAGAAAACATGGAAGACATCATCATATGTGCAATCGATACTCATGTTTGCAGTAACAATGTCATGACCACTGAATTGCTTGATGACTGTACGAAAAAAATAGAGCCAATGCGTTTTTGGGAAGAATAGGAGATGTACCGATGAATCCTGTGCATGGACTTTTTCTCCTAAGGATATGATGGCTTCCCAATCCCAGGAGTCGGAGGGTTTTATGTTGAATCGTGAAAGGAAATCAAGATTGCATAGCAGTCCTACACCATTCATACCGGCTGGAATGCCGACAAGTGAGCCATCCTGCCGACTGCCATACTCTTGGATAAAATCCCAATCCATATCTGAAGTGTCAATTTCTGAAAGATATGTTCGTATATCCAATACCGACGGACCCAGCAACGCAACCTCATTCATCCATTTGAAGTCAATTGAGACAATATCTGGCAACGAATTGGTCTCTGCTTGATTTAATAGCAAATTATGATATTTGCTGAAGGGACAAAATTGAGCGTTAATTTGGATATCGGGGTGGTTCACTTCGTAATACTTGATGGCATGGGAGGTAGCTTCGCTTCTTATTCTATCACCCCACCATGAAAAACCAAGAACCAACGTATTTTTCAGTTGTTCTTTGTTTGGAGATTCAAAAAATCCCGCCCCGGGTAGAACGGACAGGGATACTAGAAGAACTGCAATCCATGCTATACAGTGCTTGATACGGAAAGCTGCCATGAGAACTCCTTCTCGTACCAAAGTGTATCTTTCTTTAGGGTATAATTCAATTATATGCGAATTGCTCAGTTGCAACGCTTGAAAAGTTTACGTAATCTGGGGAAAGGAGGTAAGAGGTGTATACGCTTGTTCTTGTAGACGACGAGGCGGAATTGCGGGAAGGCCTCAAGAATTACTTTCCTTGGAAAGAACTTGGTTTTGATCCTGTAGTTGCGTTCCCCAATGGCTTGTTGGCACTGGATTATATTCGCTTGCACGATGTGTCTGTGTTGCTCAGTGACATCAAAATGCCCTTGATGGATGGTTTGACTCTGATAGAACGCGCAAAAGCTCTCCGTCCGCAGCTTGTCGCGGTGATTCTCAGTGGATACCAGGATTTTGAATATGCCAAGAAAGGAATCAGCCTTGGTGTTCGTGAGTTCATAGTAAAGCCAACCAAATATGAGGAATTAAAACAGATTTTTTCACGAATCGCAGACCTGCTATCCGGGGAGAAAGGAGAACAATCATCTGTTTTCGATACTGATGATGGCCAGAATGGGGTTGCACAAGGCGTCAAGCGATATATCGAGGGGCATCTGGCACAAGCATCTCTTGAACAAGCAGCCGATTATATCCACCTCAATCAGTATTATGTGAGCACGATTTTCCACCAAACAACGGGAGAACGTTTCTCTGATTACCTTACTCGGATGCGTATGCAAAAAGCAGCGGAACTATTGGCTGAAACCAATTTGAACATCCAAGATATCGGTTTTCAGGTTGGATATTCCAATCCAAGTAGTTTTGCTCGATCGTTCAAGCAGTTTTTTGCATTTAGTCCAAAAGAATACCGAATGAATCGAGAAGGTTGCAATGTACGTAGCAGGGTATGACGATACCACCAAGCGATTTTTCAGAAGGAACGTTCTGAGGATTGCTATTCCCATGTTCATCCCTGTGCTTATTCTTGGTGTGCTGATGATTGGAATCATTAATATGTATGTGACCAAATTGATTGACCAGCAGAATGAAGACCGTGTACGTACATACTCGGCATCGATAGTCTCTGTGCTCAGTGATTTGGAATTGATGAATCTGAATATCAGTTCCAATAAAACCATTCAGTTCAAACTGCGAAAAATCTTGCAAAACACAACTGATGAAATTTCATCGTATGATTATGAGCTATATTCTGCAATCGTTGATTTGTTGTATAGCTCGGTGAGTGCTGAGCAAGAGATAGCGTCAATGTATGTCTATCTCGAGAATGATAAAGGTTGGTTTGTTTCCAGCAATTCCAGATTCATTGACTTGAATCATGCTGCCGATACTTCTTGGTTTGATAGCTATAATCAGAAAAAAGAGGAGTATTCAACAAAATTCTGGACAGAGATACGCTATATACAGACTTCTCCTGGAACAGCCCCGTTTAAAGTACTTACGATTTATCGGAAGATTCTTGCTGCAGATAGAGCACAATCTGCAGGAGTGATAGTGTTGAATGTATATGTCGATCTTATCGACATCTCGCTGGGTGAGCTGACTGATTCCATTCCTGGAAGTATTCTATTGGTTAATGATGCAGACAATGCATTATTGTTCACCAGTGTAGGGACAAGTGAAGAAAGGGATGCTTTATTGCAATATGATTCCTGTGATTCTGATGATAGGACTGTGTACCTCAATAAAGAAAGCTATCGACGCTATTTTGTTGAACTTGATGCCTACAACTGGACATACACTTTGTTGATTCCCGAAAGACAAGCCTATCGAATAGTGCATATCTTAAGGCTGGGAACCTTGATCTTGATGCAATTCTCGTTGATGATTAATATCCTGATTGCCTTATATCTGGCTCGGAAGAATCAGGGGGAGATACATGGCTTACAATCGGTGCTGCAGCAAGCGCGGGAAGGACAGGATATACCAGAGATAAAGCCATCAGCAAAAAGTGATCTTTATCATTACATGATCCAAGATGTAATCAGAACATTTCTGAGGATTGATTATCTTCAAACACAGCTCTCACAAAAGAAGTATCTGGCAAAGATTTTGGAGTTGCAGACTCTTCAATCACAACTGACACCACATTTCTTATACAACACCATGCAAACAATCTATTGGAAAGCGATTGCCTTAACCGGTACTCCCAATGATACATCAGCAATGATAGGGCATGTTTCTGATTTGTTGCATTATGTCCTGGACGATGTACAATCCTTTTCGACCTTGGATGATGAGATTGTGATGACTGAAAACTATCTGGCTATTCAGACCATCCGCTATCAGAATATGTTTACTGTGTTATGGAAGGTGTCTTGTCTCGACAGAACGATGCGAGTGCCGAAGTTGATTTTGCAGCCTCTCTTGGAGAATGCCATCATGCATGGTTTGAAAGCAAAAGGAGCGGATGGATATCTCAGTATTCATATGTATAACCATCTAGGGAAATATCTTAAGATACGCATTGTTGATAATGGGGTGGGGATGCCTGTCGACATAAGTCGAGCAATCAGAAAAAGGTTGGCTCAAGAGGAACATGCACCGTCCGATCATATAGGTTTGAGCAATGCCCATCGAAGATTGCGTTTGCTATATGGAGAACCGTACGGACTGCATCTTGTGAGCAAGGAACAAAAGGGAACCTGTATCAGTTTCTCAATCCCGTTATTTTTTACGGCTTTCGATGATTCTGCTGCTGTGCAATAGTTGGCATACAATCAAATGAAATGTATAGATCTGTAACATTTCATCGTTAG
>DJGJ01000066.1:106129-107671 GCA_002432715.1 Sphaerochaeta sp. UBA5849 | reverse complement strand
GGGACGGAGGTGGCCTCGAGCTCGATGCCCAGGGTTTTGCAGGCCGCTGCGAACTGGGTGAAGGTGTCCTTCTCCTCGTCGGGCTTGGAGAGGGAGTTGTACTCGAAGACGGTCCTGCGGTCGGTCCTGAACCGAGAGGGGATGCCGTAGAGCTTGAGGATCATGTACAGCACGCGGTAGTAGCCGTTGAGCGTCTCCTGGGTGTCGAACCACGCCCCCACCACCTCGCTGGTTGCATCGTCGACGGCCACATGCAGGTGCCATTTCCCGGCCCCCTTGGCCCAGACCAGCTCGCTGGCGTCCATCTGGATCATCTCCCCGAAATACTTGCTTCGCGGCCTGCGCGGATGCGCATCGGCGTCGTCCAGGATAGCCAGGGCGGCATTGATCTGCTCGCTTTCGGCCTTGCTCAGGTGCTCCTTCCGTGCAAGCATCCTCAATTTCTTCTCCATCAGCCTCTTGGTCGCCTTCTTCGAGCAGGGCGAGACGAGCATGGCCTGCTTGAGGATCGAGTGCACCGTCCCGTCCGACATGCTGATGCCGTGGTCCTCTTTGAGTATCTCCAAAAAATGGGTGAAGCTGGCGGTGCAGTAGGTGTCCTTGTACAGCCGCTCGACCAGTTCCCTCGTATCCTGCGGTATGGTGGTGGCGGGCTTTCTGCCCTTGTTGCGGTGGCTGAACCGCGACAGGTCTTCGCTTTTGCACCACTGCACGTACTTCAGAAGCGTCTTTCTGGTGCATCCCAGCTTCGCCCGGCCCCTTCGGATTGCCGTGTCGGTGCAGCCGAGGTCGATGACTTCCTTGGCGGCGTTGTACTTTTCCTGCTCGTTCGGCCTCAAATCCTTCAATTCCATCTCTTTCATCCTCCCCGGGGCGGTTTCTGCTGTTCTGCAGCCTCTTCAGCGAGAGCTGTCTGCAGCTGTTCGCCCCTGGGGCCGATCGTAGGGCCGACGAGCTCGACGAGGATGCAAAGGTTGTTGGATTGGGTGTAAAAGAGGTCCAGCACGTACCGCAGCCACTGATCCCCGCACCCCTTGAGGAAGGCCGCAAGGGAGCAGGAAATGTCGCATTCAGAAAGGCTGCGGCCGATGTAACGATGGATTTTCTCGACCACCGACGCCCACATTGTGCGCAGCCACGACCGCCAGTAGGATCTCGTGCGCGGGCTTGCCAGGCAGTAGTCCGCCTTGTTCTCCAGCACGGATTGTATGTCGCCCAGGCAGTACTGCTTGTTCCTGACGATGTCGGATTCATAGACTGTCGAGTAGCTTCCATCCTCCGGGCAACGGCAGACGGCAACGATACTCGTTTCCACCGCCGGACCTTCCTCAGCCGTGTACCGCCTGCCCCTCTTGCGCGAGAAGGCATACTCCAGCGCCCCGAGGCATGTGCGGCACAGCATCATGCCGTTGCCCTTCCTCAAGGATGGATGGTGTTGCTCTTGAACCTAAGCCGCTTCGATGGTATTGTTTCCATACGTATTTTGAGATAGAGGAAGTCTTATCAAGCGCCAACAAGACAAGGGACTTCCTCTTCTTTTTT
>DJGJ01000066.1:2212-106016 GCA_002432715.1 Sphaerochaeta sp. UBA5849 | reverse complement strand
GGAATGATTGGAAGAATTCATATCCGAGACAGTGGAGTAGGAATAAATTTCCCCATCCCCTTGACAAAGCATACGCATTTCCGTATCCTACCACAGGATTTTCAGATTGGGATGTAGTGTAATGGTAACACTGCAGATTCTGGTTCTGCCTTTGGGGGTTCGAATCCCTCCATCCCAGGCATCGGTTCCTTCGTCTAATGGTTAGGACAGGAGATTCTCAGTCTCTAAATAGGGGTTCGATTCCCCTAGGAACTAAAACGAATGAGGAAGGGGCAACCTTGTAGGTTGCCTTTTTTTATCGGTATACTAAGCATAAGGAACCGCACACTATGATTACAGCATCAAATATCAGTCTTTCCTATGGAACCCAGGTTCTTTTCAAGGAAGTAAATATCAAATTCACACCCGGCAACTGCTATGGCATCATCGGTGCCAACGGTGCCGGCAAGTCGACCTTCCTCAAGATTCTCTCGGGGGAGATTGAAGCCGATACCGGGGAAATCATCATCTCATCCGGCCAGCGGATGGCTGTACTCAGACAGGATCATTTTGCCTTCAACGATTATACGGTTCTTGAAACAGTCATTATGGGCTATGAGCAGCTGTATGCCGTGATGAAGGAACGGGACACCATCTATTCGAAAGAGGACTTCACCGAGGAGGATGGCTTGAGGGCGGCTGAACTTGAAGGTGAATTCGCTGAAATGGGAGGATGGGAGGCTGAGGCCCAGGCCGCCCAGATGCTCAATGGTCTGGGAATCGCCACTGATTTGCAGCAGAAGAAAATGAGTGACGTTGAGGACAACGTGAAAGTTCGTGTTCTCCTCGCCCAAGCCCTGTTCGGAAATCCCGATATTCTCTTGCTGGATGAACCGACCAACCACCTTGACCTCGAATCGATTCACTGGCTTGAAGACTTCCTTGCCAACTTTGACAACACCGTCATCGTTGTCAGTCACGACCGTCACTTCCTCAATACCGTCTGCACCCATATTGCAGACATCGACTTCGGCAAGATTCAGCTCTATGTCGGCAACTATGACTTCTGGTACCTGTCCAGCCAGCTGGCAGCCAAGCAGATGAAGGATGAGAAGAAGCGGCGCGAAGAAAAAATTTCAGAGTTGAAGGAGTTCATCCTTCGCTTTTCCAGCAATGTGGCAAAGGCAAAGCAGGCTACCAGCCGAAAGAAGCTTATTGACAAGCTCACCATAGACGATATCAAGCCCTCAAGCCGAAGATTCCCCTATGTTGCATTCAAGCCGATGCGCGAGTGCGGCAAGAACATTCTTGAAGTCAAGGGCCTGACCAAGGTCATCGACGGAGAGAAGGTGCTGGACAACTTCGACCTGGTGCTCAACAACGGGGACAAGGTTGCCTTCGTCGGCCCCAACCACTATGCCAAGACGGTATTGTTCGAGATACTCACCGGCAACATGCAAAGCGATGAGGGTACTTACACCTGGGGTGTGACTACCAGCCTGTCCTACTTCCCCAAGAACAACAGCCACCTGTTCACCGAGCATGTCTCCATCACCGACTGGCTGCGCAATTACAGCGAGGACAAGGACGATACTTATATCCGCTCCTTCCTCGGACGCATGCTTTTCAGCGGTGATGAGGCCCTCAAGGACTGTACGGTGCTCAGCGGAGGCGAGAAGGTGCGGTGCGTACTGTCGCGCATGATGCTCGAGCAGGCAAACTGCCTGATTTTCGATGAACCAACCAGTCATCTTGATTTGGAGGCCATCACCGCCCTCAACAACGCTCTTATCGATTTCTCCGGGGTTCTGCTCTTCAACAGCCATGACCATCAGTTTGTCGAGTCAATCGCAAACCGGATCATCGAATTTACACCAAACGGGGTCATTGACAGAATGATGGGCTTTGAGGATTATTTCAATGACGAATCCATCAAGGCTTTGCGGGATGAGAAGTACAGAGGCTCACACCACGCAATAGCGCTCTAGGGAGGCTCCATGCTGGTTGCAGTAGATATCGGAAACACAAATATTGTCATTGCAGTCCATGACGGAATGAGGTGGGTGCAGTCGTTTCGGATGTACAGCGACCAGAAGAAGACCAGTGACGAGTATTTCGTCGTGCTGGACAGCCTGATGAGTCACGCAGGCCTCCATAAGCATGATATCAACAGGGCGGTCATCAGTTCGGTCGTGCCGAACTTGACGCGCTCGATGCAGAAGAACATCATCAGGCTGTTCGACGTCCAACCCCTCATGGTCGACCATCAGGTGGAAACAGGGTTGAAGAAAGAGACGATTCCCGAGGAATTGGGAAGCGACCTGCTCGCCAACGCAGCCCAGGCCCACTATGTGCACCCCAATCAACCGGTGGTGGTGGTGGACTTCGGAACAGCACTCACGCTGACCACGGTCGACAGCGACGGCGCAGTCCTCGGTGCATCCATCGCTCCGGGCTTGGTCACTGCGGTGAATGCCTTGTTCGGCAATACCGCCCAGCTGCCGCAGGTCGAGCTGAAGATTCCTCAGACGGTCATCGGTCGAAACAGCCAGGAATCGATTCGCAGTGGAATCATGTTCGGGTATGCCGGTATGGTGAAGGCAATCATCGAGCGCACCGAACAGGAGCTTGGCTGTGAGGTCTTCGTCATTGCGACCGGAGGCCTCAGCCAAACCATAGCTCCCTTGATCGAGCGGATCAATCAAGTCTCGGCAATGCACACCATGGACGGCCTTCGCTTGATCAGCGAGCTCAACTAAAAGACAAATACTCCCTTTCTCATTACTGCAAAAGTCTTCCCGTCGCCGGTGGTGGCGTCGATGTCCATGTCCTTGGAACCAATCATGAAATCGACATGCATGAGACTGGTATTGCATCCGGCTTCATGCAGCTGCTCATCGGTGGAAAGCAACGCCCCATTCGCCAATGCCGTAGGATAGCCATCGCCTAGGGCGAGGTGGCAGGAAGCATTCTCATCCAGCAGGATTGAGTTGAAGATGTAGTTGCTCTGCGCGATGGGGCTGGTCTCATCCACCAGAGCCACTTCTCCGAGACGTCGGGTTCCTTCGTCGATGGAGAAGAAGGTATCCATCGCTTCCTTGCCTTCGCGGGCGCTGTAGTCGATTACCTTTCCATCCTTGAAGACAAGGCGCACTTCTTCGGTCTTGACATCGAGAACACTTACCGGTTTGGTGGTCGTAACATATCCGTCGGCCCGAAGCCGGTCGGGGGTGGTGAAAATCTCCTCGGTGGGAAGGTTTGCAAAGAATTGGAGCCCGTCGGGCATCGTTTCGGCACCTCCGGTGAACCGGGCTTGGTCGGTGAAGCCTATGGTGAGGTCGGTTTTGCTGCTCTTGAAGTGAAGTGTATCGATTCCTTGGTCGTTCAGGTACGTTCTTCGGCGGTCCAGCATCTCTTTCTTCTCTTCCCATGCAAGACCGGGGTCTTTTGTATCGAGCAGGAGTATCGGCTTGAGCACATTCATCAAATCATCGATGGTAGCCTGCGGCCCAAGCACCTGCTTGGCCCACAGGGGGCCGGGGGCGCAGCAAACACACCAAGCAAGCTGGCTGCGCATAAGTTTCTTGCTTCGCGCTTCATGAAATCTTCGCTTCGCCTTGCCGAGAATCTGATTCTTTGTCTGGTCGAGCTCGGCGTGGTCGAGCCGCTCTTCGGTGGCATCGATGCGGATGTAGGACCAGCCTTCGGTGCACATCTCATAGTCGAGTGCCTTCATGTAGGCCGGGTTGAACGTCAGCTGGTCCTCCTCCTGGGCTGCCAGGCGGGATGCAAGTACGTCCAGGTCGTCAAGAAGCACCTGGACGAAGGTTGCTCCCTTCCTGTATGCCGATTTGCTGAGCTCGCGGGCGAAGTAGTACGTCCCCGGCCCGGTCAGGATGAGGACATTCTTTCCTTTCTGAAGATTGATGCCTTTCTCAATGATGAGGTCTGCATATGCAGCAATGAGTTTTGGGTCCATATGTATACTCCTATAAGGTGTGTACCCCTTCAAACATGACGTCATGGATTTGGCCGTCATCGGCTTGGAGGGTGACACTTAGATGACTGTCTCCCACGGGAATTTCCAATCGTACCAAGGATTCACACAATTTGCTTGTGAGGATATCCTCGTCGTTGGCCTGGGTGGTAAGCGTGTCCAAGGAGAATCCCCCGAACGTAATCGTCGTGGTGATTTCCTTGGCAAAATGCGGATGAATCGATTTTTCTATGTATCGGCTCTCAATGGTGTCGTTGTCAGCAAGGGAAATCTCGCCGACGTGTCTCGCTCCTTCATCAATGTTGAAGAAGGCAGACAGTGCCTCTTTTCCGGTTTCCGCCTGCCAATCGATGACTCTTCCGTCCTTCACGGTAAACCACGCTCCTGTCACTTCGCTGCCCAGTACATAGAAAGGTCGAGAGGCCGAAAAAGTCCCTTGGGCCGAAAAGCTGTCCAACGGGGCATGGAGGCCTTGGACGGGCAGCGTAGGGGAGAAGTAGCGTCTGCTCGCCAACGTGGTCCTGCCGCCGGCCCAGCGCGTGTTTTGTGCAAGCGCGACTTCAAGCTGCCAACCATCGGATACACAGGTGACACGGCTATGGCCGATTTTGTTCAAAGCGTTCTTGCGATATTCCAACAAATTTCCCTGCTCTTCCCAGTATGAGACGTTCCACCCATCATCCAGGCGATAGAGCATGCTGAACAGATGCCACATCCGATCTTCATTCACAGCCTTTCCCAGCAGTTCCGACGCCCATCGTATGCCGGGGTAGGGAACATTTGCCCATGGCACGGCAATACGGCGGTCGAGGATCACCGGGTCGCTGAGATGGCCGAATTTTGCAATGGCTGTTACTTCACCGACAACCAGGGACAGGTCGCCCGCATTTCGATACGGATTTGTATCAAGATCGAAGATATGGCACATGACCGTCGTGTGCACTGGCGGACGGAAAATCTCCTTCTCCTCAGGTTCAATCGGGTAGGCTTGGACAACCTTCCCATGATTGGTTTCCACAATGGTCACGCTCTGGCGGGTTGTCAAACATGCTTGTCTGGCCAACAGGCGTGCAAATTGCATGGTTGTTGCTTCGGTGTTGATTGAAAGGCTGTCGCCTTCGGTCAGCTTGAGCTGCACATCGATGATAAGCTGTGCATACCGTTTGAGTATGAGTTCCATGAATCCTCCAGTACGATTCAATACTATAGCAAAATTATGAGGTGCGATATACCGGTGAATTGCATAAGACAACAAAAAACCCACACGCACTGGTGTAGGTTTCTCTTGAGCGCCCAACGGGAGTCGAACCCGCTTCTTCAGCTTGGAAGGCTGAGGTAATACCATTATACGATAGGCGCAAATGCTTGGTACGGTGTTTTTATAAAGTATTCTGAATTCTTCGTCAAGTACCTGCAGTTGACAGAGGAGCATAAAGCCTGTTACAAGTACTCTATAGCGATACAAGCGAGGTTATGAGCGTGGGACAGCGTGGAGAAGTGTATTCAACGAGACTTGTCAAGAATGACAGGACCTATTTCTTTAATGTGAAAGAGAACATTTATGGGGACATGTTCCTCAATTTGGTTGAGAGCAAGGGTACTCCTGACAGTGACAAGTTCATCAGGCAGTCATTGATAGTCTATCAGGAAGATTTGGGAGAATTCTTGAAGGAACTGCAGAAATCCCTGGATTTCATCAAGCAGAACTCCAAGCAGAAATAAACCAAGTGGGCAGCCGAGAGGCTGCCTTTCTTGTATTAGGAGTAGCATCGATGGAAATCAAACAGATGCAGACACAGGATATTCCCGCAGTCTGCGCCCTGGCAAGAGAAGTCTTCGACCAGGTTCTTGCCTCGACATATACAGAAGAGGGAAGGCAGACCTTCTACGCATTCATCGAAGAAAGCGCGATGCAGGCCCGCCTTTCGGACGGAGGATTCGGATTGGTTGCCTTCTTGGATGGAACGCTTGTCTCCCTGATTGAAATTGGCAGAAACTCCCATATCTGCTTGCTGTTCACCAAATGTGAGCACCAAGGAAAAGGCTTTGCGAAGGCACTGGTCGAACAGGCTGTATCGCTGTGCAAGAAGCGGGACAGCAGTGTGGCGGCAATCAGCGTCAACGCTGCACTCTCGGCAGTAGAGGCCTACCAACACTTTGGGTTCAAGCAGTGTGCTCCTGAACAAGAGAGAGACGGCATACGATTTGTGCCGATGATGCGGCTGCTCTAAAAGAGCGTTGCCTGACAGCTGTTGTTCTGCGGTTTGCCTTTGATGTGGAATGTACGCCGATGAATGGGGCACAAGCCATAGAGCAGACATGCATCTCGGTGCTCGGCGGTTGGATAGCCCTTGTGTTTCTCAAAATTGTAGAGAGGCCATTTTTGGTGGCAGAGAACCATGTATCTGTCCCGTTGATTCTTGGCAAGGATGCTGGCCGCCATGATTTGGGGAACGAGGGCGTCCCCACCGACAATCGTCTGGGTGATGCAATCCAGGTTCGGGCGTTGGTTGCCGTCAACCAAGGCCAAATCCACCCGTACTTTGCTGCTGATTTTCTCATAGGCGCGCTGCATGGCCAAAAGCGAAGCCTGCAGGATGTTGATCCTGTCGATTTCCTGGGCGGTTGCCAGAGCGATAGCCCAAAAAAGGGCCTTATTTTTAATCACCATTTCTGCTTCAAGGCGTTGCTTTTCACTCAGCTTCTTTGAATCGTTGAGCAGGTGGGTGGGAAAGTCGGGGCCCAGGATGACTGCTCCAGCCACCACAGGACCTGCCAGCGGCCCCCTGCCGGCTTCATCCAAGCCGCATACTACGCGGTAATCGTGCTCCATCGGGAACAACAAGGCCTCCTGCATGCTTTTTCCTCCTACTTTTACCGACGACCAACCTATGCTATAATCCTCCCATTACTGCGTCAAGCACAAAGAGGGTGTATTTTGTTTCTAAAAAGCCTGGAGATATATGGTTTCAAATCCTTTGCAGATAAAGTGAATTTGGAATTTTCAGATGGAATTACCAGCCTGCTTGGCCCCAACGGATGTGGAAAGAGCAACATAGTCGATGCCATCAAGTGGGTGCTTGGCGAACAATCGACGAAAACACTACGGGCTGGCCGCATGGAAGACATCATTTTCAACGGCACAGATACGAGAAAACCTCTTCAGGTAGCAGAGGTATCGTTGGTCATCTCCAATGAGGAACGCCATCTTTCCATTGAAGAAGCTGAGGTTGAGATCAAGCGACGCATATTCCGAAGCGGCGAGAGTGAATACTATTTGAACCGCAACAGGGTCCTGCTCAAGAACATCCGTGAGCTCTTCTATGACACTGGAGTAGGAAAGAGTGCCTACTCCATTCTCGAGCAAGGAAAGATCGACCAAATTCTCTCTTCAAAGCCGGAAGACCGACGCTATATATTCGAGGAAGCTGCAGGAATATCACGATTCAAGGTCCAAAGCATCGAAGCCGAACGCAAGCTGGCAAAGACTGATGAGAACATCCTGCAGGTGGAAACCATTCTCAAGGAAGTGAAGCGCAACTACGAAACCAAGAAGAATCAGGCAGCCAAGGCGGCCTCCTACCGCACGCTCAAGCAAGAACAATTCTCCCTCGAAGTAGATGTCCAACTCTCAACACTCAAATCATACATCATGCTGCGTGAGAGCAAGATCGAGTTGAAGGAGCGGTACGAGCGTGAGTTTGAGTCGCAGAAGGGCTCCTTGACCAGTTGCGACCAGGAAATTGAACAGATGCAGGACCAGCTTCGAGCCTTGGGAACCGAGCGGATAACCATGCAGACGGAACTGCAGCGACTTGATGAATCCATCAAGGGCAAGGCGGATAAACTCGACTTGTTGACCCAGCGCTTCCGGGATTTTTTGCAGCAAAAGGACCAAGCCGCAGCCCGCAGCCAGGTCATTTTGGAACATATTGAACGCGATACCGCTGAAATCGACCAAAAACTCGATGAGATGGCGGATATCGACGCCTCGGTCATCCAGCTTGAAGAGGAGATGGCCCGCAACCAGAAAGCATTGGACGCCACGCGTTCCCTGCTGTATGGGCATAACCAAGAGATTACCGATCTTGAAGGCCAAAACATGGGCCTTGATGACAGTCTTGAAGAGCTTTCGTTGAAGATCAAGGAGCTGACCGATATCATCGTCATCCAACTCGAGGAGAAGCTGAAGCAGAGCGGGTACAACCAGAACAGCAAGGAAGCTGCCAGGGCGGACTTGGTCAAAGCCATCGAGTATATGCGCAAAAGCCTTGAGGAGCAGACGCAGTTCCTCAAGCAACTGTCCCATACCACCCTCTCTTCCCAGGACCTGGTTGAGAGGCAGCTTCAGTTCCATCAGAACATGTCCATTGCCGTTGAGCGCATCCAAGCCTTGTTTCAAAAGTATGAGGCCATGCAGCCGACCTTCCTCGACGAGCTCATTTCACCCCAGGGCACCATTTCCGAGAAGCACCGCCTCGACGACCAGATGGCTGCAATACGCAAGCAAGTGCAGTCGAATCGTGAACGGATTGCCTACCTGCGGGAGGAAAATGTCCGCCTGGGCCTCGAACTTGAACGATACCAAGGCACCATCAGCGACCAGAAGGTAGCCATGAATCAACTGCTTTCGCAAAAGAGCGCCGCCAAGGAGTGGGTGTCCAAGCTTCAGCGTTCGGTCACTGAGCAGGAGTATCAATACAAGGATGCGGTCAAGCTCTCTGAGACGGCACAGGAGCGGATCTATGAGACGCAGGAGGACATCCGCAGCGTCGAGGGCGAGGTGAAGGAGAATAAGAACCGCATCGCTATGCTGAATGCCGACTTGAAAGATTTGATCGTGGTCATTGAGCAGCAGAGCAATCAGATCAGGAGCAAGCAGGACCAGAAGAACGAGCGGTATGAAGAGCTGCAGAAAATGCGGTCGGAGAAGGAGAAGCTGGAGCTGCAGATTGAACAGCTTGCAAGCAATATAGCTGTGCTGTACACCAACTTCTTCGACAACTACGGCAAGAGCCTGAAAGAGTTTGAAGGTAGATTGAGCGAAGAGACCCTCGACATTCCCGTTCTCAAGTCCCGGTTGGAGGAGGTGAGAAAAAATATCGAGGGAATGGGGTACATCAATCAGATGGCTGAGGAAGAGTTCGGCGAGGTCAAGGAGCAGTACGACTTTCTGACCAAGCAGCTGGATGACCTGAACAGGGCGAAAGCGGATCTCGATGCAGTGGTGCTCCAGATCAAGAGCCGCAGCGAGGAGCTTTTTCTTGCCTCCTACAAGCAGATCAGCCAGAATTTTCAGGAGATGTTCCGCCGCCTGTTCGGGGGCGGGCGGGCGGAGTTGACTTTGGTCGATCCAGAAAACGTCCTGGAGAGCGGGATCGACATCCTGGCCCAGCCGCCGGGAAAGAAGTTGACGCATCTGGCCTTGCTCAGTGGCGGTGAGAGATCGATGACCGCTGTCGCCCTGCTGTTTGCCACGTATCTGGTAAAACCCTCTCCCTTCTGCATCCTCGATGAGATCGATGCCGCCCTCGACGACCGAAATATCGGATATTTTCTCTCCGTGCTGGAAGAGTTCGCCCGCAAGAGCCAATTCATCATCATCACACACAACAAGCATACAGTCATGGGAAGCCAGACCCTCTTGGGGGTGACCCAGATGGAGCCCGGGGTTTCGACCATGGTCAGCTATCGTATCGGGAACTTTGCAGGGGAACAGGTCATTCTCAATGACCGGCAACAGGCCGTTTCCTTCGATGAGGAAGGGCAGTCTCTCGGCACTTCTTGACAGAAAAGACTGGTGTACGGTATAAGATGTAACTTGAGTGAAATTCATAATAGAGTAAGGTAATGTTTGATTCAATAAGCGATAAGTTCTCCGGCATCATGCGAACGTTTGCCGGCAAGTCCAAAATAACCGAGAAGAACATCCAGGATGCCGTTGAAGAGATCAAGGTGGCGCTCCTGGATGCTGACGTAAACCTGCGCGTTGTCAGACGCTTCATCAATGGGACCATGGAAGAAGCTCTTGGGGAGAAAGTCCTCAAGGCCGTCGATCCGGGTCAACAGTTCGTGAAGATCGTCTACGATCACATGGTCGCCCTGCTCGGGGATGAGGAGAATCAAAAACTCCTGCTCAAGGGTCCCGACACCACCACCGTCATCCTGATGATGGGGTTGCAGGGATCCGGCAAGACCACCACCAGCGCCAAGCTGGCTTCCCGCCTCAAGCGGGAGGGCAGGCGTCCCATGTTGGTTGCCGCCGACTTGGTCAGGCCGGCGGCCATCCTGCAGCTGCAAGTCCTCGGTGAGTCGGTTGGTGTGCCGGTGTTCACCCTTGCCGGGGAGAAAGACCCTTCCAAGGTTGCAAAGGCAGCCCTTGCCCAGGCAAAGAAGGAGCAGCGCGACATTCTGATCGTCGATACAAGCGGGCGCATGCACCTCGACCAGGCCCTCATGGATGAGATCCAGCGGGTTCGTGATGCCATCAAGCCGGATGAAACGCTCTTTGTTGCAGACTCGATGACCGGTCAGAACGCTGTTGCCATTGCCCAGGAATTTGAGCAGAAAGTCGGAATTACCGGGGTAATTCTCTCCAAGTTCGATAGTGACACCCGCGGCGGTGCCGCACTTTCGCTGCGTTCGGTTGTTGGAAAACCCATCAAGTACATCGGTGTCGGCGAGAAGATGGACGACATCGAGCCGTTCTATCCAGACCGCATCGCCGGCCGAATCCTTGGCATGGGTGATATCGTAAGCTTGGTTGAAAAGGCCCAGAGCGCAATCGATGAGAAAGAAGCTCTCAGAATGCAGGAAAAGATGGCAAAGAACACCTTTGACCTGCAGGATTACCTCGACCAACTGAACAATATGGACAAGATGGGGTCGATGGAACAGCTGTTGGAGATGATTCCCGGGGCCAAGGGCCAGATCAGTGAAGATGACATCGACAAGGCGGAAATTCGCAAGGAGAAAGCAATTATCCTATCCATGACCTATGCGGAACGTGCGAATTACCATATAATGGGGCCGACAAGACGCAAACGGGTGGCAAACGGCAGCGGGACTACTGTGTCCGATGTCAACCGATTGCTCAAGAAGTTTGAGAAAATGCGACTTACGATGAAGAAGTTGGCAAAAAATAAAAAATACCAGGCTGCAATGCTGAAACAGATGGGTATGTAGAGTTGAATTCGTAGGAGGAATTGACGTGAGCACAAGCATGAGACTGAAGAGATTTGGCAGCAAGAAGAGACCTGACTACCGTATCGTGGTGATGGACTCAAGGGCTAACACCCAGAGCAAGACCCTCGATGAGGTTGGTCAGTACCACCCCTTGGCCGAGAAGGACAAGCAGGTAGTACTGAAGGTCGAGAAAATCAAGGAATGGCTTGCCAAGGGGGCACAGCCCAGCGATACCGTAAAAAGCCTGCTCAACAGAAATGGTGTAACTATAACCAGAACTGTCCAGGAATAATTCCAGGAGATGGTTGTGGAAAAAGATCTTGTTGAATACATTGTGAAATCACTGGTTGATGCCCCTGACGAAGTCAGCATCAATGTGGTCGAGGGCGAAAAGTCCACGATCCTTGAACTGAAGGTCGCCAGTGAGGATGTCGGCAAGGTGATCGGCAAGCAAGGCCGCATTGCAAAGGCTATCAGGACAATCCTGAGTGCCTCAGCCACCAAGAGCGGCAAGCGTGCCGTGCTCGAAATACTGGACTGACGTATGGAAGAGTTGCTCTGGACTGCTACCGTAAAAAGCCCGTTTGGGATTACCGGTGAGGTGAAGATTCATGCGCACAACGACGATTGTTCCTACCTTGGAAAACTCAAGGAGGTGGTTCTTCGTGCAAAAGATGGTACAGAGCAGCGCCTTACTATACAAAGTTTCAGGATGCAGGGTTCTCAGGCCCTTATGAAGTTTGCAGGATTCGATGATCCTGAAACTGCGAGGGCCTTGAACGGTCAGCACCTGTTGGTGGAACGCAGCAAGGCGGCCCCTTTGAAAAAGGGTCAGTACTATGTTGCCGACCTCATCGGTTGCACGTTGGAGCACGAAGGCGAAACGCTGGCCGAGGTGGTCAGCAGTATCGACGGTGCGCAGGCTGTATTGCTGGAAGTGCGAACGGCGGACGAACAACTCTATATGGTACCTTATCTGAAAGAGTATATTGGAGAGGTTGATTTGAAGAACCGAACGATTGAGTTGAAGACTCCCTGGATTCTCGCGTGAAAATCCAGATTGTCACCCTTTTCCCGGAGATGGTAGAGGGATTCTTTAAAAATTCAATCATGAGGCGGGCTGTGCAAAGCGGCTTGGTGGAGTATGAAATCATTGACTTCCGCAGTTTTGCCACCGACAAGCATCAGAGTTGTGACGATGTTCCTTACGGTGGGGGAGCCGGCATGGTGATCAAGACCGATCCGCTGTGCAAGGCGCTGGCCTCCATCAAGGCAGAGTCCAAGCGGGTCGTGTACGCTTCCCCCTCCGGTAAACGCTTCACCCAGCACTATGCCGAGAACTTGAGCAAGGAAGATGAATTGGTCTTCATCTGCGGTCATTATGAAGGTATTGACCAACGGGTGATAGACCTATATGTTGATGACGAGATTTGTATCGGGGATTATGTTATCAGCAGCGGTGAGGTTTCCACCTTGGTGATTGTCGATGCCGTCTACCGTCTCTTGGACGGTGTGATATCCAACGACTCACTTTCAGAGGAGAGTTTTCACAACAATCTGCTGGAATATCCTCACTATACAAGGCCTGAGACCTATTGCTCAAAAGGTGTCCCTGATGTATTATTGAGCGGACATCATGCCAAAATTGGACAATGGCGACTGCAGAAACGGTTGGAGAAGACTTTGTCACATCGGCCGGATTTGTTGGAGACGGCATCCTTGGATGCGAACTCCAGAAAGATTTTAAACGTATTGAAAGAACATAGTGCGAAGGGGACCGTAGACGATGGATGTTATTAAGGCTATTGAGTCAGAACAGATGAAGGAAAATGCAGAGAATTTTTGCGTTGGCGATACCGTAAAAGTGTTCTTCAAGATTATTGAAGGTACCAATGAACGTGTCCAGGTTTTCGAAGGCCTGGTGATTGCCAAGAACAATGGTGGGATTCGGAGAACGTTCGTTGTCCGCAAGATTTCCTACGGTGTGGGCGTTGAAAGGATTTTCCCCTTGCACTCTCCCCGTATCGAGAAGATTGAAGTCATTCGCAAGGGCCGTGTCAGAAGGGCAAAGCTCTACTATATCCGTGGCAAGGTCGGCAAGAAGGCCAAGGTCAAGGAACTCATCCGCAAGAAGAACGCCTAACGGTGGTTTGTCAAGCGTAAACAGGGGACGGCAGCTTGCCGTCCTTTTCTGTTCTCTTGCCCTCCTTGCTAAAACAAGGTAGGCTAGGGTATGCGAGGTAGAGATGGAAGCAGAAAGACCAGTCAATGAGCAGGCGCAGTTGAAACAGGAACGAAACCGGAAAGAAAAGCGCAATCGATCAAAAAAGCAGTCCAAGGCGAAACAAGCACAGAAAGAGAGCGTCGCTAAACCCAAAAACACCTTGTTGCCTGAAACAGCCAAGAAACCATATCACAGCACCATTGCCCAGCTCCCGGTCAAGCGAGTGTCGGAACCGCTTGAAACCTGCAAAATCTGCGGACAGGTCATTGATGTCATAGCCAGTGCATTGACCCACCCGGAGGGCGGGTTCTGTCATTTCGACTGTGTCCTGGAACAGATATCCGCCCAGCAGCCGCTTGCAGCCAATCAGAAGGTCAGCTATATCGGCAGAGGCACGTTTGCAGTAGTGGAAACCAAAGAGGATGGGACTTTCACCTTCATCAGACGTGTTGTTTGGGAGAATTCCGAAGCCTTTGAGCAGATGAAGAAATTCGTGGAGGCGACCAAGCAATGAGTATACCAAGCAGAACCGCCATGCTCCCCGGCTCGTTCGATCCACCGACAAACGGGCATATCGACATTATTGAACGCAGTGCACTCTTATATGAGAAACTGTATGTCGTAGTAGCGGACAATGTCCAAAAACAGTGTCTGTTTACTCCTGATGAGCGCATGGACATGCTGCGCCGGATTCTCTGCGACCACAAGAACATCGAAGTGGTAAGCTATCGAGGTCTGGTCGTTGACTTTGCCCGGGCCCATCAGATAGGGGTGATGATCAGGGGTGTCAGGGCCTTGGTCGACTTCGGATATGAGTTCGAGTTGGCGATGACCAACAAGCAACTCAATCCAGATTTGGAAGTCTTGTTCATGCCTACCAGCCCCAAATATTTCCAACTTAGGTCCAGTGCCATCAAGGAAATGGCAGCATATGGGGCCGATATTTCCCCGATGGTTCCCCCGCTTGTCGTACAATTGATGAGAAAACGAATCAAGTTGTTGACGCTTTAGGGCTTTTCCGTTATTCTTCTAAACGTGTCAAAATTTTGCATAGTGTAAGAGGATATCAACATGGCAACACCCAAATATAAGACTTCGAAGGCTAGTGCCGCTTCCAGAAAGGCTGCCAACATGCGTCTTGCTGCCCCCACGCTCTCCCAGTGTGGTACCTGTGGAAATATGGTTCTGCCTCACCGCGTGTGCCCCAAGTGCGGATTCTATCGTGGCGTGCAGGTCATCGAGCTGCAGGACAAATAAGTAATACTCAGGAGAAGCGAGATGGATAGCAAAGAAGTTTTTGAAAAAGTAAAGTCTTTGATTGCAGAGAAGTTGGAGATCGACGAGAGCAAGATCACCATGGATGCCTCCTTCCGCAAGGATCTTGGAGCAGATAGTCTTGATACCTACGAATTGGTGTATGCCATTGAAGAGGAACTTGGAATTTCCATCCCTGATGAGAAGGCGAATGAGTTTGAAACGGTTAAGGATGCAGTAGACTTCCTTGCAACAAAACTCTAAGGCACATTAGCCCAATGGAGAGCAAACTCTTCATGAGAGCTCCCGCCATCTCATCAGAAAGAGAGCGGGAGCTTCTTGTATTTATCAGAGAAAGCAACATCATCATCTCAAATCTTTCGTTGTTGAATCTTGCCTTTACCCATCGATCATATGCCAACGAGACCAGTGAGCTGGTTGATAACAATGAGAGACTTGAATTTTTAGGTGACAGTGTCCTGGGGATGTGCGTCGCTGATTGGCTTTTCAACAATCTTCCTGCCAAGGCGGAGGGGGATTTTTCAAAAATCAAGAGCGTTGTCGTCAGTGAAGACAGTCTTGCCATGATTGCAAGACAACTTCATGTCGATCGGTATCTGCTTATCGGAAAAGGTGAGGAGAATACCGGAGGCAGGGAGAAAAAGGCCCTGCTTGCCGACTGCATGGAGGCCCTCTTTGCCGCTTGCTATCTGGACAGCGGATTCGAAGCGGCCAAATCCTTCATCATGCGATACCTCGAACAGCAGATCAGGGCGGTGCTCGATGATGATTATCATCGTGATTACAAGACAAGTCTGCAGGAATATATGCAAAAACGTTGGCGCAAGGTTCCTACATATACACTGGTCAAGAAAACAGGGCCGGAGCATGACTTCACGTTCTTTGTTGAAGTCGATGTGAACGGCAGGGTGTTCGGACCGGCCAGCGGGGCGAACAAGAAACAAGCTGAGCAGATGGCGGCGAAACTGGCCTATGATCAGTTGGTGAAGACTGCCAGTGATTGATACTTTTCAGCCAGATCGAGCAGTTGCTCACGGTTGTTTTGTCCGGGGTCATCGAGCACCGTCTCCAAGAGATAGGAGAGGGTGGCCCCGATTTTTTCTCCCTTGGGTATTCCCAAGTCCAACAAGTCGTTGCCATTCACTGCCAAGTCCTTGATTGAAAGGGCGTCGTGCTCTTCGATGATCGCCTTGATGCGATGGTGCAGTTCATCGAGCAACACGGTATTGGCCTTGCCGTGAATGGCAACCTGATCGGCGATTCTGAGCTGCAAAAGCCGGGGGATGTACTGTAGGCCTACACGGGCGATGAAGCGTCGCACCGCGCTGTCGCTCCAATTGCTCTGATAATCGAACATATGATGGCGTACAAGGTGGGAGACATCCTTGATCAGATTGTTGCTTGCTTTGAGGCGCTTGAGCAACGACTGGGTGATCATCTCTCCGACCAGCTCGTGGCCTTTGAAGGTGTTGCGGTCTTCTGTCGGGACCACTACCTCGCACTTGCCGATATCGTGCAACAATGCCGCCAGCCTAACCTCCAACGTGGATGCAAATGCTGCAGAGGCCTGGCAGGCTGAGATGGAGTGGGAGAGAACATCCTCGTGGTGCATGCCCCCTTGGAACAATCCATCACAGGCCTTGAACTCCGGAAGAATGACGGTGAGAATCCCCTGTTCTTTGAGGTAGGAAAGTCCTGTGGCGGGATGGTCGGAGAGTACAAGCTTGAACAGCTCATCGCGGATGCGCTCCGCACTTACCTTGGAAAGGTTCTCCTTCAGCATTCCCATGGCCGACAAGGTTTGCATTTCAATGGAAAAATTGAGTTTTGCTGCAATCCTGGCGGCCCTGAGTATTCTCAGTGCATCCTCTGCGAAACGCTGCCGGGGATCGCCGATTGCCCTGATGATCTTGTTTTTCAAATCCTTTTTCCCGTCATGCAAATCGATGATGCGTCCATCTCTGCAATCGGCTGCGAATGCATTGATGGTGAAGTCCCGTCGCTTGAGATCTTCTTCGAGACTGGGAATGAACGTAACAGAGCTTGGGTGCCTGCCGTCGATATAGTCGGCTTCACTGCGGAACGTCGTCACCTCGAAGCTCTGCTTTTCAAAATGCACGGTAACCGTGCCATGCTCGATGCCGGTCGGTATCACGTGCTTGAAGAGTTGCATCACTTGGTCGGGGAGAGCGTCGGTGGTGAAATCATAGTCTTCGCTTTTCAAGCCCAAAAGATGGTCGCGCACAGCCCCTCCCACGATATAGAGGGAGAATCCTGCATCGGTGAAGTACCGGGCAAACCTGCGGATGACAGGCGGAATCGAAAAGACATTCATATGCGAACAGTAGCGCGCATGCCGAAGAACGTCAACGGGAAAAACAACTCACAAAGGTTGTCATTTCCTGCAGATATGAATAGAATGGCGTCATGCGATTGCATAGACGCGAGGAGTAAGTATGTTTCGTCCAGTAAACACCAAAGTGGATTTTCCCCAGATGGAAGAGAATGTTTTGTCGTTTTGGCAGGCAGAGGATATTTTCAAGAAATCGATTGAATCAAGGTCACAGGAGAACGAATACGTGTTCTACGATGGACCTCCGTTTGCCACGGGCCTTCCCCATTTCGGCCACTTGGTTCCTGGAACCATCAAGGATGCCATTCCCCGATACCACACCATGAAAGGCAAGCGCGTCAGACGCGGTTTCGGGTGGGACTGCCACGGTCTTCCTGTTGAGTATGAGATGGAAAAGACGCTGGGCATCAGTGGTCATTCTGCCATTGTCAAGTACGGCGTAGCCAAGTTCAACGAGCAGTGCCGCTCGATTGTCCTGCGCTATACCAAGGAGTGGCAGAGTACCATCAACCGCATGGGACGCTGGGTGGATTGGGAGAACGGATACCGCACAATGGATACCGACTACATGGAAACCATCTGGTGGGTGTTCAAGACCCTGTATGAGAAAGGCTACATCTATGAAGGGTACAATATCCTTCCCTATAGCCCCGCCCTTGCAAGCCCGCTTTCCAACTTTGAAGTCAACCTCGGCGGGTACCAGGATGTGGTCGACCAGGCTGTGACCGTTCGTTTTGCCGTCGACGGAGAGAAAGATACCTACTTTCTGGCATGGACGACCACGCCCTGGACGCTTCCATCCAACCTGGCCCTGGCCTTTGGGCCAGAAATCGACTATGTGAAGGTCCATGACAAGAGTGACGGGAATTACTATATATTGGGCAAGGCCCGTCTTGGCCATTACTACAAGGACCCGGCCTCCTACGAGATTGTGGATGAGCGGAAGGGAACCTTCTACAAGGGGATGCGGTACCAGCCGTTGTTCCCGTATTTTGCTGATTTGAAGGAAAAAGGTGCCTTTGTCTGTGTAAATGGTGATTACGTAACCACCGAAGACGGCTGCGGCATTGTTCATACAGCCCCCGGATTCGGAGAGGATGACTATCAGGTGCTCAAGGGAAGCGGGATTCCCGTTGTCTGTCCGATAGACCTGGAGTGCCGCTTCACCAATGAGGTGCCCGATTTTGAAGGACGTTTTGTCAAGGATACCGACAAGGATATCATTGCCTACCTCAAAGAGCACAATCTTTTGGTCAAGCGCGAGAACTATCTCCACTCGTATCCGTTCTGCTACCGAACCAAGAAACCTCTGATCTATAGGGCCATGAGCTGTTGGTTCGTCGACATCAACAAGATCAAACAGTACATGCTCAGTTCCAACGAACAGATTACCTGGATGCCCGACCACCTCAAGTACGGCCGTTTCGGCAAGTGGCTCGAGGGGGCACGTGATTGGGCCATCAGCCGCAACCGGTTCTGGGGAAATCCCATTCCCGTGTGGAAGTGCGACGGCAGCGACCATATCGAGGTGATCGGCAGTGTTGCCGAACTTGAGGCGAAATGCGGAAAGAAGGTCGAGGACCTGCACAAGCACTTTGTCGACGACCTGACTTGGCCCAGCCCCGACGGGAAGGGTACCATGAGGCGCATCGGAGACGTCCTTGACTGCTGGTTTGAGTCCGGTTCGATGCCCTATGCCCAACAGCACTATCCGTTTGAGAACAAGGAGTACTTTGAAAGTCACTTCCCTGCAGATTTCATCTGTGAAGGACTCGATCAGACCCGTGGTTGGTTCTATACCCTCACCGTCATTGCTGCCGGTTTATGGGAAAAGCCTGCATTCACCCACTGCATCACCAACGGCATCGTCCTGACCGCCGAAGGCAAGAAGATGAGCAAGAGCGAGCGCAACTATACCGACCCGATGGAGATCGTCAAGCTCTACGGGGCCGACTCGCTCCGCTTTGCCCTAATGAACAGTGCCGTTGTCCGCGCAGAGGATTTGAAATTCAGCGAGGATTCGGTCAAGGAAGTCCTCAAGACCCTGATCATTCCCCTGTGGAATGCATACTCGTTCTTTGTGACGTATGCAAACATCGACGGCTATGAACCCTCGGAGACAGCATTCAAGGATTTGACCAATCCCATGGATAGGTGGATCATCAGTGCCATGCAGCGGTTTGTTCAGGAAGCAACCGCCGCCTTCGAAGCGTACGACATCCAGAAAGCATGCTCACTCTTTGTTCCCTTCATTGATGATTTGAACAACTGGTACATCCGCCGAAGCCGCCGACGGTTCTGGAAGGGGGAGAACGACACGGACAAGAAACAGGCCTACGACACCCTGTACAAGGTGCTTCTGACCTTCCTCAAGGCGGTGGCCCCGATCATTCCCTTCACCACCGAGGATATCTACCAGAATCTGCGGACCGGTGAAATGCCTCAGAGCGTCCATTTGTGCATGTATCCCGACTACTGCGATGAGGAACGAGACCTTGCCTTGGAAAATCAAATGTCGTTGACGCAGAAGGCGATTGCCATGGGACGTGCGCTGCGCGCATCCAACAACTTGAAGATTCGCCAGCCTCTGAAGACACTCTTCCTTGTCGACAGGGAAGAGGAAGAGCGCGCAATCCTGAATTCGATGCAGGACATTATTGCCGAAGAGCTCAACGTCAAGGAAGTCCACCTGAGTTCCGATGAATCTGAACTTGTCGACTACAGCGCCAAGGCCAACTTCAAAGTGCTGGGAAGCAGGCTCGGCAAGGATATGAAGGAAGTTGCTGCCCTCATTGCCGATCTTGATGGGAAAACCATCGCTTCGATGCTCGATGGAAAGACTCATACGATCACCTACAGCAACGGAGAGATTTCCGTGAGCAAAGATGAAATCATTGTACAGCGCACCGAGCTTGAGGGAGTGAAAGTCCTCAACGATGGTTCCTTGACCGTAGGATTCGATACCAAGGTTACACAAGAGCTGCTTGAGGAAGGTATCGCCCGCGATATCGTCCGCTCCATCCAGAATCTGCGCAAGGAGAGTGGTTTCGAAGTCTCCGATCGTATTCGCCTGACCTGGGATGGTGATGAGGTCATCAAGCAGGTCTTTGAGCACTTTGGGCCGACGATTGCAAAAGAAACATTGTCCAACTCGATGAGCTTTGCTACACTGGATGGTGAAGCAATTGATTGCGGCGATCACTTGGTGAGGTTGTTTGTCGAGAAGGATTGAATGCATGGTTAGATTCTGCAAGATTGCATCAGCTTTCGTTTTGGCGGTCGTTGTCCTCTCCTCCTGTGCCACCGTGTCACAGAAGGGGCGGCCCTACTATGACTTCCAAGCGATGGGTGAAGAGAACGTGATTGTGGTGACCATCGATGCCCGCAAGGAGCAGGAGCTGGTGCAGGCAGCCTTCTCGGATCTTGAAGAGTTTGCGCGCCGTTCCAGAAGGGTATCTCTTGCGTTGAAACCTACATCCGATGCCTATCCCTTGGAAGCCGATGCCATCTCGGCATATGGGGTGGTGGAAGGTGACTATCCGAAGTTCCTTATCAATACCGGCATGATGTACGCCAAGGAGTTGGAACGGAAGGGCAACAGCGACGGACTTACGTGGTTCAGCCAGAAGAGCGGGCCTGTCTCGCTGTATACGCCGAAGAATGACAAGCTGCTCTTCACCAATGGTTCGTATGAGGAGAGCTATTCGAGCTTTGCAGCGAAAAACCGGTTGATCGATGACCAGACCGCCATGCAGATGGCACAATCATCAATCGCTGTCTATTCCCTGCATCCAGAAACCTTTTTTGATTTGGGACTTGGGTTGCCCGATACGGTGATCAAGCAGGCGAAGTCGATGTTGTTGTTGATCAATGCGGATGATGCAGGCTCGTATACCTTGGATGCGTATATCACCATGGATACTGCAAAGCTTGCATCCACCCTGTCCCAGATGGTACGCACCGCATACATTGCCAGATTGAAGCGGGAGAAGATTCCCTATAAGATTGCAGACTTGATGAAGATGTTTTTGATAGAGGATGATCGAGTAACGATCAAACACATGGAATTGGGCGAAGAGCAGATGGAAGCTCTCAGACACAGTCTGACTGGAATGCTTTAAGCCTGAGAGGAGATACATACGATGCCTTCTTATGAGTACGAGTGTCAGCTTTGCAAGGCACGAGTTGAACTGGTCCAGTCTTTGGACAAACATGAGGCTCCTGCCGTCTGCCCTTCCTGCAACATGGAACATACCATGATGCGGGTAAACATTCCCTCTTCGTCGATTCCTGAACAGGAATCAAAAGAGGAGGAGTAAGTCTCGTGGAACAAAGTAAGAAACGAATCTTGACAGGAGACCGTACCACCGGTCGATTGCACTTGGGACACTATGTGGGTTCTCTGAAGAGCAGGGTGGAGTTGCAGGACAGCTACGATACGTTCATTTTACTGGCGGACGTGCAAGCCCTCACGACGCACTTCGAGCATCCTGAGCTCATCAACACCAGCATCTACGATGTCGCCATAGACAACCTTTCAGTAGGACTCGACCCTGCCAAGATTACCTTGGTCCAACAGAGTCAGATCACCTCCATTGCAGAGTTGACGGTCTTCTACTCGATGCTTGTGACGGTCAATCAACTCAGGCACAACCCGACGATCAAGACCGAGGCGAAGAACTACGGGTATGCCGACCTCACCTATGGATTTCTCGGATATCCGGTGAGTCAAACCGCCGATATCACCTTCTGCAATGCACACCTTGTTCCCGTTGGTGAGGATCAGATTCCACATATTGAATTGGCACGAAAGATTGTGCGCAAGTTCAATGATATGTATGGAACCTCCATTGTTGAACCTGAAGCGAAACTCAGTACCGTGGGAAGGCTGTCAGGGCTGGATGGCAATGCAAAAATGGGCAAGAGCCTGGGCAATGCAATCTATCTCTCCGATACTCCTGAAACGGTATGGGAGCGGGTACGTAACGCCGTCACCGATCCGGCAAGAATTACGGTGAAGATTCCCGGTCATCCGGAAATCTGCAACGTCTACAAGTATCACTGCGTGTTCAATCCCGATGAGGCTGCCGATATTGCCGAGCGGTGCCGCAATGCACAGCTTGGATGTGTTGCCTGCAAGAAACGGCTCAACGAAGTGCTGAATGCCTTGCTCGATCCCATCCGACAGAGAAGGGCTTACTATGAGAACCACCTAGGTGAGGTCAGGGACCTGATAGTTGAAGGGACGCGGAAGGCGAATGTAATCGGAAACGAGAACCTGCACGCCATCAAGGAAAAGATGCACGTGCTGATCTAAGGCTGTGCCGGTCCTTTGAGAAAGCCATCAATGAAGAGGCGACTCTTTGTTGGTGGCTGTTTTGTATCAGAGCCAGACTTCCATCAAGACTTTGCACCCGCAGTCTCATCAAACCAGGTGAAGTTGTTGTCCTTGGCCAGCTGGCTTGCAAAACGGGGCAGGGTTCTAATCGGATAGACTTCACCTACCAGATCGCTTTCGAGCATCGGTCCTACAATCCTCCAGGCTTCGGTTATCTCCTTCATGGTGGGGAAGAGGCTCTTGTCGCCTATCAGGATCTTTTGAACAATCTGCTCATATGCTTCGGGTGTGTTCGCACCGAACGTCTCGCTTTGGTTGAAGCGGAACCGAACCGGTTTTGATTTCCAGCTGGTATTCGGCATTTTCAGGTTCATACTGATATCGATTGTGAGCTCTGGGTGAATGGTGATGATCACACCGTTCTCAGCGATGGTCTGGTCGTGCATCACCTGCTTGGTTGTATTCTTGAATTTGATATAAATCAGTGATTTAGCTTCCTTCTGCATCTTGCCTGTTCGCACATAAATTGGAATGTCTGCAAAGTAATAGGTGTTCACAAACAGCTTCAGGGCAGCATACGTCGGTGTTTGCACAACGTGGCCGCTGTTGACTCCCAACGACTCATACCTTCCCATATGAAATTCCTGGATGGGGGAGATTGAGCGTAGTACTTTCTCCTTTTCTATGGCGATATCCTCGGGTGAAAGCGAAGCCGGCTCGCTCATCGTCAAGTATGTGATGATTTGCATGATATGGTTCTGGATGGTATCGCGCACGACTCCGATTTTCTCGTAGAAACCCAACCTCTGGTCTACTCCGTGCTTTTCATCAAAAATAATCTGGATCGATTCGATGGTCCTGTTATCCCAGATTCTGCGGATGATGTCGTTGTGGAACCGCATGAGCAGCAAATTTTGCATGAACTCCTTGCCAAGGTAGTGGTCAACACGGAATATTTCCTCGTCGGTGAATGCTTTCTCAAGTATTTCATTATACCTCAGTGCACTTTCCAAATCGAAACCGAATGGCTTTTCCACCACGATTTTCTTGGTGAGCGTGCACATGCAATCCAGCGATGCATCAATTTCCTTGATTTGGTGGATGGCATCCTCGTACAGCGAGGGCTGCAGCGCCAGATAGTAGATGAACTCTACCTCTTTACTTCCCTCGATCATGCTTCTCAGCTTTTTGGTGAGAATGGAAACGGCCTCGGATTCGGCCATGTCATAGTACAAATAATCCAGATTATCGGTGAAGGAGGCGGGAGCTGAAGCATCAACCGAATGCAAGAGAAATTCCTCCCGGGTGGTATACCGCCGCCCAAGGGCAAGAACGGAAAATGCATACTGCTTTTCCATAAGATTCTGATAGGCAGGGTACAATTTCTTCAGTGCAAGGTCTCCGGTGCCGCCGTATTGGATGATGATTCGTTTCATAGCCTTCTTACTCCTTCAGGTCTGTTATGATCCGATTAGGGAATTGATTGTCCACAAAGTACGCACAAGGAAGGGTGTCTGCATGTTCTTTCCCACTCATCAATCGCTCCAAGGCGTCTCGTTTCCCCTCTCCCAGGAACAGCAGGAACACTGTTGCATTGCGGGCCAGCTTCGAGAATCCGTAATAGGTGAGAGTAACCCTCCGCTTTGGAGGTTTGGGGCTCTGCTCAACGACTGCAACTTGATCAGTATCCTGTTCCGGTTGTCTGCCGGGGAACAAGGACGCGATATGGCCATCTTCTCCTACACCTAAATATACCCTATCAAAGGGGGAAGTCGAGAGCTCTCGTTGCGCCTTTGGTATGGAAAGCTGAGTCAAAGCAACAGCACGCTCAAGTCCTGCCGCAAGAAGGGTGTCCAGATTCTTCTCCCCCTCAAGACGCTCGTCTACCAGATAGAGGTGAACCCGACTCAGGATTGATGGCTGCACAGCGAGTAATCCCTTGACGATGAACTGAGCACTCCTGCCTCCGGAAAGAGCAATATGCAGAGTGCCTTCTTTTTGCTTTGCGAGCTGGACCAGGTCCTGAGCTACGAAGTGTTCAAGGTCTTGCGGTTGTTCTATGCGTTCTATTCTCATGACTCTAATGTAATCAAAGAAATAAAAGTAGAATAGTAGGAGATATCTTTATTTTCCGTTCTTCTCCGAATCGAGATTCTCTCTTGCTATGGAAAGCATCAATTTAATGCGGTTTTCCTGGTTTACATGCGTTGCAGAAGGATCGTAATCGATGGGAACAATGTTTGCTTCGGGGGCCCGTTCGGTAACAGCCCTGATCATGCCTTTCGCACTAATATGATTGGGCAGGCAGCCAAATGGCTGGGTGCAGACGATATTTGTATATCCGGCATGTACCAAATCGAGCATTTCAGCGGTAAGCAGCCAGCCTTCACCCATTTTTACACCATAGTCGATCAATCCTTCGGTGAGTTTCTTCATTTCCGTATAGGGAATGGGAACGGTGAACTTTCCGGTTTTCGCCATTGCTTCTCGTACCATGGTCTCTACCTTGAACAATTGCTTGAGTATGAGCTGGGTGACGATGCTGCTGATCCTGCGTCCTCCATAATAAGCCTTGTCCGTGATTGCATTATCGGCCCCGTAGTAGAGGAAACCCATCATGGAAGGAACCATGACTTCGCAGCCCTGCTGTTCCAGGTATGCCTGCAGGTTGTTGTTGCCCAGCGGAGAGTATTTCATATAGATTTCACCGACGATGCCGACTTTGATCTTCTCTTCTTTTCTTACCTCGATTGCTGCAAACTGCCTGCATATCTCATTGAGGTTTCGTTTCATGGCCCATCCGATGTAGCCCCTGTTGTTGGCGAACCGATCACTCAGATACCGTGTCCAGGTGGCGACCAGGGCATCGGCTTCACCCTTGTTCACTTCATACGGCCTCACTTGGTTTGACAAGGCCATAAGCAGGTCTCCGTAGATGAAAGCACTGTATGCCTGCAGCAGCATGAAGAAGGTCAGCTTGAATCCGGGATTCTTCTCCAGCCCCTTGAGATTGAGACTGATTACGGGAATATGCCCGAGATGGCACTTCTCGAGGGCTTTGCGCAGCAAAAATAGATAATTGCTGGCCCTGCAGCCTCCTCCTGTCTGGGTGATGACCAAAGCAACTTTGTTGGTGTCGAAATTCCCGTGTTTCAACGCATCGATGAGTTGTCCGATGACGAGTTGGGCGGGATAACAGATATCATTGTGTACATACCTGAGCCCTTCACGGATGACATTGGGACCCTGGTTCTCCAGCAGCACAACGTTGTAGCCGTGATTGGCAAACACCTCTTTGGCGATCTTGAAGTGAACCGGCGACATATTGGGAATGAGAATGGTATAGTCCTTCTTCATCGCTTTTGTAAATACGGTGCTCATGTGCCGCTTGCCTCCCCGATTGCAGCGAGCAGACTGCGGATCCGAATTTTCACTGCCCCGAGGTTTGCAATCTCATCGATTTTTATCTGGGTGTAAATCTTGTCGGTCTGTCTGAGAATGTCGCGGATCTCATCACTGGTCACTGCATCGAGGCCGCAACCGAAGGAGACCAGCTGGATGATCTGCATGTCAGGTTGTGTGGTCACATACCGTGCGGCATCGTACATTCTTGCATGATAAGTCCATTGGTTGAGGACGGTCCGCTTTTCCTTCGGCACCAAATGGCTGATCCCATCCTCGCTGAGGACGGCACAGCCGCATTGAAGCAACAGACTGTCGATGCCGTGATTGACTTCACCATCGACGTGGTAGGGGCGCCCTGCAAGCACCATGATCGGCCAAGCACGTTTCCTGGCCTCCTCTACAATGATGGTTGCCTGGTTTCTTACCGCCTGCTGGTAGGTCCTCAGGGCCTCGTAGCCCCGTTTGCATGCCAGCTTGACTTCCCCCTTGCCAAGATTGTAGTGCTTGGAGAGTATTTCATAGAGCCGTGATGGTGCGAATCGTTCATCGGCAAGGCTTATGTAGTCGCTTATGAACAACACCTTGTGTTCGAGCAGTGAAGGCATGTTGTGCTTGAGTACTTCGGGGTAATAGGCAACCACCGGACAGTTGAAGTGGTTGTCCCCTTTCTCCTCATTCAGGTTGTAACTGGAGCAAGGATAGAAAATGGCGTCAACACCGGCCTCGATGAGCTGCTGGACATGTCCATGCATCAGCTTCGCTGGATAACAGATGGTATCGCTGCTGATTGTCGATTGGCCTTTCAGGTATGTATCCCGGGTGGAGGGCTCGGATACGACAACCTCGAAGCCAAGGCTGGACAGGCAGGCATGCCAGAAGGGCAGTTGCTCATAAAAGGAGAGTTGCAGAGGGATGCCGATGCGTCCCCGCTCATTTCTGCCGCTCTTCAAATCAGCCAGGTATTGTTGCTTGTAAGCATACAGATTGAGTCTTTCAGGATTGCTGACAAAGGTTTCAGGTTGTACGATGCGGTCGCACTTGTTTCCGCTGACAAGCTTTCGATCCCCGTCGAAACTGTTGATGGTCAACAGACAGGCATTGGTACACCCTTTACAGTGTACCGTACGGGTTCGGTGGGAGAAGCTGGAGAGTTGTGCAAGAGAGAGGGTGGTTGTACTCTTATGGTCTTTTTTGTGCTGCTCCATGGCATGCAGTGCACAGCCATAGGCTCCCATCAGACCGGCTTCCTCGATGCGGATGACTTCGCTTCCCAGTTCCATTTCGAACGAACGCAATACCGCATCGTTGAGAAAGGTTCCTCCCTGCACAACGATGTGCCTGCCGAGCAGGGACGGGTCGGTTGACCGTACAACCTTGTACAGGGCGTTCTTCACCACACTGATTGCAAGACCTGCGAAAATGTCTGCAACACTGGCCCCGTCCTTTTGCGCCTGTTTGACCGAACTGTTCATGAACACCGTGCAGCGGCTGCCCAAGTCGACAGGATTCTGTGCCTTCAGGGCAAGCTCGGCCGCCTCCTGTGGCGAATAGCCCAGTGCATTGGAGAACGTCTGCAGAAACGAGCCGCATCCGGACGAGCACGCTTCATTGAGGAAAATATCGTCGATGACACCGTCTTCGATTTTGAAACACTTGATGTCCTGACCGCCGATGTCAATGATGAAGTCCACTTCCCGAAGAAACGTTTTGGCGCTTTTATAATGGGCCATTGTCTCAACCAACGAATACTCGAAGTTGAATGCATTTTTTACCAGAAGCTCCCCATACCCGGTTGAACATGCCTTTACGAGGTGGATATCCGGATAGGAGGTAAGAAAATTGGTGAGGAACTCCTTTACCGCCTGCACTGGATTGCCATTGTTCAGCTGGTAGCGGCTGTAGAGGAGCCTTCCTTGGGTGTCGATGATGCAGGCCTTCACGGTGGTGGAGCCTGCGTCGACACCGAGGAAGGCTTGCCCTTTGTAGTTGAGGGCATCAGCCTTCGGCAGCTTCGCCCTCTGATGGCGCCTTTGGAACTCCTCCAACTGTTCTTCGGTTTCGAAGAGGGGAGGGATGGAGGTGAATGCCTTTTGTGTATGATAGTGCTCAAGCTGATACACCAAATCCGAGAGGGTGATGGTCTCATCGCCCTTGGACAACGCCGTCCCCAGAGCTACGAAATACAGGGAGTTTTCGGGACAAATTCCCTCAAGGTGCAAGGTTTGGTCGAAGGCTTTGCGCAAGGAGGAGAGGAATGTCAGAGGGCCGCCCAGATATACCACCTGACCGGTGATCGGACGACCTTGTGCAAGGCCTGCTATGGTTTGGTTGACCACCGATTGAAGAACTGAAAGGGCGATGTCGGCCTTTTCAGCTCCTTGGTTGATGAGCGGCTGGACGTCGCTTTTTGCAAAAACACCGCATCGTGAAGCAATGGTATAGCTCTGCTTGGCCTGCTTCGCAAGATCATCCATCTGGTCTTGATCTATGTTGAGCAGGCTGGCCATCTGGTCGATGAATGATCCGGTGCCTCCGGCACAGGTCCCATTCATCCTCACTTCCATGTTCTTTCCCAGAAACAGGATTTTGGCATCCTCGCCTCCAAGTTCAATGACCACATCGGTGGAAGGAAGATAGTGCTGGATGGCAATGCGGGTGGCGTATACTTCCTGCACAAA
This sequence comes from Sphaerochaeta sp. UBA5849, assembly GCA_002432715.1. Lineage (GTDB taxonomy): Bacteria > Spirochaetota > Spirochaetia > Sphaerochaetales > Sphaerochaetaceae > Sphaerochaeta. Next base: position 77,582 of record DJGJ01000066.1, on the reverse strand, counting down.
CGGCAGGTGCAATTGTTGGGAAAGCCCCATGCCGGCAGAGCCGGAGAGCGAGAAGCATACCTGCCTGTCGCCAAGGTTTTGGAGCAGGGGCGTAAGCATCTGGACAGCGGTTTGGGGAATCTGAGAGTAGTGTCTACGATACTCTTGATGAACAACACGCAACTGTTCATCAAGTACTACGCATTTCATGGTTGTGGAGCCAACATCCAAGCCAATTTTCACTGAGAAGCCTCCGAATACACAAACCTTACGTAATTATCAGGAAATGGTACAGTGAACCCGATCTGTATTTAGACAGTGTTGGTAAAAATGTCTAGCTACGAGGTTGTCCGTCCGGTCCATAGTCAAATACCTGCACAGCATCAATTGCCTCTTCAAGCAAAGCTTCGATCCCCATTTGCCGGTAGTGCTGTGTCATCAGCTCTTTATCAGGCCGTACGAGTGGGTGTTTTGGACTGAATATCACGCAACAATCCTCATAGGGAAGGATGGAAGTCTCATAGGTTCCAATCTGTTTTGCAAGGTTCATGATCTCCTGCTTGTCCATGCCGACCAAAGGACGGAGTACCAGCTGTTCGCTCATGCTGTCGGTGAAAACCATGCTCTCCAGCGTTTGGCTGGCCACCTGGCTGAGTGCCTCCCCGGTTACGATGCACATTCCCTCCTGCTTCTTGGAAATGGCATTGGCTACGTGCATCATGGCGGCCCTGAACATCAAGGTTGTTTCTTCCTCCAGGCTGTGCTGCTTGATCCAAAGCTGCGCCTCCGTGAAGTGGACTACGTGCAACCGTGTTCCTTGCAGATACGGGGCGATCAATGAGGCCAAGGTCTTAACCTTCTCCAAGGCAAGTTCGCTGGTGTAGGGATAGGCATGGAAGTAGATGCACTCCATTTTCAACCCGCGTTGGGCCATGCGATAGGCTGCGACCGGACTGTCGATTCCTCCTGAGAGCAGCAGCATGCCCTTGCCTGCGGTGGTGACAGGAAGCCCGCCGGGTCCGCTTTTGGCGGAGGTGAAGAGGTACGCCTTGTCCCGGATCTCGCAATTGATGGTCATATCGGGATTCTTTACATCGACAGTCAGTTTGGGGTGCTCGCTATGAACCACCTCGCCGAGGATGCAGTCTATCTGGTAACTGTTCAACTCGAAGTTCTTGTCGGCTCGCTTGGTGATCGACTTGAAGGTACCCACTCCCTTGGAGAAGGGTTCATCCTGCATCAGAACCCGTGCTGCTTCCTTGATGGCCTCGATGTCCTTTGCACATCGGAGGCAGCGTGAATAGCCGACAACCCCGAAGGTTGTGCTGAAGGCCATTTCAATGGTGTCCCGTGGACAGCCGTTCTCTATCTCAAAGAAAATTCGGCCTTTCTGCTTGGAGACCTGAGTACGGTATCCCTTGAGCTTGCTCTTGATGTTGTTCTTGAGCCGTTTCTCGAAAAAATCACGGTTCAAACCTTTGAGGGATATTTCTCCCAATCGTACCAAATACAGGGTAGAGTCGTTCATGCATGCTCCAAGATGAGTTGTGTGACAGCCTGTGCCAAGATTTCAACATCCTCGGCTGTAGTATCCTTGGATAGTGAGATGCGGATGCTGTTCTTTGCAAGCTGTGCTGAAAAAGCCATGGCTGTCAGGACACTCTGGGATTTTTGTTTGGCATTGTTCGAACAGGCTGAGCCGCTGGAAACGCAGAGGCCCTGGTCGAACAACAAGCGGGTGAATACTTCACTGGGAAGTTTCGGGTGAGCCAGTGCAAGGATGTAGGGACTACAATGCTCCGACGGGCTGAAGATGGGCAGAGCCGAGAGCTTGTCACGCAAAAATGCATTCAGGCCGGATACATGCTTGTAATTCTCCTCGAGGCTGTGAAAAGCATCCTTGACAGCCTGGTGCATTGCTGCGATGCCGCCGATATTCTCGGTTCCCGGCCTCAGGCCTCGTTCCTGTAATCCACCGCGGCTAAGGCTTTCAATGCCTGCGTTGGTATTGTACAGCAAGCCTACACCGCGGGGACCATGAAGTTTATGGGCACTGAAGGAGGCACTGTCAATTCCCATGGCTTGCAGGTCGAACCTGATTTTCCCGAGAGCCTGCGTCGCATCGGAATGGACATGTATTTTTCGGTTGTTGTGCTCGCTTTCGAAGGCTCGGACAACCTCCACCAAACCACCGACGTCCTGAATCGTGCCTACGACATTGTTTACCAGCATGATACAGACCAGCCGGGTTTCACTGCTCAAGGCTTTCTGCAAATCTTCTTTCTGGACAAAGCCATTGGGTGCGGCAAGCGTTGTCACCTTCCAGCCAAGTTGTTTCAGCAGCCTGGCATATTCCGATACCGAGGGGTGTTCGATGCCGCTGAGGATGACCTGACCCTTTCGTTCCTTCCAAATAAGACTGTTTAGGATGATGGCATTGGATTCGGTCGCTCCACTGGTGAAGGTGAGAGAGAGCGGATCTACGCCAAGCAGGCCGGCAAGATCGGCCCTGGTTTGCTCAAGAAATGCTTTTGCATCTCTTCCTTCCTGATGAAGGGATGATGGATTGCCTCTATACTGCACAACCGCCTTCGTATAAGCATCAAGCGCTGACCGGCTCATACTGGTGGTGGCTGCATTGTCAAAATATCGTATCTCGCGCATGGCCCACATTGTGCGACAATGCAAGGATTTTTGCAAGCACGGCTTCTCGTATGGTTCTTGTCTTCTTCCCTGTCTCCAGGGTATAACATGAGTATGAAGAAATTGATGACAGCCGTGCTCGACCAAGGAAAAACCACGGATATTTTGCTTGCCGATGATTTGAAGGACCTGGCCAACCATCTTGGCGGCTACGGCCGCTCGGTCATGTGGGTGTACGATACCAATACAGCCAAATTGTTCAAACAGCTTCCTCCCGCCCATGTAGTGCTGGAGAGCGGTGAGAGTTCGAAGCACTTCGGGTCGCTTGAACGCATCCTTTCGACATCCCTGGATGAGGGGCTGGCACGTGACGGACGGATCATCGGGTTCGGCGGGGGAGTGGTCTGCGATCTTTCCGCCTTTGCAGCATCGGTCTATATGCGGGGTTGCAGGCTGACGCTGGTTCCCACCACCTTGCTTGCCATGGTGGACGCCGCCGTAGGTGGCAAGACGGCAGTCGATTTCCGCGGTATGAAAAACATGGTCGGCTCGTTTTATCCAGCCGGTGAGGTTCTCATCTGCATCGATACGCTCAGGACTCTCAGTGACAAGGAGTTTCTCAACGGGCTTGCCGAGGTCATCAAGCATGCCCTGCTCAGCCAGGATGAGGAGCTGTACAAGTTCCTTCTCGTGAAAAAGAATGAAATCCTCAGCCGGGAGTCCAAGACCTTGGCAAATCTGGTGGAGCTCTCCCTGGATGTGAAAAAGTGGTATATCGAACAGGATCCCACCGAGATAAAAGGCATCAGGCAGATGCTCAACCTGGGCCATACCTTCGCCCATGCTTTGGAATCCTCGTCCCACTTCGGCAGCTGGAGTCATGGTGCTGCCGTGGCATGGGGAACCTGCCGTGCTTTGGAAGCCGGAGTCGTGCTGCAGGTGACTGATAAAGCCTACGCTGGTGGTGCGACCAAGCTATTCAAGAGCTACGGCTATGATATCGAGCATCGCATCGGCCGCGGTGATTGGATTGAGTTCCGCGACCATTTGCTCAAGGACAAGAAAAAAGTGGGCGGCAAAGTTCTCTTTGTCCTCTTGCAAGGTCAGGGAAAGGGTGTGCTCAGGGCGCTTGAGATGCCGTTGATCCAGCATCTCGTCATAGCAAAGCCGATTTTCTAGTTCATTTTCATTCTACCAACTTCAACATTGATCCATAGACTTTGTCAACCTGCTTGGCCAGCTGCTTTTGGCCCGCTGCCTCCAACGCATCGGCCAACTGGAGCAGGGTGAACAGTGATGTGTCCAAAGCATCAAAACAATCATCGACTGCGGTAAATCGGTAATTGCCGTTTCCACTCTCCTCCAGAGCTACGAAATGCAGTTGCTTCCGCTCCTTTTTGCTCTTGGTGAAAGCGAGCAGCCACATCAGGTTGTCTACCAGTGTCGCTGCATCGGCGATGGTATAGACACCGGAAGGTGGATTGTCGAGAATGCCTTGCCCGACTTTCAACTTACCATGTAATTCCAATATAGAAAAGAATTTATCTCCATAGTGGATATAGAATCCTTGGTGAAGAAGTGCGGCTGGGAAGTTCTTGGGTCGCTTGGGGGCCTTCTCGTTGGCCTGTACCAGATAGGCAAGGTCTTCGAGGGGGATGATGGCAACAAGTTTTTGTTTCTTCTTGCCGATGACCAACGTCGGATAGGTACGCTTGTAGACGGTGATCGTTGCTTTTCCCTTCTCCTCGACTTTTCCTTTCTTCTCCTCCCTCTCTTCCTTGCGCGAAGGCTTCTCGCCTTTAGCCAGGGCCGTGAGCCGTGGGTAGAGTTCAACCGAAATATCATCCAGCCATGCCTTCTCAAGCGGGCTTACACCGCGTGCATACAGGCGGCTCGTTTGAACGATTTCTCCGGCGATGATGAATTGTGGAAGTGTTTTGAAGTAGGCACTGCCTGGGTGGATGAAGACTTGGTCGGCCGTCAGGCTCTTGTACATATTGCCTTTTGCCTTGATGCACACATACTGCATCAAGCCGCTGGCGATGCAACACAGGTATTCGCGTACTGTACCGCCGCTGGAAAGGGGAAATCCGATATCGGAACAAATTTCCCCAAGTTGTTCATTGACATGGACTATTTCCTGCATGCCTTGGAAATCAAGATAGTTGCGCTTGCAAAACTTTTGCTTTGCCTCCTTGCCTGAATTTGCAATGTACTGTCGGTAGAGGTTCAGATAGGAGACAAAGTCTCCGTATTCGGTATTGTTGAAACGCTTGTGGGCGGCGCGGCTGAGTTCTTCCTCGCCGGGAATCAACAGGAACGGAGTCTTGGTGGAGAGAAAGGAAACCGCTATCAATACTTCCTCAAGAACATCGGGATGATTCATCATTGCTTCGACGATGACCCGTGAGTGACGGGGCAGCAGGGGGAAGCGGCACATCAAGGACCCGATGGAGGTGAGACGGCGGTACTCATCGATCGCCCCGATGAAACGCAGGGTATCCTCGGCGCTGGCGATGGCGCTGTGCTTGGGACGGGTGATGAAGGGGAAATGCTCATAATCGTAGATGGACAGGTCGCTCATCCTCAGCACTACTTCGCTGAGGTCGGTGCGCAGGATTTCTTCGGTCCCATAGGGCAGGCGGCTTTGGTAATCCTCTTCGCTGTAGAGGCGGTAGCAGACACCGGGACCCGTACGGCCCGCCCGTCCTTTGCGTTGCTCACAACTGGAGCGGCTGGTGGGAAGGGGAACCAGGGAGGAGGTGAAATCCTTTTGGTTGTAAAAATTGATTTTTGCAATCCCGCAGTCGATGACGGTTGTGATGCCGTCGATGGTGACTGAGGTTTCAGCAATATTGGTAGCCACAACGACCTTGGTTTTTCCCGGTCCCGTCTCGTTGAAGACCGCTTCCTGTTCCTCTTTGCTCAATCGTCCAAACAGTGGATAGATTTCGAGCAAATGGTCGGGATCGGCCATGTACAAGGCATTGACGCAGGTGGTGATGTCGAACTCGCCGCTCATGAACACCAATATATCGCCCGAATGCCGTTTGGCTTCAGTCATGACGATGGAGGTGACCGCTTCAATCTGATAATCGAGCGTCTCCCGTTCCAAGGGCTTGTAGATGACCTGGACAGGATAGATGCGGGCATCGATGCTGACAATCGGGGCGTTGTCAAAGAACTCGCTGAACACCTTGGTGTTGATGGTGGCGCTGCTGATGATGACCTTGAACTCTTTTCGTTGAGCCATGACATCCTTCAAAAGACCAAGGATGAAGTCGATGTTCAGTGAGCGCTCATGGGCCTCATCAACCAAAATTACCGAATAGGAGCGAAGCAGTGGGTCGGCCTTCAGCTCCATGAGCAGGATGCCGTCGGTCATCACCTTGATGCGGGTATTGGAATTTGTAGTATCCTCAAACCGCATCTTGTATCCGACAAACCCATCATCCTTGCCGACTTGCCGTCTGATGAAATCACTGACGCTGAGTGTTGCAATGCGTCTGGGTTGCGTAATGCCTACCTGCAGTTGGTCTGCATAGCCGGCTTCATGGAGGATCAGGGGGATTTGCGTAGTCTTTCCGCTTCCGGTTGGACTTTCAACAATGATGACTTGGTTTTCTGCAAGTCCATCAAGAATTTCCTGCCGATGCAGATACACCGGCAAATGTTTCATGTCTTTCAAATTAATTCCTTTGTAGTATGGGTAACGCCTCTTGTAGTGTCAGATTTGGATGATTTTCCCGGCTCACCAGGTTTTTCAAGGTAAACCGATTCTGCTCTTCCTCTTCCTTGCTTACAAGAATGGCGTAGGGTATGGCATTGTTCTCAGCCCACTTGTATTGGGCTGCCAGCTTTTTGTCTGCGAGATAGACACAGACTCGAACGCCTGCCTTCCTGAGGTTTCTGGCAAGCTGGTCGTAATAGGCGAATGAAGCCGCATCGGTATTCAAGATGGCTGCATCGGCAGAGCTGGTCGACTGTACGATGGGGCTGTCCAGTTCTTCCAAGGCGGCCAGAAGACGGTCGAGCCCGATTGAGGAGCCTACTCCAGGCAGCTTTTCCTTGGTATAGAGGCTTGCCAGGTCGTTGTACCTTCCCCCGCTGCATACCGAACCGAAATGCGGCAGCCGGGTGAGGAACGTTTCGTAGACGATGCCCGTGTAGTAGTCGAGACCCCGGGTGATGGAGGGGTCGAATACGAAGTGACCGGCTATGCCGGCAGCTTTCAGATAGGCATAAATGGTTCTCATTCGTTTTGTGTGGACCTCTTCGTGTCCTGCGAGCGCACTCAACCGGTCAAGTGTGTCCAAAAAACTTTCGCTCTCATCTTCCTTATGTATATAGGAGAGAATCCGGTTCGCTTTGTCAGTGCTGCCGGTAATCCTGGCAAGTTGCAGAGCCACTTCATCCTTGCCGATTTTCCTGAGCTTGTCGACCGTCCTCAGTATTTCGATGGACTTGTCAGCGATGTCCAAGTGTGCCAGAAAGGCATTGAACAGACCCCTGTGGGCGATGCAGAACTGATAGTCCTCGATTCCCATGACCGCGAAAGAACTGTCCATCATGCTGAGAATCTCAAAGTCGGCCTCGGCATTATCGACACCTACAATATCAAAGTCACACTGGGTGAACTCCCGGTATCGTCCTTTCTGGGGGTTTTCGCCGCGCCACACCTTGTCGATGTGAAACCGCTTGAAGGGCAGTGCAAGTTCACTTTGGTGTTGAGCCAGGAAACGGGCAAACGGTACGGTAAGGTCGAAACGAAGGGCGACATCTCGCTCCCCGTTATCCTTGAAATGGAAAATCTGCTTGTCCGTCTCACCACCGCCTTTGCCGAGCAGCACTTCGGTATATTCGAGCACCGGAGTATCGATGGGAACAAAACCATAGGAGGAGAAATGGGTTTCCAACTTGCCGATGATTGCTTTTTTGGGGATTTCCATGGCAGGCAGGAAGTCTCGGAAACCTTTCAGAACCCTTGGTTCAATGATGCTCCCTTCCTTTGTTTTATTACTCATTGACTCATGCTCCTGTTGTGTTTTTAGAGTGGATGGTGTACAAAGAGTGTATAATGAATCGCTTGTTCTCTGCAATACGCGGTTCTTTCCACTCCATACAACTTCATTTGAGAGCGATATGCTGATACGATACAAACAAGACGAACAAGGAAAGACTCTGCCTGTTGCCAACATCTACACGCAAGCTGAACATAAGATCCAAGCCAACCTGTTGGACAAGGATGCCCTCTGGGCCATCAAAAAACTGCAAGCCAGCGGCGCAGAGGCGTATTTGGTCGGGGGTGCGGTTCGGGATATGTTGCTTGGAACCACCCCGAAGGACTTTGATATTGCCACCAGTGCATCACCGAGGCAGATCCAAAGGATGTTCTGGAACGCCAGAATCATAGGAAAGCGCTTCAAGCTGGTTCACTTGGTTTTCAAGGATAAGGTTCTAGAGGTTTCCACCTTCCGAAGCGGCGAGGAAGCGATGGACGGGAACAACAATGTGTTCGGTTCCATCGACCAGGATGCAAAGCGCCGGGATTTCTCCATCAACAGTTTCTATTACGATCCCACCAGTGGACAATTGCTTGATTTCAACCATGCCATGGAGGATTTCAAGAAAAAGCGGATCAGTTCCATCATCGATCTCGATGAGTCCTTCACCGAAGATCCGGTACGGATGATCAGGGCCATCAAATATTCGGTCACCACCGGGTTCTCCTTGCGTTGGAGCATCAAGATGGCAATTCGTAAATACTCCAATGAACTATCCAGGGTCTCAACGAGCAGACTGACCGAAGAAGTAAACAAAATTCTTTCAAGCGGTCACAGCTGCGAAATTTTCAATGAATTGAAACGGTACAAGCTTCTGGTTTTCATGCTTCCGGCCTTCTCAATCTACAGCAGTTATCCCCAGGTGCAATCGAGCCTGAGGGAGATGGACAAGCAAGTGTTGCTCTCCAAACAAGGCAAGGGACCTGAAGTACAACAAGCTGATATGATCAAGGCGCTTGTCGATCCCCTGATTGTCTTCACTGATGAGCAAATGACATCAGAGCAACGCTTCAAGGAGACGTTCAGGCAGATCAAGGTGTTGATCAGTCCCATGACCCCCTCCAATTACGATATCGAGCTTGCCAGCGAGCGTTTGCTGTGTGAGCGCGGCTTCAAGACCCCCCGAAACTGCGTTCGGGTCCAGCGTCCTGCAAATCGAATTCCCGGTAGAAGGACCCCTGCTTCTGCAGCACAGCGCAAGGTGCGGCCCGAGGTATCGGCTGAAGGGGCGAAAAAGCGAAGAGCCCGAAAGCGTGGACCGAAGAAGAATCCATTGGTCGCAACAGGCGTGCAAGTACCTTCAGAGCAGACCACAGCACTGACCAGCGCCGAGGTGCATGATCTCTAGCCCCACTCCTCGATTTCGATGTTGACACTGGCGACGAAAATGCTTCCGTATTTCTCCAAACTGTCGGCGATGTACTCCTGCAGTTCGCCCAAGGTGGTGGAGATTTGATGTTGCATCGGCACCCTGAGCTTGACAGTCAGAGCATAGCCTTCCGGTTTGACCTGGACCTGTACCCGCTTGACCTTGATTTGCGAATCGAACTCATCCAGGCAATGGGCAACCATCTGGGTAAGGGCGGCTTCACTGACCGTTGTTTTGCTGTACTTGGAAAATTCCGGCCTTACAATGGTTTTCTCAAAGCTGACATTTCTTCGCTTGAACGGAACACGATGGCTTTTCTTGTTCAAGAAGACACGCATTGAATCGTACACTATCTGTGGATAATTGCGTGTGATTTCAATGGAAGGTACCGGGATGACATGCTTGCCTTCGGAATAGCGGATGCGCATTGCCGTCTCAATCTGTTCCTTGGTGGCGATATCCTCGATGCGAAACAGCTTCTCGGGCTGGGGAAGGTTGAGCCGGGAAGCAATTTTATACACCATTTTTTCACTGGTTCCGATGATCAGCACCTTATGGTACTTTTCCTTGGCCAAAGCTTCGTTGACCTGCCTTTGGTGGTCCACATCGTCAAATACAGCGGTACGAACAGCCGAAAGGACGTTCTCCTCCCGCTTGGCGGATTTGCCTGCAAGGATGCGGTCGCCACGGATGAGCAGTCCATCATCTATGATTAAATCTATACGATATTTCTGGGCAACCAACTTGGAACGAAAGCTTTTGCCGGTCCCGCTTTTACCGACCAAGGCATACACCTTCGTTCCCTTCAATTTCCAGAAGGCATACCTAAATACTCGATTCATGGTTTTCATTATACCGAAATTCTTGTACAATAGCACTGTATTTGCTAAAATTCTCAGTCTGTTCTGATAATCATCTACACAAGGAGCGTTATGCATGCAGAAAGTACCTACGTTCAGCAAGGGTGGTGTGCATCCTGATGACAAGAAGGTATTCAGCCGTTCCCAGTCGATTGAAAGACTACCAATGCCGTCGGAGTTGATCGTCGCACTGTCACAGCACCTTGGTGCACCGGCGAAAGCCCTGAAAGCCAAGGGCGATACCGTACGTAAGGGAGAGAAGATAGGGGAGAGTGCAGGGTTCATCAGCGCTGATGTCCACTCACCTGTCAGCGGCGTTGTCAAGGAAATAAGACGGATCACGCTCGCCAACAGCGTCCAATGCGATGCGTTTGTGATAATTCCCGATGCCGAACAGCCCGACCAGAAAAGCGAAATGCTTGATTGGAAAGGGCAAAGCAGTGCCGAACTGCTTGCGAAAATCAAGGATCTGGGTATTGTAGGCATGGGTGGGGCTACGTTCCCGGCTCATGTGAAATTCACCGTACCCCGAGACAAGAAGGTTGAAGCCTTCGTGGTCAATGGTGTTGAGTGTGAACCCTACCTGACCGCCGACTACCGCATCATGCTCGAAAAAGGCGAAGAGGTTCTTGAAGGAGCCATGATCTGCGCCAAGATTATCGGAGCTCAGCGGATTATTGTCGGTATCGAAATGAACAAACCTGACTGTATCGCCCATCTGAAGGACATTGTCAAACAGAAGGGCTATCCGATTGAAATCATGGGTTTGAAAATAAAGTATCCCCAGGGAGATGAGAAGCAGCTGCTCAAGGCAACCATAAACCGTGAAATTCCTTCGGGCAAGCTACCTCTCGATGTTGGAGCCGTGGTTGCCAATATCGGAACCTGCAATGCAGTGTACGAAGCGATCGTATTGGGGAAGAGCCTGTATGAACGGGTGATCAGCGTCACCGGTGAATGCATAGCAAAGCCCAAGAACATTCTTGCTCCCATAGGAACCAAGGTAAGCGATTTGCTCGCCTTCTGCGACGGTTTCTCAAGCGAACCGGAAAAACTGGTCAGCGGTGGTCCCATGATGGGCTTCTCCTTCTTTGATATGGAAACACCCATCACCAAGGGAAGCAGCGGATTGCTCGCTCTGCCTCCACAAAAAAAGGTTCGCACAACGGCATGCCTCAACTGTGGACGCTGCGTAGCAGCCTGTCCCATCGGATTGATGCCGGCCAAGCTGTATCGCCTGATCACCAATGGTCACTATGAAGAGGCGATGCAAACCAGTCTGATGGACTGCAAGGAGTGCGGTTGTTGCTCCTATGTCTGTCCTGCACATCTTCCTCTTGTGCACACCATGAAGACTGGAAAGAAACTGGGGAGAAAGAAGAAATGAATAAACCTACCTTGACGGTTTCCTCTTCACCACACCTTCATGCGAAGACGGACACTGCATCCATCATGTGGATGGTATCGCTTGCACTGACTCCAGCCACCCTGTGGGGTGTCTATGTATTCGGCCTGCGTTCAGCTCTTGTTCTTGCGGTGGCCATCGCAAGTTCGTTGCTCTGTGAATTTCTCTTGGGCAAACTCAGCAAGGAATCGACGCTCTGGGATGGTTCTGCATTCCTTACGGGCTTGTTGGTTGGATTGAACATGAGCCCTTCGATTCCTTTGTTCATTCCCGTTTTGGCAAGTGCCTTTGCGATTTTTGTTGCAAAGTGGGTGTTCGGGGGCTTGGGAGCCAACTGGGCCAACCCGGCGCTTGCAGGCCGTGTGTTCGTGTTCTTTTCGTTTACAACCCCGATGTCCAGCTTCGTCACCCCCAAGACGCTCGCTTCTGCGATGCCGGATGCACTGGCTTCGGCAACTCCGCTGGGATTTGCAAAAACAGCCATCGCCTCGGGTACTCTCGGCATGGATACAAACGCCCTTTTGCAGTCTTCTTCGTATCCTGCAACCTCATTTGCCCAATCGATTTCAGCAGCCACAGGATTCAGCGCCTACAGCATTGACTCTTTCTTGGGCAATGTAGCCGGCTGTATCGGTGAGGTGAGTGCACTGGCCCTTCTCATTGGCGGGATTTTCCTACTTGTCACCAAGATCATCACCTGGCATATTCCCGTTACATATCTTTTGAGTGTCGGTGTGTTCTCTTGGATTTTCGGTGGTATTCCCTCGGCCAATGGAGCTTTCAGCGGAGCCTTCTTCCCTTCGATGTTCAGCGGCGGCCTGATGCTCGGTGCCTTGTTCATGGCAACCGACTATGTCACCAGCCCGATTACCCGCAAAGGGCAGATGATCTACGGTCTGGGGTGTGGCTTCTTTACCTTCCTCTTCAGATATTTCGGCAGCATGCCCGAGGCGGTCTCGGTCTCCATCCTTCTGATGAATATTCTGGCCCCCACCATCGACCGGTATATCATTCCGCGCAAGTTCGGTGATACCAGAGAACTGCGCAAGAAGCAGAAGGAGGCAAAAGTATGAGAAAAAATATCAAGTATGCCATGATCCTTCTTACCATCTGTGCAGTAAGCGCTTTTGCACTCGCCTTGACCAATTCCATCACCTCTCCTGTCATTGCCCAAATGGACTCAAACAATCGGGTAAAGGCGCTTGAAGCAGTGAGCGCCGGATACGATATCGGCGAGCAGAAAGAAGTCACCGGCCATGCTTACGTTACCTATGTCATCGACTTGCAGAAGGATACCGAGGTTGCGGGATACATCCTGGGGCTGAAAACCGCTGGATATGGCGGTGAAATGACGTTGGTGGCATCCTATACCACTCAAGGAGAAATGTTGTTCGCCCAGCTGTTGACCCACAACGAGACACCCGGGCTTGGCAAGAAAGCCGAAGACGATGGGTATATGGACAAATTCAAGGGCACCGGTGGAGCGAAGCCCGTCCCGACGAACAAGACCATGCTCAGTTCCGGCGATGCGCAGGCAGTCAGCGGTTCCTCGGTAACGTTCACTGCAATTGCCAAAGCGATCAACGGCGGCAGTGAATATGTGAAAAGCCTTGGAGGTGTAAAGTGAAAGCCAATTTGAAAGAACTCACCAAAGGTATATTCAAAGAGAACCCGGTGTTTGTCATCGTCCTCGGCCTGTGCCCGACGCTGGGTGTATCCAGTCAGGTTTCAAATGCCATCGGCATGTCGGCAGGCGTCATGTTCGTATTGCTGTTCAGCAATATTTTCATCTCGGCCTTGCGGAAAGTCATTCCTGCAAGCATTCATATTCCTGCCTATATCGTCATCATCGCGAGTTTGGTTTCCATCACCGAGATGGTGATGCATGCATTTGTCCCTGCAGTCTACAGCGCTCTTGGAGTGTATCTACCCTTGATAGTTGTCAACTGCATCATTCTTGGAAGGGCCGAGGCGTTTGCAAGCAAGAATACCGTGCTTGACTCAATTCTTGATGCACTGGGCATGTCGATCGGATTTGCCTTGGGTATAACCCTGATCGCCCTCATCCGTGAGTTGTTTGGTTCAGGAACCATTACTTTGTTTCCTGTTGGTACTTTCAGCGGTGTCATCAACATCCCATGGTTCATCAACAACCCGATCCGTGTTCTGGCCTTGGCCCCGGGGGCATTGCTGCTGATGGGATTCCTGAAGGCGTTTTTCGACTGGAACACCTTGAGAAAGAAGGATAGGTAACATGAGCTATATCGCAATACTTTTAACGTTCATTTTTATCAACAACTTCATTCTTGTACAGTTTTTGGGACTTTGTCCGTTCATCGGGGTCTCCAAGAACAGCGAGAATGCCATCGGCATGGGTGCCTCTGTTACCTTTGTTACCACCGTAGCCTCGGTTGTCACCTGGGCCATCTACTATTTCTTGCTGGTTCCTTTCAACCTGCAGTACCTGCAGACGCTGACCTTCATTCTGGTCATCGCCAGCTTGGTACAGCTTCTTGAGATGGTGATTCAGAAGATCAGCCCTGCTCTGTATAAGGCACTAGGCATCTATCTTCCCCTCATCACCACCAACTGTGCAGTACTCGGTATTGCAATCATCAACATCTCCAACAATTATAATGTGATGGAAGCCTTCACTGCAGGACTTGCTGCCGGACTGGGGTTCACCCTTGCCATTGTTTTGATGAGCAATATCCGCGAGCGTCTTGATCTTCAGCCGGTGCGCAAGGCGTATCGCGGCATGCCGATTGCTTTCATCAGTGCGGGTTTGATGGCCTTGGCATTCATGGCCTTCGACAAGTCCTTGATCACCAACCTGCATTTGGTATAAGGGGGGAGATGTGAATATTCTCTTTGCTATTCTTGTGGTAGCCGTCCTCGGCGGCTTGTTTGGATTCGGTCTTTCCTATGCTGAGAAGAAACTTGCGATCAAGAAAGACCCGAGAGTTCTTGCCCTCGAACCGATCATGCCTGGTGCCAACTGTGGTGTCTGTGGCTATGCCGGTTGTAATGCATATGCCGCTGCCGTCGCCTTGGGTGAAGCTGAAATCGGGCTTTGCAGCCCTGGAGGTCCCTCTCTTGTTGCCAAAATGGCCGAGATCATGGGCAAAAAGGTGGAAGCGAGCGGTGATGACCGCCGCAAAGTCGCACATGTCATGTGCAAGGGCAACACTGAGTTCACGGTAAAAGACTACAATTATGAGGGGTTGCTTGACTGCAATGCCGCCTCGCTTCTGTTCGGCGGTGATAATAATTGCAAGAGCGGATGCATGCATTTGGGCAGTTGCATAAAAGTTTGTCCGGTTGGGGCTATCTCTAAGGATAAGGATGGGTATATTATAGTTGATGAAAAACTTTGCATCAGCTGTGAGAAGTGCGTCGCAATCTGTCCCACCGGGGTCATGCAGATGATCTATGAAGACAGTGAGTATGTCATCGACTGCAATAGTCACGAGCCCGGTGGAAAGGTTCGCAAACAGTGTACGGTTGGATGCATAGGATGTAAGATTTGTGAAACCAAGTATCCTGAATCAGGATGCAAGGTCGATCGATTCCTTGCTGTCTTTGATCAGACGCTCCCGCACAGTCAAATAGAAGAGGCTGCCCAGGCGTGTCCGACAAAAATCATCATCAAGCGGTAATGGATGAAAGTACTGATAGGTGCCTACAGTCAACTTAGCCAAGGTGTACCAGTGCCCGCATTCGAGCGGGCACTTACTGCTGTAATCAAGCCAATGCTGACGCTTTTGCACCACAGTGAAGGATCTGTGCTGCAGCTCTCTTTGGGGGTGCCGGTGCTGGAGTGGTTGGAGTTGACTCAACAACCTGTCAATCTTTTGCTCGCCGATTTGGCAAGGCAGGGCAAAATCGAATTTTTGACAGGTTCCTATCATCAAAGCATTCTCAATCTGATCTCTCCGAAAGATCGATCGAATCAGGTTGAGCTTACCACCACCTATTTGCGCAAGCGATACGGACAACGTTCAAAAACGATGTTCAGCTATGCCCAGGTATTCAATCCGAACTACATCAATACCATGAATTTATGTTGTGTTGATTCCCTGGTCATCTCTTCCTATGATTGCGACAAGCCGAAACAACAGTTCTCCCAACCGTTTTCCATGCAGGAAATGGGCAAATCCATTTCAGTGATCCCGACAAGCTCTCCCATCAACTCACTGGTGCAAAAGTTTGGGGCAAAGGAGATAAGCTTTGGCAATCTGCTTGATCAAATCCGCTTGGTGTTTGAAGCAAGGCCACAATTCATCATGGCCATGGTGAATATCGATCAGCTTTTGCAGGGCGGCATCAGTGAGGAGCAGACGGTCCAACTGTTTACTACCTTCCTGCACTACGGTTCACAGAGCATCGAAGAAATACACGGAGAACAAGAACTTCCTCCAAAAGGGTACCTGCAGGCAGGTTGGTACGGCTTTGACTCAATCAAATCGGATTTATGCTGCATCAACGAACTCTTTGTAAAGGACGAAAGTTTTGCGTACATGTACGGTCGGTACACCTCTATGGTTGAGACTGCTCGTTCGTATAAGAAAGATAAGGATGTTCGCAAGCGTTTGGAGCAGTTGATCCAAAAAATGTCGACGGGAGCAGTGTATCTGTGTGATGCCAATGCAACCATGCTTCGCAGTTCGGTCAGAAAGCTGTTCTGGAGATACATCAGTGAAGCAGACAGTGTTCTGGCCGGCCTGAACGATTTTTCCTACCCGGTAATCACCGATTTTGACCGCGATGCATTGGATGAATACCTGGCCATTGGCAAATATCTGAGCTGTGTGGTCGACTCCAAGGGTGGAAGCCTCGCCGAGTTGACATACCTGCCTTCCTTATACAACTACGGGGACACGCTTTCGGTGATGAAGGGATTTGGAAGCACCGTGAAAAACCTGCATCAAACCCCGCCGGGAAGAAAGCAACGCTTATTCACCGATGTGTTTCTGCCACATGACTCGGTGCTCGATGAATATTCGAAAACCGATGAGCATTCCTGTCTCGATATGAGCAATGCAGTGTACAGCCTCTCCGTCCTTGACCGGCGAAATACTGAGTATCGTGCTGTCGCCTCAACCGGCCGGTCTACAATCATCAATGGAGAGCTTGAGATATCCAAGCACTTCAAGCTGAGACAAAATACCGTGTTGCTTGATGTGACACTGACCAATCTGAGCGAACATCCGGTCAGCTTTCTGTATGGCTGTGAGATTCCTCTTTCCATCGCTTCGTTCAAGAATCGGGTATCGTTTTTTCAACTCGAAAGCAAAAAGAATGTACTGCACGAGGAAGAGGAAATCATCCTCGAGCATGTCAAATCAATCAGGATGTATGATGAGCCGAACAGCACCTCGCTTACCTTGGTTGCCGATGCCCGCTTTACCTTGTTGAAAGAAGACTATACTATTGAAAAATCCACCATCCTCGGCGTGGAACAACTGTACCAGCATACGTTGTTCATGACTTTTTGGCCCATCCAATTGGAAAGCGGAGCAGAGAGAAAAATTACCCTTGGACTCAGGGTGGAACGAAAATAACCGTCTCAAGGAGTGAGCCCATGTTTTTCCAGAATAAATCCCTGTTTGAAAGTATAAAAGAAGAAGCCTATACCGTATGGAGGCGTCTTTGACCCCGATCGCATGCTTTCTGAAATCCAAGACCTTGAAGCAAAAACACTTGCACCCGGTTTCTGGGATGACCGAAAGGGAGCCGAAGCGTTGTTTGCAAAGCTGAACAGCCTGAAGGATTCCTACTACCCTTGGAAAGAGTTGATCGATTCCATTGCAGAAATGTCTGAATTGATGGAAATCTACGCTGATGAGCCGAATAATCCTGAGGAAGAAGCACAGATTGATGAGCAGATCGGAGCACTGAAGGACCAGTACAACCAACTCAAGCTGAAGACGCTGCTTGATGGCAAATTTGACAAGAACGACTGTTTTCTCACCATCCATGCAGGAGCCGGAGGCAATGAGGCCAGTGACTGGGCTAATATGCTGATGCGCATGTACCTCCGATATTGCGAGCGGAACGGGTTCAAGAGTCAGGTGCTCGATATTCTTGAAGATGAAGGTGGTATAAAAAGTGCCACCATCAAGGTATCGGGACCATACAGTTTCGGCTACCTCAAGGGGGAGGCCGGCGTGCATCGCCTGGTCCGCATCAGTCCCTTCGATTCGCAAAAACGCAGGCACACCTCCTTTACCAGTGTCTATGCATCGCCTGTCATCGACGACACCATCGAGATTGACCTCAAGCCTGAGGACTATCGCCTGGATACCTATCGTGCAGGAGGGGCGGGCGGACAGCATGTCAATAAGACCGACAGTGCAGTGCGCATCACCCACTATGCAACCGGCATTGTCGTTCAATGCCAGAATGAACGCAGCCAAGTCATGAACAAGGATGTCGCATTCAAGATGCTCAAGAGCCGACTGTACGAGTACTATCGTGAAGAGAAGGAGAAGGAGCATCAGAAGGACGCCATTGAAAAAAAGGAAATCACCTGGGGAAGCCAGATTCGATCATATGTATTCCAGCCTTACACAATGGTCAAGGATCATCGGACAGGGGTGACCGTAGGCAATATCCAAGCAGTCATGGACGGGGAAATCGGGGATTTCATTGAAGGCTATCTCCAATGGGCCCAGAAGGAGGAGTAGCCTATGGCCAGGCGCTCAGCCTTGCTGACACTCCTTCTTGTTCTCTTGTTCCCCTTGTTCGGTGTTGAAAAAGCCGGCCCCTCTTTTCGTGTCGGCATTGTTTCTCTCGATGCCGGTCTGGAAGATATGGCCGAGGTGGTAGCCGCTTCGGCCAAAGCCTATGGTCCGCGTATTCACCTCGATGATCGGCAGCATCAGGTGATGCTGGAAAAACAAAACCTACACCTCGAGCAGGAAAGAATCGATGCATTGCATGCTGCCTACATGAAACAGGATGCCGCAACAGTGGCTGCGCTGCAGCAGGAGCAGGTCTTTGGAGAGATCAGCCGGGTCCTTGATTGCAACTATACCGTTGAACCGTATCAAAGCGAGCTTGCAACGCTGCTTCGTTCAGGCAAGGATGCATTGGATTGGTATATGCAGCATAGTCAATACGACGGCCTTTTCATCCTGCAATCCCAAGCCATGGGGGATCTGAACCGAATACTTGTCGACTTTCTGTTCATCGAACGCACGACTTTGCTTGATCGTTTGGTACAATATGGCTCGTACCGAAGCCTTTCCAAGGAGCTGGATGCACACATGTTCCGTCTGTTGGGCTCCCCCGATCAGGGAGCCTTGTGTTTCGAGCAGGGAAATACGGCTTTCACGGTCTTTGTTGACGGCTTTGAACATACCGCGCCGGACGCCCCCCTTTTTCTTCCAGTCGGAGAGCATGAGCTGGTATGTACATCCCTCGGCTATGAAGACAAGCACATGACGGTGACCGTAAGGTCGAAAGCAATCCAGTACATCACCGTGAGCTTGACCAAAATCCAGCATCCTGCGTTGCAAATCAGCTCGCAAAGTGGAAGTGCAACCTGGTTTGCAGATGGCAGGCTATTGGGCACAGGCCTTTCCATTTCCCTGCTCGAACCATCGTATCCAATGCTGCTATCCGGCACCAAGGAAGGATTTGAGAGCCGCATCCTGCAACTGGACACTCCTTTGGAGACTTTGGAGGTATCATTCACCCCTGTCGAGCTCTCAAACGAGGTGCTGGTTTTGGACAGTCAAAGAGACTTCTATAAACGCCTGAGAAACACTATCTTGGTATTCGGAGGCTATGTAGGATGCATTGCCTTGTCAAAGACTTACCAGACCAGCCAGCCTCTCTGGCAGGTCGGTATGGTTGCAACCAGTTCGCTGGCTTTGGTAGGCAGTGTTGCACTGGTGATGGAACTCGCTTCATATGCAGCCCGGGCAGGCTCGCATTTGTGATATTATTTTAGGAGTTATATATGCTGAAAGGATTTGGAGCGAAATTAAAAGCGCTCTTCGGGATGAATACTTTTGATGAACAGTACTTTGAGAACCTTGAGGATTTTCTGATCGAGGGAGACTTGGGAGCCAAGCTGGCAATGGATATCTCGGACGAAGTCCGCAAGTTGGCCAAGAGTGAGAAACCAAAGACACAGAGGGATCTGCAGCTTTTGGTCAAGCGTTTGCTCTCAGACAAGATCCGGGTTTTCAATCCAAATCTTGAAGCAGGAAGTTTGACAGTATTCTTGATCCTTGGAGTCAACGGCGTCGGCAAAACCACGTCGATTGCAAAGCTCGCCCAGTATTATAAACAGCAGGGCAAGCAGGTGCTCCTCGCTGCAGCCGATACGTTCCGTGCAGCTGCGATCGATCAACTGGAGGTGCATGCACAGCGTCTTGGTTGCCGGATAGTCAAGCAGAAAAGCGGCAGCGACCCAGGCTCGGTGGTGTTTGACGCCATCACCTCAGCCCAAGCCAGAGGAGAGGACCTAATTTTGGTGGATACTGCAGGGAGAATGCACAACAAGGAGAATCTGTTGCGGGAACTTTCGAAAATCGACAAAATCGTAAAGGGCAGGGGAATCGATGATGTTCATTACAAAAAGTTTTTGGTCATCGACTCGACAACCGGGCAGAATGGCATCAGCCAGGCAGAACTCTTCAATCAGGCTGTCCGGTTGGATGCTTTGATTCTCACCAAATATGACAGTCTTGCCAAAGGCGGCGCCCTGGTGCAAATCGGCGAGAAACAGAATATTCCCATTGCCTTTGTCGGCACCGGTGAGACATACAAGGACATGCATCCCTTCGACAAGGATGAGTTCCTCGATACCTTGGTGGGGCTTGCCGAATAACATGAAACGCCTGTTGTTGTCCTGCACCATGTTCTTTTGTCTTGCAGCCCTGTTGGGTGCGACGATGCGATCATCCAACAGCATCGGACAAGATAGGGGTGAGTGGCTGCATGATGACCAGTATTATTTGGTCCAGCTTCCCAATCAGACGCAGCTCCATGGTCCGGACGGACTGGTATGGGTCAAGCAGATGTTCGACGGGGAGCAGGAACAAACAGTGGTGACCAGGTATGCCGATGGCAGAGCCGACCTGATTGAAGTCTATCAGGATGCATTCTTGGTGCGCCGCCAAAGCGGATCTGCAATAACGTATTATCAGTATTCCGCGGATGGTCTGCTTGTCCAGACGACACACGTAATCGATGGACGGCTTCAAGAGGCAAGACTCTATGGCTACCACAAGGCAGCACTTGCCACAATTCTGACAGTTTCGGATGGCCAGAGCAATCTACGTACCTTCGGGATGTTCAAGGACCATGCCTACTATGCCTATTCCGATGCAGAAGGGGGGCAGTTGTTCACCACCTTTGCCAAGGGAAGGACCATCGGAGAATATTGGATAGGCGAGCAGAAGCAGGAGAAACTTTCGGTAACCACGTATGAGGACGGTGCTTTCTCCATCCTTCGAAAGCGGGGCGATGAAGAGATCCTCCAGCAGTATGATGCTTCCGGTCTATTGGTTTCTTCCAAATACCCTTCCTATCTCGTTGAATACAGGTATAATGAAAACCGAGTGCTCATAGAAGAGCGGATTATCGAAGCGGGCGGCAAGATGACAAGCAAAAAGTATGAAGAGGGAAAGCTTGTCGAATCGACTGAGGAAGCAGGGGGACGCGTGGTACAAAGCACCCGATACAATGAAGATGGAAGCAGCGTACAAACTCTCTACACCGAGGGGAGGCGATATGCTGATGTCACCTATGCCGTTGATGGGAAGCGGGTCCTTTCCATCACCTACTATTGAAATGCGGACTCTTCTTCTCCTCTGCACCCGGTATGCTTTCTCCAAGCAGAACAAGCATCGGGGGACCAGTATCCGCATCACCATCGGTCTGGCTCTCTGTTTATTTGCCATCATCGCGGTTCTGGCCTTCATGCAGGCGCTGCAGCGGGACCAATTTGATGATATTCGTACCTTTGAATCCTTCGATCTGCAGGTCGATCTTGCAACGAGTGACAAGATGGCGGCCCAAAAGGCAGCACAAGAGATTGAAGCCTTGAGCAGCGTTGATGCAGCTTTCATCTATGCCGATATTCCCGTCATCACCCAAGCTTCAAACGGAGGGACGGTGGCGGGAAGAATCAGGGGAATGGAAGCCGAGGGGAGGTTTCTCTCCCAACTCAACAGTTACCGGGGCGAGCTCTTTGTGCCGGGAATGCTTGCTTCATCCTATTCAAACAGCGTGACTCACGCCCTCAAGGATGAGGTCAAGGTAACCTTGCTTAAGAAAGGCAGGCAGGCAACCGTGATACCGAGCCAGAAAAGCATGGTGATCGGTTCGCTCTACTATACAAGCAGTTATGATTTTGACAGGGCGACCTTTCTTTGCGATGTCGATACCCTGCTTTCCTTGAATCCCGATGCCCGTCTGAGAATAGGAATCTTCACCCGGGACGACGTGCTTGCAGTCAAGCAGCAGGTTTTGAAACTCGGGTATGAGGATGTCGCCACGTACAAGGAAGTGAATGCCTCCCTGTATGGTGCCATGGAGCTTGAGCAGAAGATGATGACTCTCATGCTTTTTCTGATGGTGATCGTTATTTTGGTCCATATCAGAAACAGCAGCCGTCGTTTGCTTTTAGCCAAACAACGGGAGATAGCAATGCTCAGGTCGATGGGGTTGACCAAGAAAAAGGTCCAAGCCTTGTTCGTAATGCAGTCCATTCTCGTCACCCTCATCGGGTGTGTGTTGGGTCTTGTCCTGTCCTATTCGGCCATAGCCCTCTATCCGATGCTCTCCCATGTCGTATACCAATCCATGGGTGTCCACCTGGTTCTGGAGATCAGAACGTATGAGGTTGTTTTTTTGGTGGTCTTGATCTTGGTTTTCAGTATGCTTGCCTCCTTCCAGGGGACGCATAGAATCCTGAAAGCCGACATTATGGAGATGTTTTCACATGATGAAGTCAGCTGAAGTGTTATCCCTGAAGCAAGTTTCCAAAAGCTTTCCTGCAACGCTGAGGGGAGGCCAGCCGATCCAGATTTTACAGCAGGTCTCTCTCTCGCTTGCATCTTCCACCAGTATCGCCATCACCGGCAGAAGCGGAAGCGGAAAGTCAACGCTGCTGCAAATCAGTGCAGGTCTGCTGGGTTGCGACAGCGGTCAGGTGATATTCGAGAACCAGCAGATTTCCACCCTTGATGATGTGAAATTGAGCATGCTGCGATGTAAACGAATGGGCTTTATTTTCCAGAGCAGCCTCCTGCTTGATGATTTCAACGCTTTGGAAAATGTACAGATTCCCGCCATGATCGCAGGCAGTTCGGAAAAGCAGGCCCGGAAACGAGCCTTGGAATTGTTGCAAACCGTCGGACTTGCAGACCGGCTCTATCATACCAGTGACCAACTGTCCGGTGGTGAGCGTCAGCGTGTCGCCATCGCCAGGGCCTTGGTGAATGAACCGGCTGTAATCTTTGCCGATGAACCTACCGGTTCCCTTGATGAGCGCAATGCCCAGTTGGTCGAAGACCTGTTGTTCAACCTGGTAAGCGAGCGGAAGGTGTCGTTGATGCTGATCACCCACAACAATGCGTTTGCCAGCCGCTGCGACATCGTCTACCATTTGCATGACAAGAAGCTGGAGGTGGATGCTTGAAACATTCCCTTTTGCGCCTCATGGTGCTCAGGAAACTGGGCTATCGAGGCAGTCGGGCAGCAAAAAAACGAATACTGTTCAACATCCTGTTGATCAGCTTGGTTGTGGCTTCCTTGGTTTTCGCCCAGATTTTCGTCATATCCATGAGTCGCGGGATTGCCGATAAGTACGCACTGTTGGGCAACGGGCATTTGCAGGTTCATGAGACAGGTGAACTTGATCTTGAACCGATACAGGGGATCCTGGATACCCAGCTGGTAGCGCAGAGTTATGCGCTCATCTATAGTCCCCAAGCAAATAAGATGGTTCGGCTCAAGGGGGTGGGTTCCGATTATTTCAATGAGATGCGTCTTTCCCAGCTCACCATGGGAGCCCAAGAAACGAGCGAAGAGACCAATCTTCCCCAGATACTGCTGAGCACCACCTTGGCAGAGGAATTGGAAGTAGAGGTCAACGATCGGGTGGCACTCATGCTGGTCAGTCAGAGCAGCATACGGCCGCAGCTGTGCGTCATCCGCAACTTGTATGATTCCGGGTACCAGGAGTTGGATGGCAACCTGGTATTCTGCGACTACGATCTGATGCATCGACTCTTCGGGGGCAAGGAAGAGACCTATTATGAGCTATTGGTCGAGCAATCACGGATGAAAATCATCAAGCAGGAACTTGCTGCAAAAGGATATTCGGTGACATCCTGGGATGAGGAGAACTACAGTGTGGCGACCAATCTCAACACCAGCCGACAGGCGGTGCTGGGTGTCATGGTTGCCGTTGCAATACTGTGCGGCTATTTCATCAGTGAGCTTTCACGGGAGCTCGTCGAGGATGACAAGCATAAGATTGCCATGTTGACCCTCCTTGGTGCCAGGAAAGTCTTCATCCGCAAGGTGTATTTTACTACAGTCATGTTGGTTACCATGATTTCGGTAGGTGCGGGAACCCTGGCGGGCATGGTGCTTGCAAACAACCTTGGGCCGGTGCTTGCGTACATTGCCGATCAATCGATTCCATCCCTTGCGTATTACCTGTTGGATTTTGTCATTGTGATACCTGTGCTTGATATCCTATTGATCATTGTGGTGTTGGCCTTGGTAAGCATGGTCTCGGTTCGCTGGAGCCTCAGGATGGTCAAGGTAATTGAACCCCTGGCCTGTACACACTTTGACTAAGTGTGGTTTTCAGCTATACTGACCGCATGAATTTTGAAGTGTTTGTTCTGGGGACCAGCGGCATGATGCCTCTTCCCAATAGGTATCTCACCAGCGCGATGGTTCGTCGGGACGGGGAGCTCTTTCTCTTTGACTGTGGGGAAGGGACTCAGGTTTCGCTGAAGATGTTGAATCTCAAATGGAAGAAAATCCACTCCATTTTCATCAGTCACATGCATGCAGACCACGTCACCGGGCTACCAGGAATCCTGATGCTCTCCAGCCAGGTCGATCGCAACGAGCCATTGACCATTTACGGTCCTGCAAAACTCAAAGAGTACATCGATGCCAATCGACGTATCCTGGATATGTACATCAATTATGAGATCATAGTAAAAATTGCAGAGAGTGGGGTTATTCTCGAAACCGAGGATTTTACGGTTTCCGCTTTTGATCTGCATCATACCAAGCCTTGTGTGGGGTATGTCATGCAGGAAAAGAATCGACCCGGCGAATTCCATCCCGACCTTGCCCGGCAATTGGGAATTCCCATGGGTCCGATGTGGGGAAAATTGCAAAAAGGACTCTCCGTCACCTTGGCCGATGGCACCGTCATTGAAAGTCATCAGGTGATGGGACAGAAGCGTCAAGGGCGGAAATTCAGTTATGTAACCGATTCGGTGTATCTTCCCACTATAGCAGACCATGTGCGAAACAGCGACTTGCTGCTGTGTGAAGGAATGTTTACAGCCGACATGGCCGAAACCGCCTTTGAAAAGAAGCATATGACAGCCGAGCATGCTGCTAGAATCGCCAAGGAGGCAGAGGTAACCCAGCTGGGTCTCTTGCACTACAGCCCTCGGTACAGCGATCGCGAACTGAAGTACCTGCTCAAGGATGCAAAAAAAGTCTTTGGCCCGACGATTCTGACCAAAGACCGCATGTGTTTTGATATTCCGTTGAAAAATTAGTCTTCCTGAACGTTGCAGGCAGCTTCCGCTTCATGAAGCAGTTGGCTGCTGTCGATCATCCTGCCGTTTCGTGACGCAAACCCTATTTGCAGGGAAGAGCCTGAAAACTCTTTCTTGCAACTCTCAATCATGCCAAGGGTGAATGACCGCGCTTCGTCGGCATTGTAGAAGGGAAGGACCATGGCTATTTTGCCGCCTTCGAGGGAGAAGCTGTAAGCCAGCTCGCCGCTTTGCATCATCAGCTTGTTGGCTATGAGGGAGGCGGGCCCTTCGGTGACTTCAATCAAGACCAATGTCAGGTCGTAATCCATATCCTTTGAGTTTTCCAGCTCCATCGAGAGAATGGTGTCGAAATCAGTGCTGTAAACAACCTCTTCAGCTATCGGTTTTACCGGTTCCTCAACTTCAACGATTTTCTGGACTTCAGGTTCTTTATCATATCGAACAACCGGAGGAACAGAAACCATCGGCTTGATGACCGGTTCCATCTCTAGTTTTTCTTCCTGAATTTCAACCGGCTGTACTCTTTGTTGTTGCGCCGCCTCAACTTTCTGTTGTCCATAAGCGAGTTGCTCACTATGCACATGTGTAGGATCGTCGTTGGGAAGCTTGTAAAACGGCTTGTCATAGGCATTGGGTGGGAGTTTGTCCACCTGGTCGGCATAATCTTCATCCCTGCGATGAGCCACCAGCACGCCAATTTCTATCATCACCAACCCGATGAGCAGGGGAAATAGTTTTACCAAAAGCCCGTACAGCATCTCTTGGTTGATGTCGTACAGCGGCAGGAGGAAACGGGATGCCAGATAGAGGACTGCAAGCAACAGAAAAACAGTAAGAAACAAGCTTAGAAAGATTTGCCGTCCATAGTGTTTGTTTTCAGACATCGCCAACCTCCACGCAAACTTTACACCGATACTCTAACCATAGTATCATAATTATTATATAGATTGTAGGATGGCATGACAAGAAAATTCCTGTTTGTATTCGCTATAAGCCTGGTTTTATCCTTTCCGCTGATGCTTTCAGTTTTCGGTGAAGGTGGATTTCTGCATAACCAGGCGCTACGCAGGGAAATTGAGACACTGCGATATTCACAACAATTGCTTTCGTTGCAGGTGGATTCCTTGAAAAACCAACGAGATCGCATGGGCGAGCGCGATGCCATCCAGGATGCGGCCTTCAAATACGGGTACCAGAGCGAGGGTGAGCAAGTATTCTATTTCGACCTCGAAGAGGACGATGCATCCTTGCCTGCTCCGGCCACGACGGGTACGCAGGCAGCCATTCCTTCCTTTGCCGGCTTATCCACCACTCTTGTTTTTTTACTGGCACTAGCATTCTCAACTCTTCTTGCGGTATGCTATATACTGCTTGTGGGCAAACGGAGAAAGAATCGTGGGTCGGATGGTTGAGGAAGCACAGCTGCTATACAAGACGGTGGATTCCACTGTGGATCAAGTAGTGCAACTATTGAGGGAAGAACAACTTTTGGTCCTTCCCTGTGATACAATTTATGGTCTGAGCGGTCAATATGCAACGACTTACGAGAAATTGTGTGCCTTGAAGAAGCCTATCGGGCAACACCATTTCATCGTGCTCGCCACCCTAGAATCGGCTCATCAGCTTTGCATCGTGCCCCCAGTGCTAAAAAAGCACTGGCCTTGTGCACTTACCGTCATCCTGGAAAACAGGGAGGGAGAGGGTAGTACTGCAATACGGGTTCCCGATGATGCATTCATCCAGGCCATCCTGACCAAACTTGGCACTCCCATCTACTCCACAAGCGTCAATGATGCGGGATTTGCCATTACCAATATCACCGATATCATTTTCACGTATAAACAGAAAGTCCAGGCGATTGTCATCGACCCGGATAGAGGCAGGGATACTCCCTCCACCCTGATCGATTGTACGAAAGATCCGTATGAACTCATCCGCTGCGGTGCCTACGACGCATCAGAGTTGCTTTCTCAAGGCTGAATTCGACGAGCTTCCATGTAATACCGTTTTTCATGCGCTTCTCCCATGGAAAATGTTTTGCGCGGGAGCGCATTGTCCTTGATGATGGTATCGAAGAAGGTTGCCTTGGAGACATCGGGAAGGATGAGGGCGATGTTGCCCTTCTTTTTGCCCAGATTGGCAGCAACTTCCACACCGTGGATGTAATCTACGGTTGCCAGCTTCTGTGCGAGCAGGGAGTCGATCACCAATTGCAGCGTACCTGCAGCAATGGATGCTTTGCTCTCTCTCATTCCTATCACCAAGAAACCTTCGGCGTCGCAGTACCCGAACTTCTGCAGGCCGTCATTCACCTTGATCTGCTGCAACACCTCTTCCTTGCTTGAGGCCTTGCTTACAACATACGACTCACAAACCTTGGCAATCTCCTCAAGAAAGGTCTGCCTTGAGATATTGAAAAGCACCCGGTGGATGGGTTCGAACGCAAGCCCCGGGTCGAAGATGTTCTCCAATTCCACAAGTGCATATCGTGCCGGATGATTTTTCCGCCCATCTTCACTCAACCCTTGCTTGATATCCTCCCAGCAGCTTTTGGCGGTGGCGAGGCTGTGGTTTCCATCCCCCATGGCAAAGAGCAGGGGGTTGGAAGGATCCAGCTCTGCGTGCATCGCCTCAACAGCAAGGGCTATGGCTTGTAGATCCTCTTGCCGGTCGACCTTCCATGCGCTGAGGTGTCCGCCGTTTGCCATCAGCTCGGTATCGTAGACCTTTTCCAGTGTATCGTTTTTGTTCGCCAACGGTTCGATGACCGAGCGTTTTGCGTCGTTGATCAATACCATGATATGGGGCAGTTCAAGAGGGGCATTGCGCCTGATTTCCTTTCTTGGGGGAATCCGGCTCAGGATGGTTCCTTCGGTGGCCCTGATCAAGGTTCTGGAATCTTTGGCATAGTCGTAGTGTTCCAAATCAAGGGTGACCAGGAGCCCCCACCTGCCGCCGGGGCAGTTGTCGGTCGTTCGATGGACAAGGAAGAAGCAATTCGGGTAGGTTGTGAAAATGCCTTGCTTGATATACGCTTGCATGGTCTTGTTGATGGATTTGATACGTTTCTGTGGATCGGCTTCCTCAAGATAGACTTCTGGATAAATCAGGTTCAGAGTCGATGGAGCATCTTTGACATAGTCGGCGACTTGTTCCCAATACTCGGGTTCTGACGTATACTGGTCGCAAGCGACGACGGCCCATTTGGTCAGGTCGGTACCTGGTTTGGGAATCATGATATCGGCACATTTGAGTGCATACTGGGCCAAGTGTTGAGCAACGTTGGACATGCTATAACCTCTTTGATTTATGGATGTGGTAATATACTATTCCAATATTGATAGATACGCAACATAAAGTGAGAAAATATGAGCAAAGCAATTATCTGTACAGGTGGCGGAGCCCCGTCTTCAATCCCGTCGGGCTTCGTGGAAAAAGATGATTTTGTCATCGCAGCCGACAGCGGGTATGATACCGCAAAGAGACTCGGCATACCAGTACATCTTTGGGTCGGTGATTATGACTCGACGCTTTTTTCGCAGGAAATACAACAGCTGGTGCATGAGCGAAGTCCCAGGGACAAGGATGAGAGCGATACTGAGTTGGCGATCAAAAAGGCGGTGAGCCTGGGCTATGCGTCCTATTGCATCATCGGCGGCGGAGGATTCCGCATGGATCACCTGTTTGCAACCTTCTCCCTGTTCGAGCAATACGGTCCCCCGGAGCTCTGGTATACAGCGTATGAGATGGTGCATCTTGTCCGAGGGTATCATCGGTTCGAGTCCTTGAAAGCCGGCAGGCAGGTCAGTTTTTTTCCCGCCAGCTTCTCCCGGGATGCGTATATCACCGCAAAGCAGCTGCAATGGCCTTTGGAGAATTACCGCTTGTCGATGGACAGCCTCTCGCTCTCCAATAGGACAACCGATTCCTTTCTGGATGTGTTCGCAAAACAGGGCGGTTTGCTCTTTGTCAGCTTCCCGGTTGCAGACAAGCTACGGTAGATGGTATTCTCTGATCATGTTGCAGACAAGACGATTGCTGGCGTTCTCCAGCAGGGTGCATACCTACACGTTGCTTTTGTACATATTTTTCTTTCTCGTGTATCTGCTCGGCAGTTTCTTTTCCGTAACCGAGGATTTCGTCGAGTTGCTGCAATTTTTTCTGTATCTGATCAGCTGGACCAGTCTGCTGTTCGGTGTCTGGATCTTGGTGTTCTCCTGCATCGTGTGGGCCGGTGATCGGGTATTTCCCCTTTCCCCGGTGCTCCTTACCATCGCAAGAATGATGTGCATCCTTGCCTTGGGATTCGTGGTAGCCTTGTTGGAGACATTGTTCGAGAAGGGTCTGGTAGTCAGCTGAAAAAAAGGAGTATCATGCATAAACCAACCATTTGCGCAATCCGCGGAGCCATTTGTGTAGAGCGGGATGAACCGCAGCGTATTGAAGAGGCCGCCTGCAAGCTCTACCGGACGCTGCTTGAGCAAAACAGCCTTGAAGAAGCACATATTGCAAGTGTATTGATCACCCAGACCAGTGATCTGAAAAGCCGAAATCCGGCAAACGGTTTGCGCAAAGGCGGTTATTGCAACAAGACCCCCTTGTTCTGCATGCAGGAGCTTGAAATCGATGGCATGCTTGAGCGTGTCATCCGCATGCTTCTCATCCTCAACTTCCACACCGAGCATACCAAGCCGGTCTACATGGATGGAGCTGAACGCCTTCGTCCCGACCTGATGAAATAAGAATTGAGAAAACTGCCTACGTATGAGGCTTTTTTATTAGGAGAATATGTAAATTTACATTTTATAGGGTAAAAACCTTGCTTTCTTTTTTGTTGCATGAGTATAAATTAGAGAACACAAAGTGATTATTAACGAATAATATTGCACAAATATTCAATACACAGCATACTATATGGTAATTTACATGGTATATATTGAAAGGCCGATCATCCTTTCCTACAGCAAACCCAGAAGGAAACAATCATGAATGTTCACGTAAAACCCGGTTCTTTGAAAGGGGAGCTCCAGGTGCCTGGATCCAAAAGCCATACAATCCGGTCAATTCTTCTGGCAACCCTTGCCGATGGCCAGACTTGCATCGAAAACCCGCTGGCCAGTGGTGACGGGTTGAGTGCCCTCGCCGCAGCACGGGCTTTTGGAGCCATTGTCCAACAGGAAGAGCATCGTTGGATTGTGCAGGGAAGGGGAGGCGATCTTGTAGTGCCCCAAAATGTGGTGGATACGGGAAACTCGGGAACCACCACCTGCTTGTTTACTTCGGTGGCTTCCCTGGTCGATGGCTATACGGTCATAACCGGTGATGAGCAGATCCGGCGCAGGCCGATTCTCCCCTTGGTGAACGCACTCAACTGCCTGGGTGCCACAGCCTTTCTTACCAGGGGCGGTCAAGGTTGCCCTCCGGTGGTGGTACGAGGATTGCTTGAGGGAGGAAACGTGACCATTGAAGGCAGGAACAGCCAGTATGTCTCCAGCCTGTTGCTTTCAGCCCCCCTGGCAAAGCGTACGACCACAATCCAGGTGGTCAATGCCTTGGAAAAACCCTATGTGCAAATGACTCTTGATTGGATGAAACGTATGGGAGTCGAGATTGCGAACCCCTCGGATTTTTCCCGCTTTGTCGTTGAAGACGGGCAGCGCTACCACGGTGGCAGCTTCAGCATACCAGCCGACTGGTCTGCCGTCGCTTTCCCGTTGGTGGGTGCTGCAATAACAGATTCGGATGTGGTGCTCACCGGCCTTGATTTCTCCGATTCCCAGGGAGACAAGCAGGTGGTGGACATCCTGGGTAAATTCGGCGCATGCATCCATAGGCAGGGCGATGACCGGTTGCACATCGTCGGAGGTGAGAAGTTGCAAGGGGGATTGACCATCGACCTATCGGATATCCCGGATGCCCTGCCTGCCTTGTCTGTCTTGGCTACCCAGGCCGAGGGTCGGACGGTATTCACAAACTTGGAGCATGTCAGGCAGAAAGAGACCGACCGAGTGGCGGAAATGACTGCAAAACTGAATTCGCTCGGGTGCTCTTTGCATATGGAGCGGGACTGTCTGGTGGTGGATGGACCGACCCCGATACAGGGGGGGACTGTCTCATCGGCATTTGATCATCGCATTGCCATGGCGTTGGTGGCCGCAGGCCTGGCATCGGAAGGGGAGGTTGTCGTGACCGACGCCCAATGTGCCGATGTTTCATTTCCTGGTTTCTTCTCCAAGCTTGCAGCATGCAAAGCAGATCTTTCCATTGTGGAGGCCTCGGATTGAATACCAAGAAAGTAACCATTACCGATGTAGCCAAGGAGGCAGGACTGTCCATCGCCACCGTCTCGCGGGTGATCAATCATGCTCGCAACGTCGATCCTGAATCTGAGAAGGCCATTCGCAAGGCGATGCAAAAGCTCGGGTATGTGCCCGCAGTGAAGAAACAGAAGTTCTCCGTCATGGCCTTGATCGTACCGAGTCTGGAGAATCACTTTTTTTCTTCGGTCGTTGAGGGTGTGATGAGACAGGCAAACCAGGCAGGGTGTCATGTTGCCCTCTACTCTGCAAATGGAAGCGCCGAGCAGGAAGTGCGCTGTCTTGTACAGGCATCTTCCCTGGGTGTTTCCTCGTTGCTGTTCTGCCCGCTGGCCGATACGTCCTCTCTCGTGCTTGCGAATCTCTTTCCACCTGATTTCCCGCTGCTGATCGTCTATCGAAGAGACTACCTGAAGGGTGCAAGCCACATCTATTACAACAATGTGGAGGGTGGATATCTGGCTGCAAAATATTTGCTCAGGGGC
The DNA here is from genome assembly GCA_002432715.1 of Sphaerochaeta sp. UBA5849. Taxonomy (GTDB): domain Bacteria; phylum Spirochaetota; class Spirochaetia; order Sphaerochaetales; family Sphaerochaetaceae; genus Sphaerochaeta. The sequence goes on along the minus strand of DJGJ01000066.1, from coordinate 45,677 downwards.
AATCATCGGCATATCGCCTTTTTTGCAAGCTTCTGGCAACGGCCGAGTGAGAGTATAGAGCAGATGCTTGCCTATTTGGACCAACAAAACCGCGGCAGCTACTCTTCTTTGGACCGGCTCGAAGGATACAGGCGGGCACTGTCGGAGTTCTCTCTCCCTCTTGACCCCTCGCTGATCTGCATGACCGGCTACGATTTTTCCAGTGGATATGCAACGGCAAAGGAGTTTCTCTCAAGGCTGCGTGATTTCGATGCCGTCATTTGCTGCAACGATGCAGTAGCAGCAGGGGTTTTGCAGGCGTTGGATGAACAGCACATCGCCGTTCCCCAACAGGTTTCCATCCTTGGCTACGATGATTCCTTTCTTTCGGAAATCGCCCGGCCTTCGTTGAGCAGCATTCATCAAGATCCCCACATGTTGGGCGAAAAGGCTTTTGAACAGCTGGAGGATATCATTGGCGGAAAACGATGCGAGGATACCATCCTGCAACCCAGCCTGAAGATCCGCAGCTCGTCTCGAATGCGTGAAATTCCTTGAGCCAAATAAAAAAAGCATACCAGGATATCTGATATGCTTGTGAGCCGACTGTCAGGATTGAACTGACGACCCCGAGATTACAAGTCACGTGCTCTACCGCTGAGCTAAGTCGGCTTGGACTGTTGCAATATACCGGCAGAAAAACTCTCTGTCAAGACGTGTGAAAAACTCCCTGGTACGAGATTTTTCTCAACAGCGGTTGACAAAAGCTACAATAGTTTGTAATGTACGTTTGTCTTTTGGCATGGAGAGGTTCCCGAGCGGCCAAAGGGGGCAGACTGTAAATCTGTTGGTTACACCTTCGAAGGTTCGAATCCTTCTCTCTCCACTTGGAGGCCTTCTTCTTTGAGGAAGGCCTTTTTTCCGTTCTCTATGATGAAAGAGGTGCCGATGCATTGTTTTTATGAGAAAGGGTTGGCTTTTACCTGTGTTCCCGGCTGCAACTATTGCTGCAGTTGCGAACCTGGATATGTATTCCTTTCTCAAGAAGATCTACAGAGGCTTTGTGCCTACACTTCAATGGATGAGGACCGCTTCATCCGCACCTATTGCCGATTGGTGGATATGGGTTCATTCAGCATGGTCAGTTTGCTGGAGAAAGAGAATTACGACTGTATTTTCCTTACGAAACAGGGTTGCTCGGTCTACCATGCAAGACCCAGGCAATGTCGCACCTATCCTTTCTGGAGGAGCGTAATGGAAAACGAAGAGAGTTGGGAAGCAGAGAAGGCATCATGCCCGGGAATCGGACAAGGAAAGGTCTATAGGAAAGAGGAGATCGATGAGATTCTTCGCCGGCAGACCGGACAAGAGCCGATCATTCGTGTGTAGGATAGCGTATGGCAAAAGTGTCTGAATCGGTCCTTGAGCAGATCAAGGCGCGTATTCCCATCAGTGAAGTCGTCTCGGACTATGTAACGCTCTCCTCAAGAGGCGGCAGGTTATGGGGCTTGTGTCCGTTCCATCAAGAAAAAACAGCTTCCTTCTCAGTGGTCGATGAACAGGGTTTCTACTACTGCTTCAGCTGCAAAAAGGGCGGGTCGATGTTTGACTTCGTCATGGAGATGGAGAAGGTCTCTTTCATTGAATCAGTGAAGATTCTTGCAAAGAAGGCGGGAGTCGAGCTCGAGGAGGAGAGTCCCGAGGATAAAAGATCAAGGGATTTGAACGAAACACTCTACGACCTGTATGACAAGATTGCAGGCTCCTTTCATTTTTTGCTTACATCCTCCGCTCAAGGCGAGCATGCAAGGGCATACCTGCGTGAACGCAATGTATCCGAGGCGATGTGGGAGAAGTTCAATCTCGGCTATGCCCCGCAGGATGGCTCCTGGTTGTACTCATTTCTTGCAAAGCGTCACTACAGTGAAGAATTGCTGGCTAAAAGCGGCTTGTTCAGCCAGAACAATCCCACCTATCCCTTGTTTCGCGACAGATTGATGTTTCCCATTCGAAGCTGGCAGGGAAAGACGGTAGCCTTCGGTGGCCGGGACCTCACCTTCACATCAAAAGCCAAATACATCAACTCCCCTGAAACGGCGATTTATAGCAAGAAGCACCATTTGTTCGGGCTTTACGAGTCGCTCGATACGATCAAGAAGGAGCAGAAGGCAATCCTGTGCGAAGGAAACTTCGACGTGGTTGCATTGCATCAGAGCGGCTTCACTAATGCCATGGCTCCCTTGGGAACCAGTTTTACCGAGGAACAGGCAAAGCTGCTCAGACGCTATTGCACATCCGTGGAGATACTCTTCGACAATGACCGGGCAGGACAGAGCGCCACGGCAAAGGCGTTGGTGATCGCACAAAATATCGGCATGGAGAATTCGGTTCTGACCTTGGAGTCGGCGAAGGATGCTTCGGAGCTCGTCCAACATGAAGGGGAACAGGCTCTGAAAAGAGCGTTACAACAGTCACAGCAAGGGTTTCGTTATCTTGTAAACAATGCGGTAAACCAGTATGATATACTAACGCCCAAAGGCAAAACCGCAGTATTTAACGCTGTGAGACCATATTTGGACGCCACTGCGTCGTCTATTGAGAAGCAGGACCTGATCAAGGGACTGGCGGCAGTGCTGAATGTTGACGAATCGTCGATACTTGACGATTATTCACGGAACGCCCCACCCGTAGCAAAACCGGTGGCGGCAGCAGGAGAGATGGGGGTAAAGCCACTGAATCCTGCAACAATTTCCGTGGATTTGTATGCGATGTTGACTTTGGTCAACAATAGGGAGTTGTATCTGCAAACAAGGTACAAGATCGCTGTTGAAGACTTGGAGGATGCAGAAGCAGAAGCACTGTATAACGTATTGGAGGAAGCTGCAAGAGAGGAAGTCGGCAAGCATGATGAGTATATCCTGCAGATGATTGATGATGAGCAACTTCGCAGTGATGTCGCTGCATCGTTCACTATGGAGGAGTTCAAGCTTGCTCCGCAAAGAGTGCTCAATGAAGCTGTGAACCGAATTCAATTGAGGACGTATGAGAAAAAGCGATTGAGTAATAAACGGCTCTTGGATATCAGTCTGCTAGACGGTACCGGGGATGAAGGAATCGAGGAATTGCTTCGGGAGAAGACGGAGATTGACGCAAAGATTGCCAGACTCAGGAAGACTCTCGAGCAGGATATTTAAACAGGGTAGGTAGATAATACAGATGCTTGATGAAAACATTTCGCAGGCCATAGTCAAGGATATGGTGGCGCGTTCAGCAGAGACCGGACATGTGACAAAAGAGGATATCAGAAAGGCTCTTGGTCCACAGAATGCCACGGATGAGGCTGTCGATGAAATCATGCAGACCCTCAGTGAGTTGGAGATCATCGTCACAGAAAGTGATGAGGCTCCTGCTGCAGGTCTTTTTTCCGAAGGTCCGTCCGAGGATGAAATCGATACCGACCTGGAAGAGGAACCGGATGATGTCGACCTGCTTGAGGATGATCTTGAGGATGACCTTTCCGTCGATGCGCTGATAAATGATTTTTCCGAACATCACGAAGACAAGCCGGAAGCTAAAAAGAACGGCAGCCGGGAAAGTGATGAGGAGGAGGAAGAAGAAGATGCAGTACTTGATGATGAGGACGAGCATCCTGCCTCGATGAAACATGCCTGGAGCGGCATGGGAACCGATGATGATGCGGTTGGTGGAAGTGATCATTTTGTCGATATTTCCAGTCTTGACGACCATGAAGGTGATATTGAACACATCCGTCACAACACCATCCTGGGAACCGACAAGAGCGACTCCAGCGGCGATGATCCGATCCGTCTTTATCTGAGGGAAATCGGCAAGGAGAGCCTGCTGACCGCCGATCAGGAGGTTGAGCTCAGCAAGAAGATGGAAGACGGTGCCTTGATCATCAAGGATGTCATCCAGGAAAGCGGGGTTATGATCACCCGGTTCCATGAGATCATCAAAACGCTCAACACCAAGATTGAAGGTCAGGAAGAAGAGTACAACGCAAAGGACTATAAGGAGCTTGTCACCAACCAGAAGCGGTTCACCCAATTTTACAAGGAACAGCTGAAGGATGTGCAGGCGGGCCTGAAAAACTATATCGGAAAGAAAGAGCAGATGATCAGCAGCGGCGAGGATGTGCTGCATGATGAGGCATTGATCAAGACCCGGATGACGCTGTTGAAGAAACTTGCAAAAGTTGATTTGCAGCCCGAGGAGATCACCTCGTTCACCCACGATTTCGTGGATGCCGAGAACAGGATCCGCTCCTACAAGGAAAAGAAACAGCAGCTTGAGAATAAGCTTCACATCTCTTCAGCCAAGGAGTTGAGACAGCTCGGGCGAGACCTTGCAACCCAGTCCAGGAGTGCAAAAATCGAAGAAGAACTCCACCTGTCCAGTGATACGATCAAGGACCTTATCCGGGAACTCCAATTGACGGAGAAGGATCTGAGGCAGATAGAGTACCAGTTCGAAGACACCTGCGATAATATCTTGTTGCACTCCACGAAGATCAAGTACGGCCAGAAGATGATGAAGGATGCCAAGGACCGCTTGATCCGCGCCAACCTAAGGCTCGTGGTATCCATCGCAAAAAAATATACCAATCGGGGGTTGCACTTCTTTGATCTGGTTCAGGAAGGCAACATCGGCTTGATCAAGGCTGTCGAGAAGTTTGAGTACCGCAAGGGATTCAAGTTCTCCACTTATGCAACGTGGTGGATTCGGCAGGCTATCACCCGGTCGATTTCCGACCAGGCCCGTACCATCCGTGTTCCTGTGCACATGATCGAGCAGATCAACAAGGTGGTCAGGGAGTCGAGGATGCTCATGCAGTCGCTGGGTCGGGAACCAACCGATGAGGAAGTGGCTGAGAAGCTTGGATGGACCGAGAGCAAGGTAAAGGCGGTCAAGAATGTTGCCCGTGAACCGATTAGTTTGGAGACACCGGTAGGCGAGGAGGAAGACTCTTTGCTCTCCGACTTCATCGAGGACAAGGAGGTGGAGAATCCTGCCACCCAGACCGCGTATTCGCTGCTTCAGGAACAGCTCAAGGATGTTCTGGCAACCCTTCCTGCCCGCGAGCAGGAGGTCCTGAAGATGAGATTCGGCCTGGAGGATGGATATTCATTGACACTTGAGGAAGTTGGATTGTATTTTGAGGTGACCAGGGAACGAATCCGCCAGATTGAGGCCAAGGCACTCAGAAGGCTCAGGCATCCCAAGCGCAGTAGGAAATTGAAGGATTTCATTTGAGATACAGGGAGAAGATGATGGAAGAAGCAGAAGTATTTGCAAAACTCAGCCAATTGCAGGAAGACCTGACCTTACGGTTTGCCCTTGAGGATGAGATTGTCAAGTTGCCCAGAGATCTGAAAGTCAAGCAGGAGCTGCTGGACAAGATCAATTTGGAATATATTGATGAACATGCCAGAAGTGAAACAGCAAAGGATGACCTCAGAAGCCTGCGCATCCAGTACGATGATGCAGTGCATGCCCGTGAGAACTCCGAAAAGCAGATGGAATTGATCTCCACCCAGCGTGAGTTCGAAGCGCTTGAGAAGGAAATCAAGGATGCTTCTGCAAAAGAACAAAGTCTGCTCAAGCAACTGCACGTCAAGGAGAAGCAGGTCCATGAATTCAGTGACCGCCTCACCGAAAAAGAGCAGTTGATGATGCTGCAGAAGCAGGAAGTGGATAACGAAGCAAGCAAGATTGAAGCCCTGCTCTCCGATAAGAGAGAACAGCTTGCAAAACTTGAGACCAAATGCGAGCAATACATCGCCGGCGACATCACCGAGGACCTGTACAATAAGTTCTGCAACATTGTGAAGAACAAGAAGGGCAAGGGGATTGTTCCCATCCATGGGTTGGTTTGCCAGGGATGCCACATTGTACTTCCCATCCAGTTCGTCAATGTTGTTCGTTCAGCCAAGGATATTGAGTTCTGCCCGTACTGCAGCCGAATCCTCTACTATGAAGAGGTTGAGGGTGCGGATGAGCAGTTCCGCAAGAGAATCGAGGATGTTGAGATTGAGGAAGGCGGCCTTGCCGACTTTGTCGATTCAAGCGAATTCGACGACCTGCTCTAGGATTTTTACAAGGTAGGCGAGATGATCGCGGGCGGCCGTAAGGCAGCTTGAGGAAAGTCCGGGCTCCATAGGACATGACGCCGGGTAACACCCGGGAGCGGCGACGCTATAGAGAGCACCACAGAAAATATACCGCCGAGCAATCGGCAAGGGTGAAATGGTGGGGTAAGAGCCCACCGCACTGCTGGCAACAACAGTGGCAGGGTAAGCCTCGTCAGGAGCAAAATCAAGCAGCAGGTTGGGTTGTCCGTCTTGAGCCTGCGGGTCGGTTGCTACAGCATCCTGGTAACAGGAGGCGTAGATAGATGATCATCTGATACAGAACCCGGCTTATTGCCTGCCTTGTTTTTTTGATAGTGATAGGAGAACAGAAGATGATGAGACCGCGTTATTGCACCCTTCTTCTGTTCTCTTTTTGTTTGCTTCTCGCCGGATGCCGCAAAGGCGAGCCTTCGCTCGACCAACTTGCAATGCAGGGCGACTATGAGAGGCTTGAACGCGTTGCAAGAGAGGACTTTTCCCATACCTATCAAAAGGGTTCCCTGTACTATGTGGCGTTGGCCCAGGAGCGACTTGGCAAAATTGAGGAAGCACATGCGAGCCTGCGCTTGTATGTGGCGATGGCAGGCAGGCAGGGTACATCGGTTTCAGCGGCAAAGCTTGCTGTCCTGCTGGGAAACAGGGTGGCGGATGGCGCTCTGGTTATTGAAATGGGCCTGTTGCTGGAAGAGCAAAAGGCCTTGGACGAGGCAACCGCCAAGGAGCTGTATCAAGCATTGCTTGGCGCCAAACGAACCGAGGATGCCCATAGGATCTTCACCACCTATTTGCAGGGTTCCTTGGACGGCCTGGCCTATGCCAAGGTATTGGTTGAGTCCAATACCTCTTTCTCCCTCATCAAGGAAGCATTCACTTCCTTGACGGATGAACAAGCAGTGAACCTGCTTCTCTTTGCAAGCCTGTTGCAACATGACGTTCAAAGCGCCTATGACTACTTCTCATACGCTGCTACCTTTGAGAGCAAGGTGCTTGATGCCACGATGAAGAAAAACCTGTATACTGCCCTTGCCCGATTCGCAAGCCAAGCCGATCAGCGCGTTCAGGCAAACAAATACCAAAGCTTGGCAAATACCATACCATGAAATAGGATGATGCCATGCAGATTGTAGATATGATCGCCGATGACTTGTTGATGATTCAAAATCCAGCCCGATATACAGGCGGAGAGTTCCACTATGGAACCAAAGACCTTGCAAAGGTGTATTTTCATACAGCAATTTGCTTTCCTGATTTGTATGAAATCGGCATGAGCAACAACGCCGTACGTATTCTCTATGACTTGCTCAACAGCATGGAGGAGGTTTATTGCGACCGTGTCTTTTCGGTAGCCCCGGACTTTGAACAGCTGCTCAGGGAAAAACAGCTTCCCCTCTATACCCTTGATCTTCAAAAACCGCTTTCCGAACTCGATATGCTGGGAATTTCCATCGGATACGAACTGGGTGCAACAAACATCCTTCAGGTCCTGGACCTTGGAGGGATTCCCCTGCATGCCTGTGACCGGACCGATGAGCATCCGATAGTAATCTGTGGAGGCCCTGCCGTCACCAACCCTCTTCCATTCGCTCCGTTCATGGACTTCGTGTACATCGGGGAAGCCGAGGAAGGTCTGCAGGAGGTTGCCCGGATTCTGATCGATGCGAAAAAACAGCAGAAGTCCAGAAGCGAGAAACTTGCCTTGCTGCAAAGCCTTCCCTATCTCTGGTACACAGGCAAGAAGTTGGCTTTGCGCTTCATCGATACCAACTTTGCCACTCCTGAATCTCATACCTACCGCCATTATGTGGTTCCCAACTTCAAGGTGGCCCAGGATAATGGGGTGGTGGAAATCATGCGCGGCTGTCCGAACAGCTGCAGATTCTGTCATGCAGGCCAATACTACAAGCCGTATCGACAGAAGCTGTACAGCACCATGGCAGCCCAGGTTGAGCAGCATGTCAGCGACTTCGGCTATCGCGAGATTACGCTTTCCTCGCTTTCAAGCGGGGACCATCCGTACATCAAGGAGTTGATCGAGACGCTCAACGCAGAGTATTCGCACAGGCATGTCTCCTTCTCCCTGCCCAGCCTGAAGGTGAACTCGTTTTCCCTGGGAATCCTCGAGCAGCTTTCGGAGGTACGAAAAAGCGGATTGACCTTTGCCATCGAAACACCCAAGGAAGCCTGGCAGCGGGCCATGAACAAGGAAGTCCCCCTTGAGCAGGTCATCGAGATAGCCCGTGAGGCGAAGAGCAGGGGATGGAAACTGGCAAAATTCTACTTCATGGTGGGATTGCCTTTCGTCGATCGGCAGGTCGAGAACCAGGCCATCGTCGATTATGTAGGGGCCATTTACGATGCCACCCGCCTCTCGATGAATATCAACATCGGAACCTTCATTCCAAAGGCCCATACTCCATTCCAGTGGTGCAGCCAACTTACACCGACCCAGTCTTATGAACAGCTCTCTTCCCTGAAGAAAGCCATCAATGAGCGCATCAGAGGTTGCAAGGTTAGTTATCATGAGCCCAACATCAGTTATCTGGAAGGGCTGATCAGCCGTGGTGATGAGCGCTATGCAGCTGTCATCGAGTCAGCCTACCGCAAGGGTTGCCGGCTTGATGCATGGGACGAATACCTGAAATCTGATTTGTGGCTGGAGGCGATCGGGGAGGCTTCTTACAATCCTGATACCTGCATCTTCGAACCGTACGGCCTTGACGAAGAGCTTCCCTGGGATTCGGTGAGCATGCGGGTCAGCAAGAAGTTTCTCAAGGACGAGTATGAGAAGGCTAAGAACCTCTTGTTGACCGAGCGATGTTTTGAGTCGTGCAGCCATCTCTGCGGTGTCTGCTCGAAAGTGACCGAAGTCATCGATACAACGCACAAGGATCCGATTCTTGAACAAGTGAGAGACAAAACCTTGGTGATTGAACCGAAGGAGGAACCCATATCAAAGACTGTCCAAGCCCTGATAACCTATCGCAGGTTCGGTCGTTCGCTGTATATCAGCCACATCCATGCGATGCGCAATTTTGAGATGGCATTCCAGCGATCGAAAGTAGGGGTGCAGTTCACCCAGGGCTTCAATCCCAAACCCAAGCTAGAGTTTGTCAATCCGCTCTCTGTGGGCATTGCCGGTGATGAGGAAGTGATGCTCGCCGAGTTGATCGATAGTGAGAATCTGACGGAACAAGAAGTGAAAGAGAAATTGGGTTCGGCCCTGAATGACGGCTATGAGATCGTCCAAGTGCTGTTCCTCAGGCTCGACAAGAAACAGACGTTGGCCAAGTATCTCAAAGGAAGTCTGTACACCATTGAGACCAGGGAGGACGAGAAGAGCCGAACGCTGCTCGAATCATTCTGCGATCAAGAGTTGAAGGATGTGGTGGTGCACAAGGAGTCGGAGGGTTTGTTCTCCGTCCGTTTGGAAGGGGAGAAGAACCTGGTCAAATCGCTCTTCGGCAATGACACTGACAAGTTTGCACTTGCCAGCCGCCTGCGCATCACCAGAAAAGCGCTCTACGCCGGTTCCTGGGGTGTTTCGTACCCGCAATTCTTTGCATCACTGCAGTAAGTTCTCGATGCGCGGCAGGGAATCCTGGGGGCCTACCATCATCAGGATGTCCTCAGCCTGCAGACAAAAATACGGACCGGGGGATAGGGTGATCGCACCCTCTCTTCGTACCGCCACCACGGTGGCTCCGGTTTCCTGCCAAAAACGCAATTCACCCAAGGACCTGCCGATGACCTTGCTTGCTTGCGAAACTGTTTGGCTGATGATGGGGAATGGGTTTGCCTCAGCGAATCGCGAGTTTATGGTGAACAGCTGTTTTGCAAGCGAGAAGAATTCGCGGTCCAAAGCCTCGTGCTCTTCCAAAAGCGTGCGCATGCGATGAAGCAGATGCTTCGATTCATCGTGCTTCTCATAGGCTTCCATGAAAGCTTTGGCCTTTAGGCGGCTTTTCACCACTACACCGCTGTTTTGCATTACTGCAACCACCCCTTGTTCTTCCAGGATGGCGAACGAACGGCGGATGGTCTCCGGCGATACCCCGTATTCACCGCTGAGAATTGTTCTTCCCGATAGTTTGATCCCTTCGGCAAGTTCCTCATTTGCAATACGCTTGGCTATGTCCACGGCGATTCGCTCATAGATGGCGCTCTTTTCATGCTTGACTGCACGATTGGGTTGGAGTGGTTCGGCGGCCATGGCTCACTCCTCCTCCTTGATCGTTTCCCAGAGCCGGTCCATGTAAGCGAGGTTCTCCCGGCTCAGTACAATGCCCTCCGCCGAAGCACGCTGGTAGAGTGCATTGAAGCGTCTTCTCATTTTCTGATTGGAACGATGCAGGGCCAAAGAAGGGTTGTACCCCAGATAGCGGCACAGATTCACTGCAGCAAACAGCAGGTCCCCCAACTCCATCTCAAGGTCCTCTTGCTTGTCCTCAGGGTTCTTATACGCAGTAGCGACTTCCTCAAGCTCTTCCTGTACTTTGTCAAATACACCTCGGGATTCGGGCCAGTCAAAGCCGACCTTGCGGATTTTCTTTTGGATTTCATTGGCCATTTCCAACGGGGGAAGGGAAGGGGGGACACGACTGAAAAAGTCATCCTTTTGATGCGTCTTTCCTTCTACATTCACTTTGATGGCATTCCATACATCGATGACTTCACTGCTGTTTGCAACTTTCTGGTCGGAAAAGACATGGGGATGTCTGCGTATTAGTTTCTCACATACAAGGTTCAGGGCTTCGATACTCGCCAACGCATCGGTTTCCTGATGCATTTCCAACAGCATCATCGCATTCAACATTACATCGCCCAGCTCTTCGCTCTGGCCCTCCTTGTCTTCACAGAGTACTGCATCCAGATACTCATATGTCTCATCAATGAGATGGGTCGAGACTTGCTTCGGGCCCTGCTCCCTGTCCCAAGGACAGCCTTGGTCGCTGCGAAGCAGCCTGACGATGGTAAAAAGTTGCATCAATGCTTCGGAGATGGTGGTTTTCTTTTCATAGGTGAAGTCGATCATGGTTATGAGTATACTGGTTTGCTGCAATCTTGAGAACAGGAAAAGAAAGGCTCTTGACATGATGTTATTACTGTATATACTGTACATATACAGAAGGAGCATGTTGTGGATATCATCCTCTCAAATGCCAATCCAGACCCGATATATGAGCAAATCGCCCAACAGATGCGCGCCCAGATAGTCTCAGGCATTCTCAAGGAAGGTGAGTTGCTGCCTTCAATCCGCGCCCTGGCCAAGGAATTGCGCATCAGCGTGATAACCACCAAGCGTGCCTATGACGAACTGGAGCGGGAAGGGTATATCCAGACCATTGCAGCGAAAGGGAGTTATGTAGCGGCTCGAAGCCATGAACAGCTCAAGGAAGAGTATTTGCGAAAAATCGAGGATCACATGCGCTCGATTCATTTGCTTGCCCAGTTTGTCGGACTCAGTGAAGAGGAGCTTGCCATGATGTATCAGTTGCTTGCAGAAGGAGAACGGTGAGATGGAAAGTGCAATTCTCTGCAGGAAAATGAAGAAAACCTACGGATCGTTTACCCTCGATATCGAGGATTTCAAAGTTGCTACTGGTACCGTACATGGCTTGATCGGAGCAAACGGTTCAGGCAAGACTACTACGATCAAGCTGCTGCTCGGCCTGTTGTTCCCGGATTCGGGAGAGCTGTCGGTGCTTGGTTCCAGCCGGATCAGCAATGAAGCCGAGACTCGCCAGCATATCGGATTCATTGTCGATGATGCATCGGTTCCCAGCCTTGTGACTGCGAATGAGCTTGCCGCAGTATTGAGGCGGTGTTATCAACATTGGGATCAGGGGCAGTATGAGATGTATCTGAGGCAGTTCCAGATTGATCCAAAGAAGCAGTATCGAAAGTACTCCAAGGGGATGAAGGTGAAGCTTCAGTTGGCCGTCGCTCTCAGCCATCATGCCTCCCTTCTGATCCTCGATGAACCCACGAGCGGCCTGGATCCATTGGCCAGGGATGAGATCATCTCCATTCTTTCTGAATTCAGTAAGGATGAAAACCATACGATTCTGATCAGCAGCCATATCACCAGCGATTTGGAGAAACTCTGCGACTATGTAACATTCCTGGAAGAGGGATGCATCCGATTCACGGAGGAAAAAGATGAGTTGCTTGAAACATATCGGTTGGGCATTGTCTCTCATCAGATGGTAGCCGATATCGACAGCGATTCGATTATCGCAAAACGTGAGGGGTCTTTTCAGGTGGAACTGTTGCTGAGGACAGAGGATGTTCCTTCGTTTCTTGAATCCCGAAGGCTCAGCCTGGAGGAATTGATCATTTTCTTGTCAAAAGGAAGGAGTGCAGTATGATGGCGTTGTTGCTCAAGGATGTGTTTCTGATGCGAAGGCGCAGCGGCATCATGTTGCTCGCCATTGCGATATTTGTATTTCTCTCTGGAGTGCAGGGTGGGCTGGTCAATACAGTAATGGCCACGATGATGCCTTTGATGCTTGGCTTCACCACCTTGGCTTACGACCAGAATGACGGGTGGGAGGCCTATGCTTGTGCGCTTCCGTTTTCTCGGAAGCTTGTAGTACAAAGCAAATATGTATTGGCTCTTGGTTGCATACTGCTTTCCATATTTCTGGTTTTGGTCATTGGGCTTCTTGCATCCAGATGGGAAATACACACTGTTTTTTCAAACGCCGTCACCCAATTTGTGTTTGGTGCATTCTTTGTTTCGATAAACTATCCTTTGATTTTCAAGTTTGGTTTTGAAAAAAGCAGGTTGTACTATATTTTGGTCATGGTTGCGCTGATGAGCATCGGATCAGTACTTGCCTCGTTGCTGCAAAGTGCTTCCATGCCTGCATTCATCCTGGTTTTGTTGCCGATTGCATCGATTTGCTGCTTCACTGCAAGTTACCTTCTCTCCTGTTCCATCATGAAAAAGAAGGAATTTTCCGGTTCATGATGTCAAAACTCTAGTAAAAACAGCACGAATCATGCTACTACACCTGTAACCGGACCTTTTAAGGGGTGTTGCATGTGTGGAATTGTTGGATATGTCGGAACAGAGGAAGCTTCCTCCCTTCTCCTTGAAGCTCTTCGCAAGCTTGAATACCGCGGATATGATTCTGCCGGTATCGCCTTGGTTGATGAGAAAAACAACCTTCAGATACGCAAGATCAAGGGACGACTTTCCAATTTGGAGCTTTTGGTCCAGCAAAAACCGATTACCGGAAAATGCGGTATCGCACATACCCGTTGGGCGACTCATGGCGAACCGTCTGACCTGAACAGCCATCCCCATACCGATGTTTCACAGAACATTGCCGTGGTCCACAACGGAATCATAGAAAACCATGCCCAGCTGCGGTCATGGCTTGAAAAGCATCAAGTGAAGTTCGTGAGCCAAACCGACAGCGAGGTCATCGCCCACTTGATCGACTTCCACTACAACGGCGATCTCCTGCAGGCCGTCACGGAGACGGTCAAGCGCCTGGAAGGCTCCTATGCCATCGCAGTTGCCTGCAGTCAACACCCCGAGGTGTTGGTGGTTGCACGAAAGGACAGTCCCTTGGTCATCGGAAGAAGCGAGCATGCCACCATGCTGGCCAGCGATGTGCCGCCGCTTTTGAGCCATACCAGGAAAGTCCAATACCTGGAGGATTTGGAGGTTGCCACTCTTACGCAGAATGAGGTGCATATCTACAACCTCGATGGGGATGAGATCGAGCGGGAAATCCAGACCATCGAATGGGATATGGAAGCAGCAGAGAAGTGCGGATTCGAACACTTCATGCTCAAGGAGATCTGCGAGCAGCCCAAGGCTCTGCGTGACACGTTGCATTCGAGATGCAAGGATGGCGTATTGGCGTTTCCCACCCAAATAGAAAACCTTTTGGAAAACTGCAAACACCTGCTGATCACCGGCTGCGGGACCGCCTACCATGCGGCCATGGTAGCCTCCTATGTAATTGAACAGGTTGCCGGTCTTCCTGTCGAAGTCCTCGTAGCCAGTGAGCTCAGATATCGAAGACATATCCAGAAAGAGGGCGAAGTGTGTCTGCTCATCAGCCAAAGCGGTGAAACCGCCGATACCATAGCATCCCTCAGGCTCTTGAAGGAGCTTGGGATTCCGACCATTGCCCTGACCAATGTGGTGGGCTGTACGCTCAGCCGTGAAGCCGATTGGGTCCTGTATACCCAGGCCGGTCCAGAAATCGCTGTAGCCTCAACAAAGGCCTTTACAACGCAACTCTTGAGTCTCTTCACCATTGCTGCATTGATTGCAAAGCAGGAACGCTCGGTGCTGCTTGAAGCACTGGGACAGTTGCCGGGAAAAACCCAGTTGCTCATCGACCGGCAGGAGGACATCCAACGGTTTGCAGCCAGCCAATTCAACAAAACCAAAGTGTTCTTCATGGGGCGGCTCGTTGATTTCGCAATCAGTCTGGAAAGTGCCCTCAAGCTCAAGGAGATCAGCTATACGCACAGTGAGGCCTTTGCAGCAGGAGAGCTGAAACATGGGCCGATTGCCTTGGTCGATACTTCAACCTTGGTGGTTGCCCTGTGCACGCAACCGTCCTTGTACGCAAAGATGGACTCCAACATCAAGGAAGTAAAAGCCAGGGGTGCAACGGCATTGGTTATTACGTTTGAGGATGTGCATACGTTTGATGATACAGCCGATGCAATCTTCAGGCTTCCACAGACGCATCCTTTGTTCAGCCCGATTCTCAGTGTGATTGTCAGCCAGCTCTATGCATACTACTGTGCAGTTCTGAAGGGAAATGATCCTGACAAGCCGAGAAACCTGGCCAAGTCGGTTACTGTCGAGTAATTGATGGACCATCAAAACAAATATGTTTGGAATGGTTTCTAGTTAACAGAATATATATTATTTATAGATTATACAAAATTACTATTGTAGAAGGGAAGGTCCCCTTTTTATGTTAATCTAATTGAAGATACCCTAGATAAGCCAAACTTGTCCAGTAAATATTGGAGAATGAGCCTTCAGTTACATTCATGGCAGCGAAAATATGGCAATATAATTCGTTCGAAGGATTTGTAGAATAAAAGTAATCAGGAAAAGCCCCTTTTTCACTGTACGGTACATCGTTGGGAAATTGGGTACCATCATATCTACGAAGTATTCCACCATCTATATGACTGACAAATTTTGCGTTATCAAAAGCAAGGGTAAACTCAACATGCGTAGAATTGACATCTGTTTTTGTGATAGTGAATGTGTCTTCGGGACTGGTATGATCGACTGCTGTGGCATGGTACAAAGGCGCGGCATAATCATTTGAACTATTTATGCCAGAGAATTGAAATAATGCATATGATCCATCGCTTGCGCTGACTACTGCTGGATTTGATAACGAAATTTTATCGATTGTACGCCCATTCGGCTTTTTACCGTATGTATAAGCAAATAGATTGATGATACTGCTGCTTGAAGATATTGTGGATGAATCACTTACCATGTAACCGATCCAAAGTGAAGGTCCTGTATCATCCTCGATGAGTGCTAGGTTATTGAATTCATCATTTCTTACTACATAGGATCCAGACAGGGTGGTCTCAGTATCATTATCTGTAACATCGATATAAGAATCGATATAGAAAATTACCGCCATCCCACACCCACCCAGCACCAGGACAAGAAAAAAGACAGACACCATACGAAGAATGTGATTTCTCATCTTCATGGCATCTGTCTCCTCTCTTCACGGTTGGGTTTAGTCCACCCTACCCCGTTTACCTACAGAAAGGCAAGTCTATTGGTTGCAATCTTGGCAAACTCAGAGGTCGGGAATTGATCGGCGAGCTGCTGGAACGTTGCTTTGGCAAGTTCTAGGTTGCCTTTCTTTTCCTGAAGTCTTGCCTGTCCGAACAAGGCTTTCGGAGCCTCGGCGGCTGACAATCCGAATTCATCAATGACCTTGGTATAGTATTCAAGAGCCAACGAGTCATTGCCAAGCTCTTCCGCACTTACTGCAGCGTTGGTCAGCGCAAGCGAAGCAAGGTAGTTCTTACCTGCATTCGAGTACGTAGCGATGAAGCTGTCAAGAGCCTTCTGATACTCCTCTTTCTCAAAAGCTATCATACCCAGGAGGTATTGAGCCTTGAGGCTGGGGTATTTGTTTCCCTTTGCAGCCAAGTCGTTCAAGCCGGCTACGAGTTCATCATATTTGGCCTGATACCCTTCATCCTCGGTTCCCAGAGCCTGCAGCTCGGAATAGGCGGTCTCCAGCAAATCAATCGAGTTGAACTGCGCTTGCAGGTTCTTGTTGTTGACCGAAGTAACGATGCCAAGCGTAATCAGACCGATAACTACAACTGCCAAGACAATAATGGCTGCCTTCTTGTTACGGGCCAAAAAGCTATTCAATGATCCTTCGATTCTTTCAGTCAAGGTTAGTTCAGCAGAATCCTTCTTTTTATTACTCATGCTACATCTCCGTTATCAAGGGTATAAAACACAGGCGGCTGTGTGCCGCCTAGTATGGTGGAACACAACCTTAGTTGTCTTCCCTATCCTCATCCTTGTAACGCATCATGTCTGCAAGGGAGAAAGTATCGCTGTCATCATCCTCATGGATGTATTTTGCAATTTCCGACTGCTGGGAACGCTTTACCAGCTCCTTGATGGAGAGAGACAGCTTCTGGGTGGTCGGATTGCATTCAACAACCATGGCGGTGATGGGATCGCCAACCTTGAACTTCTTGAGGACCTCATCGGTATACTCTTCATCAGGTCCGACCAGGTTGTACTTGCTGATCAGGCCTTCGATGTCACCCAGAACTTTCACAAATACGCCAAAGTCAGTCACATTGGTGATGACACCGCTGATGGTGCTGAACTTCGGATAGTCGTGGCGCAGGGTTTGCCAAGGATTGCCTTCAAGCTGTTTCACGCCAAGGCGGATCCGGCGGTTGTCGGGCTCGACACGGATGACCACAACGTCGATCACATCACCTTCTGCGCAGAAGGAAGACATATTCTTGACCTTCTTGGTCCAGGAAATGTCATCGATGTGCAGAAAGCCGTCGATGCCTTCCTCGAGGTTGACGAAAGCGCCGCTATTGGTGATTTTCACAACCGGCTTGGAAAGTGTCATGCCGACAGGATAACGCTCCACAATGGTATCCCAGGGATTTTCCTCAAGCTGTTTGAGGCCCAAAGAGACACGCTTCTTGTCCAAGTCATACCCGAGAATCTTTGCCTCGACGACATCACCGACATCCAGGACTTCCTTGGGGTTGTTGACCCGCTTGGTCCAGGACAGCTCGGAGATATGGGCAAGACCCTCGATGCCGGGCTCGATCTCGATGAATGCACCGAAGGTGGTGATTTTGGTCACCGGTGCCTTGATGGTGTCACCGACATTGTACTTCTGTTCAAAGGTGGTCCAGGGATCTTCCTGCATGTGCTTCAGTGACAGGTTGATCTTCTGGGTTTCGGGATCGATGTTGATAAGCCTGAGCTGTACAACCTGTCCCTTCTTCACGAAATCCTTCGGACGGGTGACATGGCCCCAGCTCATGTCATTGATATGCAACAGTCCATCAAAACCGCCAAGGTCAATGAAGGCACCGAAGGAGGTAAAGGATTTGACCACACCTTCGACAACGTCACCGATCTGAACGGTGGAGAAGAACTTCTCTTTATTTTCTTTGATTTTCTGGTCAAGGTACTCACGTCTGTTCACCACGCTCTTGAGCTTGGTGCCGCCATGGAACTTGTCGATGATGAAGTAATCAGTTACTCCGATCAAAGTCTCCGGTTCCTCGACACGAACTACGTCAGCCTTGGAGAGGGGGCAGAACCCCTTGTACTCGCCTCCGAGATCGATCTCGAAGCCACCCTTGATTACTTTCTCAAATTTGCCCAAAACGGGAGATCTGCTTTCAGCAGCAGCCTTCAGCTCATCAGTGCGTTCCTTGAAATCGGCACGCTTCTTGGAAACGACGATCTGACCGCCCTTCCCTTCCTTATTGATGATGACGACTTTCACTTCTTCACCAACTTCAGGAATAGATGCGAACTCATCACGAGAGATGCGACCCTCGCTCTTGTAACCGACATCCACGAATACATACTCGTTGTTTACCTGGACAACAGTACCGGCCACGAGTTGACCGTCTTCGATTCCATCAAGAGATTTAAGATACTCCTCCTGCAGCATATCCTGCATTTTGGTCTTCTTTTCATCCATTTCTTGTTCTTCAGCCACTTGATTTCTCCTGATCCTAAATTTACCTATTTACTTCGCTTTAAGCGTAAAAATAGCAGATAACACTTTCTCACAAACTTGCACCATAGTCAAGTGCGAGGTATCGATATAGAGGGCTCCATCGGCCACTTGCAAAGCCCCTACAGGCTTAGTCCTGTCGATATGGTCGCGCTCCTGTATCTCTTTGAGCACCGTCTCATAGTCCGGCCCGTCGGGATGCTGCTTGAACCTGCGCTCGGCCCGTACCTCCGGTTTTGCATCGAAATAACACTTAAGATCGGCATCGGGGAAGACAACCGTAGTGACATCCCTGCCCTCAACCACGACATCCATATCCTTTGAAATTCTTCTCAGCTGCTCGTTCACATGCTCGCGCAGTGGAGGATACGCAGAAATCTTGGCAACAAAGCGATCGACCTCACTGGTATGGAGCTTGTCCTCGATATCCTCACCTTCCACGCAGATACGGCCACCATCGACTGCGAGGACATGCTGTCTGGCGGTCTCAAGCACCGAGGGAAAATCCATGGGGTCTTTGCCCTCTTGGATATGCAGGAAGGTATAGGCACGATAGAAAGAGCCTGAATTCAGATAATAGAAGTTGCAGGACTGAGCAATCATTTTTGCAATGGTGCTCTTGCCCACCCCGGCCGGTCCGTCGATTGCAACTACCATGAGACTTTCCTCTTCTTCACCGGCTCAGTCTCACCTTTGAGCATAGCCTCGATTTCCGAAGGGTACACCGGGCGGTACTGGCCGGGCTGCATGTCTCCAAGTTCGATGCACCCGATTCTTATGCGTACGAGCTGTTTCACATCGTATCCGAAGTAACTGAAAATCTTCCGAATTTCACGATTCTTGCCTTCGGTGAGGATGATCTTTACCCACTTCTTGGAAAGAATCTCAAAACGCTTGATACGATACGGCTGGGGGATATCGATGTAGACACCTTTCAAAGCTTCCTCAAGGTCTTCCCTTCTTACCTCGGTGGAACAGCTGACCAGGTACTCCTTCTCAATCTCGCGGGAAGGATGCATCACCTTCTGGGCTACATCACCGTCATTGGTGAAGAGAATCAAGCCGGTGGACTCCTTGTCGAGCCTGCCGATATGGAACAGCAGATTCTTGTCGGCGATGTCGATCAGGTCGCGGGCGTAGAGCTTCTCATTGGGGTCGTAGTTCGTGCAGACATACCCTCGTGGTTTATACAGGGCGTAGTAGTAGGTCCTGTCTGCAGGCTCGATGAGTTGGTCATCGACCATGACGACATCTTCCTCATTGACCTTGGTACCAAGCTCGGTCACCCGTTTGGTATTGATCGTCACTCTTCCGGCGGTGATCAGGGTTTCGCAAAACCTCCGTGAACCGCAACCGCTCTTTGCCATATAGGCCTGCAGGCGAATCGGATATTCCAATTTCATTCTGTCTCAATCTCCTGTGTCGTCTCCGTTTCAAACCGCAAACGGTCAATATCCGAAAGCTTGGGTAGAGCACTTATACTGCTCAAGTTGAATTCGAAGAGGAATTTTCTTGACGTTCCATACAAACAAGGATGGCCGGGAACGTCCTTTCGGCCAACCACTTTGATATACTCCCGCTCCCTGAGCAACCTGATGATGGTGTCGCTGGCTACACCGCGGATATTGTCGATCTCCCTGCGGGTGATCGGTTGGCTGTAGGCAACTATGGAGAGCGTTTCCAGAGCAGCACGGGATAGGCGCCTGTCGACACGTTTGCCGTAACAGGAACGCAATTTGTCGTGCAAATCGGAAGAAGGGAGAAAGTGATAGGAACCTTGGCTTTCAACAAGATCAAGCCCATGGAGAAAGAGTGCGTAATGCTCCTTGATTTCTGCAAGGGCAGCCGTGGCTGTCTCTGCAGTGAAGGATGTCATTTTCATCAGCTTTTCCAAGCTCACCGGCTCATTCTCCAAGAAGAGAATTACTTCCAACAAACGGGCCTCTGTACTCAAGAGGGGGCCTTGACCCGGCATCACATCGCCGGTTTGCCTCTTCTTATCCACCACCAACGCTCCTATTCATCATCGTCGAGGAAGATTTGCTCAACCTCACTCTCATCATCATACAGAAAAACCCGACCAGCGTCAGTAGTTGCACGATCAGATTCTGCATCTTGCGCAGAATCTTCTGCTAAAAATTCCTGCTCTTCCTCTTCTGTTATCGGATTATCGGGAAACCCCTGTAGCTCAAGGTCGTCATCGTCATCATAAAACTGGTTGAAATCAAGAGCGAAAGCCTCGTCACGGCGACGGATCAAGATCGGTCCATAGGGTTCTGTCTGCACCAAGGTGATCATACGAAGCTTGCAAGCATCCAGAATCGCCATGAAGGAACAGATGATGTGCAAGGGTGAACCGAGATGGATGATAAGATCCTCGATACTGATATATTCCTTGGTTTCAAACAACTCCTGCATCAGGGCAATCTTCTCGTTGACGGTAACGGATTCATACACATTGAACACCTTGTTCGGTGTAATGGTTGTCATCAACCGGGAGAAAGTTGCAAGCAAATCCTGCAGCGTAACATCACAAAACAACTCCTCATCCCCAAAAGGCAACCTGAACTGCGAGCTCTTGCGACTGATGAAAAGTTCCCCTGAGCCGGATGTATTGGTCAACAGTTCCGTATATTTCCTAAATTTTTGGTACTCCAGCAAGCGCTCGACCAACTCCTGCCTTGGATCCTCGTACTCCTCATCAAACTCCAAATCAACAGGGAGCAACATCCTGCTCTTGATATACAGAAGGTCGGCAGCCATTTTGTAGAATTGGGTCAAATCGGAGAGTTCGGTGATCTCTTCCTGTCTCAGGTACGCAAGAAACTGGTCGGTTATCGCACTGATGGGAATGTCATAAATGTTGATTTCGCTCTTTTGAATCAAAAAAAGAAGGAGGTCCAGGGGACCGTCAAAAATGGGGGTATGAAAAGTTTTCCCACCCCCGGATTCAACGTATTGCTTATCTTGATTCATCACTGCCGTCACCCATGGAATGAGTATACCCAAGCAATGGCTTGTTGACAAGGAAGCGCTCGCTAGTCAAGTGAAGGCGGTGCTTTGGCCTCATCCTTTCCAGTTTTTGGTTCCCGTACTTTTTTGGGGAACATGAGAGCGCGCAGCTTGGCATCCAAATCCGCTACAATATCGGGATTGTCCTTGAGGAAATCCAGGGTCTTGTCCCTGCCCTGCCCGATCTTCTCACCGTTGTAGGAGTACCACGAACCGCTCTTCTCCAGCATCTCGTACTTGAGTGCGGCATCGAGCACGCTGGAAATGTAGCTGATCCCCTCGCCGAACATAAGATCGAGTTCAACCTTCTTGAAGGGAGGAGAAACCTTGTTCTTGACGACCTTGATGCGGATCCTGTTGCCGATTATATCATCGGCTCCCTTGCTCAGGGATTCTATCTTGCGGACCTCGATACGTACCGAAGCATAAAACTTCAAGGCATTGCCACCGGTGGTTGTCTCGGGATTTCCGAACATGACACCGATCTTCATACGGATCTGATTGATGAAAATGATGGTGGTATTGCTCTTGGAAAGCAGACCGGTCAACTTTCTGAGCGCCTGGCTCATCAGACGAGCCTGCAATCCCATGTGGCTGTCGCCCATATCCCCGTCGATTTCCGCCTGGGGGGNNCCGAGTCCACTACTATGACATCCACCGCTCCACTGCGGACCAGTGACTCGGCAATCTCAAGGGCTTGCTCACCGCTGTCCGGCTGGCTTATCCACAATTCGT
This sequence comes from Sphaerochaeta sp. UBA5849, assembly GCA_002432715.1. Lineage (GTDB taxonomy): Bacteria > Spirochaetota > Spirochaetia > Sphaerochaetales > Sphaerochaetaceae > Sphaerochaeta. The sequence continues at coordinate 23,530 of DJGJ01000066.1, read as the reverse complement.
CAATGTTCACCCCCAGCTTCTTTGCATAACTGGGATCCATTGCGTGTTCGGCATCGATGAATGCAGCGATGCCTCCGGCTTTTTGGCTCTCGGCAATCGCATGCAAAGCCAACGTTGTCTTGCCGCTGCTTTCAGGACCATAGATTTCAATGACCCTGCCTTTTGGATACCCACCAATACCGAGCGCCTCATCAAGCAACAATGAGCCTGAGGGGATGTAACCGATGTCCAAGGACTCCTCGCTGTCACCCAACTTCATCAAGGAACCCTTGCCGAACTGCTTGTCGATCTGGATTCTTGCGGCTTCCAGTGCCTCTCGTTTTTGGTTGAGGTCGGTAGGAAACGTCGATTCTTTATTTTTTGCCATAGTATGCTCCTCAGGCTTTCCAAGCCCTTTGCCCTACAAAGAGGCGCTCAGGTCGTATTTGCTTCACATCAAGCTTCCAGTACAAAGGTGACCGGTCCGTCATTCGTATACGAAACATCCATATGCGCTCCAAAGCGTCCGCCGGCCACAACAAAACCCATCGAACGGAAAAGATCCAAGGCGGCCTCATACAAGACCTCTGCCTCCTTGGGATCTGCCGCATCATCATACGAAGGGCGATTCCCCTTATGCAGGTTTGCCAGCAAAGTAAACTGGCTTACCACCAACAGCTGCCCCCCAACCTCACCCAAGGCCTTGTTCATCTTACCCGCATCATCGGCAAAGACGCGAAGCTTGACAATTTTTTGGCACAACCAAGTGAGGTTTTGATACGAATCTCCCTTTCCAATCCCAAGGTACACCAACAAGCCGTGCTCGATGCTGCCCACTACCTCTTGATCAACGGCAACTTGAGCCCGACGTACCCGTTGGATTACCGCTTTCATGCCTTTGCTTGTTCCTTCATCGCCCGAACAAAAGCAGGACGATCTTGTTCGCAAAAAAATGCACTGCCGCAGACTGCAACATCGGCGCCCAGCTTTGCAATGGTTGCAACTGTTGACAGGTTTATGCCCCCGTCTACGCTGATCAAATATTTGTATCCTTTCTTCTCTCTGATTGAAGCCAGCTCACCGATCTTCTCAAGCGTAGAGGGAATAAGGCTCTGTCCGCCGAATCCGGGATTCACCGTCATGATGAGGATCAGGTCAACCATATCCAGGATGGGAAGGATTGACGAAACAGACGAAGACGGGATGAGGGAAACACCTGCTTTGCATCCGCAGTCCCTGATCATTTGCAGGGTTCTGTGCAGGTGTACGGTAGCTTCTGCATGGACTGTGATGTGATCACTGCCGCTCTGCGCAAAATGGGTGATAAAACGCTCAGGTTCATCAACCATCAGGTGTGTATCGAACACCAAGTCGGAATGAGGGCGCAAGTCCTTGATGAATTTGGGACCGAAGGTGATATTGGGCACAAACCTGCCATCCATGACATCGAGATGAACCCACTGCGCACCACTTGCTTTGATACTTTCCACTTCCTCGGCAGTACGGGAAAAATCAGAGGAAAGCATGCTTGGTGCGATGATGAGAGAAGTTTTTTCCATACTCCAGTTATAGCAGGTAGAAAGAGGTTTTGCAATGTCATTTATCGCAATAATACTATATATTTGTTAATATGTTTTAGGCCTTTCTGAAAATCAATTGCTAGTTTTTTCAAAGCGTGGTATAGTGAACACAGTAGCTTGTGATGACAAACCCGAGCAGACTATGACCCGGTCTGCCCGGTTTCTTTTACGTCTGAGAATATGGATAAATATAGTTGGAGGAAGCCATGGGATTCCATGAGATTGAGAACTTACTGAAAGAAGAGCAGTGGACAAGAACTACGGTGCAAACCTATACGGTCAACAGCTTTCAGACTCTTGATGAACAAATCAAGGAGTTGGATGAGGAGCAGAAGACCGAGGTAAAAAACCTATGTGACAAGCACCTCGCTGAGCGAGAGCGCAACAGTATCATTGCAATGTACCTCAGTGGTTCCATTCAATTGGAACGAAAAGGTGCGGATGACTATCTCCAGCTTCTCAATCTCATTGAGATGTTTATGGAGAACAAGAAGTGGAATGTCGTTGAGATGCTCTGCAACAAGATTTTGAGCCGCAGTGAAAACAAGCATGCCCTTCGCCTGCTCTCTTCCTGCTATGAACAGACCGGCAGGGAGGATGAGAAGTTCGCCATGTGGGAACGATTGGTCAAGGTCGATTATGAGGAGGTGGACATCGTCCGCTCCCTTGCCGTGCATGCGAACCAGAAGGGATTCAAGGACAAGGCGATTGGGTTCTACAAGAAAGCCGTGCATCGCTTGATAAAGCGCAAGGACGTTTCTTCAATCCGCAGTCTGTTTCTCGCCATGCTCGAGCTTGAAGGAGAAAATTTCGGCTACTTCATGTCGGTGGCGGACCAAGTGGCACTCGTCAGTAAAAGTACCGCAATCGCCTTGTTGCGTGATCTTGAGCTTGCAAACAAGGAAGACATCGATCGCCAGATCGAATGCCAGAAGAAAATGTTGTTTCTCGACCGCGAGGATTCCTTTGCCCGTGAGAATCTGATCAGAAGCTATAAAACCAAGTACAAGACCCATTCCAGATTGAAGAATTGTCTGGAAAGCAGCGCCCTGACCAGCAATTTCACCCGGGATGTGCTGCACAGCATCGAAGATTTTGAGACGAACATCGCTTTTGACAAGGGTACCTTTGTCTTTCAAAACAGCACCAACCGCATCGGCCGCATCAGATCCATCGATGAGAATGATGTAATTGTCGATTTTGCCGGCCAGAGTACCAAGGAGGGATCAAGGCTATCCACCTCCATGGCTTTCAAGAGTCTGCAGGCCCTGCCCAAGAGTCATATCTGGGTTCTCAAGAGCGTCCTCCCCCGTGAGAAGCTTAATAAGAAAGTACAAGAAGACGTTACCTGGACGTTGAACACCCTGATGTCCAGCAATGGCGGAAAAATCAGTCTCAAGGAGATGAAGAATGAGTTGGTTCCTTCCATCCTTGATGCCAAGGAGTGGACTCCCTGGCTCAATCAAGCCAAGAAAGAACTGATGAACAATCCTCTTTTCGATCTTTCTAACAATGAGACTGACACATATTTGCTTCGGTCCACTCCCGTCAGTTACGAGGAGAAGCAGCTCTCTGTCTTCAGAGGAGAGAAAGACTTCTATGATAAGATCAAGAGCCTTAAGGATTTCATCGCAAGCAAGGGTGATGTTGAAAGCGACTTCTTTTTCGAGATGGTCAAATACTTCAGGGATATTTTCCTTGAGGAGAATGGATCCCCAAAGCCGATCGTAACGGCCACCGACATCACTTTCAGCTCCTTCCTGTTGCTTGAAGACTTGGTGAAGAAACAGAACATGAATTTTATAAACATGCCTGAAAGCCTGACATTTTCCCTGCTCTATGAGAGAGCCGACAATATCGAGACTTGTTTTGCCGCCATCAAGGATTCCGAGCTGAAGAAGAGCTTCATCGACCATGTAGTGGAGGAAATCGACAATTGGCCGAAGGTTTTGGTACAGTTGTTCCCCTATTACCTGACTGGTTACATCCCCGATATCTTCAGACAAAACAAAAAGACCAATGATTTTGTGAAAGTCTATAAGGATGCCGTCGAGAATTTCAAGGAGAAAGGCAACACCCTGCTCTATCTGTTGAAGAATGGCGAACCGAAGTTATGGGCCAAGGCCGGGATCAGCGAAGAACAGTTGCTCTTCACCAAACTGCAAATGCTCGACTATACCAATCGTTGCATCGACAACAGGAAGGATGTGCAGGAGAACCGCAAGAACGCAAAAACCTTGATGGGATTGCTCTTCGATGAGAATGACATTTTCAAGTACATCGAGCAAGGAAAGGAAGAAAACGCCCAAAAAATTTACAGTCTTGTGGCAAACGTGTTCGACCTGCCCGGGGGCAAGAAGATCGAGATCAAGCATGCCATCAGTGAGAAGTTTCCGTCCTTCAAGTTCTTTGATGAGGTGATGCCCATCGATAAGGAATCGGTTGTTCCCACCGGGCTCTTCTGCACAGCAGCTTCCTTGGAAGCCAAGAAGAAGGAGCTGGAGCACATCCAGCATGTAGAACTGCCGGAAGTCGCCCGTGAGATTGGAATGGCTCGTGAGATGGGAGACCTTCGGGAGAACAGCGAGTATAAGTACGGCAAGGAGAAGCAAAGCCTTTTGAACAACACGCTTCGCCGCCTTGCTGAAGAAATTGACCGGGCAACCGTCATCACCAAGGACAAGGTCGACCCTGACAAAATCGGCTTCGGCACCAAGGTTGTTCTGTTCGACCACATAAAGGAGCAGGAGGTAGTCTATACCATCATGGGTCCTTGGGAATCGAACCCCGATGAGAACATCATCAATCTCTCGGCTCCGTTTGGAAGAGCGTTGCTCAACCATCAGAAAGGAGAACGCTTTGCGTTTGTGCTCAACGAGCAGAACTACGATTTCACTGTCAAGGAACTCACTGTTTTGGACTTTTAAGTGAAGCAAGGCCCCGGTTGCAAAAAAGACTGGGGCCTTCGTATTGTCCATGGTAGTATGATTGCATGCAAAACCGTTATCCAATCGATGCCGATCAGATATTGCCGGAGTATCCCCGCCCGCAAATGGTACGCTCCTCCTACTTCTCCCTCAATGGCATTTGGGAGTGTGCCATCGCCAACGACCCGAGCCTTCCCGACCTCTATCCATATTCAATCGTAGTGCCCTTCTCCCCGGAAACCAAACTTTCCGGATTGGAGAAGCGTGTCGGAATCGACCAGACCATAAGTTACCGACGGACGTTCACCATCCCCCTTGATAGCGGGAAACGAACCATTTTGCACTTCGAGGCGGTGGATCACTTCTGTATCGTATATCTTAATGGGATGTGCATCGGCAGCCACCGGGGCGGATACCTTCCCTTTTCATTTGATATCAGCGACGCGGTCAAACAGGAAAATGAGCTGATCGTCCAAGTTCAGGATCCTTGTGACAGTCAAAGCATCATCCGAGGAAAACAAGCTCGAACGGCTAGTGGAATTTTCTACAGCGGACAAAGCGGAATATACCAGAGTGTTTGGCTGGAACAGGTGAGCCAGCACTATATCAAGCGTTTGATTATTGCAAGCAACCTCGAGCAGCGGTGCTGGCATGTAACCGTAGAAGCCGACGAAGACGGCTTGGAAGTCGTGATTTCCTACCTCGACGGGAAAAGAAAGGTCAAGGGCCTGAGCGGCCAAAGACTCCATTGCCAAGTCGACGAGGTGCATCCCTGGCTTCCTGAAGACCCCTATCTCTACCCTTTCACCGTAACCCTTGGTGAGGATGTAGTAGAGAGTTATGTAGGAATCCGCAGCTTCTGTGTCGAGGACGGGAAGTTGTGCCTGAATGGCAAGCCCTACTACCATCACGGCATTCTCGACCAGGGTTACTGGCCGTACAGCCTCTACACTCCTCCTACCGACCAAGCCATGATCGACGATCTCTTGCTGATCAAGAAGCTTGGTTTCAACATGGTTCGCAAGCATGCCAAAGTGGAAAACCTGCGCTGGTACCATCACTGTGACCGGCTCGGCCTGCTTGTTTGGCAGGATATGGTAAGCGGGGGAAGAAAGCCATTCCAGCCGATCATGAGCGGCCCTCTCTTTCTCAAAGGATTTTCCGTCCCCGATTCTTGCTACACGCTGCTCGGCAGTCAGGATGAACAGTATCGCAAGGATTTTGAGGAACAATTGACACAGATGATTCAAACCTTGTCCAATTGTACGAGCATCGCGATGTGGGTGATTTTCAATGAAGGTTGGGGGCAATTCGACACACAACGCATGCTGAGCCTGGTCCAGTCGCTGGACGGCAGCCGTACCATCGATCCAACAAGCGGATGGTATGACCAGAAAATCGGCAGCTTCAGTTCGCGACATGTCTACTTCAAAGCCTATCGGCACACCCCCGACCCTTTGGGCAGGGTGGTCATCCTCTCTGAGTTCGGCGGGTATGCCTATCGGGAGGACGGACACGATGACCAAACAAAAATCTTTGGCTACAAAAAATTCACCGACCGCAAAACATTCGCTGACGCTTTCTTCAACCTGTACGCCGACCAGGTGGTGCCGGCAAAGAAAAAAGGACTTGCAGCTTCCGTGTACACTCAGTTTTCCGATGTACAGCAGGAACTCAACGGACTGGTGACATTCGACCGGCTCTCAGTCAAGGTTGATGAGGTTGTCGCCCTGCAGGTCGCCGCCCTTCTTCTTGGTACGCAAGAGTGAAAACAAGGGAATCCGCGCAGCTTTGTAGGAGAGCAGGAGAATGCAGAGAGCTGCAACTCCGATAAGAACAAGATAGGCCAGATTTACAAGATTTGAACCACGCTCATGCCAGGTCAATCCGAGGTTGTGGTAGAAAACGCAGAATGCCAGAATCGGGACATTGGCAAGAATGATTGTGAAAAGACCTTTGAATAACTGTGCATCCTTTGTCAATGGGTAGAGGTCCCTGAGGAGGAAGAGCAGGACGCATACACCAATGGTGTAGGAGATTCCGTTTGCAAGCGGAAGGGAAACGATGTCCAAGCCAAGTTTGAGGAATATCCACATCAAGACGATATCGAGCAGGTTCTGCAAGAATACGATGCGAGTCATCAGTGCATGGCGGTTGGCACTGTACCCGAGTCGCAATAAAAGGGCGTACCAAGCGCTGAATACCATGAAAACCAGATACGGCCTGAGTACCAAGGCAGTCAGGTGTGCATCCTCCAACGTATAGTTTCCGGTCTGCAGCACCACACTGACGCTCTCCTGGCTGAGAAAGAACAGGAGTATGGAACTGGGGAGCAACAGTGCCAGCAAGCTGAGCAGTGCGTTGCGGGTATAGGTTCTCAATGCAGGCACATCGTGTGCTGCAGATGCCCTGCTCATCAAAGGCAGGCTCACTGCAGCGATTGCATTGAAGAAAATGCCATACGGTGTCTGGTAGAAAATCGTGGAATTGCTGAAAGCCGTCACACTCCCCTCGCTCAAATGCGAGGCGAACAGGAAACTCACCATCTGGGTGACAATCTGCATCCCCATGCCCAACGAAACCAATGCCCATGCACCAAAAACCTCCTTGAAGGGGGCGTTCCGGGTCCGCAGGGTCGGTTTGAACCGATACCCGTATCGCCTGACCATCAAGTAGGAGTAACTGCCTTGCAACAGCCCTCCGGCAAGCACAGAATACGCCATGCTCATCGCTTGGAAACGCTCTGACAAAAACCATACCCCGAATATGACGCACAGGGAAAAAAACAAGGGAGAGAGGTAGGCATGCAAAAAATTCTGATGCGCTTGCAGGACCCCGTTGAATATGGAAGCCAGGCTGATGGTGGCGAGATAGACCATGAAGAATGGCAGCAATTGTCCACCCAATCGGATTTGATCGGCATCGAAGTCGCTGAGAAACGCGATCAATGGCTCTCCATAGCAGTATGAGACCACCACCAGGGGGATGAGGAGTATGCTCTGGAACGTGCACAAGAGGGCAAAGAGATGGAATGAGCGTTGCTTCTCGTTTCGGCCCAACAGCGATGAAAATGCAGGGATCAGGGCTGCATTGACTGTGCCTTCGGCAAAGAGCTTGCGAAAGTTGTTGGGGATGTTGAAGGTGAAGTTGATCACATCGGCAACGCCGGTGGCGCCAAATACCGAGCCGATCACCCGTGCCTTGACAATGCCCAGCAGCCTGCTGAGCAATGTGCAGACCATGATCAACAGGCTGTTTCTTGCTGTCCTGCTACTTTGTGTAGAATCGTGCAAGGTAGTCTCTCTTGAAGGATGCAAATCTGTTCTCCCTGATGGCCTGCCTGACTTGCTGCATGAGGCGGTAGAAATACGTGAGGTTGTGCTGGGTTGCAAGCATGCCCCCGAGCATCTCACCGGTCTTGACCATATGGTGCATGTATGCCCGGCTGTACTGGGTACATGCGCGGCAGGTACATCCCTCCTCGATGGGACGTTGGTCGAACTTATGGATCGCCTTTTTCAGCGTCACCACCCCATCATCGGTAAATACGGCACCGTTGCGGGCCATCCTGGTCGCCAGGACGCAGTCGAACATATCGATGCCGTTCTCAACAGCCTCCAGGATGTAGTCGGGGCTTCCGATGCCCATTACATACCTGGGCTTGTCACGGGTGACCAAATCCGCAGTGTACTGCAGATAGTGTACGAACTGCTCTGCAGTCTCCCCTACGCTGAGGCCTCCGATTGCAATACCGGGGAAGTCCATCTCGTTGAAGAACTCTGCACTCTGTTTTCGCAAGTCCTCATAAAAATTGCCCTGCACGATGCCGAACAAATTCCCCTTGAATGCTTCACCCAAAAGAAGCCGATGTTCCCACGCCCGTTTCGCCCAGGCATGGGTGATATGCATTGCTTCGGTCGCGGCACGGTGGTCGATCTGTGGCGGAGTGCATACATCCAGGCACATGGCTATGTCTGAGCCGATGATTTTTTGGGTGTCGACGACACTTTCGGGCGTGAATACATGCTTCGATCCATCAACATGGCTCTGGAAGGTCACCCCCTTCTCCCCGATCTTCCTGAGCCCTGAAAGGCTGAATACCTGAAAGCCTCCACTGTCGGTCAACAGGTTTCCGCTCCAGTTGGAGAAGGAGTGCAACCCTCCGAATTGGGAAAGAACCTCGAGTCCAGGACGCAAATACAGGTGGTAGGTATTGCCGAGAATCAAATTGTACCCGATTTTTTCGACATCTTCATGAAACATGCCCTTGACCGTACCATTGGTACCGACAGGCATGAAAACAGGGGTTTCCACCTGACCATGGCCGAGCGTCAAGAGACCGAGACGGGCTTTACTGGTGGTATCCTGGTGCAACTGCTGAAATATCTTCATTGGTATCCTCTATCGTATAGCGACTCGTTCCGCCAGTGCTATGCATACTATCACAATCATGGGGATTGCCATACCCCAAAACGGGCCGATCACCGCTTGCTTTGCCATGATCAAGGTCACCATTTGCACGACATAATAGATGACCGCCAGGCCAAGGCTGGTGATGATGGAGAACAGCAGCACATTTTTCTTGTATTTGTAGCTGATGGCACAGGCGATGAACAGCATCACCAAGGGAGTCAGAGACTCCATGAGCCGTTTGGCAAAATCGGTGGCGAGTTCAGGATACCGATTGGGGTCCAGCTCCTTGATTCTGGCAAGGTAGTGCATGGCTGTCCTTAATTCCATGGTCTTGATGTCGTTGGAAAGGTTTCTGAAGTACGATGGCTGAAGCGTGAAACTCGGTACATACATCGTAGGGTTCTCGGTTTGGTTGACTACCATGGTTGCAGTGTCTATCTCCTGCTCTCGCACCTGTTCCAATCTCCAAATGCCCTGTTCCTCCTCCCAATATGCCCATACAGCATCGATTCGGGTCTTCAGCGAGCCATTTTCATCGATAAGAACCAGCATTACCTGGGCCAGACGCTTCTCCTTTTCACTGTATTGAAGGGCATGAACCACATAGGAACCCTCCGGGTCACGCAAGGTGATGTTTCGATTATCGTAGGTGCTGCGTAGTCCAAACAGCGAGTCTTCCAAAGCTTCCCGCTCTTTGCTGAGCGGTATGTGGACATACTCGGAAAAGAAGAATTGCATCCCAGAAAATACCAGGCCGAGTGCCAGGATGGGGACGACGATTCTTCGGTATGAGTGACCGCTGCCCAAAAGGCAGATCATTTCGTTGTTGGCTTGCATCTGTGATAGAAAGAACGATGCCGAGAACAACAATGAAGGTCCGAGGGCGAAGAGAACAGCCTCCGGGGCATAAAGCAGGGTGAGTTTTGCTATTACCGGATAAGAGATGCTACGGGTAAGGTAGGAGTCGAGATTTGCGAACAAGTCAACGCTGAGCAGCATCAGTGTGCAGAGCAGCAAGGTTGCAAAAGCGACCATGGTGATACTGCTGATGATGTGTCGGTCTATCAGCTTCATAGGCGCCTCGCATGCAGCAAAAGCACAAGGCCGCTGATGAACATGATGAGGTTCGGTGACCAGATCAGGATGGCCGGTGTAATGGAAAGGGAGAATATTTGCATCTGTGCGAAGAACAACAGGTACCAGTACAGGACTGCAACCAGCATGGATAAGCCGAATCCTATGAGCCGTCCATGCTTGACGCGGAAGAAGGAGAGCGAGAAGGTAAGAAAAACAAGCATGAAACAAGCAGCGCTGAGTGCATACTTTTTATGCAGTTCAGCCCGGTAATATTGGTAATAAAAATTGATCGGCTTTTGCGCTTTGAGCTGTTTCAGCTCCTCCTGCACTTTTTCCATCTGCGAGACATCCACGTTTGCATCAGTTTTTGTCTCTTCAAGCAAGAGAGAAAGCGAGAGCTCGAGTGCCCTGATCTTCTCTTCATACCGTTTTTTTTCTTCAAGAAATGCAGCCTTGTGTATCTCGATATTCTGTTGCAGCTCCTTGATGGAAAGCTGGGAAGGCAAAGCCGATGCAATACTGGCAATCTGATTGGAGAAATTCAGGTAGAACTGGGCAGATTCGGCTTTTGAAAGAGCCCAACCCTGGTTCGATTCGCTTTTCAGAATTATCGGTTCATCCAGCTTGAGCTGGTAGATGAAGGACTGCAGGTCATACAGGGAGACCTCCGCCTTTGGAGAACTGATGATTTGTCCTTCCCTGGATGATGAGGTTTCGAAGAGAACAACGTCATGTACAATATTCCCCTCCACCTGCTTGTTGACCATCACGGTATCGGCAATGGTATTTGTGCTGTTCGCCCGAAGCTCGAGGGTGGGAAGGTCGCGCATCAGGTCGGTGTAGAGCTCACGATACTTCTTGGTGCTCCAAGGAAGGGCTTTATCGGCGGTAAGAAATGTCAAAAGGGAAAACACTAGGGAGATGACAATGATCGGGAAGAATACATGTTTGAGGGAGATGCCGCTGCTTCGGATCGCCAAGATTTCATTATTTCCTGAGAGGTCGCCGATGACCATGCTGCTGGCAGTCAACGAGCTGAACGGAAAGGTGTACAAAAGAAATTGGGGAATGGAGAGCAACACCAGCTGAAACACCGCAAGATAATCTACTTGCTTGAGCAGGATCCTTTGGGCGATCAAGAGAATCTGGTTGATGAAAAAAATGAAAAAGAAGAAAAAGAACGCCACGACAAAAGAGAGCACATACTCTCTTCCAACGTGGCGATATACAAGTGAAAAACGAGCGGATGAAGCCAAAGCTATACTCCCGTCGAACCAAAACCTCCACTTCCCCGCTCTGTTACATCCAAGCTGATCGTTTCAGTGAAGGAAGCTTGTTCACATCGTGCGATGATCATCTGGGCGATACGATCGCCGTGATGAATGCGTACGTCCTGCTTTCCATGGTTGATAAGAAGTACACAGACTTCACCACGGTAATCAGCATCAATGGTGCCGGGACTGTTCAGCACAGTCAAGCCATGCTTGGCAGCCAGCCCGCTTCGCGGTCTCACCTGAGCCTCGTACCCGGTCGGCAGCTGAATGCTCAGGCCTGTGGGGATCTTGGCATAGCAGCCGCTGCAAATCACTACATCCTCATCAAGGCAGGCGGAAAGGTCGGCACCGGCGCTGTTTGCAGTCCCATAGACCGGAAGCAGTGCTTCCGGTCGTAGCTTGACTACAGGCACCGTGATCGAAACAATTTCCATCTTACTTCGACTTTGCCTCGATGGCATCGATGTAGCTGAGGTTCAGACGGTTCTGACGGTCAATCTCAATGAGCTTCACCGGAACAACCTGGCCTACTTTCAGTACATCCTCTACATTCTGCACACGAGTCTTCGCAAGCTTGGAAATATGACAAAGTCCTTCCTTGCCAGGCAGGATTTCAATAAAGGCACCGAAGTCCATGATCCGCTTCACGGTTCCCTCATAAATACGGCCGACTTCCGGTTCCTCAACGATTGACTTGACCAGTTCCTTCGCCAACTGGGCGGAAGCATTGTTCCTGCCATAGATGGTGATGGTTCCGTCATCTGCAATATTGACCTCGGCACCGCTCTGGCTGGCGATGGCCTTGATCGTCTTTCCACCGGTTCCGATGACAGCTCCAATCTTCTCTTCATCCACCTTCATGGTAAGGATCTTGGGAGCATATTCGCTGATTTCCTCCCGGGAAGTGGCCAGAGCTCCTTCCATAATGGAAAGAATGTGCATTCTGCCCTGCTTGGCCTGCTCAAGAGCTTTCTTCATGATTTCAGGGGTTACTCCTGCAATCTTGATGTCCATCTGGAAAGCGGTGATGCCGTCACGGCTGCCTGCAACCTTGAAGTCCATGTCGCCGAGATGGTCTTCTTCACCCAGAATATCGCTGAGAACGACATACTTGGAGTAATCTGCACCTTCGGTGATAAGACCCATGGCAATGCCTGCCACCGGCTTCTTGATGGGAACACCTGCATCCATCAGGGAGAGACAACCACCGCAAACCGATGCCATGGAGGAGGATCCGTTGGATTCCAAGATCTCACTGACTACCCGAATGGTATAGGGAAAGGACTCCTTGGTGGGAACGATTGCTTCCAGTGCACGCTGGGCCAAGTGACCGTGACCGATTTCACGCCTTCCGGTGCTCAACCTTCCACACTCACCGACACTGTACGGAGGAAAGTTGTAATGCAGCATGAAGGAGCTGTAACTCTTCTCACCATCGATGGTATCGAACATCTGCTCGTCACTTGCGGTACCGAGGGTGGTTACTGCCAATGCCTGAGTCTCTCCACGGGTGAATAGGGCGGAACCATGGGTTCGTTCCAGTACCCCTACCTCGCAGCTGATGGGTCTGATCTGATCGACTTTGCGTCCGTCGGTTCTCTTGCCGTCGTTGAGGATCGAGGAGCGAAGAATTTCGTACTCAAGGTCCTCGAACAGGGTTGCGAGCTGACCATCGCGCTTGGAATCCTCATCAATCAGGTCTTGGAACTTCTCCCGTACTTCAGCCTGAACCTTGGCAAGAGCGGCATAGCGTTCCATTTTTCCTTTTACGAAAGAGGCTTCCTTGATCAAGGGATACGCATAGTGGCGAACCGGCTCGATCCAGGAGAGATCGACAGTGGGGGTCAGGACAGGGAGTTTTTCCTTGCCTGCAATCTTGCGAAGCTCAAGCTGTGCATCGCAGAGCTTGGTGATGACCGGTTGTGCGGCGGCAATTGCTGCAAGCATCACTTCCTCGCTCACTTCCTTCGCTCCGCCTTCAACCATGGTAATACCATCGCGTGTACCAGCTACGACGATGTCCAGGGTTGCACGCTCAATCTGGCTGAAGGTAGGGTTGACAACATAAGCACCATCCACCATGGAGATGCGAACTGCAGCGATGGGCCCGTTGAAGGGAATGTCACTGATGGTAACCGCAGCGCTGGCAGCATTGATGGCAATGATATCAGGGGTGTTGTTCATATCGGAGGAGACGACGGTGGGAACCACCTGGATCTCACGGCCGAACGCCTTGTCAAAGAGAGGGCGCATCGGGCGGTCGATGAGGCGGCTAACCAATATTTCCTTATCCTTGGGGCGGGCTTCCCGCTTGAGGAACCCACCGGGGATTTTGCCGGCGGCATAGTATTTCTCATTATATTCAACACTCAAGGGGACATAATCCAGAGCTTCATTCGGCTCTTTCCCGCAGCATACAGTTGCAATAACGGCACTACCCTCATAATGGGCATACACGGTACCACTGGTCTGTTTGGCGATTTTTCCGGTTTCAAACACCAGATCGGAATCACCTATCCGTACAGATACTTTTTTTACTTCCATCTTCTTGTTCCTTTCTTTGTTCTTTACGTTCTTTCTTAGACACTATTGAAATAAAATAGCTCCAACGGCCTGAAAAGCCATCGGAGCTATTCATACATTTTTACGAATGCAACACCACGACTACTTTCTCAGGCCGAGTTCGGCAATCAGAGAACGGTAGGCTTCGATATCGGTATTCCTCAAATACTTGAGCAACCGTCTGCGCTGACCGACCATCAGAAGCAAGCCTCTGGTTCCTGCATGGTCCTTCGGATTCTTCTTGAAGTGCGGCTGCAGGTCATTGATGCGGGCGGTAAGCAGGGCAATCTGAGCCTTGGTCGAACCGGTGTTCTTCTCATCACCGCCAAACTTGGCAATGATCTCTTGTTTCTGTTCCTTGGAAATCATGAAATACTCCCCTTAGCCTGAAAGCTAAGTCTTTTTGTACGAACAGCAAGCCAATCCCACATCGCTTTTGCCGGTACTATCAACAAGTCATCCTCACCAAGGTGTGCATGAACCTCTACGACAGACCCGTCTGAAAGCGAAAGCAAGGCATCATACACACCGGCCGGAGGCAACAGTTGCATGAAGGATGCAGTTCTGTACAGCAAGCCTTCTTCAGTGAACTTAGAGGGATACGCCACTAAATCCAATTCATAAGGCCTGCCGAGCATACTTTGGACCTCTTCCAAAGCGCCCTCAAGAAGTTTTTTACGCACCATGGTGCTTGAGGTGATTTCTCCATCTGCATTCAATACAAACGGTGGAATCTCAACATATGCCCCAGGCGACAATCGGGATAGATATTCCTGCAGCTGAACAGGTCCGGCACTTGAAGCCGGGGCACCGCAGCGGAAATCCTCACCGACAACCATCACTTTGACTTGGCAAAACGCACAAACCAAAGTGAGGAACTCCTCAGCTGTGAGTTTACTGAAATCAGCAGAAAAGTCAATGACAACAAGGTGATCAACCCCGATATTTTCAAGTAATTCCTCAATTTGGGCATCACTTGCCAGCTTGGAATGGTAGGGTTGGGATTTCATAAGCATCTTTGGATTCTTATTGAAGGTAATTACCATGCTTTGATAGTCCTGGACTTTGGCAAGTTCGACACAACGCTTGATGATTGCCTGATGGCCTCTGTGTAGCCCATCGAACACGCCGATGCATACAGACATGTTCTGCTGCCACAGTACGGGATGAGCTGAAAGATGCATGAAATCGTATCGTTTCACCCTACTATCTCCTTGCGATATGGATGGATTTGAGCAATAATCCGTCCTTCTTTCATATCTGCAACGGCCCGAAGCACTCCATCTGTGCTATACAGGGCGCCATAGGTTTCCTCATCACTTTGGCGAATCACCTTGACAGCGCGAGGAAAAGAACCATTTGCAAGGCGGAAGAGCTCCTGCTCATCCTCTACTTCAAAGATACTCACCGATGCTACACGTTTCAACAATGCATCGGTTTGCCCCATCGAGGCAAGAAGGCTTTCCCTCTGTTTGGCGTCCACCGCCTCACTGAGGTGGAACGGACCGATTGCGGTGCGCGTAAGGCCGACAAGATGAGCCCGGCTGCCTGCTGCCAAGCCTAAATCGCGGGCCAGTGAACGAATATAGGTGCCTTTCGATACATGGATGTCGGCAACAAGTATTCCCTGTTCATAAGAAACCGGTTCAAAGCTGTAGACGGTGATGGGACGCTTGGCCATCTGCACCTCATGGCCCCTGCGGGCCAGATCGCTCGCCCTTTTCCCGTTGATATGCAGCGCACTGTACTGTGGGGGTTGTTGCTCGAGGCTGCCGATGAAAGAGGGAATCGACTTCTGTATCCGCTCATACCCGGGAACATCGGCGACGGCGATGACTTGTCCCTCCGGATCGAGGGTGTCGGTCTCCGAGCCGAAGGCAATCTTTGCCCGATATGTCTTGTCCATTGAGGAGAACAACACATTCAATCTCGTCATGCTTCCCGTCAAAACTATCAAGAGTCCCTGGGCAAACTTATCAAGCGTACCGGCGTGGCCCACTTTGGCTTCGATGGTACGCTTGATATCATTGAGGGACGAAAAACTGGTAATGCCAGGTTTCTTGTTGATGAGAAGAATGCTAGCGTTTGTTCCCATCTTCCACCAGTGTATCAATCAGGGCATTGATTTTCTGCCCCTCCTTGAGGGAGACATCGGCCTTGAACGTCAATACCGGGGTATTCCTGGTCTTCAGAAAGGCCCCTACCCGTTTTTGGATGAATCCACTTGCCTTTTGCAGGGCTTCAACACTTGCCTGCAAAGAATCATCATCCAGGACACTCGAGATATAGACGGTGGCAAATGCATTATCCACCGAAAGTTGCACCCTGCTGACCGAGCACAAGGTGCTCACCATGGGAGACTTGATCTCCCCGGTGACGATCAGCGTGCTGATCGCCTCGGAGAGTCTTGCTTCTATGCGTTTCTGACTGTATTCACTCATATTCTTTCATTGCTCTCCAGCTTGCGGGCTATTTCCTCGGTTTCGACAACCTCAAGAATATCACCTACATGCAGGTCGTTGAAGTTCTCAAGACCAACGCCACATTCGAAGCCTTCAGCTACTTCCTTGGCATCGTCCTTGAAACGCTTCAAGCTCGAAATCCTGATCATCTCGCTGTTGATCTGGATGGAATCACGGATGACCCTGACCAGACTGTTGCGCTTGATCTTGCCCTTGGTAACCATACAACCGGCAATGGTTCCCACCTTGGGTACCTTGAAGGTGTCGCGGACCTCAACGGTTCCAATCTCAACCTCCCGTACTTCAGGACTCAGCATGCCTTCCATTGCCAAGCGGATATCATCCACCACATCATAGATGATGTTGTACTTGCGGATCTCAATCTTTTCCTGGTCGGCCAAAGCCTGTGCACGGGGCGTAGGCCTTACGTTGAAACCGATGATCAATGCATCAGAGGCGCTGGCCAAGGTGACATCACTCTCGATGATTGCACCGGCGCTTGCACGGATGACATTGAGGTGGATCTCTTCATTGGAAAGTTTCTCAAGAGAACCCTGCAACGCTTCGACGGAACCCTGGACGTCACCCTTGATGATGACGTTGAACTCCTGTATGGCTCCTTCCTTGATCTTCGAATAGAGGTTGTCAAGGGTGACCTTCTTCACATTGCGGCTGTCTCCCAGGCGTTCCAGTTCCTGTCGTTTTGCACCAACCTGACGGGCCTGACGCTCATCTTCGGTTACCTGGAACGGATCGCCGGCGCCGGGGATGTCACTCAAGCCGATGATCTCGACAGGTGTGGACGGACCGGCTTCCTCGATCTTGCGGCCTTTGTCGTCGAACATCGCCCGCACCCTGCCAGGGTATATGCCGGCGACATAGTAGTCGCCCTGCCTCAAGGTTCCCCTCTCGATCAAGACAGAGGCGACAATACCGCGTCCTTGGTCGATTCGACTTTCGATGATCTTGCCTTCAGCCCTGCAATCAGCATTGGCTTTCAGTTCAAGCATCTCGGCTTGAAGTAGAACGGTATCCAGCAGTTCATCGATTCCCTGTTTCTTCAATGCAGAAATCTGGCAATACAACGTCTGGCCGCCCCACTCTTCAGGCATCAATCCGAGATCCGAGAGCTGCTGCATAACGCGCTCAGGTTTTGCCTCGGGAAGGTCGCACTTGTTTATCGCTACAATGATGGGAACATTTGCAGCTCTTGCATGGTCGATGGCTTCACGGGTCTGGGGCATGACACCGTCATTGGCGGCAACCACCAGGATGACGATATCGGTAACCTGTGCACCGCGGGCACGCATCATGGAGAATGCAGCGTGACCAGGAGTATCGAGGAACACCACTTCTCCCTTGCCCGGAAGGTTGACCTTGTATGCACCAATGTGCTGGGTGATTCCTCCGAACTCCCCTTCCGCCACCTTGGTGGAACGGATGGCATCAAGCAGCTTGGTCTTTCCATGGTCAACGTGACCCATGACGGTAACGATGGGGGCGCGATCAACCAAATTCTCTTCACTATCCGGTTCACTGGCGATCAACGTCTCATCGTACAACGAAACAAGATGAACCTTGCAGTTGTACTCACTGCAGATGATTTCAGCAGTCTCGAAGTCGATTTGTTGGTTTATGGTGACCATCATTCCCATCTTGAACAGCTTGGCAATGATTTCACTCGCTTTCAGATTCATTTTCTTGGCAAGGTCACTGACTGTGATGACTTCCATCATATCAATGGTCTTGGGAACGGATGCCAGCTTTGCTGCAGCCTGTTCCTTCCTTCTCTGGATCTGGAATTCCTTCTCTTCCTCGGCATTCCGCTTCTTATAGGAAGCCTGGTCCTTCTTTTTGGTAAAGGTCTTCTTGGGTGTGCGCTGATTCAGCGTGTCCATATCCTGCGATCCGGGAGCTGAGCCGGGTCGTTGACCGGCACCGGGGCGCTGTCCGAAGGGAGGTCTCGCCCCACCGGCACCTTGCCCCCTGAAGCCGCCTTGACCGGCAGGCCTTTGTCCGGGTGCACCGCCGGCAGGACGTCCCTGATACGGAGGCCGACTCTGATAACCACCCTGACGGGGAGGCTGTGTTCCTTGATAAGGAGTTGAAGGACGGGGATTCTGACCCTGATAGCCCTGACCGGAAGGAGCACCCTGGCCCTGATAACGGGGATTTTGTCCCTGATAACCTTGTCCTTGGTAACGGGGATTCTGACCTTGGTAGCCCTGGCCTGAAGGTGCGCCACCTTGGCCTTGATACCGGGGATTCTGTCCCTGATAGCCGGATGCAGGCCTATTGCCCTGATACGGAGGTCTGGTTCCTGGAGCAGGTCTCCCGCCTACCGTACCTGCAATACGCGGTCCACTGGAAGGCACGGGAGCCTGTTGGGCGCTGACGCTCTCCGGTCCACGATTTTGCAGTTCGGCGTGGTCCTTGACGGTAAGTCCCTGATTCGGCACCGGCGGAAGATTGGTCGGTCTGATTACAACCGGACCATTATGCAGAGGGGAAGCGGAAAGCTTGTCTGAAGCAGGACGCTGAGTTCTGCGCACACCACCGAGGCGTTGCTGGGTGCCTTGTTTTTCATGAGACTTGGGACTTTCATCCACTTTGGGTGTTTCAACAACACTTTCCGATTCAACCTGCTCAGAGTCACTCTTGGGTTGGGGCTTGACCACAACCACTTTCTTTTTTACCACCACCACCCGGCGTTTTTCCGTAACTTTGGGTTTTGTATCTTGTTCCTTGGCGGGGCTCTTGTTCTCTTCCTTCTGCCCTGAGGGAGTTACTACATGTTTGATCAACGTTGCTTTAGGCTTATTATTCTCTTCCGTCATTATTTCCTCTTGGATGGTTTTACTCTACCTCAAATGCCAGACCTGTTCCACAGCTGGGGCACACGGTCATATCCATGGTGATGGAGCCACCGCAATTGGGGCAGACATATTCGGTCTCTCCATCTTCTTCGTTCTCAACGATATCGACATACTCGTTGATTGTGTCCTTGATCGCAATGATCTCCTCTTCACTCAGGTCGCCGAATCCGGCCAGCTCCTCATCACTGAGGTTGATGAACTCTTCAACACTATATACATCGTGGAATTGAAGCTTTCTGAGCAGCATGGAATCAAGGGGAAGTTCAGAAAGTGCAATCTCGTCCTCATCGACAAAGCCCGCGACTTCCGACTCAACAGCAACTTCATGCTCCTCAAACTCCGACTGGGCAATCTGTGGCTCAAACATGGGCTCATCGGTACTGAAGATGCTTTCAGCCCTGGATCTGGCTTCCTTTGCGATATCCATCTCATCGAACTGGGCTTGTGTTTTTACATCAATCATCCAGTCAACCAGCTTGTTTGCCAATCGGACATTAAGACCTTGTTTTCCAATTGCCAGGGAGAGCTGACTATCCTCGACAATGGCTACTGCATGATAAATATTCTTGTCGATTATCACGACATCCTTGACCTGGGCTGGTGACAGGGCATTGCGGATATAGTTGGCTGGATTCGTGTCATAGCGCAGAATATCGATCTTCTCTCCCTCGATCTCGCTCATGATAGTCTGAATTCGATTTCCCTTCAACCCGACACAAGCTCCAACCGGATCAATATCGTCGTTGCGGCTGGCAACGGCCACCTTTGTCCGATACCCGGCCTCTCGAACAATCTTGATGATGTCGATCTGGTTCTGTGCAATTTCGGGAACCTCGACTTCAAAAAGCTTGCGAATCAACTCAGGGCTGGTTCTGGAGAGAACAACACGAAGTCCGCGTTCAGCTTTCTCAACCTTTTCGACATAGCATTTGATCTTGTCATTGCTGCCATAACTTTCACGGCTGGATTGGTTTCGTCTGGGAAGCAACCCTTCGGTTGTGCCTATATCCACATAGATATCACCGTTGGGAAGCTGACGGCGATAGTATCCGATGATCAGCTGGCCTTCCTTGGCCTTGTACTCACTGTACAGCGTATCCTTCTGGATGTCTCTGAAGCTCTGATGGGCGCGTTGCTTGGCGCTTTGGACGCTGATGCGGTCAAACTCTTTGAGATCCACCGGAATAAGCAGTTCGTCGCCGATCTCACACTCCTCATGGATCTCCTTGGCTTCACTGAGAGGAATCTCAGTAACTTCATTATACCAATTATCGTCATCCACAATCTTCCTGCGGCTGGATAGCTCGACCGTCATGTAGTCCTCGCTGAACTCAATGACTGCATTCTCATCGGTACCGAATTTACGCTTATACGCTGCGCGAAGTATGTCCTCGATGGTGCTGATGACCAGCTCTTCGGAAATGTTCTTTTCCGCTACCATACTCCGGATAGCGTCACCTATTTCAGTTGCCATGTGAATCGTCCTCCCATCTATAGTCAAGCTTCGCCTTCTGAATATCAGCATAAGCTACAGACATAGTCTCAATCATCTCTTTTGCATCCTCGATATATACCTGGGTGAGCTGTACAGACGTTGGGTCGGCCTGTGCTATGATTCCACTGACCCACGCATCCTTGCTCGTATCATATACTCTTACTCGCTTGCCCGTAAACAAGCTGAACTCATATACGTCCTTGAAGTTGCGCTGCAGACCAGGTGTACTCACTTCAAGTTGCAAATCACGTTCACCGAGCTGCAACTCCATGCGGGGATAGACAAGACGGTACACCTTTGCACAGTGGTCGACGCTCACCTCATCATCTTTTGCGAGTATCACCATGGTAACGGCGACGTTTTTTCCCCGTTCAACCCGATTGATGTCCACCAGAGCGATTCCCATCGCATTGAGCAGTGGCTCATACTCCATGAACAAATTTGTTTTTTGTATTCCTGTTGCTAACATACCATTCCTAAAAATTCATAAAAAAGGGATGCGCCAACCGGCGATCCCCCAATAATCAAACACATCCTGATTAGCATAGTAAGCACTTGCTTGATGTTTGTCAACCGAACAACCATGGAAGATTGCCTTAATAGGAGTTACGCATCAAACGACTATAAATGAATAGCAACTAGTTGCCATTCAAAGAGAAAAGCAAGACGGGAA
>DJGJ01000066.1:0-2178 GCA_002432715.1 Sphaerochaeta sp. UBA5849 | reverse complement strand
CGTGTATTAAGCTATACTTAATACAGGAGAAGCCATGCCTACATTGCCAGAGTGGGTCCTCAGGTACAAGACCAAGGGTGTCTACGTGAAGAAGACCAAGACCGGGTACGCCCTGTACCGCGGGCATTCGGAGCGGGTGGAGGGAAAGCCCTACCCGGTGTTCCGGTGCGACGAGTACCTGGGCATCGTCACCGAGGCCGACGGCCTTGTGCCGTCGAGGCCCCCGGTCAAGGGTTCCGTCAGGGTGCTGCGCTACGGGCTCTGCCGGGCTGCGGAGGCCGTCTGCAGCGTGCTCAGGATGCATCCGCGCAGGCTGGGGCTGGACGCCGACCTGCTCTACGCGAGGGCGGTGCTCGGCTACGAGGGAAGGGAGAGCCGGGCGGGGTACGAGGGCAGCTGGCTGTCCATCCTGTTTCCTGGATTGGACCTGGACAGGGGCCTGGACGAGCGGGAGGAGCGGGTGCTGTCGAACCTGAGGCGGCAGGTGGCCTCGAAGCTGGAGGGTGGGTTCGGGCCCGACGGGCGGCGGCTGCTGGAGCTGTGCGCCGACCTGTATGCGGTGCATGTGAACGGGGCCTGGCACCTGGCGGGCCTGGGCGAGGAGCTGGCGCGGCTGGCGTCCAGGCATTCGGTCCCGTTGGACCTGGGAGGCGGATATGGAGTTTGAGACGCTGAGGATGCAGATTGCGGATTTCCAGGGCTCGCATACGGTCAGGATCAAGGAAGTTGACGGCGAGGGGCGGGTGCGGGTGCTCAGGAAGATCCTGAAGCTGCTTGGCGGGATGCCCGACACGCGGGTGCAGGGGCGGATCACCTACCCGCTGGGGGACCTGGTGCTCATGCTCTTCCTGGCCACGCTGGCCGGTTCGGACAGCTGCCTGGGGGCCGCGGATTTCTGGATGCACAACGCCAGGCTCTACAAGCGCCTGTTCGGGCGCGAGGCAGTCCCCAGCCATGACACCCTGCGCAGGGTTCTGGCGATCATCAGGCCCGGGGACCTGAACGGGCTGCTGGTTGGGGTGCTGGCCGAATCGGATGCGGCAATCAGGAAGGCCCTGAAGCTGCCGGCCCCCGAGAAGAAGGTCGTGTCGGTGGACGGCAAGCAGCTGCGGGGCACCGGGCGCAAGGCCGATACGGCAGAGGAGATCAAGGACCTGCAGGTCCTCAACGTCTACGAGCAGGATTCGGAGACGTGCCTGTACAGCGAGGCGATCGAGTCGAAGACCAACGAGATACCGCACGCCCAGGAGATCCTGTCGAGGATGAACCTCGCCGATACGGTGGTCACCTTCGACGCCATGCACCTGCAGACCAGGACCGTGGGCATCATCGCCGACGGCAAGGGCGACTACGTGGGGGGGCTGAAGGGCAACCAGGGCAAGGCCTCGGAATTCGCCAGGGCCCTGTTCACCCCGGAGAACCTGGAGAAGCTGAAGGCGGTCGACGGCTGCCACCACGAGACCAGCGAGATCAGCCACAACCAGCTCGAGCAGCGCTCCTTCTTCTTCTACCCGCTGACCCGGAGCGAGAAAAAGGGGGTGTTTGCGGACTGGAAGAAGGCGCATGCGCTGGTGTGCGTGTCCAAGCACATGGTGCACAACGTCACCGGGAAAACAACGGACGAGGTGCGCTACTACCTCACCAGCCTCAAGGACATTGCCGATGCGGCGCATTGCATCAGGGCCCACTGGAACATCGAGAACGGGCTGCACTGGAGCCTGGACACCGTTTTCCGCGAGGACGACATGACCCTCAGCGACCGCAACGCCGCCCTCAACCAGAGCATCCTGAACAAGGCGTGCCTGGCGCTGTATGCGAAGATGAGCAACCTCATCGGGGGAACGCAGAGAATCAGCAAGAAGCGGCTGAGGAAGATCTTCGGCTGGGATTTCAGCGGGGCGATGTCCCAGGCCCTGACACTGATGGACCCTCCCACCTTCGCCAGGTCCGTGGAGATACTGCCCAGGAAGGCGAGATAGACGACGAACCGGCCGGTAGGCTTGGCTGAGGAGGAGCCCGCTGCATGCACGGGTGCCTCGGCGTGCCGCCGAATATCCTGCTTGCCCACATTATCCAGCGATTCTTCTGGACATGGCATGGCGTCTGGCCCATCTACATCATTCATATGCCTGAGACACCTTTATAATTCATGTTGCAGATTTTGATGCGTACGTCCTA
>DJGJ01000051.1 GCA_002432715.1 Sphaerochaeta sp. UBA5849 | reverse complement strand
GTAGCCGCCGGGCCTTCTTTTTGCCTTGCACCGGTTTGCCGGTTGTATATAGATAGAGAAAAGAGGACGTGAAAACGTCCTCTTTTCGTCGTTAGGGAGGCAAATGCTATCTGTATGATAGGGTATCACGATTTTATCCCATCTGTGTCTTGTCCAATACAATCCTTTTCACTATGATGGTAGCAATTCACCTTCAAAGTGAATACAGAGGGTATATGTATGCAGATTATGTTGAAAAATCTAAAGAGAACGTATGGTACATTGCATGCAGTCAATGGCATTTCTCTTTCCATACCCTCCAACACCATTTACGGCATCATCGGTAAGAGCGGGGCCGGCAAGTCGACCTTGGTTCGGCTTATCAGCCTGTTGGAACGACCGGATGCAGGTGAAGTCTATTTTGATGACAAGCGTGTGGACGACCTCAAGAAGGACGCCCTGATTCAAAGAAGGCGCCGCATCGGCATGATATTCCAGAACTTCAACCTGTTCTCCAGCCGGAATGCAGAACAGAATATTGCATACCCCTTGGAAATAACCGGCGTCCCTAAACAAGAAATCAAGCAGAAGGTTGAGAGATTGCTCGCCCTCGTCGGTCTTGAGGGAAGAGGCAAGGCACCGATCAGCACTCTCAGCGGTGGACAGAAGCAGCGTGTGGCCATTGCCCGCGCCCTTGCTTGTGATCCCGATATCCTGTTTTGCGATGAGGCCACCAGCGCCCTCGACCCCCAGACAACACATTCCATATTGGCCCTCCTCAAGGAAATCCAACGCAAGATGTCCTTGACGGTGGTAATGATCACCCACCAAATGGAAGTAGTCCGCGACGCCTGTGACCAAGTCGCGGTATTGGATGACGGGGTTGTCGTCGAACAGGGGCTTGTCACCGATATTTTTGCCAATCCATCCAGTGAGGTGACCAAGGAATTCTTGACACACCTGGTGGGCATCGACGAGGCATCCCTTGCCGATGACCATATGGTCCATTGGTCGAAGAAGCGGGGAGCCTATACCCTGCGCTTTCGTGGAGGAACCACAGACCAGCCCATCCTCAGCAAGATCAGCCGTCAAGTAGGGGTTGATTTCAATATACGCGCCGGTGGGGTGCAGAAAGTCGGCGATATCGAGATCGGCACCATGTTGGTCGATATCAGCGGAAGTGATGAAGAGAAGAAACGGGCCATCGAAGCCTTGAGACAGATGGGTGTAGTAGTTGAAGAGGAGGCTGCAGAATGAGCAAAATTTGGGTGTTGGTTTTCGACGCCACCTTGCAAACACTGAGCATGGTCTCCTTCTCCACCTTGTTCTCCCTGATTTTGGGTCTTCCGTTGGGGATTCTGCTCTCGGCCACCTCGAGCGAGGAGCAGGGAGGCATTATTCCCCACCCCATGCTCAACAATATACTGGGAAGAATCGTCAACGTATTGCGTTCATTTCCCTTCATCATCCTGATGATCCTGCTCTTTCCGCTTTCAAGGCTTCTTATCGGAACAAGTATCGGTACCACCGCTACTATCGTCCCGCTGTCGATTGCGGCAGCACCATTTGTGGCTCGAGTGATCGAGACCGCACTGAAGGAGGTGGATCCGGGGGTCGTTCAGGCCGCCCGTGCTATGGGATCCACCAATTTCCAGATTGTCCGGAAGGTGTTGATTCCTGAGGCTTTGCCCTCCTTGGTCAGCGGCGTGACGCTCACCATCATCAACCTGATCGGCTACTCGGCAATGGCCGGAGCCATCGGTGGAGGCGGCCTGGGAGATCTGGCGATTCGGTATGGATACCAGCGCTTCCGAGGCGATATTATGTTCGTTGCCGTTGTAATCATCCTCGTTCTCGTTGAGATCGTGCAGGTGATAGGCAACAAAATCAGTGCCAAGCTCATAGCCCGCCGCTGATTACCTCTTGTGCATACCTCTCGCCTTGTGGGGGAGAGAAGGAGAAATTATGAAAAAGATTCTAAGCATCACCCTTGTACTGTTGCTGGCATTCTCGTTGTTTGCAGCCGGTACCAAAGAGCAGGCAACCTCCAAGACCATCGTTGTTGGAGCAACCCCCGAGCCCCATGCTGCATTCCTCAACCTGATCGTCGAGGACCTTGCTGCAGAGGGCTATACCCTCAAGGTGCAGGAGTTCACCGACTATGTGACACCGAACGAAGCACTGGAGAGCGGAGAGCTTGATGCCAACTTCTTCCAGCACATCCCCTATCTGGAATCGTTCAACAAGGAGAAGGGATATCACCTGGCCAATGCCGGCGGCATCCACGTCGAGCCGTTCGCACTCTATTCCAAGAAATACAAGGCTCTTGCAGATCTTCCCAACGGTGCCACCATTGCCATTCCCAATGACCCCACCAACGAAGGCAGGGCATTGCTGTTGCTGCAGAGCGCCGGTCTGCTCACACTCGCTGCGAATGCCGGTCTTGAGGCTACCCCGCTCGATGTTGCATCCAATCCGAAGAACTTCAAGTTCCGTGAGATTGAGGCAGCAAGCCTTCCCCGCGTACTGCAGGATGTCGATGCAGCCATCATCAATGGCAACTATGCCATTCCCGCCGGCCTGATCGCCACCCGCGACGGTTTGATCGTGGAAGGCTCGGACAGCCCGTACGTGAACGTGGTAGCGGTAAAGCAGGGTCGTGAGAACGATGCTGCCATCGTCGCTCTGGTCAAGGCTCTACGCGGCGAAAAGATCAAGGCGTATGTTGCCCAGCACTACACCAACGGTGAAGTAGTCTTGGTTTCCAAGTAGTCAATTGTGTTTACCAATCAGCCTCCTGGCATACGCTGGGAGGCTTTTGTATAGTTATGCATACAATTATTTGCAATTCGAATAAAAATGCATAAATATTGACAGATATTGTATAAATATCTACAATTGGTATTCATTACCTTCGGAGGAACTCATGAAAGGACGCAGTTTTTTAACACTCAAGGATTTTACAACGGAAGAGATCCTTGCTCTTTTGCAGTTGTCGATCGACCTTAAGGCAAAAAAGAAAGGGCAGGGTTGTCCCTCCAAGCTGGAAGGCAAGTTGCTCGCAGATAAAAATATCGTGCTCATCTTTGACAAGAGTTCCACCCGTACTCGTTGTTCCTTTGAAGTGGCGGCCTTTGATGAAGGGGCGCAGGTCACCTTTCTCACCAACAGCCAAATGGGAAAGAAAGAATCGATTGAGGATACGGCCAAAGTATTGGGACGGATGTACGATGGCATTCAATACCGGGGGTTCTCATCTGAGGTCATCCGTGAAATTGCAAAGCACAGCGGTGTTCCGGTATGGAACGGCCTTACTGATGACGACCATCCAACCCAGGTTCTTGCCGATGTCTTGACTGCAATGGAACATACGGGAAAAGAACCCAAGGACCTGAAGTTTGCGTATATCGGTGATGGGCGCAACAATGTCTCCAATGCGCTGATGATCGGGGCGGCCAAGCTGGGTATGGAGTACCGCATTGCATCACCGAAGGAGCTGTTTCCGTCTAGTAGCCTGATTGCCGGGCTACAGGAGGATTGCAAGGCTTCCGGCGCCATGATTTCGGTAACCTCTGATATCGTTGAGGCGGTGAAGGGGGTGGATGTCATCTACACCGATGTCTGGGTCTCGATGGGTGAGGAGGACCAGACGGCAACCAGGATTGCCCTCTTGAAGGACTATCAGGTGACGATGGATGTTCTGCAGGCTTCAGACAATCCCGATGTGTTGTTCGAACACTGCCTGCCCTCCTTCCATGACCTTAATACCGCTGTAGCACAGCAGATTCACGAACAGTTCGGCTTGACTGAACTTGAAGTGACCGACGAGGTCTTTTGCAGCAAGCACTCGGTGGTATTTGACGAAGCTGAGAACCGTATGCATACGATCAAGGCCGTCATGGTTGCCACTATGACGGGTATACTCTGATTCTTTGATTGTTTTGGTCTTCTCGAGTGGGACAGGCAAAGGTTGTGTTGTAGAAGAGTAACAAGCCGAATAGAAAGATAATTATATGCAAATAAGAGAGTTGTGATGAGAAATTTCCGCAGGGTGGCTCTTGATGAACCAGTTTGGGGGAGTCATGATGGCTTAGGTGTGTCAAATTGACTCAATGTCGAATAAGTCTTGTTCATGGGGGGGATCGG
Source organism: Sphaerochaeta sp. UBA5849 (assembly GCA_002432715.1). Lineage (GTDB taxonomy): Bacteria > Spirochaetota > Spirochaetia > Sphaerochaetales > Sphaerochaetaceae > Sphaerochaeta. The sequence continues at coordinate 15,107 of DJGJ01000051.1, read as the reverse complement.
ATTGTCCCATTCGCATACTTTTGTAGGTTTATATTTTTAGTTAAAAATACATAATTATAAATAATATAAACAATTAGAAGTCCAAAATATTTTTTCTAGTAAACTTGGCACGCTTGTTGCATATATATTGGCGAACCCGAAAAGGGAGAAAATATAATACAACAAAATACGGAGGTGTACTATGAAATATTTAGCAAGACGTGATTACGATTCCCCGATGGAGTCTGCATTTGACTCACTGTTCAACAACATACTCGGCGACTGGGGCCTGATGCCCTCCCGCTTCCCTGCAGTCGACATTGTCGAGAACGACGATGCATATATCTTGGAAGCTGAGCTCCCGGGCTACAAGCAGGAGGAAGTCAAGGTCAATGTCGAGAAGCATGTGCTCAAGCTGAGCTCCACCAAGCAGAGCAAGAAGGAGGACAAGGACAAGAAGAGACTTGTCTCCGAGCGTTACTACCAGAGCTTTGAGCGCGCCTTCACCCTTCCTGAGGATGTGGACGAGGAGAAGATTGAAGGACATTTCTCTGACGGGCTTCTCAAGCTCACGCTTCCCAAGAAGGAAATTGCAAAGCCCAAGGCCATTGAAGTAAAGATTAAATAAACGGTTGAAACAACCTGTCCTGTACATGCAAGACCCCGCACTCGTGTGGGGTCTTTGCATATTCAGCTTTGGACCAATGTTGCATAAAAGGTTACGGCAAGCTGGATGTTCTCTTCGCTGATGCGCTCATCAACTCCATGCATGCGTCCGACCTCGCTTTTGTCCATGCGTACCGGAGTAAAGCGATAGATATGGTTGCTCAGGTTCTGATACTTGCGTGCATCGGTGGCTCCGAGCATCAGATAGGGAGTCACCACGGCATCTCTGAAACAGGCCGTGATGGTACTTGCAAGGTGGGAGAACGCCTCGCCCTCGGCAGGGCTCACCTCGGATGCAGGGGTGAAGCGGACCACCTTGAGCTTGACTGCAGGATCGCCGATGACTTTCTTCATCCATCCAAGCACTTCTTCCTGCGTCTGGGTCGGCAGCAGCCGGACATTGACCATTGCCGTGGCTTGTTCGGCGATGACATTGCTCTTGTCGCTTGCTTCAATCATCGTTGGGACGACTGTTGTCCTGACCAGCGCGTTGAGGGTGGGATTCTTGCTGAAGACCCACAGCAGAATGGGTTTGGTGATCCAGGCATTCAGAAAAAGAAGCCGGTATGCAAAAACCCCCTGCCGACCCAGAGATTCCAGCATTGCCTTGACAGGGGCTGTGAGCTTGGCAGGCATGGATTTCCTCTCCAGACGATAGGCAGCCCGACCGACCCTCCCCAAAGCTGTGGGAAAGGAGGGAGTGGAAGAGTGCCCTGCACTGCATTGTGCCGACAACTGTACATCCATGTACCCTTTCTCAGCTACTCCCACCACTGCAATGTCCTGTTCAAAACCCTTGATGTAGCGTTGGCTGACCACTCCTCCCTCATCGAGGACGTAGGCAAAATGTACGTTCTGTTTTTCAAAATAGGAAGCGATGGTGCTGGCTCCCTCTAGCGAACCATTGCACTCCTCATCGCAACCGAAGGCGACGTAGAATGTCCTGCTTGGTTTCTTGCCCTCGGAGAGCAGCGACTCAAATGCAGTGAGGATGGCAACTGCCTGGATTTTGCAATCAAAGCTCCCTCTGCCGTAGAGATATCCACCTTCGACAGTCCCGGAAAACGGCGGGTGCGTCCATGCCTGGTCTTGTGCTCCCACAACATCAAGGTGTGCGGTGAGGAGAATCGGGAGAGCCTGCTGATCCTCGCCGGGGAAACAGTACACAAGGTTGTAGGGTCCTGCGCCAGAGGCGATGCTGAACGTTTCGCAAAGAGGAAAGGACTGTGCAAAGATGTCTTTCAGTCGCGTAAACTCATTCCAATCGGTTTGGGTCGGATCGAGGTGGGAGATGGTTTTGCACTGCACAGCCGAACTGAGCACCGCTATAGTTCCCTGTGCCTCGATGGTGCGGACCTTGGGCCTGACGGGTGTCCTCGAATGGTCCTGCATGAGGGCGCGGGCGGTCATGATGAGCAGCAAAAGCAGAACAATACCTGCAAGGAGAGATAAAACCATGCTGAATCTCCAAATCCATTCTAGTGTTTTTTACATTATAATGATATATTGTTCAGTAACAATAGTTTTATAGCCGAACCAGGGAGTTGAGAGACGCATGCCCAAGAAGATAGATCATGAGCAGAGAAAGGAGAAAATCCTGCAAACAGCGCTGAAAGTGTTTGCACGGGAGGGGTATCGTGACTCCAATCTCTCCTTGATCGCCACCGAGTGCGGTATTTCCAGGCCCACCATCTATCAATACTTCAAGGACAAGGAAGAAATTTATTACTATGCCGTAAAGCTGGTTACCGGGCGGATGTTCAACAAGTACGCTTCCTTTGCGTGGTCGACCGACCAGGACTACGTTGCACGGATCACCAACATCTGCCTGGATATCATGCAGACAGCCAGTGAAAATGAGGGAGAGCTGACCAGCTTGGTCGATGTGATGCTGCAAATGAAGAAGGAAGGCAGGGATTTCAATGAGATCATCCTGCGCCGTACCGCCAAGCTTACCATCCTGTTCAAACGACTGTTGCGGATGGGCATCAAGGAAGGGGACATCATAGCTTGCGATGTGAACCGGGTTGCCGACCATCTGTTGTTGTTGCTCGAGTCCTCCTGCTTCCAAGTCGCTTTTCTCGATACTTTTGATATGCAGCACTCCAAAAATCTGGTCAGCACCTATCTGGAATTCTATAGTGCCAAGGCACTTCCTAGTCGATAAGGCAAAACTTCAGTATATTGGGTAGGTACAGGACGAGGCCCACATCAAGGCCGGGTTGCTTCATGCCTGAAGGTGAGGAGTATCCATGAATTTAGATAAAATGACTATTAAATTGCGTCAAGCAATTGCTGACGCAGACATGCTTGCCAACGAACACGGTAATGCCGAGATCACCACCGAGCACCTGATTCTGGCCCTTTTGGACCAGAAGGATGGGTTGCTGCCTCCACTTCTTGAGCGGCTTGGTGTACCGCACAAGCAGGTGAAAGAGAAGGTGGAGAGTCTGCTCAACCGGCTTCCCAAAGCCTATGGGTCGAACGTCCAACGTTCGATTTCAGCGCAATTGGGCAACCAGTTGTATGCTGCGGACAAGATTGCCTCTGAATTTAAAGACCAATACCTGAGTGCCGAACACGTCTTGCTTGCCGTTATCCAAGACTCAAGCCAAGTCGGCAAGGCGCTCAAAAGCCTGGGATTGACCAAGGATTCGGTCATGCAGGCGTTGCAGTCCATCCGGGGGAATCAGTCGATCCAGAGCGAGGATCCGGAGAGCCGTTACCAGGCCCTGGAGAAGTACTGCAGGGATATGACAGCGCTTGCCCGCCAGGGCAAACTCGATCCGGTCATCGGCCGGGATGAGGAGATTCGTCGCCTCATGCAGGTGCTTTCACGAAAGACCAAGAACAATCCGGTTCTCATCGGTGAACCCGGTGTGGGAAAAACCGCCATCGTCGAGGGGCTCGCCCTGCGCATCTCCTCGGGGGATGTCCCGGAATCCTTGAAGCATAAACGCCTGCTCAGTCTCGATGTCGGGTCCTTGGTCGCAGGAGCGAAGTTTCGGGGAGAGTTCGAGGAACGCCTGAAAGCAGTGATAAAGGAAGTGACGTCCAGCGAAGGGGGGATCATCCTGTTCATCGATGAATTGCACACCATCGTCGGGGCGGGGGCCAGTGAAGGTTCCACCGATGCCTCGAACCTCATCAAGCCGGCTCTCAGCCGGGGTGAGCTGCACACCATCGGGGCAACCACCTTGGATGAGTACCGAAAGTACATCGAACCCGACAAGGCGTTGGAGCGGCGCTTCCAGCCGGTATATACCAAGGAGCCGTCGGTAGAGTCGACGATTGCCATACTTCGTGGGCTTAAGGAGCGCTATGAAGTACACCACGGTGTGCGGATCAAGGATGAGGCGCTGGTGGCGGCTGCTACGTTGAGCAACCGCTACATCACCAACCGGTATCTTCCTGATAAGGCCATTGATTTGGTGGATGAAGCTGCAAGCCAGCTGAAAATGGAGATTGAGAGCCAACCTGATGAGCTTGACCAGATCGAGCGCAGGATACTGCAGCTGAATATCGAGGACCAGGCACTCAGCCGCGAGACCGACAAAGCCAGCGAGGAGCGTCGTAAGAAGCTGCACAAGGAACTTGGCGACTTGAAGAACAAGCGCGATGCCATGCATCTGCAGTGGGTCAACGAGCGCTCGTTCATCGCCAAGCTGCGCGAGAGCAAAGCCCGCTTGGAGCAGTTGAACCTGGAAGAGCAGCGCGCTGAGCGTGAAGGCGACCTTGCCAAGGCGGCCCAGATCAAGCACGGCCAGATTCCTGAACTTGTCAGTGAGATTGAGCGGATGAACCAGCAGCTTGCCGCCATACAGAGCGAGGGCAACCAAATGTTGCGTGAAGAGGTGAGCGAGGATGATATCGCCCGCATTGTCAGTAACTGGACAGGGGTTCCCGTTGCGAAAATGAAGGGTAGTGAGATGGCCAAATACTTGCACTTGGAAGAGGCGCTTTCAGAGCAGGTGGTCGGCCAGAAGCAGGCAATCGAGGCGGTCAGCAATGCCATCAGGCGAAATAAGGCAGGCATCTCTGATGAACACAAGCCGCTGGGGACGTTCCTGTTCGCAGGTCCCACCGGTGTCGGGAAAACCCTGCTGGCCAAGGTGCTTGCCCAGTTGCTTTTTGACGACGAGAAGGCTTTGACCCGCATTGATATGAGCGAGTACATGGAGAAGTTTTCCGTCAGCCGCCTCATCGGAGCTCCTCCGGGGTATGTCGGGTACGACCAAGGAGGTCAGCTTACCGAGGTGGTCAGGCGAAGGCCGTACTCGGTGATTCTCTTTGATGAGATCGAGAAAGCGCATCCTGATGTCTTCAACGTCCTATTGCAGTTGCTTGACGACGGCCGATTGACCGACGGTCAGGGCCGGGTGGTCGACTTCACCAACTCAGTCATCATCATGACGAGCAACCTGGGCAGTCAGCAACTGCTGAGTGCCGCAAGTCATGCAGAAGGGGTGAGCATGGTAAACCAGATCATCCACAACTCCTTCAAGCCCGAGTTCATCAACCGTCTGGATGAAATCATCGTCTTTGAACGGTTGGGAGAGGAACAGGTCCGCAAGATTGTGGTCCTGCAACTGAAGCAACTGCAGCATCGCCTGGAGAAGCGGGGATTCTCCCTGAGCTGGGATGATGCGGTGGTGGATGCACTGTATCGCGAGGGCTATGATCCTGCATTCGGGGCCAGACCGCTGAAACGGGCGATCCAGCGGATGGTGGAAGATCCCTTGTCGGTCAAGTTGCTCGATGGCAGCTTTGCCCCCGGCGCTTCCATTCACCTTACGATGGAGGGCTCTGAGGTGGTCGCCCGCTAGCGACCAGTGCCCGATACTCATCCAGGGTGTCGATGTCGAGGATGTAGGCTTCATCCTCCACATCGATCGCCTGCACCTCGTAGGATGAGAGCAGGCTGCGCATGGCAAATGGACCGTCTTGGTTTTTGATGATCGAAAGAAATGATGGGGGAAGAAGCACCGGATGGCCCAGTCTGCCTTTGTACCTGGGCCTGACGGCCGCGTGCGTTGCATAGCGGGCCAGGTGACGGTAGTGTCTCGCCTCGATGAGGGGCATGTCGGAAAGGGAGATGAAAAAGCTTTCAGCCTCTCTGAGGTGGCATGCTCCAACGCGGGTGGATGTACCTTGCCCCTGCTCGTAATCCGGGTTGTGAACGATCAAAAGCGTGTCGCAGGCGAGGTCTTCGATGGCAGCTCGAACTTCATCAGCCCTGTACCCTGTGACCACCACCGTGAAGAGATCTGCAAGCAGGGACTGTTGTACCGCGTGATGGACCAATGGTGCTCCCCGATAGGGAAGCAACAGCTTCTTTCCTTCACTGCGTAAACCAAGCCCTGCGGCCAACAAGAGATTTTGCATGCTGCTTCCTTGAGTGAGTATTCCAAAACCATTATACTCGGTGCCATTATGATTGCTACCTATTTCAACGCCCTCATGGTCATTGTCGGGTCTTTGCTTGGATTGCTGGTGAAGAACAAGCTCAAGGCTTCCTATCAGGAGGTTGTATTCACCTCTTCCGGGTTGGTCACTCTGGTCATTGGCATCTCCATGGCGATGCAGACGGGATCCTATCTGATTCTGCTCTTTTCCGTAGTGATTGGAGGTTTTATCGGCTACGCCTTGAGAATCGAGGATGGAGTGCTCTCCCTTGGCACCTGGATGGAAAGAAGACTGTCCAGAGGGAAAGGCAGCGCTGAGAGCGCCCGCAATTTTGCCTTGGGCTTTCTCAATGCGTCTCTCTTGTTCTGTAGTGGTGCCATGACCGTGGTAGGGTCCATCCAGGCTGGGACAGTCGGCGATTATCAGCTGATTCTGGTCAAGTCGATCATGGATGGATGCATGGCAATCATCTTCAGCGCTGCTTACGGTCCCGGAGTAATGGCAAGTGCCTTGTTCATCCTGGTGTATCAGGGATTTTTCACGCTTGCCGGCGGGGCCATCGCTCCGGTTCTCGGGGAAACGGGGATTAACGAACTGGCAGCTGTAGGCGGGGTGCTGTTGATGATGATCGGCTTCGGCCTGCTCGATATCCGCAAGAGCAGGACCGGCAACTTCCTTCCTGCCATGGTCATCGCTCCTCTCTTGGCGTTGGCGTCTCCGATGATCAAGTCTTTCGTACAAGGGATTGGTTTCTAAGATATGAAATAAGAGGTCTGAGGATGAGTAATTCCTGAGGCTCAAGGTCGTCAATCCATATCTTGAGCTCCTTTTTACAGGTTGGGATATCTTCGGCGGCTTCTTCTTCGTCCTGCAGTTTGTAATCCAATCCATACTCCAGCTGTTCGATGGTGACTCCCACTTTCTCGGATATCTTGAGCAAAACGCTCATTGGGGGGCGCCTGTCGGTATGTATCCAGCTGGAGAGAGTGCTCCGCTTCACCTCAAGTTGGTTGGCCAAATCGACAACCGAAGGTGCACGCATCAGTATTTTCACTCTATCCCAGAATTTTGACATGCTATGAATATAGCAAGGGACAAGGGAGAGTGGCGAGAATATGTCATTAAAATATACTATATTTGATAACAAATTACTAAGTACAATATGAGCAAGAAAATATAATATTGCAGGGTGATGAAAAAATATCACCCCGACCATCGAGGTGATATTCCTACGTCGGCGGACCCTCCTACGGGCGCTTTTTTGCATCCTGAAGGGCGGTGTCCTCATCGGTATTCTTGGCAACGGGACACGGCTGGATATCCCATATATCCCTGGCGTACTCTGAGATTGTCCGGTCGCTGGAGAACTTCCCGCTCGAGGCAACATTAATCACTGCTCGTCGGTTCCACTCCATGCTGTCCTGTGCATAGAGTTCCCTCGCCGCCCGATGGGCTTCGCTGTACATTCTCAAATCTGCAAAGTGGTAGTAGCGGTCGCCTTCCTCGAAGAGGCTTCTGCGCAGCGGTTCGAAGATGTTCGGTTCATTGACATTGAAGTATCCGCTGAACAGCAAGTCGATTGCCTTCTTGATTTCCTCGTCCGCCATGACAACCGAGAAAGGATCGTAGGTATGGCTGAGCTTGGCAATTTGTTCTTCGGTATTGCCGAATATGAACATGTTTTGTGCTCCCGCTTCCTCTGCAATTTCCACATTCGCACCATCCATCGTACCGATGGTCAACGCTCCGTTGCACATGAACTTCATGTTTCCGGTTCCTGAGGCCTCGGTTCCTGCTGTGGAAATCTGTTGGCTGAGGTTTGTGGCAGGAATGATGATTTCCGCCATGGAAACACGATAGTTGGGCATGAAGTGAATGGCCAGACGGTCGCGGGTGGCAGGATCTGCATTGATCACCTTCGCAATGTTGTTGATGAGCTTGATGATCAACTTGGCATTCACATATCCCGGTGCTGCTTTTCCTCCGAAGAGGAAGGTGGTGCTTTCCATGTTCCTTGTCGCCTCGCCGCCGTTCTTCAGATCATTGTAGATGAGCAGAATGTTCAGCACATTGAGCAGCTGGCGCTTGTACTCATGAATCCGCTTGACTTGTACGTCAAAGAAGGAGTGGGGGTTGATGACAATCGAGCTCTCGGTTTTCAGGAAGGCTGCAGAACGCACTTTGTTCTCTTCCTTGATGGCTTTGAAGTCCAAGAGGAAGTTCTTGTCCTTTGCAAAGGGGGCGAGGTCGGAAATCTTGCTGTAATCAGTGATCCATGCGTCCCCGATGGCACTCTTGATCAGGTCGGCAAGCTTGGGGTTTGCCGCAAGCAGCCATCTTCTTTGGGTGATGCCGTTGGTCTTGTTGTTGAACCGGTCGGGGAAAATCAGGTTGAACTGGGGGAACATCTGCTTCTTGAGCAGCTCCGAATGCAGCGCGGCAACCCCGTTGGTGCTGTGGCTGCCGATGATGGACAGGTTTGCCATCCTGACCTGCTTCGGATTGGATTCCTCGATGATGCTGATCTTGCCGAGCATCTGGGGCTGCAAGGGGAAGTAGGAGACTGCCTGCTGCAGGAAGCGATGGTTGATTTCATAGATGATCTGCATATGGCGCGGCAGGATTTTCTGCAACATCGGAAGCGACCATTTCTCCAAGGCCTCGGGCATCAGGGTGTGATTTGTGTAGGCCAGCGTCCTGACCGTAATATCCCAGGCGCTGTCCCAATCGAGCATCTCCTCGTCCAGCAGGATGCGCATCAGCTCCGGTACTGCGAGCGACGGGTGGGTGTCGTTGAGCTGGATGGCGGCAAAATCGGGAAGCAGGGACCAGCTCTTTTCCTCCCGCTTGAAACGCCTGACGATGTCGGCAAGCGAGCAGGCAACAAAGAAGTATTGCTGTTTCAGCCGCAGTTCCTTGCCCATGTACAAGGTGTCGTTGGGGTAGAGGACCTGGCTGAGGTTCTCCGCAGATATCTTGGAACGCACTGCCTCGGTGTAATCGCCGTCGTTGAACTCATGGAAGTTGAACTCCTCAGGGCTCTTTGCAGACCACAAACGCAAGGTGTTCACTGTCTTGCAGCCGTACCCGATGATGGGGATATCATATGCGATGCCTTGCACGATCTCGCTTCCAATCCATTTGAATTGGTCCTTGCCCCGTTCTCGGATGACTTGCACTTCGCCTCCGAATTGCACCGGGTAGACTACATCGGGTCGCAGCACTTCCCAGGGGTTTCCATCACGCAGCCAGTTGTCGGGTTGTTCGGCCTGCCAGCCGTTCTTGATCTGCTGGCGGAAGATTCCGTAGTTGTAACGGATGCCGTAGCCGTAGGCGGGGATCTCCAGGGTGGCCAGTGAATCCAGGAAGCAGGCTGCAAGTCGGCCGAGGCCTCCGTTGCCGAGTCCGGCATCGGGTTCCACCTCACTCAATTCCTCGTAGGTATATCCTAGTGATGCAAGGGCTTCCCGCAATGGTTCCTCAATACCAAGGTTGATGATGTTGTTGGTCATGGCGCGACCCATCAAAAATTCGAGTGAGAGATAGTACACGCGCTTTGCACTCTGTTGTCTCTGCATCTTCCTGCTGAGATTCCATTGGTGTATGATTCTATCGCGGACAGTAAGGGCGAGTGCGGTGTAGCGGCCCTCCTGGGTGGTATGGTATATATCGGCGTCTTGGCTGTATTTGAGGTGCTCTGCAAAATCCTGAGCGATGTCTTTTGCGGTGTGGCCGTAACGGGTCTTTTGTTGATCCTGCATAGGAACTCCTTGTGATTGGTACAAATAAGTCAAATAAACTATATATGATAGATTACAACTGAGCAACAGGTCCAAGTTTTTCCCTAATGTTGTTGATGGATATTGACAAAAAGAACGCACTCTGGTAAGTTAGCTTCTGCATGTTGCAGGTTGGTATACTCGTGGATGCCTTGTAATGTGACCGACGCCCTTGTAGCTCAGTCGGTAGAGCACCACCATGGTAAGGTGGGGGTCAACGGTTCAAATCCGTTCGAGGGCTCTTTTTTTATCCCCTCCGGTTTAGTAGGATGGGTATGAGGTGAACACTCACCGAGGAGCATGAAATGGGTGAAGCAAAGAAAAAAGGTCCCGTGGAGAAAATTGCTCTCCAGTGCACCGAATGCAAGCAGAAGAACTATACCACCGAAAAGAATCGGAGAAACACTCAGGGTAAGCTTGAGTTGAGCAAGTATTGTCCGTTCGAGCGCAAGCACACCTTGCATCGCGAGACAAAGATCAAATAGGGTCGTTACGATCGAGAAGCAAATAGGCCAATAGCTCCAATTGGTAGAGCGCTGGTCTCCAAAACCGGATGTTGAGGGTTCGAATCCTTCTTGGCCTGTTGGCTTCTCGATCTTTTTCCACAAGGAGCCTTTCATGAAGAAGCTTTTTAAGTATTTCAAGGAGTCCCACCAGGAACTGAAGAAGGTTGTCTGGCCCTCCCGTGAAGCTGTCATTTCTTCGACCAAGGTCGTACTTGTTTCCACAGTCATCGTCGCAATCTTCCTTGGGTTGGTGGATTTCCTCCTGCTCAAGGGTGTGCTGTTCATTCTGTAAGGCGGCGACATGGCAAAGGGCTGGTACGTAGTACATACTTATTCGGGATACGAACAAAAGATTGAGCGAATCATCAACAAGATGCGCGAGACCGATACGGACTTCGCGCTCGTTTGCACTGATGTGAAGGTTCCTTTTGAGACCGTCGTTGAGGTGAAGGACGGGGTGAGACGCGATGTGAAGCGCAAGATTCTTCCTGGATACATCCTCGTTGAGCTCGATTTGCCTGATCATAGCTGGAAAACCTGGTGTTCCCAGATCAAGCGCATTCAGGGTGTTACCGGTTTTGTCACTCCCAATGATAGTGTGAAACCGCAACCGCTGAACGCTGCAGAGGTGAAGAGCCTCTTTCAGAAAACCGGCGACCTGCCTACAGAAAAGGTGTTCAAGCCCAAGCAGTCGTTCTCCGTCGGGGAGCAGGTCCGTATTATTGAAGGTCCTTTCGACTCCTTTACCGGGGTTATTGAAGAGGTCAATCTTGAAAAGGCCCGCATGCGGGTCAGCGTCGGAATTTTCGGTCGCTCCACTCCGGTTGAGGTGGATTTCCTGCAAGTAGAAAAGATTCTGTAGTCGTCTTTAGGACTGGACGGCTATACGAGAGTTTTCTGTTTTTTTACAACCGAGTCCTTTTGTGTGTGATTACTCCCTCATGCTGCATGAGGTGGGAGCCTGATCGTATGACAGGCGTTAAGACCAGCGCGAAATCGAGAAAACCACCTGCTGGGTGGGATTGTCGCGTAAGGAGAGAAACATGGCAAAGAAAAAGGTAACTGCAGTCATCAAATTGCAGTGCCCTGCCCAGAAGGCTACGCCGGCGCCCCCGATCGGGCCCGCGCTTGGACCTCATGGTGTCAGTGCCCCCAAGTTTGTCCAGGAGTTCAACGAGAAGACGAAGAACTATGAAGCTGGACTCATTCTTCCCGTCATCATTACTGTGTATGCCGACAAGAGCTTCACGTTCATCCTGAAGACTCCGCCGGCCGCGGTGCTTATCAAGAAGGCGCTCGGCCTTACCAGCGGAAGCGGAAGTCCCAACAAGGTGAAGGTTGGCAAGCTGTCACAGGCACAGCTGACCGAGATTGCACAGACCAAGCTTGAAGACCTCAATGCAAATGACCTTGAGGCTGCCAAGAAGATCATTGCAGGAACTGCCCGCAGCATGGGCGTAGAGGTGGAGCAGTAAGATGAAACACGGAAAGAATTATCGCGATACTATCAAGAAAATCGACCGTACCAAGCTCTACACGTTCGAAGAGGCTGCAGCCCTGGTAAAGGATGTTGCATTTGCCAAGTTTGATGAGACTGTTGAAATCTCCATCAAGCTTACCCTCAAGAAGAGCCAGAGCGTACGTGATACGGTGGTCCTTCCCAATCAGTTCTCCGCTCAGAAGCGTGTACTTGTATTCGCCAAGGGAGAGAAGGCCGAGGAAGCTCGCCAGGCCGGTGCCGCATTTGTCGGTGACGACGACCTGATCGAGAAAATCCGTGGCGGTTGGATGGATTTCGATGTGGCTGTCGCCACCCCTGACATGATGAAGGACGTAGGTCGTCTTGGTCCCATCCTTGGACGCAGAGGCTTGATGCCGAACCCCAAGACCCAAACGGTAACCTTCGACCTGAAGGGAGCTCTGGCTGAGCTTACCAAGGGTCGTGTAGAGTTCCGTTCCGACAAGACCAACGTCATTCACCTTGCTATAGGAAAGGTTTCCATGGATGCCGACAAAGTGAGTGAAAACGCACGGGCCGTGGTCAAGGAAATCATCCGCAAGAAGCCTTCCGATGCCAAGGCTGACTTTGTAGTCAGCATCGCCCTTTCCTCCACGATGGGTCCCGGTGTCAGGGTCAACGTGAAGGACCTGATGGCTTCGGTATAAGAGGAGATGCACACTATGGATTACAAGACTCGTATTACCCCCGCCAAGGAAGATGCCGTCAAGGCACTGAAAGATGAGTTCAGCCAGTATACCGGGTACATCTTCACCGATTACCGCGGCATGACTGTCGAGCAAATCACCGCACTGCGCAGAACGCTCATGAAGAAGGATGCTGCCTACCGTGTTGTCAAGAACCGGTTCGCTAAGATTGCTTTGGCCGAGCTGAACAACCAGGCTGACAACCAGTTGGTCGGACCCACCGCCATTGCACTCGTCCGCGGTGATGAAGCAAACGTGGTGGCCAAGGAGCTGTTTGCCGCCGGCAAGGAAGGTACTCCCATCCAGGTCAAGGGCGCAATGCTCGATGGAAAGTTTTTCTCTCCCCAAGAGGTTGAGGCTTTCAGCAAGCTTCCGACCAAGCTGGAGTTGATTGCTTCCTTGATGGGCACCATGAAGGCACCGGTACAGAAGCTGGCAGCAACCTTGCTTGCCTATGTCGAGAAACATGGCGGTTCTGTTTCCGCCACCGAAGAGAACTGAACACAGTCTTAGTCTTCACAGGTAACCTGCTATGACTGTGCAGACAAAACTTTTACAAGGAGAAGATAATATGGCTACTAAAGAAGAGATTTTGGAATCGATCGCAAGTATGTCCGTCATGGAAGTCGCCGACCTCATCAAGATGATGGAAGTGAAGTTTGGTGTTGTGGCTGCCGCCGCCGCCGTCGCCGCCGGCCCTGTTGCTGAGGCTGCTGCTGCTGTGGAAGAGCCCACTGAATTCAACGTAATCCTCAAGGCTTGCGATCCCACCAAGAAGATTGCAGCTATCAAGGAAGTCCGCGCTATCACCGGCCTCGGCCTCAAGGAAGCAAAGGACCTCGTTGAAGCAGGTGACAAGGTTGTCAAGGAAAGCGTCAGCAAGGCCGATGCAGCATCCCTCAAGGAAAAGCTTGAAGCTGCTGGTTGTACTGTTGAAGTCAAGCCCGTTGACTAATCCCGGATTAGGGAGCCGGCTGCGAGGCCGGTCCCCTGCTCTTGATTTTTGCAAGTGGGCCGACGCCCGGTTCATTAAGCCACCGGATAGACACCGGTGGCCTGTTGTGTCTTTCGTTTCCCTCTCCATATGAGGGATGCAGTCTGTTTCTCTATTGACTTTGGAGGGTACATGATGGTTGCCAAAGGCAAATCCATAACACGCACGTACATCGGTTCTGAATTACATGAAGTCTGTGAATTGCCCAATCTTATCGGGATCCAGCTTGATTCCTATGAGAGATTTTTACAGCTTGACCGCTGTAGGCAGGGCTTGAGTCCAGATTCGTCGTACGGGCTTGAGGAAGTGTTCCAGTCGACATTCCCCATTGACAGCCCCAATGGTGAGATGCGTCTCGCATACAAGGGGTATACGATTGATCTTGACAATATCAAGTTCTCCGAGACGGAGTGCAAGAAGAAAGGTCGTTCTTATAGTGTTCCCATCAAAGTCACGATCAGCCTTGAGTTCTCCAATGGGGAAATGAGGGAGAAAGAGATTTTCTTCGGTGACATTCCGCTGATGACCGACCGTGGCACCTTTATCATCAATGGTGCAGAGCGCGTTGTGGTCAGCCAGATTCACCGCTCCCCTGGTGTTATATTTTCCAATGAGAAGGATGTCTATTCCTCCAGGATCATTCCCTACCGGGGATCTTGGCTGGAATTTGAGATTGATGATAAAAAGCATTTGATCTTCACCAAGATCGACCGCAAGAAGCGCATCCTCGGTACTCTTTTCCTGCGGGCAATCGGGTTTGACACCCGTGAGAAAATCCTTGAGCAGTTTTATTCTGCCGAGACGGTTGAGCTTGCCGATGATGCAGATTTGAAGGCAAGCCTGGAAAACCGGTATCTCTTCAAGGATGTGTATGCACAGGTTGGCGGGACTGAGAAGAAGGTCATTCGTGCCGGTGACATGCTGCATGCCCACGAGATTGATGAGTTGCTCAAGCAGAACGTACGAGAAGTACAACTGGTCAATCTCCGCGGTGAGGGGACCCTGCACAGCGATATGATTCTCAATTGTTTTGAGATTGAGGATGCGAAGTACACCCGTGAAGGATATGATGAGCCCACCAAGGAAGATGTGCTCTCCCCGATATTCTCCGTTCTGATGCCCGGTGAGATGATTGCCATCGAGCGGGCGGAGAGGGATCTTCCCGATATGTTCTTCTCCAACCGCCGCTACGACCTCGGCTCTGTCGGCCGCTACAAGTTCAACAAGAAGTTTGGAACCGGCACCGAAGAGGAAGAGGAGAACGCTTCCACCGACCTGACTGTTCTTACCCCCCAGGACATCGTCAATACGATGGATTTCCTGATCAAGGTATTCATTCGTGAACAGAATGTTGACGATATCGACCATCTGGGCAACAGGCGTGTACGTTCGGTCGGCGAGCTCTTGCAGAATGCACTGAAGAGTGCGTTCGCCCGCATGGAGCGCATTGCCAAGGAGCGCATGAACCTTGAGACTGGTTCGGTCAAACCACAAGACCTCATTTCGATCAAGCCGATTGTGGCAGCGATCAAGGAGTTCTTCGGCAGCAGCCAGCTTTCCCAGTTCATGGAC
>DJGJ01000057.1 GCA_002432715.1 Sphaerochaeta sp. UBA5849 | reverse complement strand
TTCGGAACTTGATACTGTTGAGATATTTCCTTCGCATGCTTTTAAGCCTTCTTATCAGTTTCACAAGCTCATACCAAAGCACCGATGCTGCAGCAAGACCGAGTGCTGTAAGTACCTGCATTCCACTCAGTGGGGCAAGCTTAAGATAGGCGGAAAAGGGAGTGTAGAGAATTATGGCCAACAACGCCAGCGTTCCAAAATTCACGGCCCACATAACACGATCCTTGACGAGCTGTTTCGCCGAATGGTAAGCAAAGTCATGATTGGAGCTGTTGACCTGTACCAAGAACAGATTTGCCAACATGATTACGGCAAGACCCATCGCGCGAGCTTCTGATGCATTGGCAGAGTTACCTGCAAGGGTGACAAAATACGCGCCAAAGGATGCGGCAAACACAAATATGCCTTGCAGTACACTCTTGCCCAGCAATCTGCCGGTGAGTAACTTCTCCTTTGGGTCACGGGGTGCACGATCCATCACATCTTCCTCCGCAGGCTGTCGCTCCAAAACAATGGAGCAGGTCGGGTCAATCAAGACCTCCAGCAACACCACATGCAACGGTAAGAGCATCAGTGCAGTGGGACTTATCCCCAGAAGCGGAGCCAACAGGGAGGCCGCTGCAATGGGGATATGAATGGTGAACACATAGCCAACCGCCTTACGGATGTTGTCATAGATACGCCTCCCGTCGCGGATAGTCTCCACTATGGTGGTAAAGTTGTCATCCATAAGAATAAGATCGGAAGCTTCGCGCGAGACCTCGCTGCCGCGCTTGCCCATGGCAATGCCGATGTCAGCGTATTTGAGTGCTGGAGCGTCGTTGACGCCGTCGCCTGTCATGGCTACAATCTCGCCGTTCTCCTTGAATGCTTTTACAATGCGCATTTTATGTTCAGGAATGACGCGAGAGAAGATGGAAACAGTCTTCACTGCTTCTTGTAGTTCTTCTTCGCTCATAGCTTCAAGCTCTTCGCCTGTGATAATGTTATCGCTACCTGGTATGCCAATTTTTCTGGCAATGGCGGAGGCAGTGATCCCGTTGTCGCCGGTGATCATGACCACACGAATACCTGCTCGGTTGCAAACAGCGATATCCTCTTTGACACTCTCACGGGGAGGGTCGGCAAGCCCCACCAGACCCAGCAGAGTCAGACGGCAGTCAGTAATGGCGGCAGGAATAGCTGATTCGTTTTCAGGCTTGGCTGTTGCAACGGCAATGACCCGCAGTCCCTGGGAGGATAACGTTTTGATCTGTGATTCAATAGCAAGCCGTTCCTCTGCTGCCAACTCACAGATGGTCAATATACGTTCAGGGCTGCCCTTGGCTGCAATAATCAGATGCCCGTCTTTGCGCCAGACATGACCCATCATCTTCAACTCATTCGTAAAAGCATACTCACTGACAAATTCGTTGGAGAAGAGGCTTTCTTTGGTAATGCCGTGTTCCTCGCAGTAGCGGAGCATGGCTTTTTCCATAGGATCATACGCATCAGTTTCACAGCCTAGGCCCATGGTCTCCACCAAATCGTGCTCTGTACTACCACTTGTCGTCCAGACATTCTGTACGGTCATTTGGTTCATTGTGATGGTGCCGGTTTTATCTACGCAGAGAACGGAGACCGCTCCAAGTGTTTCCACACTGGGCAGCTTGCGTACCAGAGAGTTTTTCTTAGCCAACCGCCAGGCACCCATGGAAAGGAATACGGTAAGAATGACCGGAAATTCTTCCGGTATCATGGCCATGGCCAGCGTAACGCCGGAAAGGATACTTTCAATCAGACGATCCACAAATGCATGATCGGGAATGTTGAACCATGTGAACACCGCTACCAGAGCAAAGAGCACTCCCGCAATAATTGCGCAGGTCTTTACAAGCTTGCCTGTCTGCTTTTGCAACGGAGTGTCCTCATTGGGAGCAGCAATCACTCCAAGGCCGATTTTCCCGTATTCGGTCTGTGCACCTATCGTATCCACCTGTACAACGGCGTTGCCCTGGGTAACGAGAGTGCCCGCATAACAATAATCCTTGCGCCAATAATCCTTTGTCGGCTCAGTGCTTTCCGTAGGAGTTTTCCAAACGCCTTCTGCCTCCCCAGTAAGGGAAGATTCATCCACGCATAAATCTGCGCAACGTAGGACTACACCATCTGCAGGGATCTTGACTCCCTCGTGAATCATCAGGAGATCACCCGGCACCAAATCAACGCTGGCAATCCGTTGTTCCTTGCCGTCACGGATAACGGTGCAATGGGGAGCAGACAAATCCTTTAATGCGTTCAGGGTTTTATCGGTTTTCCATTCTTGGATTACATCAATACTGATGATGCCGACGACGAAAATGAGCATGATAGCGCCGTCTCGTGGTTCTCCAAGCAGAAAATAAATAATCGCAGCGACAATGAGCAGCAAGAACATCGGCTCACAGATGATATGAAACACTTTTCTGAAAAAGCTTTCCTTTTTCTGCTGCGTCAGCTCGTTCTTACCGTACTGTTCCTGTAATCGTTTTGCTTCGACAGAGGTTAGCCCTGTCATGTTTGGTCGGTAGGTTGTCATAAAAGAATCCCCCATTTCACATTGCCATTGGCAATGCGGTGTTGTGATTTCTCTTTTGACACTCCATTTGAGGTCGCCTGTTCCATAAGGCAAAAAAATGGCACACCCATGGAACATACAACTGTCCCACAAATGTGCTTGCTAGCAATTTGCTGCCGTTGTTAAACGGCCCGGCCCCACGCCCGCTTCCGGGCATCGCCTGCTCAGTTTGTACTGTTGATCTCACATCCTGAAAAACAGGAATGTAATGCAGTGCAAAAAGACTTTTTTAAAAAGTACACGACGATGTACAGGTTGTCAATCATCCAGCTACTCAGATCAAGGCAATAAACTGTTATTTCCCTATAAATTAACGATTGGTTGCAGGAGAGCCGGGGCACCCCATCAATCTGTTCCCAGTTCTGTACCCAAGAACCAAAAACCCCTATACGCATATATATGCGCATAGGGGCATGCCACGCCGACCTTATCCTCCTCTATTATTGGTATTCATGGCAAATGATATTTTAGGAACATGGGAACAGATGCAATCCAGTTCCTGAACATAGCGCATCCATTGATTGCACCTGCAAAACTACATAGGCAAATCCTATGAAAACAGCAGAAGTGTTTCCTACTAAAACTACAGAATGGAAGAGGAAAGGTATAAATCTCTCCTCTCCCTGATACTTTAGAAATGACTGATTTCAGTTGCTCCGATGGTCATGGTCTGAAGCAAAGAAGCCAATACTTCCTTGCTTGCAGATAGATTCTTTTTCCATTCACTTACCGGGCTATGAGAAATCAACACGGTCCCCCCAAACTTCTCGCGGTAATCAAGGATTTCTTTCATCAGGAGGGTTTCCTTTGTCGAAATGGGGTCGTTCAGCCAATCATCAATGATAAGGCACTGCGTTCTTCGATAAGAGTTCAGCAAATCGCTTAGGGTCCCATCCTTATTTGCTTCTGCCAGATTTTGGATCAGAGACGTGTAACGGACATATTGCGTCCTGTATTTCAGGTTGCAGCATGAAGTGCCGATGGCACATCCCAGATAGGTGATGCCACTTTTTGCAGGTCCCGTGATGATGACAACCCCATGGTTGTCGATATAAGAGCATTTGGAGAGGTATCCCACCTGGCTTTTCGTCAGGGAGGCGTTTCTTTTTGCCAGGTTCTCCAGGTTTGCATCAAAAAACCAGAAGTCTGCATCCTTTGCGTACTTCATCGTACGGTTGCTGGTTCTCAATGCGAGCTGGGTTCCTACCATCTCTTCTATGAACTCCTCTGGGCTCTTGTCCTCGGGAGGATCGGGGTTGTCCACAAACTTCTCGCGATAGTATTCAGCCATTCCAGGAAGCCTGAGAACGGTAAGCCCTGCAAGAATGAGGGAATCCCTTTCCCTTCTCTGCTCTTCCCTTGTCATATAGGAGGTGTTAGTGTTCATCGTCGTCCCCCCCGAAGCCAAGATCAAGCCCGGCATCCAGAAAGGGGCCTGGATCGAACAGCAACTGGTGGAGGTCTTCGGCCCGGGCTTTTTTCTCCTGCCTTTCGCAAAGCTCGTCAACCTTCTGCTTTATACGGGTATAGCGGATCAGCACGGCGTGGGAGGGGAACTGTGTGCACAGCTGGCTGCAGGCTTCCTCGAGAAACTTTTCCCCGACCCTGCGTCCATTTCTCTTCCTGTCTGACAGATGGACTACGCCGGCACAGGTCTCATAATATTTTTCAGGGGCCTCTTGCTGGCTCTCCGCATGGTCAAAAAAGCGCTTTATGACCTCATAGGTGTTCGGGCCGGCTATCCCTGCTTTGTAAAGAAGCTGGCTTTCATCGCGGTTCACATAGTCCACTATATAGGAAGGCAGATGGGATTTCTCGGTGACATAGAAGTCAAAGGGATGCGTCCCCCTGGGGTGCGTGAAGATGAAGGGCCCGATCCGGTCCCCGTCCGCCTCGTATATCTGCACATCCCTACGTCCCAGCTTGATAAACACCTGCTGATGCATATAATGGAAGGGCACACTGTAGTAATAGCCATCTATTTTGCATTTCACATGGCTGTTCTTCCGCACTTGGGCCTTTGTAATCTGCCTGACTTCGTAAGGGGAGTCGGGCAGGGCCCTCAGGATCTCGGCCTCCTCCTGCAGGAACAGGCTGGTCCTTGTCCACTCAGGGTGTTCCTTGAACGGGCGGTCGTTGAATTTGCCCATCTCCTCCCAAAGCCCCTCGTTGAGTGTCTCCAGCGAATAATACTGGTTGTGCCTCAGGGGTGCGATTATATCGATATAGGAGTAATCTATAATTCACGGGTATAAT
>DJGJ01000027.1 GCA_002432715.1 Sphaerochaeta sp. UBA5849 | reverse complement strand
CCTTTTTAAGCGATTGCCCTGGTTTACTACAAAGAAACCTTGCCTACAACAGATCATCGGGTGTATACTCGCTAATACGACGTGATTTAGTTCCAACTTGCAGCGTCAGAAAACAACTTGCTAAAAGGAGTCTTCATGAGTCATTGTCTTTCTTTCTTGTGTGAAGGCTTCCTGATACATCAGGAGGCCTTTTGATGAGCTGAAATCCCCAAGAATCCCACCAACATCACCACACACAAGGAGCATTCCATGCAGTACACACCCATCTATGAACAAAAGGGGCATCGTATCACCGAGACCTACGAGGTCGAAGGTATCACCTATGAAGCCGTGATTGTCATCAACAACCTTGGCTTTGCCATGGGTATGGCCGGCTTCGATCCTTTTTCCGTTGAGATCAGCCTCCAAAGCGCGAACGAAGCAGAACCGCATTGTTTCTCGGTTCTGCTTCCCAAAAGGAAGAAATCCGAGGTATTGATTGAAGAACGGTTCATCGTACCGGACGGAAGACTGTGCAACTCCTATCGCTTCACAGCACCAGGTGAGGCAAAACTTGCCGAAGCGGTGCATCGGTATCATGCAACGGTAAAACTCTATGAGAAGATTGGAAGAAGACCGAACCGGTTTGTTGTCAGATTGGACGGCCATCCGTCCGATATGTCCTGATAACAGGGCAGGAGGCGAATCACTCATTGCCCTTGGCGATTGTCCAAATGCGGCAGGAAATCGGGGTGATCGCACATGAAAAGGGGGCATTGCTGCCCCCGATGTGTAGGAATGAACTTACTTGGCGATCAAGCGAAGCAGAAGCTCATAAATCTGCTGGCCACCCTGTTCCGGGGTGATCTGGCCGAAGGCAACTCTCTGGTAAATCAAGAAGAGCGTGCTGTTGAACTCAGTGTCATTGGGCACGTGGTCGGTCTCAGGAGAAGTGTGAGGTCCTGCAACCTGCATGTAGTCAAGAATCTTCTGGTCGACAGGAGAGGAAGAACCGGCGGCACGGGCGGAAGCGGAAGCAGGAGTACCTCGGTTGCTGCCAAGAATTCTGGCGGCATCAGGATCATTGACCAGGAAGTTGATGAACTTGATCGCCTCATCGGCATTCTTGGAATCCTTGTTGATCGTGTAGAACTGACTGGGAGCCTGCCAAAGGGCCTTGGTGGCTGCTGCACCGGGGAACTCGATAAGAGCGAGTTCGTCGGTGGTTGCTGCCTGATAACCGCTCAGCTGATTGGTGTACAGGTACCCGATGGCAACCTTGCCTGCAATAAGGGCTGAAGAATCGGCATTGCTTTCTGCATACCCTGCAGCTACATCCGGCGGGGGAATGAGGCCGTTCTTGCGGTAATCGGCAAAAAGCTCGAGATACTTCTGGGCATCCTTCGCAGTGACAGCAGTAGAAGCGGTGGCTGCATTGTAGAGCGGAGTCCCGTTGTAACGAGTCCAGTATCCAAATGGAGTCGAGTTGGAGGACATGACACCGATATCCTGCATCGGATAGACACCTGAGGGCAGCTTGCCTTTCAAGGTCATCAGATAGGAGCGGAATTCGTCATAGGTCATGGCTATCTTGGGAAGCGGAGCACCGACTCTCTCAAGCAGGGACTTGTTGTACACAAGGGCGGGCATGGTTACACCGGTTGAGACGCCAAGGAGCTTGCCTCCGATGGTGCCGCTTGCAATAGCACTAGGATCGATGACCGAGGTGTCCAGCAAGTTGCCTGCATACTTGTCCAAAGGAAGCAGAACGCTGGCGTAGTCTGGGATGTTTCCACCCATCTGGATGATATCCGGTCCATCACCGCCTGCGAGCTGGGTGTCGACCTTCACAAAATGATCGCCCGCCCCACCGGAAACCTCAGGGTTCACCTTGACACCGGGATTGCGGGACTCATAGAGGTCGATGGCTTTCTGACTGATGGTCACGCGCTCCCCGCTGCCCCAGTAAGCCCACCGAATGGTGGTAGGCCCGCCTGCTGCAGCCTGTTCCTTGGCGCCCGCACCAAAGACCAAGGATGCGCTGATTGCTGCGAAAAGCAAAACCAATACGGTTTTTTTCATAAAAATCCTCCTAAATGTAAGGGACCTTTCCTATCCCTTGATTCCAGTAGTAGCGATACCCCGGACGAAGTACTTCTGCAGAGAGAAAAACAGCGTGAATGCCGGGATCAGCGAGAGCACCGACATGGCAAACATCGGCCCCCACGAAGACATGCCCGAGGAGTCCAAAAACAACCTGAGTCCCATCGGGACGGTATACCGATTCGGGCTGGTGAGATAGAGCAGCTGGTTGAAGAAGTCATCCCACGTCCAGAGAAACGAAAAAAGAAGCGTAGTGATGAGAGCAGGTACGGTAAGAGGCATGATAATCCGCGTATAGATGCCGAATTTGCTACACCCGTCGA
The DNA here is from genome assembly GCA_002432715.1 of Sphaerochaeta sp. UBA5849. GTDB lineage: Bacteria > Spirochaetota > Spirochaetia > Sphaerochaetales > Sphaerochaetaceae > Sphaerochaeta. Next base: position 21,836 of record DJGJ01000027.1, on the reverse strand, counting down.
TCAGGGCCGACTCATCGATGTCACGCGGAAGGCCCCTGATAAACTGCACCAACAGAAAGATGAAAAAAGCATCCGTTGCAAAGAACTTGGGGACGATGATCGGCAGGAATGTATTGATCCACCCGAAATTGCGGAACATGATGTAGCGGGGGATGGTGGTGACATGGGAAGGCAGCATAAGGGTGATCATCATTACGGCAAACCAGAACTTCTTCCCGACAAATCTCAACCTTGCAAAGGCATAGGCGGTCAGCGAGCAGAACACCGCATTGGCGACGGCGCTGAGCAGACAGATGATGAAGGAGTTTTTAAAGAACGTATCGAATCCGACAATGCCGATGCCTTTCCATCCTTCACTGTAATTTTTCGCAGTGAACACCTTCGGCCAAATGCCGGCATCGGTGAAAATCATATTGCTTGGCTTGAAGGAGGCCCCGATAAGCCACAGGATGGGATAGAGCATACCCAAGCCGAGGACGATGATGAATGCGTTGAGCAGAAGCCGGCTTGCCAGTGTTTTCTTTGTCTGCATACCCTACTCTCCGCTTCCATAGGTGACCAGATTGCCCGAAACCTTGAACGATAGTGCAGTAAGGCCGGCGATGATGATCAACAAAACCCATGCCATGGCGGCTGCATACCCCATCTCAGAGAAACCAAAACCCTTGATATACAGATACAGGCTGTAGAACATGGTGGAGTCGAGCGGCCCGCCCGAGCCGCCGCTGACGATGAAGGCTTGGGTAAACGACTGGAAAGCACTGATCATCTGCATGACGAAGTTGAAAAAAATGATAGGCGAGAGAGAAGGAAGGGTTATGGCGAAGAACTGTCGGACCCTGCCCGCCCCGTCCACACTCGATGCCTCATAATACTCACGGGGGATTTGCTGAAGACCTGCAAGGAAAATAATCATCGGGGAGCCGAACTGCCAGACGGCAAGAAGAATCAGTGTATAGAGCGAGTACTTGGGATTGGAAATCCAAGCCGGCAGGTTCTGCATCCCGAATACGTTGCTGAGGATCATGTTGATCAAGCCGTCGCCTGCAAACAACCGCCTCCAGAGGACGGCTATGGCTACCGACCCACCGAGCAGGGTTGGAATGTAGTACAGTGCTCGATAGAGCCCGATCAACTTAAGCTTCTTGTTCATCAGCATGGCCACGGCCAATGCAAAGACGAGCTTCAGAGGAACAGAGATGAAGACAAACTTGACGGTGACCATCACCGAGTTCAAGAACCGTTCATCCTTGGGCAGGGAATCGGTTCCCACGAACATCACCAGATAATTGCGCAACCCTATCCACTCGGGAGGGGTGCGAATATTGAATTTTGTAAACGAAAGGTAGAGCGAGTACAGCATGGGATAGAGGGTCAAACCCAAAAACCCCAACAACCATGGTACCAAAAAGGCATAGGAACCTAGATTTTCCTTCCAGATTTTCTTTCGATGCAAATCAACCATGCAGCAATCTCCCAAACCAGGCACGAGTGATAGTTCATTTCCATAATATCACAGGTTTGCCAATAATCAAGAGATTGTGCTCGGACACAAACGGGATTTAAACATTTCATAAACTACCCGGTTGAATCTTGATTTCATTGGAGTCTAGGCAGAATTTCCCCCGAACTGATGAATGCTCGAGAGAAATACTTTCACAATTGCCGGATCATATTGAGTACCCGCGCAGGTCCTGATCTCCTCAATCGCCTCGTCTTTGGTCATTGGCTTTTTGTATGATCGTTCACTGGTCATGGCGTCATAGGAATCAGCGATCATTATGATTCTCGCCTGCTTGGAAATCTGCTCCCCGCTGAGGCCCCTGGGATATCCTGTGCCATCCCAACGCTCATGATGTTCCAAAATTGCCAAGGAGAGATCGCTGAATTCACTGGAGGCTGAAAGAATGCGATACCCGATTTCAGGATGCCGCTTCATCACCTCCCACTCCTCGGCAGTGAGGCGGTCGGGCTTGTTGAGAATAGCCTCATCCACCCCGATTTTCCCGATATCGTGCATGAGCCCTGCAACCCGCATGCGGTTGACTTCCCGTTCAGGCAACCCCAGTTGCTCGGCAAGGAATGCACAGAGCGAACTGACACGCTTGGAGTGTGCCGACTCACGGTTGCTTTTAGCAAACAGGGAGTTTATCACCAGACCGATCGACTTGTTCTTGGCGCTGCTGCTCTCATACAGCTTGTTGCGGTTCATCATGTCCTCAGCCCGTTTCATCACCTGTTGAACATCTTCCATCAACGAAGTCCGGGTGGCATATCCATAGGACAGAGAGAGGTGAAAGGATTCGATGGCAACCTGCTTTGCTGCATCCTCAAGCCGGTGAATGAAACTCTCAGCCTCATCGGCAGTCTTCTCTGCCAGCAGGAAGACAAACTCATCCCCGCCATATCGAGCGACAACGACACCATCGTCGCACACACTTCGCATGAGCTGGGCGGTCTTCTTCAACACAGCATCACCCATCTCATGACCGAACGAGTCGTTTACGAGCTTCAAGCCGTTGATGTCAACGATAAGGAGGGTGAACGGCACCGTAGTACGGGCTTGCTTGAGTGCATTCTCGAAATACACCCTGCTGTACAACCCGGTCAAGAAATCATGGTTGCGTTGGAACAAAAGTTTCTGCTCATACGCTTTCTCTTCGGTGATGTCCCTGCAAACAACCACCGCACCCAACAGGGTCTGTGCCTTGTCGTAAATGGGTGCAAAACTGTAGCTGCCTACCCAGCGCTCGCCGGTAGCCTTTTTATATACGGAATATTCAGTAGTACCAGCCTCACCTTGCAAGGCCCTGAAACCCGACCATTTCTTGGTCTCCAGCTTTTTCCCATTTTCCTGATACGCCTCAAACAAGGAATTGAAGGAGGCCAGGGAGGGGGGACACTCCGAACGGGATGCAAAACGATAATAGGAAAGAAACGCCTTGTTTATAAGAATGAACCGACTCTCCACATCAATGATGAACACGGCATCGATCATCGAATTGATGGCGGCATCCAGGGTTGCATTGCTTCGAGACAGGGATTGATGCAAAAGTTGCTGGTCCTCCAAGGCACTGAGCACGACCTGGCGGCTGTGCTCGGCTTCCCTGTGCAGCCGCTTCATCTCCTCAAATACAAGTTTGCGTTCGGTGATATCAAAGCATGTAACGAGAATACTGTCTGAAAGAATCGTGCCCGAAACCTCCATGGTTCGCCAAGTGCCGTTCTGTGATTGGAGAATGCACTCGAGAGGAGGTATCAAGCTGCTTTTTGCTGCCTGAGCGGCACCAATCGAATCATCCCATTGTTTTCTGATGGCTTGGCGATAGGCACTGTCGGGATACACCTGCTCATACCAATCCGACACATGGGTGATGCAAGTATCTTGAAACCCGAAAACAGCAGACCATCTCTGGTTGACAGCCAATATGCAACCGTCGAAATCGATAAGTGCCAACGGCATCGGAGCACCGGCAAAGAGTTGTTCGAATTTTTGTCGGCTTTCCTCTCTCTCTTTCTCTGCAGCCTCCCTGCCTTGTATCTCGCGGACCAAGGTCCAGATCCAGAAAACCAGGATGAGAATCAAAAATATGGTAATTGCTATCAGCCACCTCACGGTGACAGGAGAAATAGCTTTTTCATACTGCGAGGGGAGATGGTTCTCATACATTCCTTGACGTACTGCCGGAGGAATAGCACCGATGGCCTTGGTGAGAATCGAGGCAAGCGGGGCCACCGACGAATGAACTGCCATGGACAACGCGTGTACATAGGGTGTACTGCCGACCACCTTGATTTCGTAGTTCAAACCAAGAATCGTACTGTAGTGGTTGATAACCAATAAGTTTTCCACCATGCAAAAAGCTTCACCCTTTTGCACCATGCGAAGGCCCTGCTCCACCGTATCAACGAGGAGAAGATCAAGCTCGGGATAATCTGTTCTCAGCCATTCTTCGCTTGAGTATCCCTGTACAACGGCTACTTTGCGCCCTTGCAGCTCGTCCAAGCTGCCGATATACCCTATATCCTGCTGTGCAACGATTACCGAAGGAGCAGTCAAATATGAATCGGTGAATACCAAATGCTCACTCCGTTTTGCCGTCGGACTGAGGGATGTGGTCATATCAATATCACCTGAGAGCAGCTTGGGATACCCCTGCTGCCAGTTCATGGAACCATGTATCTCGAAAGCAAGCCCGGTGATGCTTGCAATCTCATCCAAATACTGCTTGGACATGCCGACCGGATTGTTGTCACGATCGACGTATTCCAACGGGGCCCAGGCAGGATCGTAGAGTACGGTTACAATCGGATGGGAGGCAAGAAACTGTTTCTCACTTTCATCCAAGCGTGAAAGGAATGTTGAACCATCATCGGTTGCAGCTAAGGTAGTACACACAAAACACAGGATGACTGAAACGAGGAGATGTTTTTTTACCTTACGCATCCGAAGCGTCCTCCACTGCAGCATACCGAATCGGCTTTCCATCACACTTGAGCAGCGTATTCACTTCCCGCTTCAGCTCCATAATACGATCCTCACGATTGGTCATCACCGCATACCAGCGCTTCAATTGGTCCAACTGTTCGGCATTCTCCATCTCGATTGCTTTTCGCTCGGTGATATCCTGCCCTTGTGCAATGGTAGCCATCAATGCACCGGTGTCAGGAATATAAATAGGGCTTGTATTCCAGATAAAGGTCCGAGTATTCCCGTTATGGGTTTCCATCGCCAATTCAGCGGCAGAAAAAGACAAATGCTCTTGCAGCTGTTTGAATAAATCCTTTCGCTGACTTTCACTGATGTAATCGGCATAATCGGTAAGCTTCCTCCCTACTACATCGGATATGTTTTGCTCAAACAAGGATGCGAAGGCCTGGTTGGCCAACGTAATCGTCATATTTGGATCCCAAACCACTATGGGTGTATTTGCATGGGTCAGCAAGGCTTCCAGATACTTCTTCGCCTCGCGAAGCTCATGCTCGATCTGCTTCTGCTTGGTGATCATCTCGGTGTAGACGACAATCCCCCCGATTTCACCCTCTTCGGTGTACCACGGCCGACACTCCCATCGGGTATACTCAATCCGCCCGTCTTCCCGTACATACGGGTCGTCATCGGCGCTGACCACTTCTCCGGCCAAAGCTCTTTGGTGCACATCCCTCCATTTCTGGGGAAGGCCGGGCAACACTTCGTAGTGATGCCTGCCGATGATCGATGCAGCATCCTGCAAACCATACTCATCCAAGTATTTCTGGCTCACATAGAGATAGCGCAAGCCTGCATCGTGTATTGCAACAGAGCTTTTGGTATGCTCTATTACATACCTGAGCAAGTCTGCCGAGTGCTTCAGTGAAAGCTCGACATTCTTCCGCTTGGAGATATTGCGATAAAAGCACATGAAGGCAGGATTTTCAGACCCCAATGCAATTACGGAAGCTTCCAAAGACAGAAATGTACCGTCTTTGGTCCGATGCTCGGTTTCCAACATCACTGATTTCTGCAACTCAATTGCTTTCAATTGGGAAAACAAGGCCTCAGTACGGTTACCGTTGAGAAACAGGTCGAGGTTTTTCCCAAGCAACTCGCTTCGCTTGTACCCTGTCATCGCAAGGTACGCATCATTCACCTCTTGGATTATTCCTTGACCATCCAAGCCGATGTACCCTTCGGGCATGTAGCGAAGCAGTGTTTCAACTTGATGCCCCTCATGCGAAGATTCAGGTTTTTTACGCACAAAACGCATGAAGAGCATGACGGCTGCCACAAACATCAGGATGCCAAGCATGAGATACAAGGAAATCTCAGCTATACACGGGATGAGCACCTGTGCAACTCCTTTCAGCAAAAGGTATATTCAGCATAGCATACCTCCAGTAAACCCTGCCTGATGATTCATTGCGACAACACAATTGCATGCACGGTAGATACCAAATCATGGCAATGCTCAAATGCATGTTTTTGCAGGTTTTCGTGGGCGCCGCCCATCAAGTACCCCTTTCCGGCCGCCATGAGCATGGAAATATCATTCTCGTCATCACCGAATGCATAGGTTTGTTCGATAGGAATCCCAAAATGCGAGCTGACGGCAACCAAGGAATCCCCTTTGCTGGTCGGACAGATATCGAAGAGCTCCTTGCCTGTGGTTGCAACATGGTAGGAATCCTCCCATTTTCTTCTACTCTGCACGAGTATGTCTTGCTTGTTCCGACGGCAGACACCGGTGATTTGCAAAATCTCGTCGTCTATATCGGAGAATGCCTCAAAGGTCCTGGTAAAACCCTTGGCCAAGTAGCCCTTGTTTTGCTCCTGCTCCAGCGAAGCCGAAGGGAGATGAATGGCGTTCTTGCCCGAAAGCAAAGGAATCGCCCCTTGCTCGAGCAAAAAATCAGTAATTTGCTTCGCGTCGGAAGCATGGATGGTATGGTTGGGAATCAACTCCTGTCCTTGATAAAGAATCCTGCAACCGTTGGATGCGGAGAATACCACCTCATCTTCGACTTGCTCGAAGAGAGGAATCAAGGAGAGATGAAAGCGCCCGCTTGAAATGCAAAATAAAAATCCTCGTTCCTTGGCCTCATGCACCAGGGAGAAGAAGGATGGGGAAACCTCACGCTGTCCGTGGGGAAGAATGGTCCCATCAACATCACAAACAAACATACCTTTGTACCGATTCACACCCACCTCCACCCCTTTTAGGGGTAGTATGACAAATTATGTTCGTTGGTACAAGTAATTATCCCGCAGTCAGATGAAAGACTGCTGGATACGACCAAGAAAAGAACCTGTCAGCCCCTGGCTCCGTAAAGATTGTCCATATCAACATCGGAAATTGAAATGCCCAAAGCCTTTGCCACACCCTCTCCATAGGCGGGGTCGGCAAGATGGCAGTGCCTGATGTGCCGCTTCTGCACCACGAGGGTCGTACCCTGCATGTTGCGTGCGGTGTTCTCAAAGAGCCGCTGCTTCTCATCCTCCTTCATGATGGAGAAGAGCTTTCCCGTCTGTTCGTAGTAGTGGTCGTCATCCTGTCGATAGTCATAGTGATCGACAGGACCGCCTCCATCATAGGCAGGCTCGGTCAAATCATTTTGGTCCTTCCACATCCCGTAGGAGTTCGGGTTGTAGTGTACGCTGCCGCCAAAGTTGCCATCCACTCTCATCGCACCATCGCGATGGAAGTGGTTGGTATCCACCTTGCTGCGGTTGACAGGTATCTGGTAGTAGTTCACTCCCAGCCGATAGCGCTGTGCATCACCGTAGGAGAAGAGCCTGCCTTGCAGCATGCGGTCCGGCGAGTAGCCGATGCCGGGAACACTGTTTGCAGGGTTGAAAGCAGCTTGCTCGACGTCCTGGAAGTAGTTGTCCGGGTTTCTGTTGAGCTCGAGCACCCCTACTTCATGAAGCGGATACTGGGCGTGGTACCAGACCTTGGTGAGGTCGAAGGGATTGTCCGGATGCTTTTCAGCCTGCTCTTCGGTCATAATCTGCACATACATGGTCCAGCGGGGGAAAGCTCCTTTCTCAATGGATTCAAACAGGTCCCTCTGATGGCTTTCCCGGTCGCCGGCAATGATTGCCGCAGCCTCTGCATCGGTAAGGAATTCGATGCCCTGCTGGGTCTTGAGGGTGAATTTCACCCAGACGCGCTCATTCTTTGCATTGATGAAGGAGTAGGTATGCGAGCCGTAGCCGTTCATATGCCGATAGCTCTTGGGAATGCCTCGGTCTCCCATGGTTATGGTAACCTGCTGCAGCGCCTCAGGGAGGGAGGACCAGAAGTCCCAGTTGTTCTGCGCTGAGCGCATGTTGGTCCTGGGATCGCGCTTCACTGCATGGTTGAGGTCGGGAAAGAGCATCGGATCGCGGAAGAAGAACACCGGGGTGTTGTTTCCCACCAGGTCCCAGTTCCCTTCCTCGGTGTAATACTTCATGGCAAACCCTCGGATATCGCGCTCTGCATCGGCAGCTCCACGCTCACCGGCCACTGTTGAAAAACGGACGAAGGCATCGGTTTTTTTACCGACTTCACTGAATATCTTGGCCTTTGTCCACTTGGTAATGTCCTTGGTTACAGTAAACGTACCGAAGGCTCCGCTTCCCTTTGCATGCATGCGCCGCTCGGGAATCACCTCCCGGTCGAAGTGCGCCATTTTTTCCAAATACCAGGTATCCTGCAAGGTTACCGGTCCGCGCTTTCCTGCCGTCTGGATGTTCTCATTCTGTGCAATAGGACGGCCACTGATTGAAGTCAATGGTTTCTTTTTCGTCTCGTCACGCCCATCTCGATCGGCCATGGTTGGTCCTCCTTTTTCCTTATAAAACAATGAGTTTCTGTAACTCTAGTATTGCACAACCAGGCCAAATTACAATCAAAATCAGCTTTTATCAAGAATATTTACTAGTAACCGGATCGTATTGGTGACCCTATATTTCGGGGTTTCCCCATGCTATCATGCACCAATAAGAGGAATGCCACATGAAGGACGACACGCTTGATTTCCGGCCAAAACTACTAAAACGTCTGCACCCCTATATGCTTGGCATCGTACTTATCGCCCTGCTTGCCGTGCTGGCTCCCGTCTCTTATCAGAATCCTGACAAGACAGCCTATGTCATCCTGTTGCTCGTACTTGCAGTTTTGTTGCTAGCCTCCATGGCTGTTCTGAAGAAAGGATGGTATCTTGCCAGTGCCTTGCTGACAGTGTTCGTTACCTTTTTGGGGACATGGGGCTCATTCTTGATCAATTCACACATGCTTTTCTTCGACTTTTTCCCCTTGGTCTATGTCACCGGCTCCATCATGATCTCCAGCCTCTTTCTCCCCCTTGCCGCAACGCTTGCCATCATAGCCGTCCACATCCTGCTCTTGGTGATCGTCGTCCTCACCAACCCGATCCTGCAAACGCAGAACTGGCCGAGCTTTTTCATCTTCATCCTGTTTGTCTCCCTGTTCAGCACCATCGCCAACCAGCTCATCAAGACCCAGCTTGTCCAGTTGCGGGAGAGCTCGATCAGGGACCATCTGACAGGACTGTTCAACCGCAGATACTTTGAAGAGACGTTGAAAAACAAGCTGAAACAGGGCCAGGGCGCTGAATCCTCATTGGGCATCATCATCCTCGATGTGGACCATTTCAAACACTTCAACGACACCTTCGGCCACGATGCCGGCGATGCGATGCTCATCGAGCTTGCCAATCTTATGCTCCGCCACTTCGATACAACCGTCAGTGTCTGTCGCTACGGGGGAGATGAGTTTGCCGTCCTTCTCTCCAAAACACAGAAGGAGGAACTGCTCCTGCTCTCAGAATCCTTGGTAAAGAAGGTGCGCAGCCTTTCGGTGATGCACAAAAACAAGCCGTTGGGAACGATGACCATCTCCTGCGGCTGCACCTTGTACAACCGCGCAGAGAGCCTTGAACAGTTCATCAAGCGGGCAGACCAAGCCCTCTATCACGCAAAAGAGCAGGGAAGAGACCAGGTAAGAGGGTCTTAGTTCCTCTTGATTACTTAACATTTATATAGTATATCTGAAGTATGAGTACGATTCTGATAGGAACTTCAGGCTACAGCTATACCGAATGGGTGGGTCCTGTCTACCCCAAAGGCACCAAGAGCGAGGAGTTCCTGTTCTCGTATGCACAGATGTTTCCCACCGTCGAGCTGAACTTCAGCTACTACCGCATGCCCGAGGCCGCCCAGCTTGCTTTGATGCACCAAGGTGCTCCTTCCCTCAGGTTTTCCATCAAGGCCCATCAAAGCCTCACCCATGTCATCGACAGCCTGCATTGGAGGGAGCAGGCAACACTCTTTTACCGTTCCTTGGAGCCGCTGCTCGCCAATAAGGTGCTCGATGCCGTGCTTTTACAGTTTCCCTCCTCCTTCCACTATGAAATAGACCAACGAAAGTATCTGGATTCATTGCTCAGGGTCCTTTCCCCCCTTCCCTTGGCCGTAGAGTTCCGCAACAGTCGGTGGTACAACAACCGCACCCTCGATTCGTTGAGAGAGCGGCAGGTCTCGTTTGTCTCTCTCGACCTCCCCCAGATCCAAGGCAATCCGCCGGTCATGGACGTACCTACCGCTTCGCTTGCCTATCTGCGCCTGCACGGGAGGAACAAGGAGACGTGGTGGGGTTCCGATGCAGCAAGCAGGTATGACTATCTGTACAGCGACAGCGAACTGAAGGCCTTGCTTGAGCGGGTGCTCTCGCTGATGGTGGGGTCGGAGAAAATTCTGGTGTACTTCAACAACCATCGCAGAGGGCAGGCGGCCTCCAATGCCAAACGGCTCAGAGAGTTGCTGGATGCAAGCGGAGGTGGCTCATGCATGAGCGAAAAGCAAGCATTGTCCATATCAACATAACCGACTTCGCAGCAGCGGTTGCTATTGCAAAGCAGCCACGCCTGGCTGGTCGTCCGTTTGCAATAGCTTTGGAAGGTTCTGCACGGAGGGTAATCATCACAACCTCCCGCACAGCTTGGCAGGAGGGAATCCGTGTCGGTATGCCGGTCAGTACGGCGCAGCGCATGCTTCCCGACTTGGAAGTACTGCCTCCCGACACCCAATCGGCGGCAAAGGCGGACAGTGCAATAGCTTCGCTGGTGGCCTCCTACTCTCCCGACATCCAGTGCGACAAAGGCGGACATGTGTACCTGGACATGAAGGGAACGGACAGGCTCTTCGGCCCTGTACTGGACAGTGCACTACGAATACGCAAGGACATCCGCGAGCAGTTGGGTCTTGAAGGTGCGGTGGCGGTTGCTTCGAACAAGCTGGTGGCAAAAATCGGGACCAGGGCCATCAGGCCCTGTGGATTGGCCCACATCCGTGAGGGTGAGGAAGCTTCCTTTTTGGCAGCTCAGGATGTCAGCCTGCTCTCGGGGGTGGGCCCGGCCATCGCCAGGCTCCTGTCGGTTGCAGGCATCACCCAAATCGGGCAGATAGCCGCCTTGGACGACAACCAAGTCATCGCTTTTTTGGGCAGGCGGGGCCTTGCCCTGCGCGATGCCGCCAGGGGGCTTGACACCTCGCCGCTGCAAAAAGGGGTGATGGACAAGCGGTATATCCAGAGGAAGGTCAATTTCGCCGAGCCGATTCTCAACCTTACGGAGCTCAAGGCCGGCGTGTTCGCCGCAGGCGAGGATGCAGGTCTGCAGATGAGACTGGATGGCATGAGCTGCCAGGCGGTCCAGATCTGCCTTTTTTGGAGCGACGGCAGAACCAGTGAGGCAACCAAGCGGACCAAGGGCCAATGGATCTACGATTCTGAGATAGCGGATGCCCTCTTCCAAGCGGCTCAGCAAGCGATGGGACGCCGGGTCAGGATCCTGGCCTTCACCCTCAAGCTCTTTGACTTGGGTCCCGCCCTCAAACAGACCGACCTGTTCATCCCCGAGATCCTGCATAAGCAGGACTCACTGCAACAGGCAATCGACGAGGTACGCCGGAGGTTCGGGCCGGGCATCCTCACCCATGCAACGGCCCTGTGCCATGGAAACTAGGCTTGCCCTGACCACCAGCTACTCCCTTTTGTGGGGGACGATGCAGCCCGGTCTTCTGTTCGACCAACTCAAGCAATGGAATGTAGGAAAGGTCGCCATCACCGACCGGGACAACCTTTATGGGTATCCTGCATGCAGAGAAGAGGCCCAGCGGTGCAACATCGAACTGATCTGCGCAGCCTGCCTGACCGAGGGCGACGATGCAATCTTTGCCTTTGTACAGAACCAAAAGGGATATGAGCAACTCTGCCTGCTGCTTACCAAACGCGCGCAAGACAGTGCTTTTTCCTATCTGCCCTCCCTGCTTGCGCAAAGCGAGGGGCTTGTGCTTTCCACAACCAGCCCTACCCTGCTCACAACGCTTGCCAAAAGCAAGGCCGAGCTGTATGGTGCAGTCACCCCGACCTGCCTTAGTGCAGTGCAGACTGCGCGCCGGCTCGGCATTGCCCTGCTTGCCTGCGATGATGCACTGATGCAGAACAAGCAGGACGAGGAAGTCCATCGAATCCTTCGCTGCATGGCCCTGCACAAGACTGTCGGTTCGCTAGAGCACCACGATTGCTCGCCGCCCGGCAAGGTCCTGCTCGAGCCCGACCAGTGGACCCAGGCCTTCTCCTGCTGGCCCGATGCGGTGGACAATGCAAACAAGCTCAAGGCCTACGACCCCTTCCCCTCCTCGCTCATTTTCCCTGACTATCCAGTCGACGATGCGGCCAAGGAGTTGGAAATACGTGTGCTTGCCGGTGCCGAGGTGCGGTACGGGGAGGTCAACGATGCCATCCTGGAACGCATCACCTATGAGCTGGGCATCATCAAGGACAAGGGCTTCGCACCTTACTTTTTGGTCATGCACGACATCGTGCAGATGAGCAGCCGCACCTGCGGCCGTGGTTCGGGGGCGGCATCAATCGTCTCCTACTGCCTGTTCATCACCAATGTCGATCCCATCGCCCATCATCTCTACTTTGAACGCTTTCTCTCCCCTTCCCGGCTCGATCCCCCCGACATCGATGTCGACTTTGCCTGGGATGAGCGCGACGGTGTCTTTGCCGCGGTGTTTGAACGGTTCGGCAGGGAGCACTGTGCACGGGTTGCCAACCACAACTGCTTCAGGCTGCGCGGGGCGGTCAGGGAGACCGGCCGCTGCTACGGCCTCAGTGATACACAAATCAGTGAGGCGGAAAAGAAGCTGTTCATCAGCGGCCTGAGGGACATCGACGACCCCTTGTGGCAGACCATCTGCCGGATTGCAACCAAGCTTGAGGGACTGCCCAAGGAGATTTCCATGCACTGTGGAGGGCTGGTCATCACCCCGAGGCCGGTCTCCTGCTATGCTCCGCTGGGACTGAGCAGCGACGGGTATCCCTTGCTTGCCTGGGAGAAGGAGGGAACCGAGATGGCCTCTTTTGTGAAGATCGACCTCTTGGGAAACCGCTCTCTTGCCGTCATCCGCGACACCTTGGCAAATCTGGAGGAAGAGGACATCCATATAGATCAGCGGCTGTGGCACCCCACAGAGGATGAGCCTACCATCGCAGCCCTGGCAAAGGGTGATTCCATGGGCGTCTTCTACATTGAATCTCCTGCAATGCGGCAGCTGCAGAAAAAAACCGGACGAGGCGATTTCGAACACATCGTCATCCACTCCTCGATCATCCGCCCTGCGGCGAATGCGTTCATCGCCGAATATGTCGAGAGGTTGAGGGGCAAGAGGTGGGAACCGCTGCATCCAAGGCTTGCCTACATCCTCGATGAGACCTACGGGATTCTCTGTTATCAGGAGGATGTATCGAAGACCGCCGTCGCCCTGGCCGGCTTCAGTGAGTCCGATGCAGACAAGCTGCGCAAGGTCATCGCAAAGAAAGCCGGAGGGGAAAAACTAAGAGTCTACCGTCAACAGTTCTTCGACGGGTGCAGTGCCAATAACGTAAGCGAAGAGACAACACAGAAAATCTGGGAGATGATGCAGAGCTTCGACGGGTACTCCTTTTGCAAACCGCACTCCGCCTCGTATGCCATGGTCTCCTTCCAAAGCGCATACCTCAGGGTCCATCATCGTGCGCATTTCATGGCAGCCGTCCTGTCAAACCAAGGCGGCTACTACCGCAGTCAGGCATACATCAGCGAAGCTCGAAGGATGGGCATCCACATTGAAGGCCCCGACCTCAATCTCAGCAGGATCGCCTACCACGCCCGGGGAAACACCTTGTTCATCGGCCTGATGGCCATTGCCAACCTGACCATGCAGGCAAGAGTGCAGATAGTCGAGGAGCGAAAGAGACGAGGAGCGTTTTCCGATCTCAAGGATGCTTCCTCCCGACTGAACCTAAGTCGGGAAGACTGGGTTTCGCTGGTGGAAAGCGGATGCTGTGACAGCCTTGCCTTGCAATACCGCCGCAGCGAGCAGCTGAGGATCCTGCTTACCAATTCGGCAAGAGAGCCCGAATCCGATCAACTTGAACTCTTCACCAGGCCAAAGCAGGCTGCGGTGCAAGAGCGCGCCTTGGTGCAGGTCAAACGCACCGAGGACGAACTGCACCGTGAATTCTCCGCCCTGGGATTTTTACGCAATTCTCATCCCCTGCTTTTATGGGCGCAGTACCTACGGGGACTCACACGGGTGAAAGCCTCCGAGCTCGGCCGGTACAAGGGTCGTTATGTGAATCTCATCGGCTATCAGATCACCCAAAAACAGGTCATGACCAAAGGCGGGCAGAGCATGAGCTTTGTCTCCTTCGAGGACGAGACAGCACTGTATGAGACTGTCCTGTTTCCCGACCTGTATCAACGATTCCATCCCTTGCTCTCAAGCTTGTGGCCGTTGGTGGTGTTCGGCTTGGTGCAGGACGACCAGGGAGCCCTGGTGGTGGAAGTCCAGCACCTCAAGAAAGTCGGTTCTTGAGCGCAATCTCCTTCTCTATGCGGGCGATATAGCCGCTCATATCGAATTTGCGCTCAAGGCCCTTGTCGTTCATGTAGCGGATATTGCCGAAAATCGGCCGTTCGGCCCACGGCCGGTCATGCGTACCGAAACACCAGGCCACCCCTGCATAGCCGTTGGGATCGCGGCCGTCCATCTGATAGGTATTGTTCAAGGCCAAGGCACGGTTGAAAGCCTCTTTCGGGGTGGGACTCCACTCGATGATTTTCTTTCCCCAATACATGCGCAGATAGTTGTGCATGGTTCCCAGTTCGGTCAGCTCCCTCTGGGCTGCATTCCAGTAGGGATCGTGGGTTTGCGCCTGTTCCAACTCGGCAAACGAATAGAGAACGGGCCTTCTGTCCTGCTCGTGATAGGCCAGACTTTTGAGCGCCCACGCAGGCAAACCCTCATAGGCATCGTACAGGGGGTTGTACCAGGCATAGTTGTAGGCAAGCTCCCGCCTGACGATAAGCTCTTCAAGGAAGACCGGTACATCGGGCAAATCTACATCCTTGACTGCATGATAGATATCGATTGCGCTGATCTGGCCGAAATGCAGGTAGGGACTCAGGGAGGAACTGTAGGTGTTTGACGGATCGTTGTGCAAGGTCGCATAACCGTCCAGTTTCGACTCGATGAACAAGGAAAGCTTGGCATGGGCTTGTGTCTCACCACCCTTGAGGTGGGGACATGCACCACCTTTCTGCTCAAGAGAAAGAGAATCCAATACCTGCGAAAAGTCTGAAAGATCCACCGGTTTAAATGGAGGTTCCAGCGAAAGTGTGCTGAGACTGGGAGCCTCAATTTCGATGCTTTGGGCGAAATAACCAATCATCCGCTCAATCTTGCGCCTGAGCGTTGCCGCTGAATACTCCTGTTTGTCTGATGCCAATTCGAGGGGGACCACAACATTGGTCTCTATCTCACAGAACGGACAGGAAGCAAAGTGCGCTACTTGCTTTCTCCAGAGGCGTTCGGTCCTCGTATAAGCACGGTCGGTTACCAAGACACTGACCGAAGGCATGAGCTTGGCAAGTCCTGCCAATATCCCATCATGATGCACCCAAAAAGGGATACCAAGCGAATGCAGCGTCTGCTGCACCTCGGCAAGGCCTTCCAGCATGAATTGGAAGTGACGTCTCTGGGCTGTTGAAAAACTCCTCTCCAGGCCGAAGTAGACAACCAGGGGCTTTTTCAAGGCATTTGCCTGCTCGATGGCAAATGCAAGTGCCTCATTTTGTCGCACACGTTGGGCGGCCTGCATCCAATAGAGGACATACGCACCGGCTTCATTCACCGGAGGAATGGCTAGAAGTGAGATTCTCCGCGGTTCAATCATGCTCTGACCATACCATAAATCAGCATGAAAATCAGCTACAATGAGTGTTCAAGATACAAGAGAATTGCAGCCTCATCACCAAGGCTGTCATAGTCTCCAACGAGCTGCCCATCATAGTGATAAACGACACCCCGTTCTTCGTTTGCGGCCAATATATCCGCGAGCTTCGCTTCTCCGTATCTTTGGAGAAACGTTGCAAAAGCTACGATGCGCGGTTTTGTAAACATCGGGCCTTCACAGGGAAAGTCTGGACACTGCCAACAGCCTGCTAACCCATGTCCTGTACAACAGCTGTAGTGCTTGCACCACTCTTTGGAAGTACATCCATCGCTGCGGCATCCGCTGCACGTTGCATTCTCACTACAGAGGCAGCAGGCAAGGCCGCAATAGGCGAATCCCTTTTCCCTCTCCATCCTATTGTCCACTCCGCTTCAGGGCCTTGATTACTTCCTGGGATGCCAGTTTTCCCGTCATGATGGAAATCGGCAGCCCCGATGGGCTGAACGTCCACTGCCCAGCCTGCAGAACATCGGGGATTGCAGTCTTCACCGATTTGGTGATGTGCTTCAGTGAATGGATGACAGGCACCTCCCCTTCGGTGAAAGCCCAGCCGGTGATTGCCCCGTCACTGTTCGCCGTCAAATTTGACAGGGTGAGCGGAGTTGAGGAGAATGCGTCAAGTACATGGCTGGACAACCCAGGATAGATGCCGGCACCCAGGACAGCAAGCATGCACTCCTCAATGAAGAGCTTTGCCTCATCATACCATCCGTCTTTTTCAATTTTTGCAAACAGTTGATAGGATGCAAGGGTGCTGACGATAAGGGCAGTCTTCCCCTCCGGAGCGAGAGAGCTGTCGCGAAGAACAGGAATCGATATCTCATAGGTGGTCGCTTCACAATAGGCTTTCAGGTAGGCCTTGATCGTATCCTTGTCATGACAGTTCTCATCCAATGCCGTCTGGTCGACCGTACTTTGGCCTGCCAGCGAAGGGGTATAGAACAAATGGGGGGTCGAAAGCCTTTCAAAGTAGGAAGGAGGCAGGTCGACTGCAAGGTAGTAGGTGAAAATCGAGTCTCCACCATGCTTGGTTTGCAGGTTCTTCTTGAGTTTCAAACTGGTTGGAGAGAGCTGTTGCTCATCAATGCTGCGATAGAGGGCCTTCAAATCGGCTGCCCAAATCAATTTTTTATAGGCAATTCCGTCAAGCAGTGTGTGGTTTTCAATATCAATATCGGCAACGAGGCTGTTGAGAAGGATATCCACCCCGTTTTCGTGCAGGAACGTTTCCAGCGACTGGGTGAAGCTTCCGGTCCCTCCCATGGGATATTGGTATTCTCGATAGAGGCCGAAATAGCTGAGGGCGAAGAAGGTGGGGGTATCGGCGAAGAAGTGCTGGGCGATGATGTCGATCAGGGGGCGGTTTTTAGTGAACCTTCCCAAGTAGGAGACCACCGGCTCATTGAGCCTGTCGATTTTCCCGATGGTCCCCAAATACCGCATGAGCCAGGGCAGCAATGTTTTTCGGACATACCCGAGATCCTGGTAGTTATCAAGAAAGAGCGGATTGTCAATGCCGTACAGTACGTCCATGTAGCGGGTGATTTTCCGGATTTCCGCCATGATCAGCTCAATGTCGCGAACACTTTCCGGAAACAACTGTTGAAGCATCTTCTGATACTCAACCAAGCTCTCTGTATCCGTAACGACCACCTTCTGATCAGCAATTGCAAGGGTGACCAGGCTTCTCACCCACGTCATCTCGATTCCCAATTGCTTGAGCATGGGAAAGACGATGCCGGAATTTTCTATGGCACGGATGCCTTGGTCGTAGACAAAGCCATTGCGATTGAAAGAGTTGACCAGCCCGCCCACCCGATCCTGCTTTTCACAGAGCAGCACCGAAAGTCCCGCACGTGCACAGTAGGCAGCTGCAGTCAGGCCTGCAATGCCGCCTCCCACCACTACTACATCATAGGATTTCTTCATACCCTTCTTCCCCATTCCAATTCAAGATAGGCTCGTTTGCAAGGGAACGTGCAGGCCACACTTCCTGTTCCCTTTGTGTCATACCTTAGCATGAAAGTCCAAGAATCCGATACTGAAATCGTGATTCTCAAAGGCTCCTGCCTCCAAGGATATATGTCTTGGTTTTTCCTCGACCTTGTACTTGCAGTAATCCTAAGTCAGTCATTTGTTTTGTGACGATATAAGCCCGGGTTCGTTTCACATGCAGCAAGTCCATCACTGTTTTCTCATTGATTTCCTGGTTGGCGGCCACATAGTTGAGAATCTTTTGCATCTGGTCATTTGGATAGAGGGTATTGCCGGCTTTAGATTCTGATACCTCGTCGGCAGCAGCTACACGTTTTTTTGCAAAAATCATATTCGCCAGTGTTATGCGAAAAGAGTTGTCGGTAACCGCGATTGCAGGCTTGATGGGGCAATCACGGTAGAGGTCGTAAATTCTACGAAGGCCTGTTCCATAGGCTTCTATGTGCTTCAGGCGAAAGAAAATTTGTGCAAGCATCGGATTTCTTGGTTGTGATATGCCGCTGAGAATGTCTTCAGTAGTCAATCCAGGAACAAGACCTCCCATTGAGATGAACTGTATGCACTCTGCATTTATGTTGATGATAATGCTTCCGCTAAAGCCATAGTCCCTATGGACAATGGCATTCAACAAGGCTTCTCGTATGGCTTCAGGAGGATACTCCATAGTATCAATGCGATCCAAACCGCGTATGATGGATTCCGTTCGATTATTTAGCATGCAATAGGTGTACGAGTCATTCAGCTGGTTGAAAATCGAGCCCTTGAATTCTTGTCTGTCCTTAAAAACTGTATTTGAGGCATCATCGAATACCGCAATTTTTACAGAATGTGTGCATTGGTCGGATAGTATGAGCGCCAGATTTGTATACAGGCTATCAACCGAACTTATCAATCCCAATGCACGAAACTTGTCTTGCTCAAAAACAACATGTTTATTCTTGAATTCTGTCTTCGCACTGTCGAACGTCAAATCCTGCAACAAGCTTCGTTTTGATTCATATGAGTCCCCATCAGTAAGTTTTATTGCATTTCGAATTTGATCCCACGTTGCAGGCGCAGTAACTGTTCCCTGTCTCACATATACACCGGTAGGCTTTATACCATGTCTTTTAAGAAAGTATGGCTTGTTGATTCCTTCTCCGACAGTTATCTTGATTATCTTGCTTTCCAATAACACATATCGAACAAACATCGTTACATCGGGCAGAATTGCATCACGAAGTATGTTTGAAAGGCGGTTATACTCTGCATCGAGATTTTGGATTCCGATTTCCTTTCCAGTATCATCGATGCCAAGGTAGATGGTACCTCCATGAGTGTTGACAAAAGCAACCACCTCCTTGGCAATATCTTCTGTAAGGGATTGTTTGAACTCAACCGATTCACTCTCACATAGCATGGAAAGACCTCCAGAAAAGCAGTGTACCGAACTATTTGGAAGAATATCATGAATATTCATTAACAACAAGTGAATATTCACTTTCAATGGTGAATATTCACTCCAGTATCTTGAATACAGGAAGAAAGGTACTCGTACACCCGCCAGCCCAGGCAATCATGATCAAGGTGTTTTCACAAGGCTAAATGACGGCATGAAGGGATGGAAGCCATTGTCGCATAGTTCGTGATCGGACCGCTGCCGATGGGTATTTCATCATAGGTTGGTCCAAAATCCCACTTTCCCTTATTCCCATACGTAAGGTCATCGGTATCCTCCCAGAAGTTGAAGGAATCCGCTATATGTATGTTCAACATGTTCTTACTTGTTGCAAACATGCTGTAACTTTCCATTGTCCCTAGCTTCCAATATTTTTGACACTAAAAAGCATGCGACCCGAATGAGCGAAAAATAAGTATATCCAGAATAAGATATTCCGCAGCCGGAGTCTTGAGTTGCGGAATTTTTTGTGTTATAGTTTTAGTGTCAAAATAGGACTAAAAGGAGGGGATGCAATGTACAAGAAATACACGGTTCCGGTTCCGGACTCCCCGGGCAGGATAACCAGGAAGAAAAGCTCCGACCGCGGTGTCTACTTCTACTACGAGTACGGACGCACCTACTACAAGGACCGGAAGTACACCATACCCCGCAGGGCCTGCATCGGCAAGGAGGACCCCCGCGACAGGAGCAGGATGTACCCCAACGAGAGGTACTTCGAGTACTTCCCCGCCGAATCGGCGGCCACCTCCCCCGAGTTCTCCAGCTCCAGGAGCAGCTGCCTTCGGTCCGGGACGTATGTGGTGATCGGGAAGCTGATAGGCGCATACCGCATCCGCCAGTGGCTGGCCAGCCGGTTCGGCGAGCGTGACGGGCGCCTCATCCTGGACCTTGCCGCCTACCTCCTCGTCAGCGAGAGGAATGCAGCCCAGCATTATCCCGATTACGCATACAACCATCCGCTCTTCACCCCCGGCATGAGGATCTACAGCGACACGACCATCGGCACGCTTCTCAAGGATACAATCACCACCGACGACGTCGTCGCCTTCACCGAGTGGTGGAACTCCGACAAGGACCACAGGAGGAAGATCTACATCTCCTATGACTCGACGAACAAGCCCTGCCGGGCCGGCGACATAGACATGATAGAGGGCGGGCATTCGAAGAGCGGGAACGACGGCGACCCGGTGTTCAACCTGTCGATTGCGCTCGACGTCGGCCGCAGGCTTCCCCTCTTCTACGAGGATTGCCCCGGTTCCATCGTCGACGTCTCCCAGCTTGTCTACATGGCGGACAAGGCGGGGGCCCTGGGCTACCGGAACCTGGGCTTCATCCTCGACCGGGGGTATTTCAGCAGGGAGAACATCGCTTTCCTGGACGACTGCGGCTATTCGTTCATCATCATGGCCAAGGGCCGCAGGAAGCTTGTTTCCTCCATCGTTCTTTCCGTGAGGGGCTCATTCGAAAACAAGCGGGCGAATGCCATCCGGGAGTATTCGGTCAGCGGGACCACCGTCGAGGGAAAGCTGTACGAGGGTGACGGGAGGACGAGGTTCTTCCACATCTATCACTCCATCGAGAATTATGCGAAGGAGCGGGCCGAGCTTGAGTCGATGCTGCACAGGCTTTCATGCGCTCTCGACCGGCTCATCGAAAAGGATTGCTCCGCCATGGACATGGACAGGTTCGAGGCCTTCTACGACCTTGAGTTCCGGATGGACGGGAAGAAGAGATTCCTCATCCTGTACAGGGAGAAAGAGCAGACGATTGAGTCGATGACGAATCTTCTCGGCTATTTCTGCATCATATCTTCCGACCGGATGACCGCCCGCGACGCCCTGCTGCTGTACAAGTCCAGGGACCAGTCCGAGAAGCTGTTCGCGGCCGACAAGACCTTTGCCGGCAGCAGGGCTGAAAGGGTGCAGACCGAAAGCTCCCTCCGGTCCAAGCTGTTCGTTGAGTTCATAGCCCTGATAATCCGCAGCAGGTTCCATGCCTGCATCTGCGACCATGTCAGGGCGGCGGGGATCAGGCGGAACTATATGAATGTCGTTTCGGTGATAGCGGAGCTTGAGAAGATCGAGCTCATACGGATCGGCGACGGCGTTTACCGCATGGATCATGCCATAACGGCACGGCAGAGGGAAATCCTTGCCGTCTTCGGCATGAGCGACGAGGACATGAAAAGGGAATGCAGCACCGTTTCACACGAGCTGCTTGCGATAGACAGCAAGGACATCGGCAAGGTCGGCCCGGGCAATGACACCCGGGATGACTCCACACTTGAGGATGAGGAGGAAACAGAATGGCGAGACTGACCACGGAGGAGAGCATGAAGACCAGGATAAGAAAGGCGGAGGCAAAAGTCATGAGGCTGAAATCGGATTATGAAAAGGCCCAGAAGGAATTGAGTGATTTGCACAGGCAGCAGAAGGAACAGCAGGCTGCAAAACTCATTGACGCCATGGACAAAAGCGGCAAATCCTTTGACGAAATCATGCGATTGATCAACCTGTAAATCGATTGTCATCAGCATTCCCTGAGCTTTTTAGTGTCAAAAATATTGGAAG
>DJGJ01000063.1 GCA_002432715.1 Sphaerochaeta sp. UBA5849 | reverse complement strand
ATTGGCGTAAATAAATCTATAATGCTCATGTTATTTTTGCACAATTCCTAAAATGTTGTTACAGGTTGCTGGCTACGACAGCTGTAGTAGAGCAAAAGCCTTTCTTTTTTCTAAAAAATATCACATTTGTCTTTACAAAACATAAAACATGTTCAAAGAATAATCGTATAATTCCGTGGCAGCGGAGATGCAGGACGGGAAGCCTGGTCCGTATCGTTGATATGAAGCCGCTGTTTCTCATATCCAATACACAACGTAACAAGCAGAGTAGGAGGCCTGGTTCGTGGCTGCGTGCCGCCTTGTACGTACCAATCCACAAAATTCCGAAAGAGTTGGAGCAGGACGGGAAGCCTGAATTGTAGCAATACCTTCAACCTTACACCATTCGTCTGGATATAAACCGCGGGACGGGAAGCCCGGTTCGCCGAGAGGCCGGAATATCTGAATTTTGATTGATTGGAGGATTCACAATGGAACGAACGATTGAAAACCTAAGGCAGGTTGTACGCGCCGGTCGCGCACTGATTCCTGCCGACACACTTATTCTGCACGGAAACCTGGTCAATGTCATGACCAGTGAAATCTATCCGGCAGACATAGCCATCTATCAAGATATGATTGTTGCAGTAGGCGATGTATCTGCGTATCGAGGCCCGAACACCAAGGTCATTGATGCGTCGGGCAGCTATCTGGTGCCCGGACTCATCGATGGGCACATCCACAGCGAGTGCAGCAAACTGAGTATCACCAGCTTTGCCAAAGCTATTGTACCCTCGGGAACCACGAGCATGGTCAGCGGCCTTGATGAGTATATCTCGGTCTCCGGTCTTGACGGCCTAAAGGAGGTGTTTGCCGAGATCAAGCAAAGTCCGCTCAAGGTTTTCTGGGGCGCTCCCTACAAGACTCCCTACACGTTTCCAACCTCGACTATTTCCTGTAATTTCGACCCAGAAATTCATAGGCACGTGCAACAGTGGCCTGAATGCTTTGGTGTCTGGGAGACCGTGAGGGAAGCAGTACAAGAGTTGGATGAAGACACTTTGGGTGCACTCTCGCTTGCGCACAAGAACCGCCTCCCGATTTTTGGTTGTGCCCCTATGGCGCGAGGCAATGATTTGAACGGGTATCTGTGTGCAGGCGTCCGTCTGGACCATGAAAGCTATGACCACCAGGAAGTGGTTGAAAAGTTGCGCAAGGGCATGCACATGGTCATCCGCGAGTCCTCGGTAACCCATTTCCTTGCTGAGAACATCCGCGCCGTAACCGAGGTGAATCCCGCCCTATCAAGGCGTGTGAGCTTTTGCACCGATGATGTCACTGCGAAAGACTTGGTTGAGAAAGGCCATGTAGACCACTTGGTGCGTCTTGCCATCAAAGCGGGTGTGGATCCCATGACGGCCATCCAGATGGGAACGATCAACAGCGCCGAGGCGTACAGGATCGACCACCTTGTCGGCTCCATCTCCCCGGGCCGTATTGCCGACATCCTGTTGGTGGACAATCCAAGCTCCTTCAATGTGCAAGCGGTCATCGCCAACGGGAAGTTGGTGGCCCGCAACCACAAGCTCACCTATGATCTACAGGCTCCGAAGCGAAGTAAGTTGCTTACCAGCGAACTGAAGTGCAAGCCTGTTACGGCAAAGGATTTTGAGTATCGCGTGCCATTGGCAAACGGCAAGGCAAAGGTCCTGTCAATGCAGGTCAAAGGTCCGTTTGTCCGCAAGCGTCGTGATGTGTGGCTGGATGTCGTCGACCATGTAGTGCAACCTGACACCAAAGAGGATGTCCTGATGGTTTCAGTGTTGGAACGATTCGGCATCAACGGGAACAAGAGTCTTGCTTTCTGCTCGGGCTGGAGTCTGAAAGCCGGAGCAATGGCCTCCTCGGCTGCACCGGATGACAACAACATCATTGTTTTGGGTGCCAATGCCGAGG
The DNA here is from genome assembly GCA_002432715.1 of Sphaerochaeta sp. UBA5849. Classification (GTDB taxonomy): domain Bacteria; phylum Spirochaetota; class Spirochaetia; order Sphaerochaetales; family Sphaerochaetaceae; genus Sphaerochaeta. The sequence continues at coordinate 9,021 of DJGJ01000063.1, read as the reverse complement.
ATATGGCTGTTGCTGTGAATCATTTGATTAAGGAAGGCGGGGGGCAGGTGGTGGTCAAGGATGGAAAGGTCCTTGATTTTCTCTCCTTGCCTGTCGGAGGTATAGTCTGCGACCTCGAACCCGGGGAAGTGGCACAAAGGGAGGATGAAATCAACACAGCAGCACGGTTGCTTGGGTGTGATCTGCCCGAACCGTTGATGTACATGTTCTTTTTGCCAATCACGGCAATCCCCGACTATGCAATCACTGATGTAGGACCGGTTGACTGCATTGCTTTGACCACCTTCGATCCGATACTCGAACTTGTTGAACACACATAAGGAGCACTGAAATGGAACGAACTCTTGGACATGCTGGATTGTTTCGGCCGGGAGATCTCGGCGGTGTTGTCTATTCATATTTCGGAAACATCATCAATTTCATCATCATCGCCTATGCCCTTCAGGGTATAGGCTGGCCTGATTCCATCATCTACGGCAGGGTGATTCCCGGTCTGGCTGTCGGGTTGATGCTCGGCTGCATAGCATATGCATGGCAGGGCTATCGTCTTGCCAAGAAGACTGGCCGCAAGGATGTTACGGCCCTCCCTTCGGGTGTATCCACCCCGGCAATGTTTGTTTATCTGTACGGCGTAATTTATCCGTTGCATTACTCAGGGCTCTCTCCTGAGATGTGCTGGATGGCAGCCACAGCTGCTTGCTTTCTCGGTGGTTTCATTGAAATGCTCGGAGGTTTCATCGGGCCGTTCATCCGTCGCTTGATTCCCCGCGTCGCCATGCTCGGTACTGTAGCAGGCATTGGGTTGGTCTGGATGGCTACCGCAGGCCTGTTTGAAGTCTACCACGACCCGATTCTCGGTATGCCGGTTGTCATCATCGCCATCATCGGCCTGATCGGCGGGTATGTTTTCAAGAAACGAATCCCCATGCTTTTGGTCTCGGTGGTGTTCGGCATTGTCTGGGCCCTTTTCCTGGGCAGGGTCCAGGTCGATACATCGACCTTGGGCGTTTCTCTTCCCATCCTCTCCATCAGGGCGGTCTTTCAGGGTTTCAAGTACATCATTCCCTTCCTCAGCGTCATCATCCCGATCGAGGTGTACAATTTCATTGAGACGATGGATAACGTTGAATCGGCCATCGCTGCCGGGGATGAGTACAATGTCGGTCAGACCCAGATCATCGATGGTGCATGCACCATGGTATCCGCCCTGTTCGGCTCCGTTGTTCCCAATACCGTCTGGCTTGGTCATGCTGGTTTGAAGAAGAGTGAGACTGGAATATCCTACTCATGGATCTCTGCAATCCTGTATGCCTTGTCTTCCGTATTCGGGCTCTATGGATTCATGAACTCCCTGATGCCGGCCGTTGTTGCTTCGATTACCTTCCTGTGGTGTGCCATGTTGATGCTGGTCCAGGCTTATACCGACGTTCCGCGCCGTCACGGGGCTGCGTTGGCCATCGCCCTCATCCCTCATCTTGCCGATGGATTGTACACCTATGTTCGTGATGCCCTGGGTGCCTTCGGCATTTATCTGGAAGAGACGTTGACCATGAACAGTTCGGATGAGATCAGCCAAGCGATGATCAACTACGGTGTTGTCTGGAAGGGCGTTGTTGCCATGCATAGCGGGGCGATCATAACCAGTATCCTTTGGGCGACGGTGGTTGCATTCATCATCGACCGACGCTTGGACAAGGCAGCCATTGCCTTTGTGGTCGCTTCGGTGTTGTCGTTCTTTGGGTTCATCCACTCTCCGACTCTTGTCTTTGGTGTGGCTACGATGAGCTTCCCCTATGCAGTAGGGTATCTGCTTGCTGCTGCAATCTGTTATGCCATCCATCTGGGTCATAAGAAGTTCATGGATGTGCCTCGTCGGTATGACTACGTCTAAGGAGGAAGTAGTATGGATGTCAAATGCGTACGTGTTCTCAGAACCTATGAGGATGCCCAGGATACAAAGAAGGTAATCTATGTTGATGAAGCCGCCCGGTATGCCTTGATCAAGCAATGGGGAGACACCGTGATGGTCAGAGGCCGCAGGGATGTGAAGGATGTAGTGATCAAACCGTTACAGGCTCTCGATCAGGATGGGTTCATCGCCAGGGCCAGTCAAGCACTCATCGATGAGTTGTACATAGAGTACGGTGAAGAGGTGTTGTTGATTTGATGAATAAAGAAACATTGAAAAAATTAATCGATGTGGCCAGCGGCAGGCTTCCTGCCGACTTGGTCATCAAGAATTGCAAGGTTGTGAATGTCTATAGCGGTACGATTGTTGAGGGTGATATCGCCGTTTCAGATGGGATGATCGCCGGAGTCGGCAGCTATGAAGGGCTGAAGGAAATAGATGCAGGTGGGCGCTACGCCTCCCCTGGATTCATCGACAGCCACATTCACATCGAGTCCTCCTATGTAACACCTGAGGAGATGGGCAGGTTGGTGGTGCCCTATGGAACCACCACCATCATTGCCGATCCCCACGAGATCGTGAATGTGTGCGGTCTCAAAGGTTTGGAGTATATGCTGGATGCCTCATCCGAGACTGCCTTGGATATTCGCTTCATGATTCCCTCCTGCGTCCCGGCAACCCCGTTCGAGCATTCGGGGGCGGTCATTGATGCGGCTGCCATGCAAGGTCCCATCACGGATGAACGGATCTTGGGAGTAGGGGAGTTCATGGACTTTCCCGGTGTCATCAATGCCGAGACTGGAGCTTTGGACAAGTTGCTGTTGGCCCGCAGGATGGGCAAGCTTGTCGACGGGCATTCCCCCGGAGTTTCGGGCAAGGCGCTCAACGCTTATGCCTCAACCTTGATTCATACCGACCACGAGTGTTCCACTATCGAGGAGATGCAAGACCGTATCGAGCGTGGCATGTATGTGCTGCTTCGTGAAGGCTCTGCCTGCCATGAGTTGTCGCGACTGATGAAGGGGGTCACCCAGTACAACAGTAGACGCTGTCTGTTGTGCAGTGATGACCGCCAGCCGAAGACGATTTTGGAAAAGGGTCATCTGGATGAGCATTTGCGCATTCTTGTCGAGGCTGGAATAGATCCGATTGTTGCAATCCAAATGGCCAGTCTCAATGCCGCCGAGTGTTTCCGCCTTTTCGACCGGGGAGCGATAGCTCCAGGGCTGAGGGCTGACATCGTGTTGCTTGATGACCTGAAGAATTTCAGGGCGGATGCGGTGTTCATCGAGGGACGGTTGGTCGCAAGGGGTGGGCGATACCTGCTTCCGGTGACTCGTCACAGCATCGGGCAGGTGAGGGGAAGTTTCCATGTCAAGGATTTCTCGGTGGAGAAGTTGAAGCTGAAGCTCACAAGCGATGATGTCACTACCATCGACATTCTTCCCGGCGGGGTTGTTACTGCTAAAGGAAAAGCTCGTGTGGCGCGTGACGGTCAAGGGTGCTTTTACTACGATTCCTCCCAGGATATCGTGAAGGTTGCGGTTGTGGAACGACACCAATCCACCGGCAATGTCGCCGTGGCCTTGCTGCGTGGCTATGGCATTAAAGAAGGAGCAGTGGCTATCTCAATCGCCCATGATTCCCACAACATCATCGTCGTGGGGGTGAATGATGAGGATATGGCTGTAGCGGTTCAGTCCCTGATCGCCCAGAGCGGCGGGATGGTGCTGGTAAAACAGGGGCAAATTATTGCCTCCATGCCGATGCCGGTCGGCGGAATCATGAGTGACCAAAGTGGTGAGTGGGTGGATGGGAAACTGAGCGAGATTCATGAAGTGGCATATCGGGAATTACACATCAAGGAAGACGTTGAGCCGATTATGACTTTGTGTTTCATGTCTCTTGCCGTCATTCCCGAGATCAAGCTTACCGACATGGGCTTGTTCGATGTTACTACCTTCTCATTCATCCCTGTAGAAGCATAAATTTGTTGGAGGCGGGAATGCACTCCTCCCGCCTCCTGTAAATTCAGTGCAATAGGGTGTTCCTGCCTGAGTATTCAGTCTACAAATAATCCCAATCGCTGAGCGTAATCTCCAGATTCTCATAGTCGGGCAGCCAATATTGGAACAGGGCATACCCATCCTCGTCACACGCTTCCACGGCAACGATTTCTCTGTCATTTGTTTTGAAGAATGATTGCATATACGGCCATTTGGATAAATCGACGAGGATGCTTTCCCCGCTTGCAAGTACCTGCCCTTGTAGAATTTCCATGCTGTAGTCCGACTCGACGTTCTTCCCGGGGATGAGTATATACACCTCAAGAAGAGAGTATACTCTCCGTCATTGGTTACCTTAAGAGGGCGTTCTCCTTGTTGGCGTATGACGTGCTTGGGCTGGATCTCCACCTGCAGGGAATTCCCATCAGGTCTCCATTCGAGTGAGAACAGCTGTCCATTCTCCGCTTTGGCGTCCACTTGCAACAGGGCTCCATACCGATAGAGGATGATGGACTTCAAATCCGGATTGTCGGAGAATGGTATGTCTCTTGATTCTCCGGGTTTCAGGACCGTTTGGCCGAGCAGGTTCTTCCCATGTGCCCCCACCGCCCGCATGTCGGTAGTGGAAATATCCAAATATTTCAGTGTTGAACCGGTGGAATTGGTGACGGTGAAATAGGCAGGCGCGGGCTCTGAGGAAGGCATGAACGGCTCGTCGGGGATGTCAATGTATCCAACAGAACCTTCATTCGGCTTGATGACATGGCCCTTTGCATCGAGAAATACAAAGGTGGTATTCCATCCGTCGTAGGTATCCGAGCCTTTTATATACTCGGGCCCCTCCTTGATCAGGATGGTAACTGCTCCTCCGTCCTGATAGGTGAGCAGTTCCATGAGGACAGCAGCACTGCCTATGCTTGAATCCCAGTCGAACTCACCAAAGCCGTATACCGGCCTTGCCGTTCCGTTTGGAGGCAGCTCTAGGGTGAGTATCTCAGAGAATCTGCCTTTATAAGCTTGTGCAGTTGTTTCCCAAGTGATGGGTATTGCAGGTAATGGCCATACAACGAGGAAGGCGAAGATGCAAAGCACTAGCATTCGATGCTTCATAGGCTTCTCTCCTTACTGCTACTATAGCTAGGGTTTTTAGAATCATGGAAGATTTTTTTCTATTATTCTTCTAGCATGAAAGATTTTGTATTTTTTCAAAGTAATAAAACTATACAAATCTTGTACATTTCATGGTGTGTAGCTACAATCATGCGAGAGGAGTCCCTATGAGCAAAAAGAGAAAAGGCTGGTTCAAACGACTGTTGAAGTGGGTTTTCTTGGTTATTGTGCTGCTCTTGGCCATAACGACCTTGTTGCATGCAACGTACTTCAAGCAGCAATACAAGAAGGCACAGCCGAATGGTCAACTGGTATCAGTCTTTGATGGGACTATGCACATAAGCTCGATGGGGCAAGGCGAAGCAACCATTGTCCTGTTGCCCGGCATGGGTATCGGCCTTCCTTCAGCTGACTTCGGCCCGCTGATGAGAGAACTCAGCAAAAAGTATACGGTGGTTTGTGTAGAGTATTTTGGAATGGGTTTTTCCAGCCAGACACAGCGTGAACGTTCCAGCGCCAACTATGTAGAGGAAATTCGTTCAGCACTGAAAACAGCCGGATTTACTGCCCCGTATGTCTTGATGGGCCATTCGATATCAAGCCTTTACAGCGAATACTATGCTGCTGTATATCCAAACGAAGTCAAAGCCATCATTTCCTTGGACGGAACCTCGTCAGCCTACGATGCAAAGACTCCGGGTTTTGTAGCAGCGCTGCTTCCGATAGCAAAACTCCAGCAGACATTGGGAGTTCCCTCCCTGCTCGGCCCATTGGTGACCAACCGAAAAAAAACCTTGGAATTGGGCTACACCGAAGAAGAAATTGATCGCATGTTGCTGTTTGCCGGCTTTTCAGTCAACGATACGCTGCTCGAGCAGATGGCGCGGGGAGATGAGTTTGTCGCTCAGACCAAAGCTCTTGCCTATCCACCCGAAGTTCCCTACTTCAAGGTCATCTCAAGACAGACGTATGAGACACCCAATAAACAGTTATCCATTACACCTCAGGAATACCAAATGGAGCATCTCAAGAGAATTGGCCCACATGCTACGTATGAGGTGCTTGAAGGGACGCACTTCATTTACCAGACCAATGTGGAACGAATTGCCTCCATTGTGGATGAGGTGCTGAATACCTAAGCCTTGCTCACATACTCCTTCGCTTCCCGAAGCACCTGAGCAAGCACGATGAACACCATATCCAGCGCCTCTTGAGGTGGCAGGTTTCCGTTCTCCAGGCTTTGCTGCAGATTGGCACAGAGTTTTTGCGCCTGCAATGCCCCGATGGTACCACAGCTTCCCTTTGCCTTGTGGGCGAGTTCTGCTCCAGCGTGAAAATCCTGCTGGACAAGGGCCTTTCTCAAACTTGGAAGCAGTTGCTCCAACTCAGAAATAAAGGCGCCCAGTACTCTCAGGTAGAGATTTTTATCCCCACCCACACTGAAAACTCCCCGTTCGAAATCGATGCTCTTCCTCCTCTGATGGTAGGGAAGGGCTAGTTCAGCCACCTTGCTGATAAGCTGGTCGGGATCGTATGGCTTGCCGATCAGATCAGTCACCCCGATCTCCTTGCAGCGCCTGCGGACCGTCTCCATCAGGTCGGCACTGGTGACGATGATCGGGATGTTTTCGTTCTTCGACCTGATCAAGGTGGAGGATTCATATCCGTCCATCACGTCCATATGCAGGTCCATCAGCACGATATCGAGAATCTCTTCCAAGGCAAGGAACACCTCATACCCAAGCTTTCCATTGGCGGCAAGATGAACCGTCCAACCCTGACGCTGCAAAATTTCCTGGGCGATGATTTGGTTGGTGGAATTATCCTCAACCACCAGGATCTGCAGCGGGATATCCACAGAGGCTTGCACGCCTGACTCGCTTCTCTTTCTCTCCTCTTCCGCTCTCCCAAACAGCTGCAGCAATGCATTGAACAACACCGAGTTGATCAAGGGCAGGGGAAGAACAACGTCGATGAAGGCTGAACTCTTTATTTGGGAATCATCATGCACAAGAGCAAGGAGTCTTGATCGCTTGTTTTCCTGCTGTTCCAAAGCCTTTGCCAGAGAGTCGGGGAAAGCCAGACTGTCTGCAAGCTCAATGACAACCAGATCAAAGTAATTGCCGCTCTCCACTACTTTTGTTGCAAGAGAAGGTGAGGAGACTGACTCCGACTGAATGTTGTACTCCTTGAAAAGGGTCTCGATGTGATCATCGAGGTATCGGTCGGCGCAGACAACCAGAGCCTTGATTGCAGAGAAATCAACGATTCTTCTTCGCTCGCTTTCTTCGGCCGACCCAAGAAGGTCCAAGGTAAAGGGAACCGTGGCGGTGAATGTGCTTCCGGTCCCGAATTCACTGGTCACCGAAAGCTTCCCGCCCATTTTCTCCACCAAAGCCTTCACGATGGAAAGACCCAAGCCCGAGCCGCCGTACTTGCGGTGAATGGAAGCATTGGCTTGGACGAAGGGCTTGAAGAGGTTTTCAAGCTGCTCTGGACTTATACCGATACCGGTATCCGTAATTGCAAAACTCAGGGTGCATGATTGTTCGGTCAATGTCTGGACGGAAACGGAGAGCTCAATCTGCCCCTCTTCTGTGAACTTGACCGCATTGTTGAGCAGGTTGATCAGAATCTGGGAGAGGCNNGGGGTCGCCCATCAGGCGTTGCGGGACATCGTCTGTCAGGGAGAGCCTGAATTTCAAACCCTTCTGATGAATCAGGTAGGATTCGATGGAGATGCAGTTCTCAAGTACGTCATCCAAAGTGAAGGGGATGTGTTCCAGTACAATGCGATCCTCATCAAGACGCGAGAACTCAAGAATGTCGTTGATGATGCTCTGCATCGTCTGCGTCGCAGCGCTGATGGTCTTTACATACCTTAGCTGGGTGGTATCGAGGGAGGTTTTCTCAAGCAGATAGCTCATGCCGCGAATCCCGTTGAGCGGAGTTCGGATCTCATGTGATACCCGGGCCAGGAATCTGCTTTTCTCCAAGTCGGCCTGCTGTGCCAGCCTCTGAGCTGCATCCTTCTGCTTCACTGCATCCCTGAGACGGGATATCCAAAACAACGAACTGCCGATGATGATGACCAGGATGGATACAATAATGCTGATCCAACGGATAATCGGGCCCATGTCAGGACGACTTTCATAGCGGAGCCAACGGTCGAGGATCCCTGCCATCTCCTCCTCGCTTATGGAATCGAGGGCTTTTTGCATAATAGTTGCCAGCTGCGGCCAATCGCTGCGTACCGCCATATGCAGGTCCTGCAACCCTCCCTCCGAAATTGGAATGAACTGCAGCTCAGTCAAGCCAAGGGTTCGGCTCAGATAGATGCTGGTAGCCTCATTGCCAACGAAAGCCACCTCTTCGCCCCGGTTGACGGCAAGCAGAGCCTCCTCAACGGTATCGTACAGACGCATGGTGATCTCGGGATAGGAGAGAAGAAATCCTTCATGGGAACTATCCCGCTGGACAGCTACCTGACGATGTTCCAAGTCCTTGAAGGTGGTAATCGAAGTATTGCTCTTTTGCACGATGATAGCCCGTTGAAAATGCAAATAGGGCTTCAGGTAGGTCATATATTGCGCCCTTGCCTGGGTATAGCCTACAGCAGCAAGCAAATCGATCGACCTTTCGCGGCTTTTCTGCACCGTTTCAGTCCAACTCAACGACGGATCGTAGGAGAAACTCAGGCCGGTGCGCTCTGCGATGATGGCAAGTACATCGGCGGTGATACCGCCGTGTTTGCCTTCGTTGGAGATGAATTCGAAGGGCACGAATTTGGGGTCGATACCGATCTGAATGGTCGAATGCATGGCAATGAACCGTGCTTCCTCAGCACTGAATTGAAGCTCCGTTTCAGAACCGAACAACAAGGAACACACAAGAGAGAGTATCAGGAAACCAATGTTCACAACTTAAGCCCAACTCTCCCAAAATCTTAACAATTTGACTTGTGATTATGATGGAATTTGGTCTTCCGCTTGTTTT
>DJGJ01000058.1 GCA_002432715.1 Sphaerochaeta sp. UBA5849 | reverse complement strand
TGCAATATCTTACAATGCCATACGTACTTGCAGAAAAAAACCGCCGGAGCGACCGACGGTTTTCTGCTTTGGTACCAAGCTAAAGATTACCAGAAAAAACTATTTATTCTTATGTCTATTTTTTCTGAGCTTTTTCTTTCTCTTATGAGTAGCAATCTTATGCTTTTTTCTTTTTCTTCCACAAGGCACTGTAGAGCTCCTTACCATCCGATTTTTTTTCAGTGTCAACCGAATCAGGGTGGTTTTGTAATTACCGTACTATTATGCGAGTATACCAAACCAAGGTCAAGGGGGATGAGCACAAAATCTCCGAACACGATTTCCATTGTAAATTGCACGGATTCGTCTTGCTCTGTTCCCACTTTCTTTCTACTATAGAGCTAGGTGGAGGTTGTATGAAGGTTCTCATCTTCGGACTGGGGATGCATGGTGGAGGTTATGCTGCTGCGTCCTATTTTCTCGACCATGGCGATGAAGTGAGGATAACAGACCTGAAGGGAGCTTGCGACTTGGGCTCCGAGATGGAGTCGCTCACGCTTCGCGGCGCCTCATGCATATCGGGAACACATCGGAGTGAAGATTTCCTCTGGGCGGACATCGTTGTCAAGAATCCCGCCATCCCACCCAATCATCCGATGCTTGCCCATGCCAGGATGGTGGTCAACGACTTTGCCTGGCTCTTCTCTTCGCCTTGGTGTGAACAGGTAAAAATCATCGGGATAACCGGGACAAAGGGAAAAACCACCACCAGTGCTGCTGTAGCGCATGTCTTGACATCCCTCGGATATGAAGCGATGCAGTGCGGCAATATGGGCATCAGCGCATTTACCGTACTCAGGGAGTGGGAACGACGGCACGAACAAGGACGAAGGCTTCCCGATTTTCTGGTTGTAGAATTCTCCTCCTGGCAAATCAGGGACTCTGTACAATCCCTGCATGGGCAGCTTCCCATCATGGAGGTTTGCGCGCTTACCAATTTTTATCCCGACCACCTCAACTCCTACGAATCCATCGAACAGTACCTTGAGGACAAACTCGAGCTGTTCACACCAAACATTCACACCGCAGTGGTCCCCGATGTCATGATGAAGCGGATTCAGATGCAGACAAAACTCGACCGCCGGCACATCAGGGGCATCGACCGATCCTGCCCGAAAGAACTGGAACAGCAACCCCATCTGCAGAGCGCCTATGCGATCCTGTTGGCGTTGGGTCTCAAATACAAGAGCATCCTCAAGGCACTGGAGAGCTTTCAGGGAGTGCCTCACCGCATCGAGCAGGTTGGAACGCTCGGCTCCATCCTGTTTGTCAATGACAGCGCTGCAACCATACCGGAGGCAGTGCATTTCTCGTATGCGAAATTCAGCTCGATGGCAGTACACTTGATCTGCGGAGGGACGGACAAGAACCTGAAAGCCGATGCCATGCTGCAAGAGGTGAAGCAAGCAAGCAGCATTTCCCTTCTGGATGGCAGCTTCACACAAAACAAGCTGCTGCCTCTTCTGCAGATGCACGGAATTGCGTACATGGGTCCATTCAAGGCCATGGGGGACGCTTTGCAGGCAAGTTTCGATGCCGCCCAAGCAAAACAGTACGAGCTCCCGGATCTGCCTCAGGCAATCCTGCTCTCACCTGGTTGCGCTTCCTTTGAACTCTTTGCCAATGAGTTCGACCGAGGCAACCAGTTCAAGAATTTGGTTGGACTCCTTCTTGAGGCTTGACCCGCCGCTTCAAATGATATCTGATGTACTCCGAAACAGCATAGATTTTCCAAGGTATGAATGCATAGACATAATCGGTTGAAGGAGTACGATAATACGCCTGGCCGCCGAAGGAGAGCTTGAACACCTCCAAACCCGCCAAATGGCTTCCCCTTCCCTTGGGACCGGGAATGCCGTACAAGTCATAGATTGCGCAACCTTTCTCACAAGCCATCCTGATTGCATAATCCTGCAACACATGAGCACAAGAGAGAGAGTCGAAGCGCAGGGAAGCCCCGTAGAGATAGACAGCCTCGAATTTGGAAAACAGCACGATGATGCCACCCACTATCTTGCGTTTTTCTGCAGCAAGCAGGAGTTTGCACTCCACATCGCCGGCCACCTTGCCATCCAGGGACAAGAGCGCTTTGATATATTTTTCCGACCGTGGGGAGAACCCGTCACGCTTGGCAGTTTCCAGATAGATTTCGTACCAACGCTTGAACGAGGCACCATCGCCGCCCCAGAGGCCCACCTCAAAAACCTGGCTGGCTTTTCGAAGGGCCCGTTTTGCTCTGTCGCGATACCCCTTCGTCACCGCTTGATACCCCCAATGCAGATCGATGCGCACAGTCCCTTCAGGCTGGACACTTTCCCTGCAGGTTCTGAAGCGGGGGCCGTTGTAGAGCATGACATTCTGATCGTTGACTTCATCGAAGGGGAGGTCGTAGCGTAACGCAAAGACAGAGGAGGGAAGCTTCTTGCGCAGGGCTTTTGCAAGCTGCTTGAGAAGCTCTCCTGTTTGAGAGGATTGCTCAGGGGCAAACGGTATATACGCCAGTTGCCAGAACGGCAGCACCTGCTTGACAAGGACCAGGAGAGAAAACTGCCTCTCTTCGTCCTCAACCTCAAAGGCATACGGCTTCCAACCGGTCCCATGCTTGACGGCAGCCCAGTAACTGCTCTGCATCACCGATCCGGCACAAACAAATTTCTTGTAATCAATCGACCGGACAACCATCGCTTCCACCTTCCCCTTATGAAACAACGGGGGCCCCCACGGCCCCCATACAGTCCATGAAATTCCTCTAGGCCATCAACCTACCGGACCATCCAGATACTGCTTGGAGGTAAGATACACTCCATCCTTTCCGATCGGCTTGCCATCGATTTTCACCACTCCTGCCTCGGTAACGATGGGCATGGAGAAAAAATGGTCGGCCTTCACATAGGGCAGAGCCTCCTTCGGAGCCTCAAAACCTTCAGGGGTGAGCATGGTACCCACTTCGAACTGTGGTGCAAACAACACCTCACAGGTGGTGTGCTCCTCGGCCTTGGGATCACTGGCTGCAAGCAGCATTCCATAACTCTTCACACCCCTGAAATTGGCAGGCTTGAGGTTGCTGACCACCACTATATGCTGGTTTTGCAACTGGTCTGCCGTGTAGTAAGGAACAATCGAGCTGACAATTGTCCTGCTCTCCTCTTCCTTCATATCGAGGGTGAGGATATACAACTTATCCCCCTGCGGGTGCTTTTCAACATTGGTAATCTTGGCAACCTTGAGAATGACTCTCTTGGCGAACTGCTCTGCCAGGCTGACCTGGTCTTCTGTGTGATCCATTTCCTTCTCCATCCTGCTGGTTTGTTCCTTCAATTTTCGCTCTTCCTGAGAACCGCTGAACCGATTTCTCAAGCTTTCAATCCGATCATCCTCCAGTTTGGTGAACAGCAATTCAGGTTGATTGAGATGCTCGATTCCTTCCACGCTACCCAAGTCGGTCCATCGGGCTTTCTCTGATCCCAGGAAAGCAAGAATACGGCTGCTCGTGGTCGGCATGTACGGCTCAACCATGATCCCCAAATCCCTGATGAGATACAGCAACGTTTTGAGCAGGCGCTCGGCCTTGGCGGGATCGCTGCTTCTCAGCTTCCAAGGCTCGCCGTCCTGGAAGGCCTTGTTGCCGATCGAGGAGAGGGCGAATATCTGACGCAGGCCTTCCCGCTCTTCAGCACGCTCCAAAAGCCCGTCGATTTCGGCTTCCTTGCCCAAGACCTGTTCCCATAATCCTTCATCAATGGAAGCAGCGAGCAAGGAGGAGGGATCGGGGTAGAACCGCTGGACGAACGTGAGGGTGCGGTTGACGAGGTTCGAAAGATTGCCGATGAGCTCCCCGTTTACCTTCTCCTGGAAATCGGCCCAGGTAAAGGTGACATCGCTCTTTTCTGGACGATTATAAAACAGATAGAAGCGCCAGACATCAGCCGGGATGCCGGTGTCCTGCACATCGTTGCCGAATATGCCGATACCATGGCTCTTGCTGAACTTCCCTCCCTCGTAGTTCAGATATTCGGTGCTGCTCATATGATGCAGCATGGTCCAATTCTCGCCGGTTGCCAGCTGGCAGGAGGGGAAAATCACCGTATGGAAGGGAATATTGTCTTTGCCGATGAACTGGAATAACTCGGTGTTCTCGGGATCCTGCCACCATCGTTTCCAATCCTGCGTTGCACTGGCGGTGATGGAGACGTAGCCGATGGGAGCATCGAACCAGACATAGAAAACCTTGTCCTCATAGCCGGGTTTGGGAACGGGGATGCCCCACTTCAAGTCGCGGGTGATGCAGCGCTCCTTCAGGCCGTCGCGAATCCATGACTTGGTGACCTGGATGGCATTGTTCGCCCAAAAACCCTCTTTACTCGCCTTCTCCATCCATCCCTCCAAAAGGGGAAGCGCTTTGGGAAGATCGATGTACAGGTGCTTGGTTTTCCTGGGAACCGGGCGGGTGCCGCACACGCCGCAGCGCGGGTTGATCAATTCAACCGGATCGAGCAGGGTCTGGCAACTGTCGCACTGGTCTCCCCTGGCCCCTTCAAAATGACAGTGGGGGCAGGTACCTTCAACGAAGCGGTCGGCAAGGAAGCGCTGGCATGAGGGACAATACAGCTGCTCAAGCTCATGCTCGCTGATATAGCCGGCCTCATCCACTTTGGTAAAAATATCCTGGACTATCCGCTTTTGTTCCTGGGTGCTCGTTCTGCCGAAATAATCGAAGCCGATAGTGAACCATGCATAAATATCGCGGTGAATTGCATGATACCTATCGCAAAGTTCCTGGGGGGTCACCCCTTCTTTCAAGGCGCGGGTCTCGGTGGCCGTACCGTACTCATCAGTACCGCAGATATACAAGGTTTCATACCCTTTTGAGCGGCAGAAACGGGCAAATACATCCGCTGAGAGCACTTGGGTCAAGTTGCCCAGATGCGGGATATTATTCACATAGGGGAGTGCGCTGGTTACGAGTCTCTTTTTCATAGGGGACATCATAGCCTTCAAAAGCGTTTATTTCAATGGCAAACCGGACATTGTCGCCAAGATTGCGACCTTGACGATACCAAGCTGAGCGGGTACATTGGTAGAGTGCTACGGCACCAACAGGAGTTATTATGGATACCATGCAGCAACCACCGAGGCCTGCGCGAAAAGTGAACAATATCAGCCCGAAGCTGGTTATCTGGATTATTGTCGCAATCGTGCTCGTCATGTTGGTTCTCAGCAGTTTCTTTGTCGTCGACCAGACTGAACAGGCGGTTGTGCTTCGCCTCGGCAAGTACAATCGTACCGTAGGTCCCGGCCTTCAGACCAAGATTCCCCTGGGGATCGAAGCCAGCTACAATGTACCTACGCAGGTCGTGCAAACCATGACCTTCGGGTATCGGACAACCACCAATGCCAGCCCGTTCTTTGGCAATACGGACTACACCAATGAGTCCTTGATGCTTACCGGTGATTTGAACATCATTGATGTGCAGTGGATCGTCCAGTACAAGATTGAGGATCCGGTAAAATGGATGTTCAACGTCGAATCGAGGGAGACCACCATTCGCGACATCAGCCAGAGCGTCATGAACAAACTGGTCGGAGACCTNNGCGGTCATGACCAGTCAGCGGACACGCATCGAGGTTGAAGCCCAAGACAACATGCAAAAATTGTTTGACACCTTCGGCTTGGGAGTGCGGGTCGTCACCGTAAAGCTGCAGAACATCGTACCACCGATGGGTCAGGTGCAGGATGCCTTTGAGGATGTCAACAAGGCAATCCAGGACATGAACCGCCTGATCAACGAAGGCAAGCAGAACTACAATAAGATCATTCCTTCGGCCCGCGGTGAAGCCAACCAGATCATCCAGGTGGCGGAAGGCTATGCAAGCGAGCGTGTCAACCAGGCAACCGGTGACGTGGCGCGCTTCAACAGCGTTCGTGAAGCGTATGAGAAGAACAAGGATATTACTCGCACCCGCCTCTACATTGAAGCCATGGAGTCGATCATCAACCCAACCGGCGAAGGTTCGGTGACCTTGGTTGATAAGAACCTGGCCAACTTCCTCCCGGTCCAAATGCTTGAAGGAGGTGCAAAATGAAGGCGAATACCAACAAGAAACTTATCACCACCTTGGTTGTTGTAGTGGTATTTGTAGTGATATTCATCCTGCTTGGGCCTTTCTACATCCTCTATGAAGGCCAGCAGTCGGTTATCACCCGCTTCGGGAAAATCGTGAACGCAGAGCAAGAGTCAGGCCTGAAGTTCAAGATGCCGCTCATCGACAATGTGATCATCTACCCAAAGAAAATTCTCAGCTGGGATGGAGCCGCACAGCGCATTCCCACCAAGGAAAATCAGTTCATCTGGGTCGATACCACGGCCCGTTGGAGAATCTCCGACCCGGCAAAATACTATGAGACAGTGAACACCGTCAATAATGGTATTTCCAGGCTCAACGACATCCTGGACTCTTCGATTCGTACCATCATCAGTGAGAACTACCTCAACGAGGCAGTGCGAAACACCAACCAGATCAACTCGATGACAGTCGAGGAACAGGTCCAAAGCTTGGATGTGGAGAGCAACGAGGATGCTGAAACGTTGAGAAACCTGACAGTCACCCAGTCGAGGCAGGAGACCATCTCCATCGGCCGTGATGGATTGTCAACGATGATGTTCAATCAGGCCAAGCCGTTCACCGATGGCTTTGGCATTGAGCTGATTGACATTGTTGTCCGCCAGATCCGATACAGCGACGACTTGACCGAGAGTGTATACCAGAGGATGATCAAGGAACGAAATCAGATCGCCGAGGCATACCGCTCCTATGGACGCGGCCAGCTCGCCCAGTGGCAGGGTAAGACCGAGAGCGAACAACGCCAGATTCTTTCCGCCGCGTATGCGACCAGTGAGACAATCAAGGGTATCGCAGATGCGCGTGCAGCAGAGATTTATGCAGAGGCCTATGAAGCCGATCCTGAGTTCTTCGAGCTGTGGAGAACCTTGGAGTCCTATCGAAAGACCATTCCGGCACTCAACAAGATCCTGAGCACGGATATGCAGTATTTCGATATTCTCTATGGGAAAGAGTCTCAGTAGCCCCTGGTATTCGCAGTATTTGGAGGAAGGGAGAATACCCCTTCCTCTTTTTATGCCCTCCTGCTACACTCTCGCTCATGAGAGAGCGAGCGTGCATCATCTTCGACTTTGATGGAACCCTCTACCCCATCGCACCCTACGACAGCGAGCAGCGCCTGATCCGAAGGGTTGCAGCCTCGAAGGGCACACTCTTCAGGCAGAGGGCAAAACGCTTTATCGCTCAAGACCAAGCAGGCAGGCTCATTGATGATGCATTCCACAAGCGATATGCGCATCTGGTACGAACAGCAACACCTTCGATGATCGATGAGGTAGCCCGCGACCTTTCCTTGTTTCTCAGCGAAGAGGACATCAAGGCATTGGCCGCACTCAGATGCAGGGCAGACCTTGCCATATTGACCTGCGGGACGGAGAACCTCGTCGAGTCCTTCCTGCAGCACATCGGCCTTCGTGAGCACTTTTTCCTTATTCGAGGCAAGCGCTTGGTCTGGGATGAGATGGGAAGGACCCATATGGTTGTAGATATCGATACGCCGGAGGCAAAGGCTGAAGCCTTGACGCACCTGAGGCCTCTGTACCGGATAATCGTGGCTGTAGGGGACGGGCCCACCGATAGGCCCATGCTGCAAGCATCGGATTTGGGCCTGATCATCGATTGGAACCAGAACAATCGGGCTTACCCCTTTGAGACCCACTACAGCCTTGAATCCATCTGTGCACGACTTTTGGTCTACCTTGAGAGTGCTTGATCGGCCAAGTTGACGGCAAGCCGATAGGCATGGCGCAACACGAAGAGGGCAAGCACAAACAGGATTGCCGCAAAATAGATGAACGGAAGATCGAGCAGGACAGGGAGAATCAAGAAACCCGCCGCCACCACTTCCAAGACAAAGGAGAGTCCCAGCCCGATCAAGCCGTTGGTGTTGCTCTTCATAGCCTGCTGCGCCAAAGTCCAATCGAGCTTTGGATTATGGTAATCGATGCAAAGATGCAGTGTAGCGGCCAAAAGGATCAAGCAGAGGGAGAGCGGAGCCATCCAAACAAGGTGAAACAGGCTCACCTTGAAAAACGAGAGGGACAGGCTCAGGTATATCAGATTCGGAATTCCCACCAGACAGAAGTGAAAGAGCAGCTTTGCCTGTACGTATACACTTGCCGGTACAGGATAGAGTCGGTCAAAAACGAACATCCGGCCCTGTCTGGAGACGCTTGTGGAGCTGAGCATTCCAAGATTGGCCACCAACAGCATGGTCAAAAACACCAACTGCTCAAAAAAAGGAAAAGCTGTAAGGACCTCGGCCATACCAGCCATCTCATCCATCACCCCGGTCAGCATATAGACGAGTATCAGGATGACAGGGATGAAAAGTTCTCCCACGAGTTCGAAAAGAAAGCTGGAATTCGACCTGATGACTACCAGTTCCCGTTTGAACAATGCGGCCATCTGGCTGTTCGCCTTGAATGCAATTTCCTTTCGACGGCGGCTGCGCGTACTTTGGTTGCTCAATAGTTTCGAGAGATTTGTCTGATAGGTGCGGACCACCACCAAGCAGGTCACCAGCAGCACAGCTCCGTTGATGGCGGTCACCAACAATACCGAGGAGCCTGAAAATAGCTGTGCTGCCTGCAAGCTGAACAGCGGCAATTGCTTCTGCAGGGTTTTTAGAATCGGAGCCAAGGTGACCATCATGGACTCGTATTGAAAGTCCAGCAGGGAGTCCTGGCCGAGATTTCTGGTAAAAGCGGCACTGAGGCCCACGATGAAAAGGACCATCAAGACCATGGGGGCCGTCTCTTCAAGAAACCGGAATCGCTTGCCTCTGCTTGCACGGATGATTGCGATTGCAAAGAGAACCGAGCAGCAGAGCGGAAGCATCGGGCCGAGAAGCAGATAGGGAAGAGAAGCAAGTACGTAGTATAGGGAGAAGCCCTGGATGAATACGCCCACCACCAGTGCAGGAAGGGTTAAAAACCAGTAGAGCGGTGCATAATGCAGATAGAGAAGAATCAAGCGGCTTATTGCGGTGGAGGCATCCCCCACCTTCAGGGTTCGCACCAAAAGGATGTCCTTTGCGGTATAGAGAAAATCATGGATGGAGGTGAAGCTGAACAACAGCAAAACAATGAAGGATAAGGCGGATGCGACAAACAACCCCAAAAGCGGCTCTTCAACCAATATGCCCAGCGTCTGGTAACTATAGTAGTTCAGGCCAAGGAGCAACGAGAAGTAGATGAACATGATTATGAGCATCAAAGCTATCAAAGCCGTGAGCAGAGGGGACCTGCTGCCTTTTCTTTTAAAACTCAACCGCTCGAGGGCGCTGGTGATGGGCTTGTTTCCAAGCCAATATGCTTGTACCAACAAGCGTATGGTTTTCCAGTTCATGAGGGTGTTCCTTCTTCGGTCAACTCCAGGAAGAGTTGCTCCAAGTTCTCGGTCCCCTCCCCCTTGTTTGCCTGCAGCTGCTCGAAGCTCCCGCTGTATAGCAGCTTTCCCTCCTTGATGATTCCCAGCGTATCGCAGAGTTGCTGGGCAACCTCCAACACGTGAGTGGAAAAAAACACGGTGTTGCCCGCCTTTGCATACTCCTTGAGCAACTGCTTGAGAATGAACGAGGCTTTCGGATCGAGGCCTACCATCGGTTCATCCAGGATAAGAAGCTTGGGAGAAGGCAGCAAGGCGGCGATAACCGAAAGCTTTTGCTTCATGCCGTGTGAGTAACTGGAAATCTGATCGGAAAGTACATCGGAGAGCAGCAGCCTCTTTGCCAGTTCGTCGATGCGGTTTTTTCGTTCATGCCGATCAATCTCATAGATGTCCGCTATGAACGCAAGGTGTTCCAAGGCAGTCATCCGCTCATAGAAGACCGGCTCGTCGGGAACATAACCGATATCCTGCTTGTACGCGAGGGCATCGCTGCCGCTGTTTTTCCCGTCAAAGAGGATCGTCCCCTGGTCGGGTTTCAAAAGTCCGACCAACATTTTGATCGTAGTGCTTTTCCCTGCCCCATTCGGACCGAGAAAACCGAAAATCTGCCCGCTTTCAACACAAAGAGAGAGATTATCCACTGCATTCTTCTTCTGATTGCCATATCGTTTATAGAGATTTTTGCATTCCAACATGAGTGCAGTATAGAAGGGAACCGTACATTTGACAAGTTCTATTTCGATATTTTTCGAATTAGTTTTTATGAATATTCATTCATCATTATTCCCTGTTATTTTGTTTTTTCTGCATATTCCTTGATTATATAGAATATTTATGCAAAAACCTCTTGTCATTCTTGGTACTCTTTACTACACTGCTTCCAGATTGAACTTACCGAGCAGGGAGAAATAGCATGAACAAGGAAAAAATCATTCTTGCGTATAGCGGAGGACTCGATACCTCCGTAATCCTCAAGTGGCTGGCCAACAAGGGCTTCGATGTCATCGCCTATGTTGCGAACGTCGGACAGAACGAGGATTTTGCCGCCATCGAGAAAAAAGCATTGGCTACCGGTGCATCCAAAGTCTATGTTGAGGACCTGCGCAAGGCTCTGGTAACCGATTACATATTCCCTGCATTGAAGGCAAATACCATCTATGAAGGCACCTATATGCTGGGAACCTCGCTGGCCAGGCCGATCATCGCCAAGCGCCAGATTGAAATCGCCCGCAAGGAAGGCACCGTCTATGTGGCACACGGGGCAACCGGAAAGGGAAACGACCAAGTTCGTTTTGAGTTCGGCTACTACATGAACATGCCTGAAGTGAAAATAATCAGCCCCTGGAAGGATCCCGAATGGCTTTCCCAGTTCGAGGGAAGAAGCGATATGATCGCCTATGCCCAAAAGTATGGCATTCCCATCAAGGCATCGACCAAGAAGCCGTACAGCGAGGATGAGAACCTGATCCATATCAGTCATGAGGCAGGTATTCTGGAAGATCCCTCAAAGCGGTGCGAAGAGGACGTATTCAGCCTGACACTCAGCCCCCAAAAGGCTGCCGACAAGGAAACCCTGCTGAAGATCGAGTTCAAGGACGGCATTCCCGTCTCTGTATCCGATGAAGAGGATCACACATGTGTCACCGATCCGCTGCAGATGATTCTGTATCTGAACAAGCTCGGCCACGATAATGCCATAGGCCGGGTGGATATGGTGGAGAACCGCTATATCGGCATCAAGAGCCGTGGCGTATACGAGACACCGGGCTGTGAGATCCTTTGGAAGGCACACCACAACCTGGAGGGCATCACCATGGACAAGGAAGTGATGCACCTGCGTGATTCGCTGATGCCCAAGTACGCCGAGCTTATTTACAACGGCTATTGGGGGGCCCCGGAGTTTGAGATGCTCACTGCCGCCTTCGAACAGAGCCAGAAGAACGTCACCGGCACCAGCAAGGTTGTTCTCTACAAAGGCAATGTCATTTTCGCCGGGGTCTCAAGCCCTGTCTCCCTCTACAATGAGGCGCTCGGGTCCATGGACAAGGCAGGAGGGTACCAGCCGGTGGATTGCAAGGGATTCATCAACATCAACGCCATCAGGCTTATGGCAAGCGCCAAACGGGATGCACAGTAAGCAGCGGGCCGCCTCCGATGGAGGCGGCTTTCCTGGACCGACTGAATTTTTGCATGCTACAATAGGATGGTGAGGAGTAGTCATGGATGACAGGGCATACTTGGTGCAAGCAGTAGAGAAAGCACGTGAGACGATGCATCAAAACCTGGGAGGGCCCTTTGGCGCCTTGTTGGTGGATCATCTGGGCGAAGTGTTTGTTGACTCCAACACGGTTTTGGGCAGCAACGATCCTACGGCCCATGCCGAGGTGAATGTAATCAGGCAGGCCTGCAAGAAGAAAGGAACCCACGACCTGAGCGGTTGCATACTCTATACCACCTGTTACCCCTGCCCCATGTGCCTGTCAGCCTGCATTTGGGCGAACATCAAGGAAGTGTATTATGGATGCACCCCGCAGGACGCCCAAGCCATCGGATTCCGCGATGATTTCATCTATCGGTACATCAAAGCAGGATGCAGTGATGCTTCCGTCCTTGCGCTGCATCCAAGCAATCGACAAGCCTGCCTTCCCCTCTTTGAAGAGTATGCCGCCCTGGAGAAAGAACTCTATTGATCCGAAGGCTGCCCTCTACTGCAGTTCCTGATAGTGTTCGATGCCCAAAGCCAGGATGTCATGGATATGTTCATCGTTCAGTCGGTACAAGACATTGCGCCCGTCTTTGCGGAACCGCACCAAACGGCAAGCCCTCAGCAACTTCAATTGCTGACTGATGGTGCTTTGCTGCATCCCGAGCTCCTCGCTGATGGCATTCACCCCCCGCTCACCCTGTTCGAGGAGGAAGAGGATTTTCAGGCGGGTGGGATCGCCGAAGACTTTGAAGAAATCGGCTATGTCCACGATTTCCTCTTCCAAGGGGAGAACTATCTCATTTGTTGAATTGTCTGTAGTATGCATGCAACCAGTATAGAGTGAGCAAGCAGAAATGAAAAGTAAAGGTTTCATGGCCGCTGTATTTCCAAAACCGGGAATATACGGTACATTTTTGACACATCGTCCGTGACCGTAAGCCGAAAAATCTCCCTGATTTTCGAAACTATAAGCAACAGACCCCCTTAAGGAGGCAGGTATATGGATATTCAGAAAGAAGCTGCCAAGCTTGTACTTGGCGACAAGGAAGTGGACCTCACCGTCATCACGGACAATATGGGAGGAAAATCGATTGATATCACCTCCCTGCGCAAGCAGACCGGGTTCATAACCTATGACCCCGGTTTTGTGAACACTGGATCCTGCATGAGCTCCATCTGCTTTGTGGATGGAGAACAGGGCATCCTTCGCTATCGCGGCTACGATATCGAGGACCTTGTGGAGCATTGCGATTTCGTCGAGGTTGCGTACCTGCTCATCAAAGGCGAGCTTCCCACCCTCGCCCAACGGCATACCTATGCGGAAATGCTCAACCGCCACTCCCTGCTGCATGTGGATATGCGCAACTTCTTCCGAGATTATCCGCAGGAGGCGCATCCCATGTCGATTCTCTCGGCCATGGTCGCTTCACTTTCGGCTTTCTATCCCGAACTTGAGGATGCCGATCCTGAAGAAAACGTCGACCTCACCGTCAGCCGGCTGCTTTCAAAAATGAGAACCATCGCAGCATTCAGTTATCGTCAGATGAACGGTCTCGATTTCGTCGATCCTTCCTACAAGTTCTCCTATTGTGAAAACTTCCTCAATATGCTGTTTCACACGCCTGTCAATGCCTATGTTCCCGATCCTTTACATGTAAAAGCCCTGAACATCCTTTTGATTCTCCATGCCGACCATGAACAGAACTGCTCCACCAGTGCAGTACGCCTTGTGGCAAGCAGTGAAGCAAACCTGTACGCCTCGGTGGCAGCCGGCTGTTGCGCCTTGTGGGGCAGTAAACACGGGGGAGCAAACCAAGCCGTCATGCAGATGCTCAATCAGATTTACACCGAGGGCTTGAGCATTGAAAAAGTCATTGAGATGGCAAAGAGCAAGGAGACACCCTTCCTGTTGTATGGATTCGGACACAGGGTGTACAAGACCTACGACCCCCGGGCAAAGATTGCTAAGAACTTATGCCAGCAGATATTGGGAGCCGACAGCCAGACCGATCCCCTGCTGCAGATTGCAATCGAACTTGAGCAGGCGGCCTTGAAGGACCCGTATTTCATTGAACGCAATCTCTATCCCAATGTAGACTTCTATACCGGCATCATTTTCCACGCCATGGGAATTCCCGAATCGATGTTCACCGTGCTGTTTGCCATGGGCAGGCTTCCCGGCTGGATCGCCCACTGGCTTGAATGGAGACATGATCCGTATCAGAAAATCGGCAGGCCCAGACAAGTCTACTCCGGCCCCCATGTGCGCAAGGTGGTACCGCTTGAGGACCGATAATGCCTTGATTTTCGATTTCAATGGTACGCTGTTCTGGGATTCCGAGTATCATCGACAAGCCTGGAACAGCGTTTCAATGCAGTACCGGAAAAAACCATTATCCCTTGAGGAAAGCCACTACCTCAATGGTCGAACCAATGCCGAGACCATCACGTACCTGTCGGGGTATCTGCCCGGTACAGCGGAATTGGAAAGGCTGAGTGAAGAGAAAGAGCTGATCTATCAACACATCTGCATGGACAATCAGCCGCTTCACCTTGCTCCGGGCTTCTTGGGTTTGGCAGCCAGGGCCAAGGCGCTTGGGGTTCCCATGGCCATTGCCACCAGTGCAGGCAAGTCCAACATAGAACGCTACAAGCTTTGGTTCGGCCTGTGCGATATCATCGACGAGGACTTGATCATCTACGACGACGGAGTGCGCAAAGGAAAACCCGAGCCGGATATCTATCTCGATGCTTGCAGAGCCCTGGGCATTGAACCTGCCTTGTGTACCGTGTTCGAGGACACAAGAGCCGGCATTCTTTCAGCCAAGGGTGCAGGTATTGGGAGCATCTGGGCGGTGGCAAGCCCGGGAAGCGACCGGGACACACTACAGGCCATGGACGGTGTCCATGGCCTGCTTGAAGACTTTTCCTACTATCCCCTACAGTAAGGCAACCAGTTCTTGGCCGAAAGCCTGCGTCCCGACGAGATTGGCTGCCCGCCCTTCCTTGATCATCGCCTGATAAAAATCCGAGGTGACACTGCCCTTGGCGATTGCCTTGCCTACGGCACTACTGATTATGGCAGCAGCTTCATCCCATCCCAGATACTGGAGCATCATCACCGCCGACAGAACCAGGGAAAGCGGATTCACCATATCCTTGCCCGCAATATCGGGAGCCGTCCCGTGGGTGGCTTCAAAAATTGCATAGCCAGTCTGGTAATTGATGTTTGCTCCCGGTGCGATTCCGATACCACCGACTTCGGCTGCCAAGGCATCGGAGACATAATCGCCGTTGAGATTCAGCGTCGCTATCACGTCGTATGCCTCAGGCTTGAGCAAAATGTTCTGCAAGAAGGCATCGCAGATGCAATCCTGGATATAAAGAGGTTCACAATCCTTGCGGGGGATGAAAACACGCTTTTTCTCATCCAGCCGGGCCCCGAACTCCCGCTTGGCAAGCTCATAGCCCCAAGCATTGAAGCCGCCTTCGGTAAACTTCATGATGTTGCCCTTGTGCACCAAGGTTACACTGCGTCGCTTGTGCTCCAAAGCATAGGAGATGGCGGCCCTGATCAAGCGTTCACTGCCCTCGCGGCTCACCGGCTTTATACCCAGGGCGCTGCTTTGGGGAAAGCGTATCTTCTTCACTCCCATTTCGGTGGAGAGGAAATCCAAGACCTTTTGGACATCACTGCTCCCGGCCTCCCACTCGATGCCCGCATAGATGTCCTCGGTATTCTCCCGAAACACAACCATGTCGACTTTCTCTGGATGTTTTACGGGTGAGGGAACACCGGCAAAATACTCAATAGGCCTGAGGCAGACATAGAGGTCCAAGCTCTGGCGCAGTGCCACATTCAACGACCTGACGCCCTTTCCTACCGGAGTAGTCAGCGGTCCCTTGATGGCAACTTTGTAGGTATCGACCGCTTCCAAGGTTTCGTCGGGCAGATAGGAGCCTAATCTGTCCATGGCTTTCTGGCCGGCCAACACCTCAAGAAAGTGTATCGATCGCCTTCCTTGGTACGCCTTCTGCACCGCATGGGCGACTACAGCTTTCATTACAGCTGTAATCTCGGGCCCTACGCCATCCCCTTCGATGAAAGGGATGGTTACCTGATCGGGTACTGAAAGCCTGCCGTTCTCAATGCTGATCGCTGTATTCATCAGTTTCTCTCCTTGAGGATGTTCAGCAAGCCGCCGCTGATGAGCATGCTGCGCTGTTCGTCGGTGATATCGCAGCGAAGGACGATTTCGGTGCTCTTTGTCTTGTTCTTGAGCACCACTTCACGTCCTTTGATCTGTTCCTTCACATTCTCCAACAACAGTTCATCGTTTGCTTCGAACTTTGCATAATCTTCCTCGTTCACGAAGGTCAGCGGGATGATGCCGAAATTGCAGAGGTTGTTTTGGTGGATGCGCTCGATGGAGACGGCGATGACAGCCTTCACCCCGAGGTACATCGGGCAGATGGCGGCATGCTCTCGGCTGGAACCCTGTCCATAGGATGCACCGGCTACAATGAAGTTGTCTTTGCCCCGATCCTGATTCTCGATGCATCGCTGGCTGAAATGCTCGTCGATCGGTTCAAAGACGTATTTGGAATACACCGGGATATTCGAACGATACTTCAGGCGGCTTCCTGCCGGCATGATGTGGTCGGTGGTGATCTTATCTCCCACCTTGATGGTGACATACCCCTCCAAATCATCCTTCAGGGCGGTATTTTTGGGAGGATCGCCGATATTGGGCCCTCGGAAAATCTGGACGTTCGAACCGTCTTTTGGAGGGAATATGAACATGGAGTCATCCAGGAGGAACTGCGTCGGATGAACAACCTCGGGGTATTTTATTCCATGATCGGAAAGCGGATCGGTAAAGACCCCGGTGATGGCCGCCAAGGCTGCCGTTTCCGGGCTGACCAGATAGACTTGTCCGCTTTTTGTTCCGCTCCGGCCTTCAAAATTTCGGTTGCTCGTCCTCAGGCTCACCCCATCGGTTCCCGGACTCTGGTGGTTGCCGATGCAAAAGCCACAGGCGCTTTCCAGGATGCGTGCACCGCTTTGGATGAACTTGGTAAGAGAGCCGTCCTTGCTGAGCATCAAGAAGACCTCACGGCTGCCGGGGGCTATTCCCAGGCTCACATGGTCGGCAACCGTGTGCCCGTCCAGAATGTCGGCAACTTTTTTCATATCTGCATAGCTGGAATTTGTGCAAGACCCGATGAGCACCTGATCCACCCGCTTGCCTGCAAGCTTCGAGACGTTTTCGATATTTCCCGGTGAGTGCGGACACGCCATTTTCGGTTCGAGCTTTGACAGGTCAATCTCAAAAAGCCCGTCATAGACGGCATCATCATCAGCGGACAAGGCAACCCAATCCTTCTCCCTGCCCTGGGCTTTGAGGAAGAAACGTGTCTTCTCATCGGATGGGAAAATACTGGTGGTAACCCCGCACTCTGCACCCATATTGCAGATGGTGGAACGCTCGGGAACCTCAAGGGTGGCAACCCCATCGCCGGTATATTCGAAAATGCAATTCACATTGCCTTTCACCCCGTATCGTTCAAGAACGGTAAGGATCACATCCTTTGCAGCAACCCAGGGGCGCAGCTTGCCGGTGAGCCTGATTTCGATGACCTTCGGGCTGATGAGATGGAAGGCTCCTCCTGCCATTGCGACTGCAACATCGAGCCCTCCGGCTCCGATGGCGATCATGCCGATGCCGCCTCCGGTTGGAGTGTGGCTGTCGCTTCCCAGCAGGGTCTTGCCGGGCTTTCCGAAGCGCTCGAGATGCACTTGATGGCAGATGCCATTGCCCGGCCGGGAGAAAATGACTCCCTTGGCTGCTGCAACGGTTTGCAGATAGCGATGGTCGTCGGCATTTTCAAAGCCGACTTGGATGGTGTTGTGGTCGACATAGCTCACTGCCAGCTCGTTCTGCACCCGGTTCAGTCCCATAGCTTCGAATTGGAGATAGGCCATGGTCCCTGTAGCATCCTGGGTCAGTGTCTGATCGATAAGGATGCCGATTGGTTTCCCTGCCTCAAGCGTTCCTTCCTTCAGGTGTGAAAACAGAATTTTTTCCGTCAGCGTCTTGCCCATACCCAACTCCTTGTTCAGATGATAAGGCTATTGTATACGAATCAACGGGTCTGTGTAAAACCTATTGCTTCCTTCGCTGCCACACTGCGGCAACCGCCATCTCGATGCCAACCAGCACCAGGGCCGCGAGGGCAACAATGAAAAGCAGCCGTGAAAAGGAGAGTTTCTCGTAGATATACCCTCCCCCGACAGCTCCCATGATGGTTCCGATGGTCAGCAGCACTTCATGGATGATCATCCGCTGGGAGCGGTTGATGCTGCCGCTCGCCCCATGGAACATGCTCTGGTCGTAGGCGAAGGCAAAGAGAAAGCCGAAGACCAAAAAGAAGAAGGCATAGGAAAGTGGCTTGGTGAAACCGGTTGCCAGGAGGCAGGACAAGGCAAAGAGAATCTGGACCAGAAAAATGTAGCGTTTCTTGAAGTGCCAGAACTCAAGCCTTCCAAGAGCAAGAAAGGAGAGACAGGTCGCCACCCCGCGGATGAGAAGCAACAATCCAGTTTCACTTTCACTGATTTTCAGCTCATCCTGGGCATAGAGGGGGAAAATGGTAAGGATGATGCTCATGCCGCTGTACAGAGCCATGATGCCGGTCCATGCATAGAATCTGAGCGGAGTGCTCTGATCAACCTTCTCGTTGGCATTGTTCTCCAAGTGCTCGCTCTGTACGGCACGAATACCGGGAACCAATGCACTGCTGATGAAAATAATGAGAAAGACACATGCGAACAACAGCACCGAGACATAGAACGGCATCACGGTGGACACCTCAACCAGAAGCCCTGCTATATAGGAGCTTATGCCGACACCGAACGACCAGGAGAAATTGAAGGCATTCGCCACCCGGTTCAGGCTTGCTCCCTCCTTTCCCCGGGAAAACCATCCTTCGATCTGCGGCCACAGCAGGCTCATGAAGCCTCCATAGAGTGCGAGGGCGAGATAGGCTACCGGCAACGATTTCGTAGTGACAAAGAGGAATACGGCAACAGCCATCCCTGCAAGAGAAAGCTGGACCAGATGGCGTGGTCGGAAGTGGATGGTATATGGGGCAAGGAGGATGCAGAAGATCAGATAGGTGGCGGGACTGATGGAAGCGGCCAGCCCTATACCGTCGGCACCGAGGGAAAACACCTGTCTGAGGTGGTACACGAGGGCGAGGTTGACCATGGCAATGGTCAGCTGTGCAAGGAAGGATGCGATGTTCAGGACCCAGAATTGGATCGTGTCTGTTTTTTGCGGTGAAAAATACATGCTTGGCTCCAGATGGTGATGCGTGCACTGTATAGCGAACAGTGATTCTTGCGCAACTGCTCAAACCCTTCATTAATGCATTATTCGAGCGTCGGTTCACGTGGCATTTGCTTGTCAGCACCGGCGGCATGCCCTCCAGCCATACGGCAGGAGTGATTGCATTGGTGACCAGCATTGCTTTCACCCAAGGAGTAGGTACTGTATACTTCGCCATAGCGGCCACGTTTGCTGCGGTTGTCATCCACGATTCCATGGGTATCAGGCGGGAGGCAGGCAAGCAGGCGGAGGTCATCAACGAATGGAGCCGCATCCTCAGCGACATCCATCGGGAGGGCCAATTCACTCCTGAAAACTTGAAAACCATGCTGGGACACTCGTTCAGCCAAGTGCTTGGAGGAACCATCCTCGGTCTGATCGTGGGTCTCTTGATAACAAACTCCATATCCGGCCTTTAGTTCCATTAACTGCATAGATATTCACCTTTGCTTGACTTTCATTGCATATGTATGCATGATGCCTTGTATACGTGCTATTGAAGGAGTCAACTATGAAAAAAACGATACTCACCATGCTCATCCTGGTCCTGGCCGCAACGTTGGTCTTTGCTCAGGGGAAAAAAGAAGAAAAAAGCGGATATGTGTTTGCATCCGATGCCACATGGCCTCCCCTGGAATTTGTTGAAAACGGACAGCTTACCGGCTTTGAAGTGGAATTGATGCCGCTCATCGGCGAGAAGGTCGGCGTACAGATGACGGTTAAAAACATCCCGTGGGACACCATCTTTGCAGGTCTTGCCAATGGTGCATACGACGGTGTTGCCAGCGGCGTCACCGTGACCGAGGAACGCAAGGCCACCATGGATTTCTCCACCCCGATTCTTACTGCAGGCCAAGTAGTCATCATCCGCAGCAGCGACAGCAGCAAGGTCAATGGAATCGACGACCTCGGCGGCAAGAAAATCGGCGTACAGATCGGTACCACCGGTGATTTTGCCCTGGAGAACTACCCTGTGCAGAGAAAGGCTTACGACGACATCGGACTTGCAATCGAGGACCTCTTGAACGGCAACGTGGATGCGGCGGTATGCGATTCCCTGATCGCCAGCGATTTTGTGCTTGCAAACGAGAACTACAAGAATCGTCTGGTGGTCGCAGGCGCTCCCTTTACTGAAGAGGATATCGCCATTGCGGTGCAGAAGGGCAACAAGGCATTGCTCGACTTGATCAACAAGGGTCTGGAGGTGGCAAAGGCTGACGGCAGCTTCGATGCACTGAAGAAAAAGTGGAATTTGCTGTAAGAACGACAGAAGCCGGTTGTGGGGAGCTAATGCTCCCCTTTTTTCTGGTCCACTTGTGCCTTAGCACGGAGGATTATCCAAATATTTCGATTTTTTTGTATATTTATTCCTTTATAGTTGACATTCAATGTATAAGTATGCATTATACGCATATCCATGAATAAGGAGCTGTGTCATGAAAAAGCTTGGAATCCTCGTATTGGTCCTATTGCTTGCAACATCTGCACTTCTGTTCGCCCAAGGGCAGAAAGAGAGCACGAAATCGTATGTCTTTGCAGCCAACTGCGCCTGGCCTCCGCTCGAGTTTGTTGATGAGAAAGGGGAAATCGTTGGTTTTGAGATAGACTTGGTCAACGAGATTGCAAAAGTCAATAATGTACAAATCACCATCCGCAACGTTGCATGGGAAGGCATCTTCGCAGGTCTTGCCAATGGTGCATATGATGCAGTGGCCAGCGGCGTCTCGGTCACCGAGGAACGCAAGGCCACAATGGACTTCTCCACTCCGATCATGATCATCACCCAAGCAATCCTTGCTCCGATCGGAGACACCACCCTCTCCAACACAGCAAGCCTCAACGGCAAGGTGGTCGGGGTGCAACTGGGAACCACCGGCCACATCTTCCTTGATGACTACATGAAGAAAAACCCCTCCTTCAAGACAACCATCAAGGCATACGACGAGATTGGTTTCGCCATCGAGGACATGCTCAACGGAAACCTGCAGGCTGTGGTGACCGATAGCGTAATCGCCAGCGATTTCGTCCTCTCCAACCCCAATTATGCAAGCAAGCTCAAGGTTGCCGGAAGTGCGAGCGATCTCGGAGACCCTGAACCGATTGCAATCGCCATGCTCAAAGGCAATTCGGAAGTGCTCGACCTTGTCAACAACGGCTTGAAACAGATCGAAGCTAGCGGCAGGATGGCTGAGCTGAAGAAAAAGTGGAACATTTTGTAAGAATTCATACGCTGTTGTTTCAGAGACAAGCCGCCTTCGGGCGGCTTGTTGCATGAGGAAGCAAGGGTTCTTGGGAATGTCTGAATAATTATACATTGTAGCTTGACTTTAACTGCATAATTATGTAGTACTAGCTTGTAGTAAAAATTTCCTTTTGAGAGTATATATGGAACATACACCTGCTGATATCGACGAATACAAACTGCAAGCGGTTCGGAAGAAAGTAGTTTCCGTCGATCCCAATGCACAAAAAAAGAAACCTGTCACCATCCAAATGACCGATGGCGTGCTCATTCCCCGCAAGGATGACGGACACCTCCTCAACTCCTGGAGAATCACATTCTTCAGTGCAATCACCCTGCTTGCCGCTCTCGTCCTGTTCCAGCCGAAACCCTACCGGGATATCTTCCTGGTAACCATCAAGGGAGCCCCCGTCACATTCCAGGCAACCATTTTTGCCATTCTCGGCGCTCTGGTGATCGGTACAGTCACCGGTCTTGGATCGGTGAGCAAACGGCGCTGGGTCAATATGGTCAGCGGTGTGTACGTCGAGCTCATCAGGGGCATTCCCTTGTTGGTCCAGTTGATATTCATCTATTACGCCATGGGCAGGTTTTTCAAGATTGAAGGCATGATAGCTGCGGTGGCCGCCCTTTCCATCTGCTTCGGTGCCTATATGGGCGAGATTGTACGAGCCGGAATTCAAGCCATCCCCAAGGGCCAGATGGAGGCCGCCATTGCGTTGGGGCTCTCCCGCTCGCAGGCGTTCCGCTACGTCATCCTTCCTCAAACCATCAAGGTTGTCCTGCCTGCGATCGGCAATGAGTTCATCTCCATGCTCAAGGACTCATCGCTTGTGTCCACCATAGCACTGAGTGATATCCTGCGCAAAGGAAGGGAGTACATCTCCCGCACCTTCCTCTCACTGGAAACCATGCTGGTTGTCGCTCTCATCTATCTCATCATCACCCTCCTGCTCTCCCGTCTGGTAGGCATATTGGAGGAAAGGTTGCATGAAAATGGCTAGAATACGCATAGAAGATCTTTCAAAAGACTATATTACGACCAACCATGCGACGGTAAAAGCCGTCAAACACGCCAACCTGACCGTCGAGCACGGGGAGGTCGTGGTGATCATCGGTCCGTCGGGGAGCGGAAAATCGACACTGCTGCGCAGCATAAACAAGCTCGAGCACCCAACCGGAGGACACATTTTCATCGATGATGATGAGGTGACCGATCCCGATGTCGACCTGAGAAAGATTCGTGAGGAAGTAGGTATGGTTTTCCAATCCTTCAATCTCTTTCCCCATCTGTCGGTACTGGAAAATATCACCCTCGCCCCGTTGAAGGTCAAGAAGCTCTCCAAGAAGGAAGCCGACAGGCAGGCCATGGATTTGCTGAAGATGGTCGGGCTTGAGGAGAAGGCTCTTGTCTATCCTCCCCAACTCTCCGGCGGTCAGCAGCAGCGTGTAGCCATTGCAAGGGCTCTAGCGATGCAGCCGAAAGTGATGCTGTTCGATGAGCCGACCAGCGCCTTGGATCCGGAGATGATCAAGGAAGTGTTGGATGTCATGCTCAAGCTTGCAAAAAGCGGTATGACCATGCTCTTGGTAACCCACGAGATGGGCTTTGCCAAAGCTGCAGCAGACAAGGTTGTGTTCATGGATGATGGAACCATCGTGGAAATCGGGAAACCCGATCAGATGTTCAGCAGTCCAAAGAGTGAACGAACCAAACTCTTTTTGGAACACATTCTCTGATCAAGAGGGCCGAAAGGCCCTTTTTTTAGGCCTGATAGATTTCTACTAGTGGAGAAACAGTCCAATTCTACCATTGCATCAACAGCCTCCGACCACTATCGTTTACATCCAATAGGAGAATTTTCAGATGAAATTCACGCAATGGCTTGAAAGTCACATCACCTTGCATACGTATGATGATCCGAGGGCGGAAAGGGAAAACTCAATCACCCATGTGGTCGGGGTTGCTTTGGCCCTTGTCGCCTTTGTTGTAATCCTTTTGAGGTTGCCATCGGTTGAATCAGTTTCATTGAAGGTGGGCTTGGTTGTCTGGGCACTCACCATGATTTTGCTCTATGGGGCTTCAGCGCTCTACCACGGTCTACCCTATGGCAATGCCAAGCGTATCTGCAGGATCCTCGACCACAGCAACATCTATTTCTTGATAGCGGGAACCTATACCCCCTTGATGCTCTCCATAGGCACACCAACGGCCCATATGATTGTCATCCTGGTCTGGGCGATTGCACTGCTGGGAATTGTGTTCAGCTTGGTCTTTTGGGGGAGGCTGAAGGCCCTGCATGTATTCTTCTACTTGGCGATGGGTTGGCTGATTGTCTTCTTCTGGAAGGATATCATCCCCTATCTGAGCGAAGGACTCTTGGTTTGGGTAATCGCAGCAGGGCTCACCTACAGCATAGGAGTCATTTTTTATGCAGGCAAGCGCATCCCCCACCACCATGCCATTTGGCATCTCTTCTGCATCGGGGGAAGCGCTCTCTTCTTTGCCGGCTACATGCTTACTCTTGTGTAAGCAGCTTGTCCAGGTTTTCCTGAAGGACACTTTCGCTCACATAGCCTAAATAGCCGTTGGCCAGGGTTCCATCAGCGTTGATGAACACTGTGGTAGGCAGGCTGTTTGTCTGGAAAATATAGGCGAAAATGCCTTCATCGTAGTAGACCGGACCGGTGAACGGGAAATCGCGGATGAAGGCTTTGACAGTCTCCAAGGTTTCCCGCTGGCCGTCCAGGGCGTCCAGGAAGATGAAGCTGATTTGGTCCTTGTAGGTGTCATACGCTTTCTGGAAATGTGGAAGCTCCTGTTTGCAGGGAGGACACCATGAGGCAAAATAGTTGATAACCACCGGTTTACCCTGCCTGACATCCTCAAACGTCGTTTCAACACCGTCCAAGGTGAAGAGCGGAATATTGGGCATCGTGGGTGCACTCGCTTCAACTCCGTCCTCAACGGCAGGAGTTTCATCTTCAACTACGGGTTCAGGCTCGGAAGGAGCGGGAACTGCTGCAGGTGAAATATTGGTTTGCACCTGCTTCTTCTCCGTCGTTTCAGGAAGGGCTGCAACCTGAGGAACGAAGGAGACGGCGGGGGTGCTGTCACGAAGTGCGTTGTATGCCACCGAGGCAACAATGATCAGGACTATGAATGAGAGAACCAGTATGACGAGATTCCGTGTTTTCTTTTGCATGATAGGCTCCTAGAGAAATAGTGCGGCCGGGTTGAATCCAAGGGTCAGGACAACGCCGAAGACCAAGAGGAACAGTCCGCTTATGATGGTTATGAGCTTTGCGTGTTTCTTGATCGCCGCAAAGACTCCTTCCATCTGATCGAGCAGCAAGGCTGAGAAGAGGAAGGGAATAGCCAGGCCCATCGCATAGAAGAAGAGAGTCAGCATGCCCTTGTGCACCAGCTCGGCGTTGGCCGCCATCATCAGGGCTGAACCCAACAGCGGGCCCACGCAAGGCGTCCATCCGATCGCAAACACCAACCCGAACAGCATGGATTTGGGGATGTTCATATTTTTCAAGCTCTTCAACTGGAACTTGTGGTTGTTGTTGAGAGCCGGTATGAGAACAAAACCCAGATTATTGAGGGCGAAAAGAATGACAAGCACCCCTCCTATGCGATTAAGCGTGGACAAGTGCATACTCAAGTACTTGCCCACGGTAGTGGATGCAGCACCGAGTGTCACAAACAGAATGGTGAAGCCGATGACAAACGCAATGCTGTTCTTCAACAGCACACCGTTCTGTTCTTCCTTCTGGGCGACGCCACCTGCCAGATAGGAGAAGTAAAGCGGCAGGATGGGAAGAATGCAGGGACTGATAAAACTGATGATTCCTTCCAAAAATGCGGTGAAATATGCCATGGCTGAGCATAGCACACCTCAAAAAGGTTCACAAGAGGCCTAAAACTTGGTACAGTCAGTTCATGGCCAAACAGAAGGGTAAACAGCAAGGCGGCGATGCGTTCGAGTCCTACTATGCACAGATTTATCAAAGTCGGTGGAATACCCTCAAGGAGGCGTTGCTTGTCGAGCGGAAACCGGTTGCCTTCAGCGACGGATTGCGACAGAGTTACTATCTGGATGAGGCTTCCATCATTGCCGCCAAGCTCCTGGATGTACAGGACGGCGATGCGGTGCTGGATATGTGCGCCGCTCCCGGGGGCAAGTCGCTGGTCCTTGCCGCTTCATTGAAGAAAAACGGCACCCTGGTTGCCAATGACCGGTCGGCTACGCGAAGGGGACGTTTGAAAGTCGTGCTGAGGGAGCATTTACCGGATGAGGTGCACAGCCGCATCACCGTTACGGGCCATGATGCATCCCGGTGGTCGCTGCATGAGCAGAACAGGTATGACCGCATTCTGCTCGATGCTCCCTGCTCAAGCGAACGTCATGTCCTCTCCGATCCCAAAGCCTTGGCGATTTGGTCTGCATCAAGGCCGAAACACTTGGCCATCCAGCAGTTTGCGATGCTTGCTTCCGCTTTGGAGGCAGTGAAAGTGGGTGGTTGTATTCTGTACAGCACCTGTTCGATCAATCCCTTGGAGAACGAGTTGGTTGTCGACAAGCTGTTCGAAAAACGGGATGGACGCTTTGCCATCGAGCCTGCTGCTGCGCCCTATGGTGAAAGCTGTCGTCATGGCTCCATCATCCTGCCTGATATGGCGCAAGGAAGGGGCCCGCTCTATATTTGTTTGATCAGGAGGACGGCATGAGCTCTGTCGCCATTGTCCGTTGTGAAAGCTATGACCCCATATTGGTCGATGCTGCCGTAAAAGAAGCGTGTCTGCTGGGCGGTATGCCTGCTGTAGAGGGCAAATGCATTCTGCTCAAGCCCAATATTCTCTCCGATGCCAAAGAGGACCGCTCGATCACCACCCATTCACAGGTGCTGCGCTCGGTGATCCGGCTGCTCAAGGAGAAGGGGGCACAAAGGATCCTGGTCGGTGACTCACCCGGCCTGCAAAAACCCTCGTTCCTACCCAAGGCAAGCGGCATATACCGCGTATGCACCGAAGAGGGGGTGCAATGGGTCGATTTCACCAAGCAGCCCAATATGACGACCATCCCCTACACCCGGGGCAAGAAGCTTCCCCTTGCTTCCATTCTGGACGAGGTGGACATGGTATTTTCACTGCCAAAGTTCAAGACTCACCAACTCATGTACACCACCGGGGCGGTGAAGAACCTCTTCGGGCTGGTCCCCAATCTCTTCAAGAGTCCCTGTCATGTCCAGTTCCCGACACGGCAGCAATTTGCCTCCCTGATGGTGGGAATTGCTGCCGTGGTAAAGCCTTCGTTCAGCCTGATGGACGGCATCATCGGCATGGAAGGCCCGGGCCCCGCCAACGGCAGGCCGCGGCATATGGGACTTTTGCTTGCCAGCTGCGATGCACTCGCTCTCGATTATGCACAGGCTGTGATCATGGGCTATGACCCCAAGAGCATCCCCATCATAGCCGAAGGACTGAGAAGAGGCCTTGGCTCTGCTCCCACCCGGTATCCCAACTTGAATGCCGAGGATTTGGTCCAACCCGATTTTTTGCGCATCGAGATGCAAAAGCGAACCCGTTTCTTCCGCTCCCTCATTATCCCGTTTGTATTCAGCAAGTACATTCGCAGGAAGGTCAAGAAAGAGCGCAAAGCCCCTGTCTTCCTTCCAGATCCCTGCATCCAGTGCCGCAAATGCATCGAAATCTGCCCGGCCAATGCCTTGACGATGGAACAGAAACGCATCATCATCGACCCAAGCGCCTGCATCCGTTGTTATTGTTGCCATGAGGTCTGTCCGGCTTCAGCCATCGCAGTCGATGAAGAAATTTCCTCCTAAAGGATTGTCATATGGATCCATCCACATTGCTTGTCAGCATCCTGCTCTCCCTTCTGCCCATCAGTGAGCTCAGAGGAGCTATTCCCTATGCCTATTTCAATGACGTTCCGTTGTTTCTTGCCACCCCGCTGTGCATTCTCGTCAACGCTATGGTGGCTCCGATCGCTTATACCTTTTTGGCGACCTTCCATACAATTTTCTACAAGCATTGGCACTGGTATGCCTCCTTTTTTGATCGATTTGTAGCGAGAGCTCAGCACAAGATCAGTGCGAAAGTCGACAAGTACGGGTATTGGGGCATTTTACTCTTTGTAGCGGTGCCGCTTCCGGTCACCGGGGCTTGGACGGGAACCCTGGGTTCCTGGATTTTAGGCCTTGACAAGCGAAAGACCATGATGGCAGTATTCGGCGGAGTCATCGTCGCCGGTCTGATTGTCACCTCTCTGGTAGCCCTTGGGGTAGGAATCGATTCGGTGTTCATCAAACGAATCTGAGGTATCATGTATTTCGATTTAGCCAAGGAACTCAATGAACAGCAGTACAAGGCTGCTGCAACACTGCATGGGCCGCTGCTTGTCATAGCAGGCGCCGGCAGCGGGAAGACCCGCATGCTCACGTATCGAATTGCCAATATGCTGCAAAACGGCATCAAGGAAGAGGCGATACTCGCCCTGACATTCACCAACAAGGCGGCAAGCGAGATGGGGGACCGTATACGGTCGCTTACAAATCTTCCGCTGAAAAAGTTGACGGCCACAACCTTCCACTCCTTCGGTATGGGAGTGTTGAAACAATACATCCAGCATCTCGGCTTCAAGAACAACTTCACCATCTACGATTCCAACGACCGCATGGCCTTGATCAAGGAAGTAATCCAGAATCTCGACTATGTGGTTGAGTCCTTCGACCTCTATGAGCTCTCCACCCTCTTCAGTGACATAAAGACAAAGCGCAAGGTTTTCGGTGCGAATGCTTCGGACAAGATCCGCAATCTCTATAGCGAATATGAAAAGCATCTGAAAGCGTACAATGCAGTCGACTTTGACGACCTGATCATGAAACCGCTCGATTTGTTCGAAAAAAAGCCCGAAGTGCTTCAGGCTCTGCGAAATCGTTTCACCCATATCCTGGTTGATGAGTTCCAGGACACTTCCCTTTCCCAGTACCGCATGGTCGAGTCCCTGGCCCAAGAGAGCCGCAACCTGTGCGTCGTCGGTGACGACGATCAGAGCATCTACAGCTGGAGAGGGGCGAACTACGAGAACCTGGTGATGTTCGAACGGGATTTTCCCGAACGCCTTGAAGTCAAGCTCGAGCGCAACTATCGTTCAACAGGGACCATCCTGGAGGCTGCAAACTCGCTGATTGTCAACAACCAGATGCGAAAGGAGAAGAGGCTGTGGACCGACAGCGGCAAGGGCTCCTCGATTCGCTTGATCCACCCCGCCAACGATGATGATGAAGCATCGGTCATTGCCGATGAAATTCTGATGACTCATAAGAAAGAGGACAAGCCATTCTCTGACTTCGGGGTATTGGTGAGAACCAACAGCCTCATCGACACCTTGGAAACCAAGTTCACCGAACGGGGTATTCCTTCACAGGTTACCGGCGGGCAAAGTTTCTTTGACCGAAAGGAAATTCGCGATATTGTCAGTTATCTGAAGGTCATTGCCAATCAGGATGATGATATCAACCTGCTCAGGGTGATAAATACCCCAAGGCGTGGCATAGGGCGTACGACACTTGAGAAAATGCGCAAAGTAGCAGACGACCATCACTGCTCGCTCTATAGTGCCTTGTCCTTGATGTCCATCGCCACCGATGGCCAAATCAAGGAAGGAATGCAGAAAACGCTCAAACGCTTTGCATCCCTTATTGAGGAGTATCATCATCAACTCTTTGAGACACGGACGCAACGCAACATGGTGCTTCGCACCCTGATTCAGGAAATCGGGTACAAGGCATATCTTGAAGCCGAATATCCGGATAACGAGAACGTGGTTGCCTACAAGATGAAGGGTATTACCATGCTTTGCGATATGCTAGCCCGTTGGGAACGCAATCCCGAAAATGCAAAGGCCTCCATATTTGATTATCTGAACCGCATCAGCCTTGCAGGCAAGGAGAGCAATCCCCAAGAGGATGCAGGCAAGATTGCCCTGATGACCATCCATGCGTCCAAGGGTCTTGAGTTCGACACGGTGTACTTGGCAGGGGTTGAGGACCAATACATCCCCCATGCCAGGGCGATCGAGGATGATCCGGCCAACATCGATGAGGAACGACGCCTCTTCTATGTGGCGATCACCCGTGCCCGAAGGTCGTTGATCATCAGCAGTTGTGAGAAGCGTAAAAAAGGCCATGACGAAGTGACCAGCCTCCCCTCACGCTTTCTTGAGGAGATTCCCAAGGCCCTCTTTGAGGAAGAAGACCCGGCCAAGCAGCTCTCATCCGAGCAGGTGGTGGACAAGCTCAGGTTGCTCAGGGAACGGCTTGCCGCCAGGAACAGCGGCTAATTCGGGTTGGTGATGGTCACCGTGATGGTGCCCGTATAGGAGCCGCTGACTTTGGCGGCCACATCCGACTCAACAATGCCCCCGACTTTCAAGTCCTTGGTATTCATCCCCGGATTCAGCGACTGCCAATGAATCGGGCTTCCCTTGGTAATCTGGTCTGCTCCAAGGAAAAGCTGATACTCTATGGGCTGGCCTGACCCTTCAGTGGGGAAAAGCTGGAAGGTGGTCGCTGTACTGGTGTCGGTGAACGTCAGCATTTGCGAGTACAGAGTACCAGCAACTCCGTTTATCACAGTAAGTTGCGCTTGGTTGATCGTCGCCCTGTTCCCTCCATAGGCTTCTTCCAAATCAAAACTCACACTTGCGTGCGTGAATGCGAACGCAAACGAGGGAAGAGTCGGACCGTCGCCGTAGTAGAACCCATTACCGTCCGGAGCTGTCATGCTTCCTGAATCGAGAATCGGAGTGACATTAGGCCCCGCCAACCCGTTGGTGACTACATAGGAACCAGCTGATGTTATCGTTTCACCGTTGCCTGGTGCATAGGTGCCTACATCGGTATTCGGATTATCGGCAACCGCCAAACTGAAAATCGGGTTGAAGCTGGTTGTAAAGGTATAGGGAGTATCCAGACGGTAATACTGGCCGTTCGAATTCAGCGTAGCAGCGCTGTTGGGATTGACACTGTTGGTATTGACCAGGTACAAATCAACATAAAAGGGGTTTGCAGTAATGGTCACAGCATTCCAACTGATAACCGGCCACCGCCCGCCATAGATGGTTTGCAGTATGGGCGTACCGCCAAGCCCTGAAGGATAGGCTACGCTGATCACCTTGAAATTCAAATCCGTCTTGGTATAATAGGCTCCGCCCTCCCAATTCTTGTACAAACCGGTCAACTGGATATTCTCTGCAACTTCTCCGGTATTGACGAAAGCAGGCGTGTATATTTTGTTGTTTGGTGATGTTATGGCAAACCGGCCGAGCTTCGCACCGATTACTGTAGGATGGGTGAATACACCCGGCGAAATTTCCAGATAGATCGGCGATTGCGCTGTATAGGTCGCAGTAACCGTAGGCCCTGCTGCCAAAAAAGCAGACAGGAAAACCATGAGAAGCAATACACTGAAAGTTCGATGCTTATAATATGACATATGTGTAAAAATCCTCTAGTCATCAATGAGAAGCGCCAACATGCCAACCGATGTTTACTAGACTTAAGATTATACAACATTTAGCATATGGATGTCCAACCCAACACAATTACTTTGTAAAAGAGAATCTATGACTCCTGTTTCTTACGTAGATTAGGTTGTCTTAAAGAAGTAGTAGGCAATCACTTGTCATGTCAATTATGACATATCTTGACGTACTACTATGAGAAGATATCAATATACAGTACTTCTCCTTTTCTTGCTTTGCATTCTGAATGCAGGTCTTCCTGCGGCCATTTCTTCGATGTATAGGCAGGAATCACGGTTATCATTATCCCCCTTGATACTCTCTAACCGACAACAAGAGAATCCCTTTTAAAAACGTTGGGAGAGCAGGTCATTCATTTCCCATTGATAGTTATATGCAGCAAAATAGGAAACAATCTTAGCAGACAAAGTGTCTATTTGCTGTCAATTTCCATTGTATACAATTACCTATTTTTATACTATATATAACTTTCGTCACTTAATAAAAGACAACCAATTCGAATCGCTATGATTATATCCCAGTAAACGGGCAGATTATTCCGACGAATGGCGATCCTCCATCTGTTCCCACCCCCTTTTTGGCAAACGGAACCACAGTACCGGCTCCTCTACTGTACGGTCCTCCCATCTATTATACCCGGTATGACCTTTCCATTCTGGAAAAGCCCGATTTCATCCTCACCGAGGCATTCACGAACAATATATTCATAGCAACGGCACATTTACAGTTGGCAAATACGGACCCCAACAAACATGACTACAAGGTGAAGGTGTCGTTTACCGGTGCCAACGATACAACAGACTATTTCCGCCTGCAGCTCAAGGATGCTTCTCCCGGGTTTATATATTACATACCGTACACACTCCCATCAAACCTGCTGTATCCTATGAATGGTTGAGCTTGGACAAGATCAATATCAATACAAAGGACATAAGTATCCGGATCCCGCTTATCAGTCAGGCCATAGCCGAACAGGCAGTCGCAGGAACTTATTTTGATACTATTACTGCAACCATCACCCCACTGTAGGATATGATGCAAGTAATTGATTCTCCTCTTTATAATTACGGGGACGTACTGACGAAAAACAGCCCAGAAAATTGCTCTTGTGCAATTTCTACTTCTCCTGTAGCATTCGTATATGGGAAAAGTACAGACATGTATTGTTGTTTGTCTCTTGGTTTTGTCGGCACATCTTCCTGCACAAAGCACCGCTACCTGGTTGCCGAAGAACCCCCTCTATTTTGAACAAGGTTTCAGCCCGCTGAATACAAACAAGCTTGTTGCCCACATGGGAAGTCTCACCATCAAGCCGGGGGGCAACCAACTCTTCGACCCGAACATCCTCAACGTCAATCTTTCAACCAGCGTAAGTACTCAGGTGTTTTGAG
>DJGJ01000043.1 GCA_002432715.1 Sphaerochaeta sp. UBA5849 | reverse complement strand
CCTGACTATTGGAAAGCGTGTTCACAGGGACAGAAAACAGCAGATTCTAGGCTGTTGTATAGTCTAACCGATTGGGAAAGTTGTATTTAAAAACAGCTTCCTATTGGCATTCACCGCCTCCCTGGTAGGGATTGTCATCGGTTTGGTCGCTTCTCTGGCTTTGGTGAAAAGACCCGGCCGCTTGAGCAAAGCATTGCTTTCCCTGTTCCTCTCCCCCTCATTGATACCAGGCATCGTTATCGGGTACGTTCTGTTCCTGTTCCTTGTCGTGAAAGTCCAGCTTCCCTTGCGTACTGCACTCATACTGGGGCACCTGCTTGTCGTGCTTCCCTACTGTGTGCGCATCATTACGGCAAGCCTCAAGGAGCTTGACGAGAGTCTGGAGGAAGCAGCAAGGACCTTGGGCTGTCCCCCCGTAAAAGCGTTCGTGGTCATCGTCCTGCCAAATCTCAAACCAGCCATGACATCAGCCTTCATGCTCTCATTCATCAATTCATTCAACAACATCCCGGTATCGATGTACCTCAAGGGACCGGGGATGAACACCTTGCCATACGCCATGATGAACCACATTGAATACAACTACGACCCAACGGTAAGTGCACTGTCCGTCATGCTTATGGGCATGACCCTTCTGTTCATGGTCTTGCTCGACCGCTCGATGACCAGAGGCCAGGCTAAAGGGGTAAAAGGGGAATGAGCATGCAATACGGAGCTTTGAGCCACATCGACGTCTCCTACGACAAGAAACACCTGATCCTCCAAGATTTGAACCTTGAATTCAACAAAGGAGAACTGCTCTCACTGCTCGGACCCTCGGGATGTGGGAAAACGACCACCCTCAGGGTCATTGCAGGACTCATTGAAACGAATACAGGCACCTTCACCCTCGATGGTGTCGACATGACACACATCCCGGTACATAAACGTGATTTCGGTCTGGTATTCCAAAGCTATGCTCTCTTCCCGCACCTAACCGTCTTCGACAACATCGCGTTCGGTTTGAAGCAACGAAAATGTTCAACCCAGGAAACCGTTGAGAAAGTAAAAAGCATGATGGAAATCTGTGGGATTTCCGGCTATGAAAAGCGCTTTCCCAAGCAACTCTCCGGAGGCCAGCGCCAACGGGTTGCCCTCGCCCGGGCTTTGGTGATAGAACCCAAGTTGCTCTTGCTCGACGAACCACTTTCCAACCTAGATGCTCAACTGAGGGTGCAAATGCGCTCGACGATCAAGCGAATCCAACAGGAACTGGGGATTACGACGGTATTTGTCACCCATGACCAAGAAGAATGTTTCTCCATCTCCGACCGAGTCGCCATCATGGACAAGGGAAGAATCGAACAGTGCGATACACCGCAGGTAATCTATGCAAATCCTGCCTGTGAGATGATCGCTCGTTTTGTAGGCTTCAAGAATTTTTTCCCCATAAGCACTGCAGAGCGCATAGGATTATCCGTTCCCCAGGAAAGGATGAATGCGCTCTTATGGTGTATCAGGCCGGAAAAAATTGATCTTGTAGATTTGCAAAGTGCAATGTGCATCGGGACAGTGGAAGTAAGAACTTACCTGGGGGAAAGCTACCAGTATGAAGTGAAAACCGAACTGGGAACGATGATTGTAGCAAGCTCCTTGCATCCTCCCAAAGCAGTGGGGGAGCAAGTGGGCCTAAACATAGCACCAGAGCATGTGGTATTTCTCGACCGATAGGTCGATGTACATCCATCATACGATGGAACGATAAGTGGGAGGACCTTATGAAGAAACGTATCGCTCTAGCATGCACCGCTTTGCTTCTGCTCACCCTTGCTGCCGCATTTGCTGCAGGAACTGCAGAATCGGCTCCGAAACAGTTGATCGTCTCCACCTGGGGGCTATCGGAAGATGCCCTGTGGTCGGAAGTCTATGAACCCTTTGAGAAACAGTATAATGTCAAGGTCGTCCTCGACACCGGCAACGCCCAGGAGCGCTACACCAAGTTGAAAAATGATCCCAACTCCACCGTTGACGTCATCGAGCTCTCCCAGAAGAATACCGCCGACGGAGTTGCCGATGGGCTGTTTGCGCCTCTGAAGGCCTCCAGCCTCACCGATTACGCCAATCTGATTCCCGGTGCAAAGGCTCTCATCGACAGTGGTTCAGGAGCTCCCTACACACTCAACAGCATCGGCATCATCTACAACCCCAAAACAGCCGGCATGACCATCGACAGCTGGGAAGACTTGTGGAATCCCGCCCTGAAAGGAAAAATCTCCATTCCTGACATCACCACCACCTTCGGTCCTGCCTTCCTGGTTATGTGCAGCGATGTCAAAGGCGTAGACTTCGCCACCGACAAGGGAGAGGCGGCGTTCAAGGCACTTGAACAGCTCAAGCCCAATGTACTGAGAACCTATGCAAAGTCCAGTGACGTAGCATCACTGTTTGCCAACGGAGAAATATCAGTAGCCATTGTCGGAGACTTCGGCGTACCGGTAATCAGCAAGGCTGACCCCGATGCTGTGTATGTGGTTCCCCAGTCCGGCACCTATGCGAACTTCAACGTAATAAACATCGCAAAAAATACCAAGAACTATGACCTGGCGGTTGCGTATGTCAACTACCGGCTCAATGCAGAAACGGAGAC
This sequence comes from Sphaerochaeta sp. UBA5849, assembly GCA_002432715.1. Taxonomy (GTDB): domain Bacteria; phylum Spirochaetota; class Spirochaetia; order Sphaerochaetales; family Sphaerochaetaceae; genus Sphaerochaeta. The sequence continues at coordinate 4,133 of DJGJ01000043.1, read as the reverse complement.
CAGAACAGCAAAGGCCCTGAACGAAGCCCCGGTCAATTCCTTGGTGAAACTCACCCCGGAATTGGCGGCAAACAAGACAGTAGGCGCGGTAGCCGCCCGGGCAAAGATGGTTGACTTTACCGTAGTGAATCCGTTGATGGGCACGTGGGTCGATCGTTTCAACCGATTGATGAACAAGTAACTGTGAACAAACTCGAGAATCTTTGGATATACAACAGTGCATACCAGTGTTTCGATTGGGGATCGATCACCTTCGGTCCCACAATCGAGCATGTCCAAAGAGACTATGAGGCACCTGGGGGTGGGGGACTCTACCTCATCCCCGGCTTTATCGACATCCATATGCATATCGAGTCTTCCATGACGACCCCGACAGAGTTCTCGAATGCAGTGTTGCCCCATGGAACGACGACTATTGTTGCCGATTGCCATGAGGTGGCAAATGTGTTCGGCGTGGAAGGTCTTTGCGATTACATGGATCTTCCCTCTCTGGTCGATGTTTTCTATGCAATTCCCTCCAGCGTCCCTTCCACATCCATGGAACTGGAAACCAATTTCGGCCCGATTGATGCAGAACAGGTCAAGGCGCTGTGCAAGCGCAAGGATGTCATAGCCCTCGGAGAGATCATGAATGCCAATGATCTCTTCAGTGAAAGCGACAACCGCACCAAGCGCATTATTGACACCTTCAAAGACCAGAAACCAGGGTTTCCCATCGAAGGGCACTGTCCAAGAATTACTGGTGAGATGCTCTCGCGTTTCATCGCCTCTGGAGTCGACTCCGACCACACCCAACAAACGGCTGCTTCCATACGAGAGAAAATCTCTGCAGGGATGTTTTTGGAAATTCAACGAAAGAGTGTAAGCAAAGAGGTCATCGACGCCTTGAAGGCACCCGAGCTTGCAGGCAGGTTCTGCTTCTGCACCGACGACGTCCTTCCCGACATGCTTGCGAAAGAGGGACATCTGGATGCAGTACTTTCGGATGCCCTGCGTCTGGGCATGCGCCCCGAACAGGTGGTTTATGCAGCAACCTACAGCCCCAGCCGACGGATGAATCTTCTCGACCGAGGGCAGATAGCACCGGGCAGACGAGCTGACTTTGTGCTCCTCGACGACTTGGAAACACTGCACATCCGCTCTGTTTACAAGAATGGGTCCCTTGTCTATGAACAGGGATCGGGTTTGCTTGCACGCACGAAGCTTCCAGCCCTCAAAAAGGAGTACCTGCACTCAATTCACCGCATGCCGCTTACAGCTGAGCAATTCGACCTTTCACTTGAAAGCGGGGAACGTGACATCACTGTCATCGAACGGGAAGAGGGCACCACCTTCACCCGTTTTGCCAAACAGCACATACATCATGGAGGGGGCAGCTTCTCTTTCAGGCAGTATGGCCTGAGCCTGATCGCCGTAGTTGAACGGTACGGANNGGAGCCATCTGTTCATCATGGGCTCACGACAGCCACAATCTGCTTGTTCTAGCCACCAGTGTGGAATTGGCCGTTCGTGCAGTAAACAGGGTCATTGCCGAGCAGGGGGGAATAGCACTGGTTGATGAATCCGAGGAAACTTTCATTCCTTTACCCTATGGGGGGATTATCTCGATTGAACCTATTGCAGTTCTGTCCGGCCAAATCCAACAGGTGCGTACGTGGCTGGTTGACCATGGATATCAGGCAAGGGAGGAGATCATGAACTTTGCAGTACTCAGCCTACCGGTTTCCCCCGAGCTTAAAATCAGCGACAAGGGCTTGGTCGACGTGAGAAAACAACAATTGGTCGATTGGAAGAACCAATGAACAATGAACCCAAAGCAATGGTTTTCCGCCATGCAACCATCCTTACGGAGAACAACAAGCAACACGTGATCACCGACGGGGCTTTGGCCTTTGAAGGGACCACCATCACGTATGTAGGACCGGACAGTGCACTTCCCAAGCGCTATGATACCTTCTTGCAACTCGATTGTTCCGATTGCCTGTTGCTCCCTTCCCTGACCAACTGTCATACCCATACCGGCATGGTGGCGTTCCGAAGCCTCGGAGACGACATTGCTGACCGGCTCAGACGCTTTTTGCTTCCCCTTGAACGTACCTGTATGACACAAGAACTGGCCAAAGCCTCCGCTGCGCTTGCCATTGCAGAGATGCAGCTTGCCGGTATCGGTCGGGCGGTCGACATGTACTACTATGAGCAGGATATTGCCGAGCTTGCAGAGCAGATGCATTTTTCTCTCTTTTGCGGAGAAACCATCATGGTGGAGAGTCCCTGCAACAGCAGTACCGCAGAACAGGCAATTGCCTATGGAAAGGATATTCCCAATGGCACTTATGTCCATCGCATGTATGCAGCACACGCTCCCTACAGCGTCACCATCGACCACCTCAAGACCCTCCAAGCCTTGGCAAAGAGAGAACAGGCACGCTGGACCATGCACCTATCCGAGATGGACTTTGAGATGGAGTACTATGCTTCCTCCTTTGGGATGACACCCATTGCGTATCTGGAAAGCCAAGGTTTGTTGGATAAGAATCTGTTGGCTGCTCACTGCATCCACACCACCGACGACGATCTTCGTCTTCTGGCAATGCACAACGTAGCTGTTGTGCATTGTCCCGTCGCCAATGCAAAATCCGCCAAAGGTGTGGCACGTATTCATGCGATGCTGCAAAAGGGTATTCCCGTATGTCTTGGAACCGACGGTCCGGCAAGTGGAAATAGCTTGGACTTGTTCACCCAAATGCGGCTGTGTGCCATTCTTCAGAAAAATGCACAGGGCGATCGTTCTTTGCTTCATGCTAGCGAGGTGGTGCCTATGGCAACTTCGGTTGCAGCCCGTGTACTGGGAATTGAGAAAAGCAGCGGGAGTCTTGAGGTGGGAAAAGATGCCGATATCCTGGTATTGGGACTGACAAAGCCGAACATGCAACCCTGTTTCGACCCCTATTCCGTGGTTGTGTACAGTGCAGGAGTCCAGAACGTCAGGCACCTCTTTACCAAAGGATCGTGGGTGGTACGCGACCACCACTTGGCTTATGCAGACGAGAAGGAGCTTCGCCTCAGGTTCCAGCAGGCAGCAACAGGGTTTTATGCCGAGGCACAAAGGCTTCTCCAAGTCAAAGAATAGCAATTCATCGTACTTGCACACATCTGATGAGCCTTGCTCTTTAATTGGAGTACGTTCTCCTGTAGAGTGAGAGGTGTAGGAGAGGTCGATATGGATGGTAAGAGAAGAGCCGATATACACGCTGGACTGGAAGTGCTTATCGTCCTCAAGCAGGACCAAGCCACAGGTAACACCACCAAAGGTGTGGTCAAGGACATCCTGACAAACTCCAGCACGCATCCGCACGGTATCAAGGTCCGTCTTGAGAGTGGCGAAGTAGGGCGGGTGAAGGAGGTTCTATCACGGACATAACCCTTCAACTACACAAGTGAACAACCCCCTCCATGGCATGACGCTGGAGAAATTGCTTATCCGCCTGGTCGATTACTACGGCTGGGACGGGCTGTTCGACATGCTGCAGCTGCAATGCTTCTATAACGATCCCAGCATCAAATCCAGCTTGAAGTTCCTGCGCAAGAACCTTTGGGCGCGGACAAAGCTGGAGAATATCTACCTGGACCTTGAATATCACATGAACGAGGAATCGAGGCGGTAGGCATTGCTCAGGTTAAGTGGCAGGGATGGTCAGGCGAATTAAGGTATGACATAGACCCACGGATGGGCCATCCGTAACATCTGTTTGAATTAGTGTTTATGTAATCTATTGAGTACACTTGTTGTCGCAATTTAAAGCTAAATATGGTGAGCTTCAATTTTTCTCAGATCCCCGATTAATTACACCAAATCAAGATATCGTGGATTAAGCGGGAAGCTCCCCTCATAAATATGCAATCTAACCATATGTGCTCATGTTAGAGTCAGCCTAAAAGTCCCTACCTCAAGGCAGAAAATAAGGGACCCGGGTGTTAACCGGCCCCTCATCTCCTTCTACCTTGGGTAGATGAGTATCTCTATGTAAAAGATGATGCTTATATTACAAAAATGCAACAACTAGCTAGTAGCCTGTGACACTTAAACCTATTCCTTGATTATGGGGTACAGCCTCTTGAGTTTGACCCGTGCA
>DJGJ01000054.1 GCA_002432715.1 Sphaerochaeta sp. UBA5849 | reverse complement strand
CCACAAGATTTATGATTGAGCCAAAATTAATGACTCATTTAAGAAAATCATAGTTACCAGTGACATTGTTCAACCCACGTATGACGAATATGGCATCTTGACCGTAAACATCTATGATTTCCTGCTTGATTCCAGCTTCCTTGAAAATTGATTATACGTTTACGAGCTATAACGATCAAAGATCGTTCTTGCAACCTGGTGCCGTTATTTGGGGATTCTGGGTACTCTCATTGAAAAATTCACTAACATCATAGCATAGAATGTATCAACTTGAGTGGTTGAGGATCTTCTCTCACAGTGCATGATAGGATGTCTATTGTGTTATCCAGGACAGAAAAATGTGTAAGGTTGCAAAAATCTTTCCTGATGGTAAGATGCCAACGCTCTTCTTCACCCGTAGGCCTATGCTTTGAGGACGTCAAGACCATAAACCTACGATAAACCCAAAAGTAGAACCATAAATCAGTTCATTTTTTTGACACGTTAGCTTTCAGCTTCAGGGTATCGACCTTGAACTCCTTCAGGTTTAGTGAAGATGGCACTTTCACCTTCAGCTCCTGATAGAAATCCCTGACCTGCTTGTTCGGCACTTCAACAATCACCGTACCATCCTTCTTCTTTGTACACATGAGCGACTGGGTCTTCCCGATAAGCTTGCACGTGGAGATTCCAGGCCCTGAGAGTGTTTTCCTCAGCTGCAGCAAGGCGATGGTCGATATGATATCAGAGAGAATCTTCCCCCTGACTGTAAGATCCGACCATTTGGAAAGCGGCAGGAGGTTCAGGTACTCCTTGCTGGTCTTGAACACTGTCTCGATCTGGGTTCTGCCAAAGTAGTCGTCCAGCTTGGCGTCAGGTTCCTTCAGCTCGGTGGATAGAAGGATGAAGAAGCCGAATCGTACCGAGGTCCAGTTCTTCTCCTTGTCTGTCATAGCTTGGTATTCATCCTCATGCTTCAGGCGGTAGTTCCTGCTCCCTTCCAGAGCATTGTCCTTGTCCACATATACATAGGCATGCATCTTGAGCCCGAAGATGTCGGTCTCGAAATGCTTGCCGAAATAGGTGTGGCCCTGGCGGATGAACTCATACTTGGCATTACCCATCAGCTTCCTTGCCTGGTGGTAGAGAGTCTTGTGCGGATAGCCGTTCTTTGCAGGCATGCGCACGGTCATGGTTTTTCCCTTCTCGTTCCCACAATGGAAAGCCTCGATCAGGGCCTTGCTTGCATACCCTGCATCAAGGACGAAATTGTTGATGCAGATATCAAGGGTTTCTGCCACATCCTCCATGGTCGATTGGAGGGTGCCCAGGTCCAGGACGTTGCCGGGTATAATTGAATACCATACGGGGAAACCCGTCTTATCATCCAATACGAGTACCAGCCTTGTCTGGATGGAGGTGGATTCTATCCCATGGCTGCACAGGGCGTTGAACGGGTTGTCCCGGATGGTGTTGGGCAAGGGTGTCGAATCAACATAGCAACTGGTGCCAAACCCAGGATCGGTTTTTCTCATATGGGAGACAAACGCCTTGAAGAAGGCAACCCTGCTTGTGTCTTCGCCCATCAGGGAGAAGTATACGGTATCGCTCCCAAGGGAACCGGAGGGGATCTCATCAAAAAGATAGGAAGCGAAGGATTTCCCAATGAAATCGTCGCAAGAGACCCTGGACCCGTCCTTCAGGACCGAGTGAAGCAGATGCGAAAGAACCCTCTCGTACTCCTTATCTTGTGAAAAAGCCGTCCGTAGAACCCTGAGCAGGCCTGATTTTTGACAAAACTGGAGGAAGAGGTAGACATCACCGAAAACAGTATGAATTTCGGGCTCCGCAAAGAGGCTGCTGCCCTTGATCCTTGAATCTTCCTTTCCAATGATTTCAAAGGTATCGGATACCGAATCATAGGCTACAAGCCCTCTGGTCGGAGACAGGAATACCCCACTTTTCCCTGTGGCATCTAGAGATATAACTTTTCCAAGCTTCTCTCTGGTGCTATGACGGGACCGCCCTTTGTATGAGGAGTCGTATTCGGTAGTCATGATCGCGGCGCTGCCCGACCTGACACTCCCATCCTCATTTCTGACCAGTTTCTGCACTTTTATGAACGCCATGAGTCCCTACCTCCCAGCTGCCTATATATGGTTATAAGTATAACCATATATAGGATACACCAAAGGGCTTCAGAATGCAACTAAAAGTGGGGAAAAGTGCTCTGAAATGCAGGAATCAACGGTACTAAGAGGGTTGAGTAGGATATGGTTCTACTTTTGGGTTTATCGTAGGATAAATAGTATCAGTATGTGGCCACACTATGAGTTCTGATTCATTTTCAAATCTGTTGTGTTCATCTGCAGCGTATATATCAAAAGCCGGGCTGTGAGAGTATCTGAATTGGAATTGCGGCTGAAGTGAACCCGCTTTTTCCTTGATGGTTTGGAAAGCAGCTTCCAGTTGGGTGCTGTCCGTTATATCGGCTGCAATGAAACGGAAGGGAAACTGACCTTTCGGTTGCCGAATATCCGGGCCTTGGACAATCCACTGTCAGCCAGGACCTGGCAGACGCTCAATCCCATGCCTCCACTTGCTCCGGTGACAAGAATAGTCATACTCATAGGCCATTCAATATAGCTGAACATGCAATGCAAATCCACCTTGGTTGGTACCCAAAGATTTCATCAATCCAATCCATGGACAGAGTAGTTCATACCGGTCATAGTAAGAGAAAGGTGATGTACATGGAGAAGGGCACAATAACACTTGTTCGGGTTACAAAAGAGGCCACACATGAGCAAACTGTGTTGAGAAGTCTGCTGAAGATGTACTGCTATGAATGGTCCCAGTATAATCACCTTGAGGTGGATGCAGACGGAACGTATGCATTTGAAGAACATGCGTCAACTTATTGGACAAACGAAGGATACTATGCCTTTCTTATTGCAGTGGATGAACAGTGGGCAGGCTTTGTCTTTTTTGACACCCACGATTTCATCGTGCATACAGACTGTGACTATTCCATGGCCGAATTTTTTGTCATGCATGCGTATCGACATCACGGCATCGGAAGCTATGTCGCCACCCACCTGTTTGAAACGTTTGGGGGTGCATGGGAGATCGGACGTCATCCAAAGAATCTGAGCTCCGTTCATTTTTGGGACAAGGTGGTTGGTGACTATACGGGCGGGGATTATGAGGTAAGACTTTCCTGCCCCAAGCTGAAGTACCATGACGGGGCTTTGGGAGACGTGCTCTCCTTTCATGCTGACAAGCATGAACGTTTCCTACCGTATCAAGGGAGCCGAGTATGCAGAAGAAGTTGAGAACGGCTCAAAAGATTTTCTTGGGTATATTGGTGGCGGCAATCCTTTTGGTCGGAGCTTTTTTGCTCTACGTCTCTGACTATTACCATGCAGCGGTGGATCTTCAAGAGCGGGCCATGTTCTCAGATATCCGGGTGCTCGATACAAACGATGCCCTCATTGTCGATCCAGGAAACACAAAAACCGCCTTGGTTTTCTATCCAGGGGGAAAGGTCGACCATCGCGCCTACGAACCGTTGGCGCTTCGTATTGCTCAGGCAGGCATCCTGTGCATAGTACCGAAGATGCCATTCAACCTTGCAGTGTTCGGCATCAATCGGGCCGAACGATTCCTTGCGTCCCATCCTGAAATAGAGCACTGGTATGTGGGAGGCCATTCGCTGGGAGGCAGTATGGCAGCCAGCTTTGCCGCCAAGCATGCCGACCAGCTGAAAGGCCTGATCCTGCTCGCTTCCTATACAACGGTCGACATCTCTTCCCTCCCGCTGAGCGTAGTAAGCATTACAGGAAGCAACGATACGGTTCTGAGCAGGGAGGCCTATGAAAAGTACAAGACAAACCTGCCAAAAGGCTATACAGAGCTTGTGCTACAAGGTGGAATCCATGCTGGATTTGCTTCTTACGGGGTGCAGAAAGGCGACGGTATCGCCACGCTTAGTGCTGCTGAGCAGCAAGCAGCTGCTGCACAGGCAATAGCTGAATTTTGTCTGACCCGATGATTCGGCAATCTGATGCAAGGTGTACCGCGTTTAAAAATCTCACTTATTAGGAATTGCTGTAAGGATACTCCTTCTCGGCTGCAGACAGGTGATTTTTATCAGTAGGAATCTGGGGTTGACCATATTCTCGAAGCATCGCCTCTCTGGTGATAACCCATTGCTTTCCGAATTTACAGCAATCACGCCCTGGAATCAACTTCCTATATGAGATAGCTTTCCTCAGCGTACTTTCACTGAGGCCCCATTGGGATGTAGCAGTTCCGAATGAGATTAGATTGTTGAATGGAGAATTTTCAGTTTGACCATTATGCCATATTTCGTTGGAATCCAAATCAAGCTCATTATTCCATACAATCCCATAACCCCCTGTGTCCACATGGACAGAGAAAAATAACTCAGGCTTGGTTTCGAACACACGAAAGGCCGGGACCTTATGGAATAGTTTTTTTATGTCGTATGTTTTAATGACACCTTCCTCAAACTGAGCACAGAGAATGCAGTCATCCAACGCCCCGATACTTGTAATTCTGTGAAATACAAATTCATTCATCGCTTTACTCCAAAGGGGGAAGCCTTCTAAAAATCTGGGATTCCCAGATTTCTTCTTCATGAGTATGAATACCAATCCACTCAGTTACCAGTGACTTTGCTTTATCTGGAAGAAATCCGGAAAGGATTTCTCCCGTGTTGATATCAAATTCTGCGGCATTGTCTCTGTATTGCGCATGAACGGCCCGGGTTTTAGGAGCAGCGTCGGGCTTCCATTCGCTTCAATAGTACTACGCTACGCGTGTGTCCCCGGCACTCCCTGATGGATACACAGCCGGTGATGCCTCCATCCGGCGATGTTCTAAAAAAGTTCGTTGATTTCCAGGCGAAGCCTGCCATCGTAAAACTCTCGGCCCTGGCAGGTCTTTACAGGACCCGCGCTACTCGATACAGTGAGGACGTCGGTAAGAGCTCTGGTACATCACCGTATTCACCCTTATGTTGAGAATATATGCAAGACACCATACAACAGAAGGCACCACCGTTGTTTACCAAGCGTGTGGTCCTCTTTCTTCTCAGTCAGAATCTCTCGATATTCGGCTCCTCGGTAGTCGGATTTGCCATCATCTGGTATATCACCTTGGAAACCTCCTCGGGTATCTACCTCATGTTGGCAACCTTGGCACAGATGGTGCCCCACTTGCTTATCAGCCTCTACAGCGGGGTGTGGGCTGATCGTCACAGCCGCAAGATCCTGATCATGCTCAGCGACAGCTTCATTGCAGTCGCCACCCTCGTTTTGGCTCTTATCTTTTCTTTGGGCTGGGAGTCAATCTGGGCAATCCTGGCAGTCTCGGTCATTCGCTCAATCGGAAGTGGAGTCCAGAGCCCGGCTGTGAATGCAATCATACCCCAATTGGTTGCTGAGGAGCACCTGGTGCGTATCCAAGGTATCAACCAGAGCATCAATTCTGCGCTCATGCTCCTCTCTCCTGCAGTAGGGGGAATGATGCTCGGCCTCTTTGGCTTGGTCTCCACCTTCTACCTGGATGTAGTAACGGCAACCCTTGCAGTCCTGGTTTTCAGCTTCATCAAGGTGTCCAAGCCCAAGCAATCGGAACTGACACATTCGGTGGTGGCGGACATCAAGGTAGGTATTTCTTATACTTTCTCACACCCGATTCTCCGCAACCTCTTGATCTGTTACGGCTTCTCGTTCTTTCTCATCACCCCGGCAGCCATCCTTACCCCCTTGCTGGTCGAACGCACCTTCGGCAGTGAAGTCTGGCGTCTCACCCTCAACGAGATGGTCTGGACAGGAGGAGCCTTGTTCGGTGGTCTTTTGGTGTCGCTGAAGGGCAACTTCAAAAACAAAGTCCATGCAATTGCATACTCGCTGGTCGCCTTCGGCATCTGCTTTGCCTTGCTTGGCGTTGCACCCACCTTTCTGCTCTACCTCATCATCATGGGACTGGGAGGCATATTTGTTCCCTTCCTCAATACCGCCGAAATTGTCATGATCCAAGAGACCACCGATGAAGACAAGCTGGGTCGCGTCTTTTCCATGGTCCAGATACTCAGTGGAAGTGCAATACCGCTGGGCATCCTGATCTTCGGCCCCTTGGCGGACAGGGTCTCGATCCAGCTGCTTCTCAGCATAAGCGGCATCCTCCTGGCTGCAGTCGGCTTGATGTATGGGCGAACTGCATCACACCAGCAGGTGATCAAGAAGAGCGAGATACCCATCCAAGGCCAGTGAGAGTTGCGCTGTGCTGATGTATTCGTCCACCGTGTGGGCGAGCGACTCCTCTGAAGGTCCATACCCTATGGTGGGAATTCCGGCCTCTGCGCAAAAGTGGCTTGCATTGGTGCAGAAGCTGTAGTGGGAAAGAGGGCTGGAGGGCAGGGCGGCCTTGGCTGCCTGCACCAATGGATGGTCCTCATCGAGGAGCCATGCAGGGAAAAACCGCTTTGCAGTTATACTCTTGCCGGTATAACAGGTAAGGCTGCCTTCAGCCACCGAAACCGTCGCTCTGATATCAGGATGCTTGTCCAGGATTTGTTGGATCGGCTCGAGGATGGATTTTTCGGTCTCTCCCACAAGCAGGCGCCGGTCGAAGGTGACTTTGCAGGACTCAGGCACGACGGACAGAGCCGGGTAGGGAGATGAGACAATGTCGGTCAATACCAGAATCCCCTCTCCGAGTACTGGATGATGCGGCGCTTTGAGGGCAAGAATCTCAGGCAGTAACGTCAGCATGGCGGTAACAGCATTCACCCCTTCGTCGGGATTGGAGGAGTGGCAGCTTTTTCCAAAGGTTTGCAACACAACTTCTGCACGGCCCCGTTGCCCGCGCTTGATCGCAAGCGAGGATGCTTCTCCCACGATGACAACATCGGGTTTGACGAACTTGGTGACCAGGCGGGATGAGATACCCTCAAAGCACTCTTCGCACACAGTTGCCGAGACATGGAGTGAACCTCGAAACTTGCCGCCTGTCTTCTTCTTGAACTCTGAGGCAGCAAGCATCATTGCACTGAGTGCACCTTTCATGTCGCTGCTGCCTCTGCCGTATATGCGTCCCTCGGTCAACCGACCTGCAAAAGGATCATGATTCCACAGATTGGGATTCTCCACACCCACGGTATCGATATGACCGTCCATGAGGACGGCCGGTCCCTCCTGGCTGCCGAATATGCTGCCGACGACACTGCCATAGGCATCGATGGAGACCTCGTCATAGGCGAGACTCTGCATGGTCTTTTGGATGAAGGAAGCCGCTTCTTTCTCGAACCCTGAGAGACTGGGGTGTTTGATCAGGTCTTGGCAAAGTGTTATCAGTTGTTCGTTGGTTTGCATGACCCTATCGTAGGACAGATGGAAAGAAAGTCAAGCTTTGTTGAGGACCTTGGTGATGAAGGTTTCGATCAAGTCAGGATTGAACTGGGTGTTCTTGCGCTCTCTGAGCACAGCAATCGCCTCCTCTTCGCTGATGCACTCTCCATGCAACCTGGGTCCGACATAATCGGCGTAGGAGTTTGCAATGGCAAGAATCTGAGCCTCCTGGGGAATGGCCTCATGCTTCAAACCTTGAGGGTAGCCGTTGCCGTCCCAGCGTTCGTGGTGATGCAGTACCGCCACAGAGAAGGATGCATACTCTCCAACCGAGCGCAGGATGTTGTACCCGATCTCGGCATGGCGCTTGAACTCAAGGTTTTCACTGCGGGTCATCTCCGAGCTTGACTTCTTGATGATTGCCGGGGAGATGGCGATTTTTCCCAAGTCATGATAGGTGCCTGCAAGTCGCAGTTCCTGGATCTCATGTTCCTGATAACCAAGAACCCGGGCGAACGAACCAGCCAGGTCGGCCACCTTGCGGCTATGCTCTTCGAGGGTGGGGTCTTGGGAGAACAAGCGCTCAAGCAGTGAGGAGATGACCTGCTTCTTGAATGACAGGCTGCTGGCGAGCTTGTTTTGGTACATCACATCCTCGGCTGTCTTGAAGGTGTCCTCGAATTGGTCCTCCCCCTCTTCCTTCACTGCGTACCCGAAGGAGACCGAGACCTGGATGCCTTTGATATGCTCTTTCTCAAGAGCGGTGTTGAGGCGTTTGACGATGGCTTGGGCATGGAGGGCATCGGTCTGCGGCAACAGGAGGACGAATTCATCACCCCCGATGCGGCTGATGATGTCGTCCTCGCGGCAGGTTTTGCGCATCACCTCGGCAACCTTGCGCAGCAGCTCGTCCCCGGCCTCATGGCCGAAGGCGTCATTGGTCAGCTTCAGGCCGTTCACATCTGCAACGACCAAGGTAAGGGGGTAGTAGGGTTCTGAATCCACTTCATGCTTGACCTGATCGTAGTACCGGCGGTTGTTCAGGGTGGTCAGGGGATCGGTGAAGCTGAGCGAGAGAATCTCATGCTGTTTTTTCCGTTGCTCAGTGCTGTCGCGGAAGACCAGCACCACTCCGGTGATGTTCCTTTCGGCATCGAGGATGGGGGCAGCACTGTCATCAATGTACCGTTCGAAGCCGTCGCGGGCTATGAGGATGGTGTCCTCTTCCAGTTCAATGGCATGCTTTACAGCAAGAACCTGTTCTACAGGATTGGGGCATGCCGATCGGTCCTTGCCGTACAGGATCTTGAAGATTTCCTCGAATCGCCTTCCTTTCGCTTCCTCTGCATTCCAGCCGGTAAGTATCTCTGCTGCCTTGTTCATGAATTGAACATTGCCGTGTGCATCGGTGCTTATTACTCCGTCACCGACGGAGAGCAGGGTAGTCTCAAAGAGGTTCTTCTCATAAATGAGCTGTGCCTCGGTTTCTTTCTGGTGGGTGATGTCGTCGATGATCATCACAAAATAGCTGTATCCTGGACTGAACGAGGAGATCCTGAAGAGCCTGCCCAGGCCGGCATTGTACGCTTCGAAGATCATTGACTTCCCGGTTAAGGCGACCTTGCCATTGTATTCGAACCAATACGGCTCCACCACATCGATAATTTCAGTGATTCTCTTGCCGACAGCGTTCTTGTTCTCAAGGCCCGTCTGTACTTCAAAGTTCTGGTTGACCCTCAGAATGCGGTAGTCGTTGGGAACCCCGTTCTCATCCAAGAGAATCTGGCAATAGGCAAACCCTTGGTTCATGCTCTCAAATATTTTACGGTTCTCTTCCTCGCTGCGTGCCAAGGCCTGGGCGTCGGCCACCCGCTTGGAAATATCGGCATGGGTGCCTGTCATGATGACGGGATTGTGTTGGTCGTCCCAGGTTATCACCTGCCCGCGATTGAGAATCCAGACCCAGTGACCGTCCTTGTGCTGCATGCGGACGTCGCAGGAGTAGAAGTCGAGCTGACCGCTGAAGTGTTGCTGAAGCTGCGAAAAGGAACGTTCAAAATCCTCAGGTTCGGTCAACCGCTTGAAGGTCTCGATGGTGACCGGCTCGAGTTCTTCTTTCGTGTAGCCAAGCAGGGCCGCCCAGTTGTCGTTGATCTGGATTGTTCCGGTTACAATATTCCACTCCCAGGTGCCCAGATTCGAGCCCTTGATAATCGAGGCGAACCGGTCGCGGGTCGAGCGAAGCTCACTCTGGTCGCGTTCCTGCTGGCGGCGGTAGCGGTCCAGACGAATTACCGCCCCACGGCCTGCAAAGAAGGTGATGAGTATGATCATTACAGGACCGAAGAAGGTGACAAATTGATCGAGATTATACCAATAATCTACTTCCTGCTGCCGGATTGCCAGCAGTTCATATTCGCTTTTCTCGATCTCGTCGAGGATTGTTTCCAACTCCCGGGAGATGGTTTTTGAGACTTCCATCAGGTGATTGAGTTCATCCTTCTCAAAGTATGTGGACACCTCCCCGGTAACGGTGTCACGGAATGCAAGCATCGGCTGTACTGCTTGGACGATTAATTCATCGAAGGTGGTCTTCAATTTCTCCAAGCGCTGTTGTTGCACCTCGTCGTCACGGGTGAGTATGCTCAGTTTGATATGGTGTTGGTCGAAGGAGTAGGCGCTGACTCCGATCTCTTGCAAATAGCGCCGGTCACCAGTTAATAGATAGCCTTGTTCGGCTATGCGGATATTGTGAAAGGTTCGCATCAGGCTCTTGGTTTCGGTGATGACATCATAGGTATGACTGAGCTCGCGATTGGTCTCAATCGCGTGGGTGGTCAAGCTCAACTTGATGTACCCAACAACCAAGAGGGCAATTAGGATGAGCACCAAACCGATGATGAATCGTCGAGTAATGCTCTGTTCTTTAATTGGGTATGTCTCCTTTCCTTTTTCATATAATACCCATATAAAGGATTGCATAACAAGAGTTTTCCTATCTGTGCAAACGCTATCGGTGCATCAATGTGTAGTATGTATTTTCCAATCGATGAAAACAATACATGATAGGGGAGCCTGTCTCATAATTCCAGCAGAATTGATGTTTCTGTCCAAAAGCATTAGGGAGTTGCCTTGGTTGCAAGAAAACAGGCTGTTGGAATTCCAACAGCCTGAAAAAGGTGATGCATGCTCATCCGATCTAGAAAACAGAGTCCTTGTCGTAGAAATTCATGACGTTGTTCTTGTCGACCAACACCGAAGGAAGCACTACGGCGGTAGGAGACTTGGCGGTATGGAAGGCATCACTCTTCTTGCCTTCAACCACATCGAGACAGTACATGATCGCATCATAGACCATGGACGGGTGGTACGTGGCGGTTGCCTTTACCAACGGGTCGTTGTTGATGATCATCTCATAGGCAGCCTTCGATCCTGCACCGCCGAATACCAGCTTGATATCCTTGCGGCCGCTCTCCTTGATGGCCTGCAGGACACCGATCATGACATCGTCGTCCTGGCAGTAGACAGCATGGATCTCTGGATACTTCTGGATGTAGTTCTCCATCAGCTCAAGTCCCTTCTGCGTGGACCAGTCGGCGAAATCATAGTTCCTGCCGCCGGCGAGGTTGATCAGCGTCGGCTCTTTGGCCATCTCGTCGAAGAATGCGTTCATGCGCTCTCCATCGATGACGACCGGCATGCCGCCCATTGCAACATACTTGGTCAGTTTGTTGGCTTTCATGTAATCACGTACGAAGGCGCCGGAGACCTTGCCCATTTCGTGGTTGTTGCCGGCAAGGTTTACATACCCGAAGGTGGTGTCGGTCAATCCACGGTCAACAACGATGCACTTCACTCCAGAAGCATGAGCTTCCTTCACCACAGGAGTCAGCGGGGCGGACTCGTGAGGAAGGACTACCAGATAATCCATACCCCAGACCATCAGGTCTTCGATATCGGAAATCTGTTTTGCGTAGCCGTCGGCATGGAGGACCTTGAACTCATACTTGCCGGGATACTTCTGCTGGAGTTCCCTCACTGCCTTGTCAGCCCACCAGCCAATGCCGCCGGTCCAGCCGTGGTCGGGAGAAGGTACTGCAATACCAATCTTCGGAACACTTTCTTTTGGTTCAGAAACGCCTTGGGCAAAGACCAAGCCTACCGAAAAGACCAAGCAAAGAACAATTACCAATACTCTCTTCATTTCCAATCCTCCTGTTTATTTGTTACCGTTGTTGTACTGAAGCAGTACCGCAACAATAATCACGAAACCCTTGACAGCCTGTTGCAGGAAGGCACTGATGCCTCCCATGACAAGCATGTTGTTGATGATGCCCAACATCACGGCCCCCATCATGGTGCCGATGATGCTGCCCTTGCCGCCGCTCATCAGCGTCCCCCCGATGACCGCTGCTGCAATGGCATCCATTTCATACCCCGCACAATCGCTTGGATTGATGCAGTTCAGCCTGCTCGACCACATGATTGCCGTAATTCCTACCGTGAATCCGGTGATGACATACGGAAAGAACTTGATTACAGCCACATTGATGGCCGAATACTTGGCCACCTGCTCATTGCTGCCTGTAGCACAGATATACCGCCCGAAACTGGTATGGTTGAGCAAAATATGCAGGATGATGCCTACGATGACGAAGAACCATACGGGAGTCGGCAGTCCGAGGATCGAACTGCTTCCCAATTT
Organism: Sphaerochaeta sp. UBA5849; assembly: GCA_002432715.1. Taxonomy (GTDB): domain Bacteria; phylum Spirochaetota; class Spirochaetia; order Sphaerochaetales; family Sphaerochaetaceae; genus Sphaerochaeta. The sequence goes on along the minus strand of DJGJ01000054.1, from coordinate 21,160 downwards.
GCCGTACCCCATGTTGACCGAAAGGATGGTCCCTGCATTGGAAAAGTACTGGATGAGCGACCGGAATATGGACATGGTGCCCAAGGTAACGATGAAGGGTGCCATCTTGAACTTGGCGACCATAATGCCGTTCAGCGCACCACAGAAAGAGCCGAAGACCAGTGCAAACAGGAAGGTCAGCACGATTCCCATCGTCGAAGTCGGGCCGAAGAGGTTGAGGAAGAAGATGGAGATGCCTCCCACGAATGCCGTCATGGACCCGACCGAAAGATCGATGCCGCCGGAGATGATGATCAGCGTCATCCCCAAGGAGATGATGCCTGTATAGGATATTTGCCTGAGAATGTTCGTAAGGTTCCTGAATTTGAGGAAGTTGGGCCACCCGACGATGGTGGCGATGATCACCAGGATGATGAATGCCATCCCCAGCGAGTGGTCCTTGAAACGAAAGTTGCGTACATATGCAATGATTTTATTTTCACCCATCTTGCTCTACACCCTTTTTATCCCTGTTGCTTGGAACACAATGTTCTCTTCTGTGACCTGTCCTTTCTCCAGGCAGCCGGCCACTCTTCCTTCACGCATGACATAGACCCGGTCGCACATGCCGATTATCTCTTCCATTTCCGAAGAGACGATGATGCAACTGATCTGCTCTTGTGCAAGGCGGTGGATGAACTCGTAGATTTCCTTCTTCGAGTTGATGTCGATACCGCGCGTCGGCTCATCAAGTATGAGAATCTTGGGATCGGTATCCATCCAGCGGGAAAGATAGACCTTCTGCTGGTTGCCGCCGCTGAAGAACCTGAGCTGTGACTTTTTGGAAGCAGCCACAATCCTGAACTCCTTCATGTAGTGTTCAGCCGCTTGAGCCTCCTTGGCCTTGTCGATCAAGCCGCATCTCAGGTACTTCTCCTTCAGGGAAATCAGGGTGATGTTTTTGGGAATGTCGTAGTTCATTACCACTCCCTTTCCTTGGCGGTCCTCGCTGATGTACCCAAGCCCATATCGTACTGCATCCTTGGCGCTACGGATTCGTACGGTTTTGCCTTCGATGCGCACCGCCCCCTTTTCCGCCTTTCTCAGGCCCATCAAGGCTTCCATCGTCTCGGTGCGCCCGGCACCCACCAGGCCTGCGAACCCCAAAATCTCCCCCTTGCGCAAGAAAAAGGAGACATCCTTGAGCAAGGAACCCGAACAGAGTTTTTCAACTTCAAGAATCACGTCCTTGCCGGTACTGTCGATCTTTTCAGGAAAGACCTGGTTGAAATCACGCCCCACCATTTTTTTGGCTAGAATCTGGGAAGAGAGGCCCTTGACTTGGTCGATGCTGACCAGCTTTCCGTCGCGCAGCACCGTTACCCGGTCGCAAATGGCCAGGATTTCCTGAAGCTTGTGCGACACAAAGAGTATCGTCACTCCCTTCTGCTTGAGCTTGCGCATCAAATCGAAGAGCGTTTGAATTTCCACCGCGGTAAGGGTGGTGGTCGGCTCATCAAAGATCAGGATCCGGGCATCGAGAATCATCGCTTTTGCAATCTCGACCATCTGCTTCTCGGCTACTGACAACTCGCTGACCATCCTGTTGACATCGAGAGGCATCTTCAACAGGTTGAGCTGTGCCTCAGCTTCCTTGCGCATGGCACTCTTGTCCAGCAAGATTCCCTTGTGCAGCTCGCTTCCAAGAAAGATGTTCTCATAGACCGTTAGGTAGTTGATCAGATTGAATTCCTGAGGAACAATGCCGATCCCCAGGCTTTTTGCGGTGATGTAATCGGGGATTTCGGTGACCTTCCCTCCAAGACGGATGACTCCATCCGTCTTCTGGTAGATGCCGCAGATGATTTTGATCAACGTCGACTTGCCGGCACCGTTCTCCCCAATCAGGCCCATGATCTCCCCCTCCTGAATGCTGAAGGAGACCCGGTCCAGGACCCGTACGGATGAGAATTCCTTGATGATTCCTTCCAGCTCCAGAAGGGTTGCGCGCTCGCTCATCAATTCTCCATTGCCCCGTCAAAGTCAACGTTCGAAGGATCGAAGTCAATCTTTCGTACCAGAGCAAGAGCTTCCTTGGCACCAAAGAGCCTGTCCATGCCGTTGTCTTCCCACTCGACGGAAAGCGGTCCGCGGTAGCCTGCTGCATTTGCCTCGCGGATGATCAGGTCGAAGTTCACATCGCCATGCCCGGGGGAGACGAAGTTCCAGCCGCGCCTCAGGTCCCCGAAGGGTAGGTGCGAACCCAGAATTCCGCTTCTTCCATCAAGTTTGACCATGCTGTCCTTGATATGCACATGGTAGATCGAGCAGGCAAAGTCACGGAAGAAAAGTGCGGGGTCGATACCCTGCCACTGCAGGTGGCTGGGATCGAAATTCAAGCCCAGGGTTTTCCGTCCCTTGAAGGTTTCCAGCAGTTTGACGGTGCTGTAGTAGTCATAGGCGATCTCGGAGGGGTGGACTTCGAGGGCGAATTTCACTCCCTGCTTGTCAAACTCATCCAGAATCGGTGTCCATAAGCGGAGAATCTCCTGATAACCGTCCTCGATCAACTTGCTTGAATTGGCAGGAAAGGAGTAGAAGTACTTCCAGATTGGGGAACCCATGAAGCCCGTCACTACCTTGCACCCCATGTTCTTGGCTGCCTGGGCGGTATACTTCATCTGCTGGATTCCCCAGTCCCGGATCGCTTGGTCATTGCCGCTAAGATTCTTGGGGGCAAAGCCTGCGAGACGAGGATCGCCGAAGGCATCCCCGACGCACTGGCCGGCCAGATGGTTGCCCAGTGCATAACAGCCGAGATTGTATTTTTTAAGGATTGCCAGCTTCTCTGCGACATACGCAGGGTCCTTGGCGGCTTTCTCGACGTTCATATGATCACCCCAACAGGCGATTTCCACCCCGTCGTAGCCCATTTCACTTACTGTTTTGCACATCACTTCAAAGGGAAGATCAGCCCACTGACCAGTAAAAATCGTCACCATCCTTGCCATATCGCTCTCTCCTTATTCCTTCATTACTCAATGTCGATCCATACAGAGCCTTTCTTGCTGCTCTCGACACACTTGTTGATGAAAATCACACCCTCAAGACCCATTTCCACACCGGGGAAGTCCAAGTCGGAAGCGCTCAACTTTTCACCTTTGAGGTGCTTGGACAGGGCGAGGACAAAAGGTTTGTAGATATTTGCGAAAGCTTCGAACAAGCCCTCGGGGTGCCCGCTTGGAATGCGTGAGTATTGCTGCGCTTCGGCTGCGAATTGATCGCGTCCGCGGCTCCATTTCTGCTTTGGCCCATCATGGGGGGTGAAATAGAAGTGGTCGGGGTCTTCCTGCGCCCAATCGAGGCCGCCCTTTTCTCCGAACACCCTGAGCCTGAGGGCATTGTCGTAGCCGAAGGCTATCTGGCTCGACCAGTACAGCCCCTTCGAGCCGCCCTCGTATTCCACCATCACCGAAGCATTGTCGTCCAGCGTACGTCCGTCCACCAGGGAATCAAGCCGGGCGCAAACGCGTTTGATCTTCAGGCCCGTGACGGTTGCGACCAAGTTCTCGATATGACTTCCGATGTCCCCAAGACAGTTGGAGATGCCTGAAATCTTTGGATCCATGCGCCAAGGAGCTATCGAGCTATGCTCATCGATGGGGTTGGCAAGCCAATCCTGAGGGTATTCAGCATTCACGAAGCGAATCTTTCCCAAAAGGCCGTCGGCTACCATTTTACGCATCTGTTTTACGGCAGGGTAGCCGGTATAGGTGTACGTGACACCGAACAGGAGATTCTTCTCCTTGCAGATCCGGGCCAACTCTTGGCTCTGTTCGATGGTCCAGGTCAGGGGCTTGTCGCAGACAACGTGGATGCCTTCCAACAGAAAAGCCTTGCAGATGTCATAGTGGGAGTTGTTGGGAGTGACGCATACGGCAAATTTGATGCCATCGTTGCGCTTTGCTTCTGCTTTGGCCATTTCCTGGTAATTGGAGTACAAGCGATCAGAGTCGATGCCCAATTCCTGCCCAAAGGCCTTTGACTTTGCAGGATCTTTAGAGAAACAACCCGCTTTCAGAACTGCAAGGTTGTCAATACGGAGAGCTTTTCGATGCACATCACCGATGAAGGCTCCTTTTCCTCCTCCAATCATTCCGTACGGAATTTGTTCCATGGTCCCTCCTATGCACGCACGTGCATAACATGCTGAAAACCCGTGCGTTTCTATTTTACGAGTTTATGGTACCACGTTTTTGCTCTTTCGCAAGGAAAAATGACAGAAAGAAATACACATCAATGCCTGCAGGCTTTGAGGTAGGAAAGGGCTTTCACTTTGCCTTCAATGTCCTCAAAGAAGGAGGAGCTCGTGGTTTCCAGGTCAATGCTCCCTCTATAACCACCTTGTTCGAGCAGAGCACAGAGTGAATGCCAGTCGGTATCACCAAGGCCGGGAAGGGTGGTATGGATGGCTTTTCTCTTGGCAAACAGCCCGAAGGTTTTCAGTGTTTCCCAGTCGACACGGGCATCCTTGCCATGAATGTGCTTGACTTTATCCAGCCACCGGGAGAGCTGGGCAACCGGGTCGACGAACGCTTCCACCTGGTGGCAGGGCTCCCACTCCAGGCCAAGACTCTCATTGTCAAGCGTGGAGAACAGGAGGTTGAAAGCATCATCGTTGATGGCAATATTCCACTTGCCCTGCTTCCAGGTATCCCCGAGTCTGCAGTTCTCCATGAGCAGGCCTTTGCAGTCGTTTTGATACGCCAGATCCAGCAGTTCGGAGAACAAGGCTTTCCAACTCACAAGAGAATCTTCCACCGAAGCACCAGGCACTCTTCCTGCAAAACCGGTTACAAAAGGATCCCCGAAGCGTGATGCACTTTCGATGAGGCGCTTCCAGCCTTCGGCGGTTTCTGCTTTCTGCAAAGGATTGCCCCAGATTGAGAGGGCTGCTACCTCAAGGCCCGCTGTTTGCACCTCTGCAGCCAAAGAATCCAAGTCACTATCTCCAAGGGTCTCCCAGAAGCTGATCGAGAGTGTTTCAAACCCCAACTTCTTGAGCAGTCTCAGCGTCTCTTTGTCCAGTTCATGGGCACCAACCAAGGCTCCAACTGCAATGCTCATCCGATCATCTCCTCCAGCAGGCCCTGAACCGAGAGTCCGTCCTCCAGGTTGGGCCTTCCTGCTTGGTCCAGATCGACCCAACGCACAAAGGTTTGATAGGTTGATGGAGGTGCAGGTGCACTGACGTGATAGCTTTCTCCCCCACCAGGAGCAACAAGAATCTGCTTGCGGTCGAGTGAGGTGTTCATCTCCAAGGTGGCCTGTGTTCCCACAACCTTCAACTGCAGCGAATCGTCGGATTGCTTGTCGGCATAGGAACAGCCAAGGATGCAGGGAACATCGTTGCCGACTTTGAGCTCTCCCTGGTATTCGATCAATACCTGGTCGGTGACGGTAGAGAGGGTTTTTACAAAGCATACCGATCCAAACAGGAGCAGGAGGAGATCCAGCAGGTGACTGCCCAAATCGGCGAGACACCCACCCCGATTATGGGAGGGAAGCAGGCGCCACTTCCATCGGAAATCCTGCTCGGGATCTCCCCATACATGACTTTGCTGCCAACTCTGCAGATACATTGCCTCAACACGCATCAGGGCCCCAAGCTTCCCAGTGTTGAGTACTTCTTGGGCTGCCGCCAATGCCGGAATGTTGCGCTTGGAGAAGTTTACCATGAAGGGGACATTGAAAGAGGCCTCATCGAGCTGCCGGGCCTGCTCAAGGCTCGTACACAACGGTTTTTCACAGAAGACGGCAAATCCAAGCTGAAGTGCCAGCAGACAGCACTGATGGTGGAAGGCATCGGGAAGACAGCAACTGACAGCATCGGCCCTGCCTTGGAAACGGGAGAGCTGATCGACGTCTGCATAGGCTTCAGATACTGCGTAGGTGGAGCAGAAATGGCTTCGGTGCTCGTCGTTGTGGTCGATGGCTCCGACCAACTCAACTCCCAGTTCGATGAATTTCTTGGCTTGGTAGGTACCCATGCCCCCGCAGCCGATCATGATCAGTTTCATCAGGCACCTCCGTATCGCGTGGTGGACTTGCGGATGACGAAGTCGGTATCAGCCCACTTCTGCTGTCCGGCCCTTCCCTGCTCGATCATGCTGACCAACATCAGGACTGCTTCTTTTCCCATCTCGGTGATGGGATGGTTCACTGTGGTCAAAGGCGGGGCGCTGGTGCTTGCAGGCTGGAAATTGTCATATCCGATGACCGAAATATCCTGCGGCACCCGTTTTGTGTGTTCACTGCAGGCTTGGAAGAATCCGAAGGCTTGGCGGTCGCTGGCTGTCATCACCAATGACGGCCCGTTTCTCAGCTGGCTGAAGGCGTCAAAGCCCGAACTGCGCGAGAAGTCACCTTCAACGATTGTTGTCGTACAGTGGTGGTGTGCCGCCAATTTCTCGAACATGGCCAGCCTGTCCTTGCCGTTCTTGAACTGCAGGTCTCCGGTAATGTAGCCGATGTGTGAGTGGCCCAATCCAATTGCATGCTCGAAGGCTTTGGTCATGCCCACATCCGGTCGCGCATAAATGCTGGCCGCACCTTGTTGATAGTTGTTGACCAGGACAAAGGGAAGTGAGTGGTCAATCAAGGGCTGCAGTTCCGGGAAATGGTCCTTGGTGATGGCGAAGACCAGGCCGTCAAAGCTATGGCTGTTGATGAGCTCCTGATAGGAACGATACCGGCCCAAATGGTTCTCGAAGACGATGCTGATCGTATAGTTGTGTTCAAGGCTTCCCAGCAGCAGGCCATCGAGCAACGAGGGGAAGTAGGGGCGGGTGAAGGGCATGATTGATGGGTAGAAGGGGACCACAAAACCGATGGCGAAACTTCGGTTGCTCGCAAACAAGGTGGCGGTGCGGGAGGGGAAATACCCCAGCTTCTCTGCAGCCTGCCTGACCTTCTTCTTGATCTCTTCACTGATCAGAGGGGAGTTGTTGAGTGCACGCGATACCGTCGATTCCGATACCCCTGCCGCCTTTGCAACATCCTCTCTTCCAACATTCTTTCCCATGCAGGCAAGTGTAGCATGGGTTTCCTTGCTTGGGTACGGTTTTCCAAGAACACAAGCTGTCGGCACAGAACACTGGAAAACAGATACCCTACAGTTAATGAAATAAATTATTAATAAGTACTTGATATTATTAATGAGATTGATTACTATCAGCTCATCAGATATCACAACAAAACCCAAGGAGATGCACATCATGGAAGAAATGCAGAACACCGGTACCAGCATGCCTTTGATCGGTGACAAGGCTCCCGCTTTCAAAGCGGTTACCACCCAAGGACCGATTAGTTTTCCCGAGGATTACAAGGGCAAGTGGGTTATCCTTTTCAGCCACCCGGCAGACTTCACACCCGTCTGTACCACCGAATTCATGACATTCGCCTCGATGGCTGATGAGTTCAGATCCCTGAACACCGAGTTGGTCGGTCTTTCCATCGACTCGCTGTATGCCCACATCGCCTGGCTGAGAAAAATCCAGGAGCTTGAGTGGAACGGCATGAAGCATGTTGAGGTGAAGTTCCCGGTCATCGAGGATATCAAGATGGATGTCGCCCGCAAGTACGGCATGGTCCAGTCCCAGTCCTCCACCCAGGCGGTTCGTGCGGTCTTTGTCATCGACCCCAACGCCGTCGTGAGAACCATTCTGTTCTATCCCGCTTCCACCGGCCGCAACTTCGACGAGATCAAGCGCGTCGTGCTCGCCCTTCAGAAGGCAGACAAGGAGCAGATCGCCACTCCTGCTAACTGGAGACCCGGTCAGGATGTCATCATCCCCACCCCCGGCAGCTGCGGGACGGCCAAGGAGCGCATGGAGAGCAAGGACGAGAATCAGTACTGCCTTGACTGGTTCCTCTGCTTCCGTAAGGAAACAAAGTAAATAAACAGAAGAACAGCTGGTGAAATACAGGCAGGGAGAGCAACCGCTCTTCCTGTTTGCAGTATCCACACGAGGTAGTTGTTATTTGTAGGAAATCGCACCCTTGGTGCATACGCGCTCGCACTCATGGCACACCAGGCACTCGCTCTTCACTATCCGGTGTTTCTCTTCCTTCACAATGGCCCCGCTTGGGCAGGCCTTTGCACACCGGTTGCAGTTGGTACAGAGTGATGGGTCAATGACCATGGACTTTTTAGCCCTCCTTGCCGGCAGGGAGAGGATGGTCCCGTAGGGGCAGAGCCAATGGTGCCACAGCTCTTCCTCAAAGAAGAGGGAGAGAAAGACTGCCGCTACAACAAGCGATGGCAGGACGGGAAGCTTTTTGCCGGTTCTGAAAACCACGACCATCACGGCCAGGAATCCCAGAAGCATAAGAATCCTGAATACTCCGTTCTTGAAAAAAGCGGGAGTCTTCAGGCTCTTGATCTTCAGCTTTTTCTTCAGGTAGGCCATGGGCCTTAAGATGGTGTTGATGGGACAGATCCAGCCACAGTAGAAGCGGGAGAAGATAAGGGCGAGGATTGTTGATCCAACGAAGATTGCCATCCAGACCTGCACCTTCCCTTGGATGAGCAAAAAGACAAAGAGAGCCAGGAATACGACCTGAACGGTCCGTTGTAGTACTTTTTTCATAGAGTTTGTGCCTTGTATACCCGTGGGTGGGGTGCCTTTACGATGAAGAATTCCAACACTTGCTTGCTTGTATTCGAAATATTCATTTTGATGTGGCATGGTATATTCACCACCGAAGCCTGATAAGAGTGTGCCTCCTGGTCTTCCAGCTGAATCGTGAGGCTGCCTTGTACAACAATCAGATAGACGTTCGAATCGGAATAGTGTTCAGGTAGTGCATCACCTGGTGCCAACACTACGTGGTTGATCATCGCAGTGTCGTCTCCGATCAGTTTCTCTATGACCTTCTCATTGCTTTGCGTGTAGGTATAGGGCTTTTCAATCATGGAATTCTCCTTCTTGCAGTAAAGCTAGTATAGGAAACAAGAGCGCGATAGACTGTTACATATGCTACACTTTTGGAGGTTTGCATGGAAATTGCACGCTCACTGTCCAAGGTTGCCCTGTTCCAATGCTTTTCAGAAGAGGAGTTGTCTCAGTTTCTCAAGGAAGGCGGCATGAAGCTCATGCACTATGCAAAGGATCAACTGGTCGCTTTGCAGGGCGACGCATGCACCTCCCTCGATGTGATAGTGGAAGGCAGGCTCTCGCTGCAGAGCATCGACGAGCAGGGGACCGTCTTCAAAGCCAGAGTGCTTGAGGCAGGAGAGATCTGGGGGGCGACTTTGCTCTTCAGCAGGTACAACCAGTATCCGCTCCAGGTTGTTTGCGACCGAGCATGCTGCGTCATACGGATCAAGAGAAGTGTGGTGTTGTCCCTGTGTTCAGCCAAGCCGGATTTTCTGGTGGGGTTGCTGCAAATCATCAGCGACCGCACCTATGAACTGGGCCTCACCGTAACCAAGCTCAATGAGCAGACGCTCAGGCAAAGCCTGCTCGATTACTTGAGCCGGCTTTCCCTGCAGCAGGGCAGCGATATGGTGACCTTGCCGATGAGCAAGACCGAGCTTGCTCATCGGCTTGGGTATGCACGCACTTCCCTGAGCCGGGAGCTTGCATTGCTGAGAAACGAAGAGTTGCTTTCCTTCAATGGCCGGCAGGTGCATCTTCATATTTCTTCAAAGAGTTAAAGAGTAGGTGAAGATATGCTTGCAGGTGTTGCCTTCCTACCCCTCTGTTGCTATAGAAATAGGTAACAAGAGATGAAGGAGGATTGCCTATGAAGCGAACACGTATACTCTTGATGATTAGTCTACTTGTATTGGTTGGAATGGCATTCTTGGCAGCCTCTCCGACCGCTGAGAAACAGTATGCTGCTCTTCAGACTTCGGATATCACAGCCACGAGTCTTGAAGATCTGAGGAAGTCCATCGATACCCTGAAGCGAGCGGTGGTACGCGAACAGGACGAAGCGTACAAGAATCTTACCCAGGCGCGGGCCAAGGGCGATAGAGATGCCTACCGTGAAGCTTGGGAGAATCTGGACAGGCTTGCAAGCTACCAGATGACCAGCGCTCAGACCGATGCACTGCTGCAGAGGATTCTGGCCCTTGATGAGCCCGAGCGAAGCGAGTATGCCGCATGGCTCTATCAAACCAGCCCCCACTATAAGCCGTCGCTGACGCTCGACTTCTCTGCCGAGGATGAGACCTACAGCTACAGCTATCGTCAGCAGATTCGTCGCGAGCCGGGGTCTGAGATCACCCTTCCCGACAGTTCCCAGATCAGGCTCAATTCAGCTCGCCTAGGCGTACTTGTCGGTTGGGGTTTGACCCCTGATGAGGTCACTTATCAGCCAGGGGAGACGATCACCATGAGCTATACCGATCAGACGCTCTATGCCATCTACCAGAGCGGGGTCAGGTTCGTCGACGAAATGAACAAGACCGATATCTTCTTTGAGGAAGGCAAGGTCGAGGTTCCGACGCCTACCAGTGGTGATGCATCGGCGATTTTCGCCGGTTGGTATGACCGCACGACAGGAAAGCTCATCACCGACCCGTCTACCTATACTGTAGAGGGGAAAGGGGCGCTCTTCGAGGCGTTATGGAAGCAACTTGCAATCGAGGATGTAACTGTCCTCTACTACGACCGGACAAAGCTTCCAACCAACACCCAGATCGGTATCGGGTTCTCCTACACCAATACGGGTAATGTGAACCTCACAGGTCTGAAGGCGACGCTTTCATCTGAGAGTGAATATGTCAGGATGTTGAAGGGTGAGCTTCAGCTGGGTCGACTGTCCGCAGGGCTTTCCAGTACGAACAACAGTCGCTTTGCAACCAAGTCAAAGCAGGCGGTTCGCGGCGAGGCCAATACATTCCGCTTCATTGTAAGCGATTCGGCACCTGCCGGTACGGTCCTTCCTTTCACCCTGACGATCACCAACGACAGGGGAGACAGCTGGACTCATGCTTTTGAACTTACCGTGCGTTAGGCCTTAGTATTGTTCAGCAATATACACACCTTGCATGGCTTTGTCAGTGCTCATCCCCATCGGGATGGGCACTGCTTTTTGTCTGTTCAGCGACATGGCAATGAACGAATTCTCAAGGGCGTGTACTTCTGAAACCCCGTGACCGGCAAGCAAGGCCAAGAGCCTGGTTGCCGCTGTCTTGCTGGTTGCACAAGCCTCGACAGCCTTGCCTTCGCTGATGAATGCATAACCGTTTTCAACACAGAGTGTCTGATAGCCTTCGGTCAGGAACTTCCAAGCCTCCTCATCGCGAAGCAGGCAGCCGCTCTGATCATGTTCGGCTCGGTAGAGGCTGTCCAATTGTGAATACTCGATCGGAATGGAAACATCCGAGGATGGAACAACACCCTCCAAGGAAAATGAGAGAACCGAGGAGGTGGTGAAGTATCCATGTGCTTCGTAGAAGGGCCTGACTGCAGGAAAGAGCGTGATGGGATGGTCGTATGCCCTCTTCGTTGCTGCAAGCAATGCTCCCATGATGCCTTGCTTTCGGTACTCGACGTATGTTGCAGCACCCACAATGAAGGAACATGGCTTAATCGCTCCGTGTTGCAGGTAGTGGGCGGGCAGGGCGTGCAGGGCACTTACAATGTTGCAGTCCTTGCGTGCTACGAAGATGTGCTCGCTGGCAAACCGTGTGGAGAAGAAGTGCTCAAGAAAGACCGGGTCTTCCGAGAAGACAGTCGACCAAAGTTGCTTGAGAGAGGAAAAATCTTCTTGGCTTGCCCGTTCTATGATCACTGTCTGGTAACCCTGTACTTTTCGACCATGAGGTCGGGTTTGTAGGAGAGTTTGGCTTTTCTCAGGCCTTCGACTCCCGCGTCCTCCTGTCGGTTGACATATTTGACATCGGAGAGGTACTGGGAACAGAAAAGCTGGTTGATCACCGAATAGATGCCGATGTACGAGGTGTCCCCCTTCTCAAAGTGTACGATGGCCAGTTGGTCGTCGATGATTTCACCAACGGTAAAGGCTGTCAGATGATGGTCTACGCAGACCAGCATGCCCACAAGGCCAAGTGCATCCCAGTTGTCGAATGCGAGACGCATCGCCCTCAGTTCATCCTGGATTTCCTTGGTGTTGCTATTCTTGGTGTCGACCCAGGTGGTGGAGGCCATTGTATAACACTCGTCACGCATCTCCTTGGTGGAGAGTGAACGTACCGAGTAGGTGTAGTTGCGCTCGAACTGGGAGATATGGTTTCGCTTTGCCTGCAGTTTCCTGCCTCTGAGGTGTATGAGCTTCTCGCTCTCGTAAAGGTAGTCATCCAGTGCACGCACATGTTCGATGGTATAGCCCATCTTCTCAAGTTCCAGGGCTTGTTCTGAGGGAACGCACTCGAGGTGAAAGCGTTGACCGCTTTCAGAACAGTGTGCTTCAAGCTCCGCTATTGCCTTGGGTAGGTCGTCGGTTATGGGGAGAAGGAAGCAGTCGTCAACATCCAGGTGCATGTACAGAGCGGTGTCTGTTTTGCAGATGGTCAATCCGATGGCTTCTTTCCAAAGGACTGAATAGGAAAAAAAATACTCGTAGGCAAAGTACTTGCTGTACGAGGGGAATAGTGGTTTGTCCGCAAAGGACGGTGTATAAAAGTGTAGCATGATACCTCAAATATTTGTATATACGCATGTATTGATACGTCGTTTCGCACCAATAGTCAAGGCAAAGAGGCCCGACAGAGCTAAGATACTACTTTGAGCGTAGTGGGGCAAGGAAGAATACTGACTGTGTGCTTTCAATTTGTACTGGTATTCTTGGTGGTTTGGTGTGAGGACTTCATGAGGAGCCCAACGATGTACGTGAACAAGCAACGGTTCTCTTGAGAAAAACCGGAAAGGGAGCGATTTCTTCTGATGCCGATTGGGATTATTGGGTTGTTACCGTCCCTGACGATGGTAAAACCCACTCGTTCAGGATTAAGGACCTTACGGGAAATTTGCAATTGATGCTGTATGCATATTCCACAGACAATGTAAGGATTGATGGTTCGGTTGCGTACGAGACGAGCATGCATGAGAATCCTCTGAAGTCTGAAAGATCTGATCTTTGGTCGGAAGAGATTCATATAACAGTACGTGACCGACTTGTTCTCTATCTCTTGGTGCAAGTCCAGGCGGTTGAAGGAAGTATAGGTTCCTACACTATCGAACATGTAATAATTGACTAATTGCAACATGATTCCCTGATTTTGTTGCATACGTGCTTGTGTCATCTTTTTGGTGTTGCATGGAGTGAAATTTGACTGATTGTATATTTTTAAGTATATATAATATAAGTAATAAGATAGAAACCTTGACACTTGGCAAACTCTCCCTGTATCTTTAGTGCATGAAAACACACGACGAACGCATTACTGAACTTGTCGCCAAGATGAAGCAAGACAACCCCGAGGTTGTCGCCCTGTTCCTTGACCAAAAGCTTGATGATGCGGCCCTCGTTGCGCACCTGCGTGAGCATTTTTCAGCTGTCATGCAACAGCATTACCCCAAGGCTTGGGCCTATTATACCAGAGAGGAGCAGACCGAACAGGACTATTACAAACTGATGAGTACATCCATGGCATACCTTCGTATCATGGATTACCTGGACCATGAGGGCCAGGCATTCGAGGATGGAAACCTCCATGGGCAGAAGGTCGTTTCCCATCCAATCGGCTTGCTTCGTAGTGTCCTGCTGGGCAAAGAGTGTTCCTGCACCGTTGATTTTGTAGAGGACATGGCACACCTGCTGGCCCAACTGAGCGGTGTGGAAGAACGGGAAATCCCGCCACGAAGCAGAGTCTTGGAGTGGATGGAACGCCATCCCAGCGGCCTTGATCAAGAGGTCATTGCCTGGAGGGCAAAGAACAAGGAGCGCATCGTACAACTCTTGATCGAGCGGATCGAGGATCAGGAAAAGCCTCGGGCGTTGTATCAATTCAAGGAAGGGATGACGGCAGCCGAGAAACGCAAACAGGTGTTGCTGTGGTGGAAGGATGATCGGTTCCATTTGCATTTTGCCATCAGAAATGCCGATGATTTGAACCGCTACCTGGATTACAGCATGGATGAAAAGACCCTCGGCATCATGCGCGAAGCAGAGCGGAAAGGGATTCCCATCTTCGCCACGCCGTACTTTCTCTCCCTGATCGACACCCGCCCGCTTGAGCGTCAGGAACATCCTCACAGTGACGAAGCAATTCGCAGCTACCTCTTCTACAGCCAGGATCTGGTTGAGGAGTTCGGCTCAATCGTGGCATGGGAGAAGGAGGACATAGCAAAGCCCGGCGAGCCAAATGCCGCTGGCTGGCTGCTTCCCTCCCACAACGTTCACCGCCGCTATCCCAATGTCGCCATCTTCATTCCCGATACCATGGGAAGGGCCTGCGGAGGTCTTTGTGCCTACTGCCAGCGGATGTATGACTTCCAGGCAGGCCGCTTCAACTTTGAACTGGAGAAGCTGCGACCCAAGAGAAGCTGGAAGGACCAGCTTGAGCTGAACATGGAGTACTTCAGAAACGATCCGTATCTGTGGGACATCCTCATCACCGGCGGCGATGCATTTATGAGCTCGGTTTCATCCTTGAAAACCATTTTGGATGCCGTGCTGGTCATGGCAAAGCAGAAGATAGAGGACAACAAGGCTCGCAGCCTTGATGAACAATACGCGCCAATGAGACGGGTCCGCCTGGGGACCAAGATACCTGTGTATCTTCCACAGCGGGTAACGACCCAGCTTGCCCAGGTGCTGGCCGACTTTAAAGTGAAGGCGGGGGAGGTAGGCATCGACCAGTGTGTTGTGCAGACCCATGTCTCCTCGGCGATGGAGGTGACTCCCGAAACCAAGAAAGCAGTGCGCAGGTTGCTCGATGCCGGCTGGGCGGTCACCAACCAGGAGGTCTTCACTGTTGCAGCAAGCCGCAGGGGCCATTCGGCGAAGCTTCGCAAGGTTCTCAATGACATCGGGGTGCTTCCCTATTACAATTTCAGTGTCAAGGGCTTCAAGGAGAACCGCGAACTGTTTGCGACCAATGCCCGCAGTACGCAGGAGCAGGTCGAGGAAAGTTCCATCGGTCAAATAGCCCAACGCTACCATGCCACCATCCGCACCTTCATGCAGGACGCAGAGAAAATGGTCGAGCAGATCGACTCGATCCGCAAAGGTGATGAGATTCCTTTTATCTCCCCCGATCGCAACACCCTCAACCTCCCCGGAGTCGGCAAGAGCAATACCTACCGAACCATCGGGATCACGGAGGACGGCAGGCGCATCCTCCGCTTCGAGTTCGACCATACCAGGCCTCACAGCAAGGTAATCGAGGACATGGGGTATGTAATTGTCATTGAATCCAAATCGATAGCCTACTACCTCAACCAGCTTGCAGAAATGGGTGAGGATGTCAGCGAATACGCCACCATTTGGGGATATTCTGCAGGCAGCCTGGAGCCCAGGAGTCCTGTGTTCGAAGGAATGACCAAGTAAGCGTCAACGTTCCTTTCCAAGCAACCGCTCAACGTATTGGAAGGAGAGGGTGAGTGCCAAGCCGACCAGGCAGCCCAGCAGTACTGCTGCGATGCGCTGCAGGGCATAGGACCACATGGGCTTGCCCATCTCCTGCAGCAGTACGATGGCCAGGGCCGCCAACGCGCTTCGTGTGGAGGTGGGAATCCTGAGGATTGTGCAGACAGCTATGGTGAGCACCACCCCGACGCATAATTGTGTCAGTTGGTTGAGCGGCAAGGTGAAGCAGGACAGTCCTATCAGAGCCCCGGTGATATTTGCCTTGATCCGTGCAATAGGCAGTGAGATGGAGTTGTCCCAGTCGGGGGCCAACACCAACAAGAGGCTCACGATCGACCAGGAGAGATAGTACTGGGGAAAAGCTTTGTAGAATCCATAGCAAACTATGGTTCCGATGAGGCATTTGGTGATATAGAGCAGGAAAATGGGGTTGAAGAGCTGTCGTTTCATGCAGGCAAGTATGAAGAGGCTGTGTTTGCTCTGTCAAGGAACAGTGGGTATGAACTGATAATAGCTGTAAAAACATCCATCATATCTCTGAATGTGGGCTATACTCTCAACTATATGGGAACTGCAGAGCCGAAACGAATTGGGTTTTTGGCAACCCAGTTTGATGAGTACTATCAGAATCTCGTCTTTCACGGCGCCTTGGAGGAAGCAAGGCGCTATCCCGTGCAGCTCATCTTCTATGAAGGGAGCAACACTGAAACACTTACCAAGTCGGGGGCATTGGACGATACAGCCTTCAATCTGGCCGCAAAGACCCGGCTTGATGGTCTGATCGTCATGACCAATACCATGGGCTCCTCATTTTCGCGGGAGCGCATCGCCGGCTATCTGGCTTCCTTCTCCCATATGCCCATCGTCTCGATCGGCCTGGAATTCGATAACGTGTACACCCTGCGTCCCCAAGCAGGTTGCGGCATGGTTCAGCTGACCAGCCATCTGGTGGAGGTGCACCACCGCAGGCGGTTCTTGTTCCTTGCAGGGCCTGAGGGACACCCGGAGAGCGAAGCACGCAAGAGTGAGTTTTTACATACGCTGTCCGAACTCCTTCCCGAGGCTGAACCTGTAATACTCTATGCAGATTTTCTGGAAGAGCGGGCATATGAGACAACAATCGCTTTGATCGAAGGACACTGGAACTTCGATGCAGTCGTTGCTGCCAATGACCAGATGGCTTTCGGTTCCATCAGGGCATTGGAGGAGCATGGAATCCGCGTACCTGCCCAGGTATCGGTAACGGGCTTTGACGATATTCCCTACAGCGTCCTCTCCATTCCCGCCCTTACCACCATCCATCAGCCTACCAGTGAACTCGGAAGAAGAGCCATCGGTTATTTGACAACGGAACTGGGATTGGGTTCCTCCGAACCGACCAGCATGGTCGCCGACCTGAGCACATCCTTTGTCATTCGGCAGAGCTGCGGCTGTATGAACGGCGGTACGGGGGATGCAGCATCCACAGTCGACCAACTGCAGATGCGTCTGAGAAACCTGTTCTCCTTGCAGGTTGGAGAACGTTCACGTTCAGCTTTTCTCAGGCGTATCGAAGCCGCTGTTGTCAGGACGTTCAAGCTCGAGGAGATACTCGTTGAATTGTCCCATGGCCTGAAGCGGTTGGGTATTCGGTTTGCGGCTGTGGTAATGGTCGATGAACGCAGGAAAAACACAAGCCGGGCAAGTCTTTTCATGCTCCTCAATGGTGAGGAAGTCCAGATTTTTACCCCCAACGGGCAACAGTTCTCCACCCGTTCGCTGCTTCCCCAAGGCCTCCCCAAAGATTTTCAGGCTTATGTATGCGAATCCCTGCAATTCGGATCGGAGCAGATGGGGTATTTCATCTGCACTCCCGATGCCAAGGACATGCATGTGTATGCCTCGCTTCGGGATCTGATCACTACTTCCATGAAAGGGGCCTTGATCATGTCCTTGGAGAAGGACCGTGAACTTATCCTGCAACGGGAGGTGCATGAGCGCACCGGCGAGCTTGTGGCGGCCAACAAACAACTGAAGAGAGAGATTGCCCAACGCAAGGAGCTCGAGCAAGAACTGTTGGAGGTTTCGAATAACATCATGACCCGCATCGGGCAGGACATCCACGACGATTTGTGCCAGGATCTGGCAGCACTGGGAATGCTTGCCGCTACGCTTGAGTCGGCGCTCAAGAAGACAGAATTGGCCGGAGCCCGGCAATTGGCCAAGAATATCAGCGAGTCGGCACTCAAGAGTGCCTATACAGCCAAGCAGATCGCCCGGGACCTGTTCCCCTCCGATCTGCAGGACAACGGCTTTGTTGCTTCCGTGATGCAGCTGGTGAAGTCGAAGAACGTCACCGATGGAAATATGGTCACCCTCGAAATCCAGCCGGGCTTCCACATTGATGACAAGCAGCAGGCAATTCAGCTGTATCGCATTATCCAGGAGGCGTTGAACAACGCACTCAAACACGCAAAAGCCACCCGGATTACGGTCAACTTGCTGCATGATGAGCAATCGGCAACGGTGGAGGTTGTCGACGACGGGGTAGGCTTTGAAGTGAAGAAAGGCAGGACGGCAAGCGGTATGGGAATGAAGATCCTTACCTATCGAGCCAACCTGATCGGTGGTGACCTGCATATCGCATCGTCTCCTTCTGGAACGGTGGTCAGCTGCAGGGTTTCCCTGCAGGAGGGTGCATGAAAAAGAATACGTTTGTCATTATTGACGATCATCCGCTCTATAGAAGCGGTATAAGCGCACTGGTGCGTGAAGGATTGGGTTTGGAGTGCATCGGCGAGGCCGGGTCCCTTTCGGAAGGGAGGCAGCTGCTCGATGCCGTTGACCCGACACTTGCAATCGTCGACATCTCCCTGTTGGGTGAGAGCGGACTGACACTAGTCAGTGAGTGCAGGACCCGCCATCCCAAGCTAAAAATCCTGGTGGTCTCCATGCACGACGAAAACCTCTATGGGGAACGGGCCATCGCCAGTGGTGCGAACGGGTACATCATGAAGCATGCAAGTCCCGCCGTCCTGCTTGAGGCGATCAAGCACATTCTTCGTGGCAAGCTGGGGATCAGCGAGAATCTGAAGCAGCGGATGGCAGATAGGGTATAGGCAGATTTTTCCTGCCCTTTCGTGCTATAATTAGGAGAAACCATTGTAAAGGAGCTTCCATGCAGCACACCATTGTTATTCTTGATGGCTATACCGAAAACCCTGGAGACCTGAGTTGGGACGGCTTTGCCGAGCTTGGGTCCCTGACCGTCTACGATCGAACCAAGGAAGAGGATATTCTCTCTCGTATCGGTGATGCCGATATCGTCATCACCAACAAGACTCCACTGAGCAGGGAGGTTATAGAGCAGGCTCCCAACATCAAATATATCGGGGTGCTCGCCACCGGCTACAATGTAGTCGATACCCAGGCGGCGAAAGAAAAGGGTATTCCTGTTTGCAACATCCCGACCTACGGCACCGATGCCGTCGCCCAGTTCGCCTTTGCCCTGCTTTTGGAAATCGCCCATCATGTCCAGCATCACAGTGATGCGGTCAAGCAGGGACGGTGGACAAGCAGTCCTGATTTCTGTTTCTGGGATTATCCGCTCATCGAGCTTGCAGGCAAGACCATGGGCCTTATCGGCTACGGCAGGATCGGTCAGGCTGTGGCAAGGATCGCCCGTGCTTTCGGCATGCTGGTCATTGCATATGATTCCTATCAAGATCCAAAACATCAGGATGTGTATGTGTCGCTGGATGAACTGCTGCAGAGAAGTGATGTAATCTCCCTGCACTGCCCGCTCTTTGAGGCTACGAAGGGAATCATCAACAAGGACTCCATTGCAAAGATGAAGGACGGGGTGATCATCCTCAACAACAGCCGCGGTCCTCTGATCGTCGAGCAGGACCTGGCCGATGCATTGAACAGCGGCAAGGTGTATGCGGCAGGATTGGATGTGGTCTCGACCGAACCGATCACGAAGGACAATCCTCTTCTTACTGCAAAAAACTGCCTGATCACTCCCCACATCAGCTGGGCTCCGAAGGAGAGCAGGCAACGGCTTATGGACATTGCAGTCGACAACCTGCGTTCATTTCTTGCAGGCAAGAGCCAGAATGTCGTGAATGCTTAGGTGAACGTATTGGTCTTCCGGTTGACATAACGAACCTGAAATTACATAGTCAGCCATATGAACATACCTGAAATAATGTCTAAGGAACGGTGGCAACGGGTGCTGGAACATTCCCAGGGCCGTGAGACACCGTTCCAGCTGATTCTCTCCGACGTAATCGAAGAGAAATACCATGAGCTTCGCCAGGCGCTTCCGTTTGCGAAGGTGTATTATGCGGTGAAAGCCAATCCCGCGCCGGATGTTTTGCGCTTGCTTGACCGTCTAGGGTCGAATTTTGATGTGGCATCGGTGTATGAGCTGCGTCGGCTGCAGGAGCTGGGGATCAGCGCCGATCGCATGAGTTGCGGCAATACCATCAAGAAGTTTGAGCATATCAAGGAGTTCTATGCTGCCGGTATTCGATTGTTCGTTACCGATAGTGAAGGGGATTTGAGAAATATTGCGATGGCCGCCCCCGGCTCAAAGGTCATGGTCCGCCTGATGGCCGAGGGAGCCCAAACTGCCGACTGGCCGCTTTCCAGAAAGTTCGGCTGCAGCCCCGATCTTGCAGGAGACCTGCTGGTGCTGGCACGAAAGCTGGGCCTGCAGCCTTGGGGCCTCTCGTTTCATGTGGGATCGCAGCAGCGTGACATCACAGCTTGGGACAGTGCTCTCTCGAAGGTCAGCTATCTCTTCACCTGGCTTAAGGAGAATGAGGATCTTACCCTCTCCTGCATCAATATGGGAGGAGGGTTCCCTGCCACCTACCGCGAACGGACAAACCCGGTTCAGACCTATGCCGATGAGATCAAACGGTACCTGGAAGAAGACTATGGGGATGTACTGCCTGAGATAATCATCGAACCCGGACGTTCGCTTGTTGGTGATTCCGGGGTGCTCGTCTCGGAAATTGTACTCATCTCCCGTAAATCCCGAACGGCGCTTGAGCGGTGGATATACCAGGACTGCGGCCGCTTCGGCGGGCTTATGGAAACCCTGGGGGAAGCCATCCACTATCCGATACGTTGTGAACGCAACGGGCCTCAGGAACAGGTAATTCTTGCAGGACCGACCTGTGATTCCATGGATACGCTGTATGAGGATTACCGCTATGATCTCCCCCTGAGCCTTGCTGTTGGAGACAGGCTGTATTGGCTTTCCACAGGAGCCTACACCAGCAGTTACTCCGCCATAGAATTCAACGGGTTTCCGCCGTTGCAAACGGTGGTGATCTGAGAACCAGGCAAGGTGATGTATGCATGTCTCCCCAAAACTGAATCGTGCATGTTCTTTCGGTCTACCTCTTGGTAGGCTTTTTTGTGTGTATACCGACAAAATATAACGAAACTTGAAATATATAATAAGTAATATATAAAATATAATAGATAGCCTTGAATCTATAATTTTGGTTGACAATTGTCTCCTCTGCCCGTACTCTATTGATAAGGGCATTCTTGTTCGTGGCGATTGAACGAGTCTGCCTGTATGAAACGAATGATAATTCTGAGGAGACAGCATATG
>DJGJ01000045.1 GCA_002432715.1 Sphaerochaeta sp. UBA5849 | reverse complement strand
CATTTTGAAATTGGCTCTTTATGTATCTCCAATCCTTTGAACAATATCCTGTTCCTTCGGGCCAAGTTCCTGGTACAGAGGCTCCATGGCTTTCTTCAGGGCAAGCATGTCGTCCTCACCGGGAATGGTGAACTTCACCCCTGATTGCACAGCCTCCTCATACGCCCGCTTTTCTTCTTCCTGCCAGAGCTTTCGCTCATAGAAACCGCTTTCCTTGGCACACTCGGTGATGAGATTGACAAAGGCCGGATCGACAGCTTCCACCTTCTTCCGGGCATCGTTGCTTATCATCACAACCTCGGGGAGCCTGAAGTGTTCATCTTGATAGAAGTAAGGCGCCGCTTGGTTGTGATCCATGAATACATAGCTTGGAAGGTTGTTCTCAGCCCCGTCGATGCGCAGTTTCTGAAGCGCAGAGTACACATCCCCATAGGGAATCTGCACCGCCTTGGCACCAAGCAGTTCGATGGTACGGCTCATCATGTCATTCTCTTGGACACGGATGGTCAGGCCTTTGAGTGAAGAGACGCTGGAGATCGGCATTCTGGTATAGAAACTCCTGGCCCCGGCGTCATACCACGCCAATCCCACAAGACCTTTGTCGGACATGCCTTGCAGATACATATCACCGATCTCTCCATCGAGAACCCGCCACATATGGGCGCTGTCGGTATAGAGGTAGGGCAATTGGAGCGTCCAAAGCTCGGGGAAAAATTGGGAAAGCGTGCCCAATGAGAACCGGGACATGTCGATGCCCCCGTAGACCATCTGCTCCATCACACTGTTTTCCGATCCCAATACACTGTCCGGATACACCCTGATCTCGATTTTCCCGCCGGTCCGCTCTTTCACCAGTTCAGCCATATATTTTGCCGCTTCAACCGTTGGGTACCCGTGCCCCTGATTATCGGCATAGCGGAGGACCAATTCAGGATGGCTTGTTTCCTCTTTGCGACAAGCGAAGAATACACAGACAAGGACAACAGCAACGAGCAATACCTTTCTCATCGATGCATACCCCCTCCGGCCTGTCTTCGGTATTCAGTCGGCGTAAGCCCCGTGTTTTTCTTGAAAGCACGGGTGAAGTAGCTGGAGCTGTCATACCCTACCATGGACGCAATTTCTGAAGCAGACTTGAAAGGATCGCTGAGGTATTCCTTCGCTGCAGAAATCCTGAGGTTGGTGATATAATCGAGGAAGTTGACTCCGGTGCACCGCTTGAAAATGCAACTCAGATACGATGGGCTGATATTGAGCAGGCTGCTTACCGAATCCAGTGAAAGATCATAGTTCATGTAGCTGTGTTCCAGGTACTTCTTCACCTTTGCCATCATCAAGGCAGCCTTGTCGGTCCCTTCATCCTCTTCCATGCAAGTGCCCTCCCGAGGACGCATGGCCTTGAGCTGCCGCTCGGCCTCCACCTGGCTGATCGCCCGCTTGACGGCCCTTTGGACATCCTCCCTGTCCACCGGCTTGAGGATGTAATCGATGGCCCCCAGCTTGACTGCTTCACGGGCGTAGGAGAACACACTATATGCAGTAATGAAAATAATGCGGCAGGAGGGTTTGTCAGCCAGGATTCTCTGGGAAGCTTCCAGCCCGTTGAGGGCTGGCATTTCGATGTCCATCAGCACAATATCCACATCATACAAGGATGCATAGGTAACAGCCAAGCGCCCGTTTTCCGCTTGATGGATCTCAAGAAGCGGATCAGGGGAGAGGATTTTATACAACAGTTCCCGTTCAATGCTTTCGTCATCAACAATCAGTATCTTGATCATCCTCTTCCTCCTCCTTTTTCAGTACCAGCGGCATCTCGATGAGAATGGTGGTACCCTTTCCTTTTTCAGAAGTCACCTCAAGACGACAGCGGGGATCAAGCAGTTTCAATCGGGCGGCGACCGTATACAGTCCGATATGCTCCCCTGTCATCGGAGAATCGAGAAGACGGGATCGCAGAGCCTCGAGCTCGGGTTTCTCCATCCCCACCCCGTCATCCTCGACTTGTACCAAGAGTACACCATTATTCTCTTGCAAGGTAAGCCAGACAGTGCCGGGTAGCTCTTTCGGCCCAAGCCCATGCTTGAAGGCGTTCTCAACCAGCGGCTGGAGAAAAAAGGAAGGCACCAGTGTTTCGGTCAAGACCAAGGATGGCGCAATATCCCAAACAAGGGACATCTTCTCCTTGAACCTGGCCTTGAAGAGGCTGTAATACTCATCCACAATCTGGATCTCCCTGGAAAGGGGGACCTGCACCTCGTTGTCGGCCAAGGCATAACGGAACAGACGGGCGAGGGAGGAGAGCAAGGCATCGGTTTCCTCGGCCTTCTCCTCCTGGGCCGTATATTTTATCACGTTGATGGTATTGAAGAGAAAATGGGGGTTGATCTGGCTCCTGAGAAGCTGCAGTTTCTCCCGCTCCAACAGATTCTGCATTGCCAATGCCTCGGTATTCTTTCTATGCAGCTCCTTCTCCATCTCATTGTGTGCCGTAAGCAATCGAACCTGGTTGCGCATCGCTCTTTTCATTTCGTTGAACGCCCTTGCCATGTCCCCGATCTCGTCCTTGCGGCGCTCCGATATCTCCGGCCTGTCATAGTCCCCGGCGGTAATCGCCTTCGAGGATTGGGCCATCTCCTGTACGATGGAGAGCAGCCGTATCACTTCCTTGAAAGCGGCAAAGCCGAAGAGGAGCATCACCAGAACCGTCAATCCATACACATAATCCAAGTCATTGTTGAGCTTCATCAGCCGGTCATAGGTGGATTGGTTATCCATGATTGCCCGCTCGATCAGCTGTTGTACATACTGTGACAAGTAGGTCAGGCAGGGTTCAACATCGGAGTAGTACACCGCCGATGCCTTATCGATATTATTCGTGAGAAGGTATTCCTGCATTACGGAAAGGTAGTCTCGAAAGTTGGCATAGGTGGTATTCACCGCTTGCACCAGCAGGTACTGCTCCACCCCTATGCTGGCCAAATCAGTATCTATGTGTTCCAGACTACTCTCAGAAATCTCATTTCCCCGTCTCAGCTCGGAGACCAAGGAGGCAATATCCCCGAAATCCCAACGGTAGGAGGCAAGCACATCACGGGTTTGTCCCAAGGAATTGAGAAGCAGGCTGATTTTCTGCACATTGCCGGCACTCTTCTGTATCGGGTCCATGATGTACTTTCCCTGATAGGCGGAAATCCCAAGCTGCAGAAATATAAAGAGGATAAAAACAATGAGAAAGAGAAATATCCTGTGGAAGAGATTCAAGTGTAGGCGTTTTTTCTTATGTGTATCCATGGGTACTCGAATTATACATACAAGCGGCAGGTTAGATACAGTCCCTTTTTGCCGGAATGTGCATTGTCGCCTTGTTCATGCTATAGTGGCAGCATGACAATCGCAGTAAAACTCAATGAACAACACTATAGGCAATTTCTCATCTTCAACATCCTCAAGCGCCTCAAACTGTACAGAAGTCCGGTCATCTTTGCATCCATTCTCACCTTCTCGGCCATCATCTGCTTTGTGATGTACCAAGTCGAAGGGGCCGTACTCTTGGGTACCGTTCTCCTTGTGGTGGGATTGGGAGTGCCTGTCGTCTACTTCGCATCCTTCTTCGCCACCGTAAAAAAGCAGGTAAAGCTGCAAAAGCTCAACCCACCAAGATTGGTCTACACGCTGCAATTCAGCGAGGACTCGGATGCAGTGGCTATTTCCAACGAGAAGGAACAAGCAAGCTACCGCTGGCAGGATGTGTATCATGCGTATTTCGAGAAGGAGTGCATCTACCTGTTCATAACGCGGGACAGGGCGTTCCTCATCCCCTATGAAGTGGTAGAGGACAAGGATGCGGTATGCAACCTCATCACATCCAAGCTCGGAAGGAATCGATGCACGCAAAGCCGGTAAAGAAGCCTCACACAGATTTGCTTGCTTTATACTTCATTTCTATGCTTGCAGTTTCCAATCTATTGCAAGCCTTCATCTCTTCAAGGATGGTAGACACCAAACCAAAGAGTTCTCCCCCGTCGGTATAATCGGCAGGTGTATAGAAGTTGATGCGGTCCTCAACCATCAGGCGGTGGGCGATTTCCTCTTTGCCCTGCATATACACGGCGATGCTCTTGCCTCCATTCTGCTTGACCAGCTTCATACAAGGCACATCGGTGAGGCCGTCGCCGATGTAAATCATATTGCGGAACGGGATGCTGCGTTCGGTTTCCGCCTTATAGGCATTCAGGGCTTGGTCCTCATAGACATCGAGCACACCCTTGTTGATCCGAAAGAGAAATTGTGTCTTGGCCGTATAGTTGACCGACAGCTTCGGCCATACCGCGACACCGTTTTCATCATAGAGGTACTCACAGGCATAGATGCGACGAAACTCAAACCCGATCGCCGATCCTTCGATGATCTCCTTGAGTCCCGAGGAGATGATGTAGTGCTCGATGGAAAGACCAAGCTTTTCTCCCAGATTGTTGAGAAGGGAAAACCAACCGAGGACACCCGGAAAAAATTCAAGCTCCTTTCCAAGGGCGACAAAGTCGCTCCGCCTGATCGGTTTTGCCTGCTTTCTCGACTCGTCGAGCATCAATTTCATGTAGGAAAGGATGCTGTCCATGCCCTGGCTGCGGGCAAGGGTGCTTGCCTTCTGCCAGAACTCGGAGGCACTGAGCCCCAGGTTGGGAATGAAGGTGTACTCCTGCATGTCGCGGGTGGTCAGCGTCTTGTCAAAGTCGTACATGATGGCGATTGTAGGTCGTGTTTCCATAGTAGGGCCAGTATATCACGAAGGATGGACGGAAAGCAGGCCAATATTAGTTGACATGTCAACTATAAATCCCTACAGTGTCCACCATGCAATACAGTCTTTCACGCCTCGTGGCAATCCTTCATCGAAACCATGCGATGTATATCAACCGGGCCCTCAAGATGTGGGGCATCTCAAGCGGCGAGATTGGGTTCCTGATGACCCTCTATCGGCAGGAAGGCTGCACACAAGAACAGCTGTGCAGCCTCCTGGCCATCGACAAGGCCGCGGCGACACGCGCCCTCACCTCCCTGGAGAACAAGGGGTATATCCAGCGTCAGGTCGATGCAAGGGACAAGCGCTGCAAGTGCATCCACCTCACCGACAAAGCAAAAGAGCTGAGACAGGACATAACGGGCGAAGTGCGTGCCTGGAACGGTAAGGCATCTGAGCTGGTGGGTGAAGAAACATACCAGATGATCTGTGCAAACCTTCAAACCATACTCTTGCATGAAACATCGGAGCAGAACCATGCATGCTGAAGCCATCCATACCAATCCCTTGGGAACCGAGCCCATTTTCAAGCTGCTGATGCGCTTTTCCATCCCTGCCATTGTCGGCATGATGGTCAACGCCCTCTACAACGTTATCGACCGCATGTACATCGGCAACAGCCCTTCACTCGGGGCCAACGGCATAGCCGGCATCACCATCGCCTTCCCCATCATGATCATTCTCATGGCCATGGGGGTCCTCTTCGGCATCGGAGGTGCCACCCTCTTCTCGATCCGCTTAGGCCAGCAGAAGAAAGCAGAGGCTGTGCATGTGCTGGGAAACGCCTTCCTCTTGCTGATCGGCGGCGGCTTGGTCTTTATGATAACCGGCCAAATTTTTTTGAAAGACATCCTCATTGCATTCGGCGCCAGCACCGAGGTGCTCCCTTATGCAATGAGCTATTTGCGTGTTATTATTTTTGGTTCGGTGTTCGGTGTGACGAGCATGGGTTTGAATCACTTCATCCGAGCAGACGGCAATCCCAAAGTTGCCATGCTCTCCATGTTTCTAGGAGCCGGCACCAACATCATCCTCGATCCGATATTCATTTACGCTCTCGATTGGGGCATGGAAGGAGCAGCCTTGGCTACCATCATCAGCCAAAGCTTCTCCTTCATCTGGGTTGTGTCGTATTTTCTAGGCAAACGAAGCCATGTAAAGCTGAAGCTGAAAGCCCTCAAACCCGAGTGGGCGGTGATCAAGCTGATCGTCACCTTGGGAATCCCACCCTTCACCCTCCAGATAACATCAAGCCTGCTCAATGTAGTCTTGAACAAAACCCTTATCACCCATGGAGGAGACCTAGGCATCTCGGCGATGGGCATCGTCCACAGCCTGCAGACCCTGCTGATCATGCCGGTAATCGGCATCAACCAAGGGGTGCAGCCGCTTATCAGCTACAATTTCGGCGCCAATCAGTACGACCGGGTCAAGGAGGCAGCGAAGCTGGGCATCCTCAGCGCCACCTTGGTGGTCATGATCGGCTACCTTGCCACCCGCCTCTTCCCTTCCGCAATGGTAGGCATATTCAACAGGGAACCTGAACTGCTGGAGCTGGGAACCTTCGCCCTGAAGCGATGGTTCCTCTTCACTCCGCTGGTAGGGTATCAAATCATAGCAGGAAGCTTTTTCCAAGCTATCGGAAAGAGCAAAATCGCCATGGCGCTCACTCTCTCCCGCCAAGGTCTCTTCCTCATTCCAGCCATTCTCATCCTTGCTCACTTTTTCGGTATGGAAGGAATCCTCTGGTCGGCACCAATATCCGATGCACTGGCCACTGTGGTGACCTCATGGTTCTTCTTCCGGGGCCTGAGGGACATGGAGAAGAACGCTGCCAAAATCTAATTCAGACTTTGGGTTTTCTTGAACACTTCCAAAAGCGGCTGCCACCACTCTTTGCCTCCCGACACCTCGCCGATGCCCCGGATCTTCTTGATCCGGTAGCGGACCAAGTGCTCGGCAGGCTTTGAGCACAATACATCCAAGTCCCGCAGGATGGTCTGCTTGATGCGCATCGCAGTCTCCTGTGCACTGCCCTCGGCAATAATATCGTGGATGACGGAGAACTCCTTGAGATGGTAGCTGGTCATTTTCATAGCCTCCGCCGCTTCCTTGGCCTTTGAGGGGTCACGCAGCAATATGGAGGCAAATCCTTCAGGTGTAATGACTGAATAGACGGCATGCTCCAGCATATACAGCTTGTCTCCGACTCCTATTCCCAAAGCACCGCCGCTACCGCCTTCACCGATGATGAAACACAGAATGGGAGTCTTCAGCGTAGAGAACACCTTCAGGTTCTGGGCAATCGCCTCCCCGATACCCCGCTCCTCGGCCCCGAGGCCGGGATAGGCACCGGGTGTGTCGATGAAGCACACGATGGGTCGACCGAATTTCTCAGCCTGCTTTGCCAGCCTGAGAGCCTTGCGATACCCTTCGGGATTGCTCATGCCATAGTTGCACAGCACATTCTCCTTCAGGTTGGCTCCCTTTCGGTTCCCGATGAAGGTAATCGCCCTGCCTTCCACCAGGCCCACCCCGCCGATCATGGCGGGATCGTCGCCGTACAGTCGGTCTCCGTGCATCTCCATGAACGAGTCGCAGATCAGGTCGATGAACAGCTTCGCCCCCGGCCTGCCCTGCTGGCGCGAGCGCAGCACACACTCCCAAGAGGAGGCACCTTCACGTGTTTCATGGCTCTTTGCAAGAGTTTCTATCTGGTCCAGTGTCTGTTCGAGCTCCGGTTTCTGTTCTTCATGCATACACAGCACCCCCCTTGGTGTGGGTTTTGATCAAAAATGAGAGAGTCGAACGAAGACTCGCCCGTTCCACCAACGCATCGATAAAGCCCTTCTTGAGCTGAAACTCGGAGCGTTGAAATCCCTCAGGCAGCTTTTGACCGATGGTGCCTTCGATGACCCGGGGGCCTGCAAAGCCGATGACCGCCCCCGGCTCGGCAAGAATGACATCTCCGAGCATCGCAAAGGAGGCTGTCACTCCGCCGGTGGTGGGATTGGTGAGCACCAAGAAAAGCGGAGTCCGGGTCTCCTCCATCAGGGCGGCGGCACTGGCGGTTTTGGCCATCTGCATCAGGCTGAAAATGCCTTCCTGCATCCGAGCACCTCCGCTTGCCGTAAAGAGAATGACCGGCTCCCCCCTGAGGGCTCCTTCAAGCATTGCCTGGGTGATTTTCTCACCGACCACCGAGCCCATGCTTCCCCCCATGAAGGCGAAAGACATGATACCGACAATCACCGGCTGGTTTTCAATACTGCAGCTGCCGATGGAAACGGCATCGCTGAGCGACGATTTTTTCTCGTTTTCCTTCAACTTGTCCTCATACCCTGCAAGGGAGATGGGGTTCATCGACTTCATCTCTGTTGCCATCTCCACAAACGAGCCGGGATCGGCGAAGAGGGCGATGCGCTGCTGGACAGTGAGGGGGAAATAGTAGTTGCAGGAGGGGCAGATCCGATACGGACCGGATTCAACTTCCTTCTGGCAGTTTGGACAGAGTTCAACCATGGTGTTTCTCCTGGGCGACGACCTTTGCATACAGGTCGGTTGAGAATCGTCCGCTTGAGAACGGACGACTTTGGATGAGCAGTTTCTGCTCCTCGATATTGGTTTTCACCCCTTCGATGACGACTTCATCGAGGGCGCGCAGCATGACCGCAAGGCCCATCTCGCGAGTCGGGGTGTGGACGATGATTTTTGCCATCAGGGAGTCGTAGTATGGGCTGAGAACCGAACCGGCTTGCAGGTAGGTGTCGACACGGACATGGGGGCCTGAAGGCATGACGAAGGTCTTGATGTGACCGGCGCTCAGGCCGTTGATCCTGCACTCAAGGCTGTAGCCCTTGCACCGTACATCAGATTGACAGTACGACAGGGCTTTTCCTTGGGCGATTTGGATTTGTGCATGCACCAGATCGATATCCGAGACCAGTTCACTGACCGGGTGCTCGACCTGCAGGCGCGCATTGACTTCCATAAAGTAGTATGCATCACCGTCAAGCAAAAACTCAACAGTTCCGGCACCACGATAGCCCAATTCCTGAAACAGGCGCACCGCATCATTGCACATTGCATTTCTCAGGCTATCGCTGAGTATGGGTGACGGGCTCTCTTCCAAGAGCTTCTGATGGTTTTTCTGCACCGAGCAGTCACGCTCCCCAAGATGCACAACCGTACCCTGGCCATCACTGAGCAGCTGGACCTCGAGGTGTCTGGGCTGCTCCAGGTAGCGCTCCATATGCACCGAGTCGTCACCGAAGAAGAGCAGTGCCTCCTTCTTGGCAAGGGCAAGATTGGAAGCAAGCTCTGACTGTTTGCGCACGATGCGCATGCCCCTGCCTCCGCCGCCGGCTGCAGCCTTGAGAATGATCGGATACCCGACCTGGGCGGCTGTTTGTTTGGCATCCTCAAGATCGGCAATCGCTTCCTTGCTTCCCGGGGTTATGGGAAGCCCCGCTTCCAAGGCAGCCTTGCGGGCCGCCACCTTGTTGCCCAAGAGGGCGATGGTCTCGCTTCTGGGGCCGATGAAGATCAGACCGGCATCCTCCACCGCTTTGGCGAAGCCTGCATTCTCACTGAGAAAGCCGACTCCGGGATGGACGGCGTCGCAGCGGGTCAGGCAGGCAGCCATAATGATGTTTTTGCTCTTGAGATAGCTCTCCTTGGTTTCAGGTCCGCCGATGCATACCGCCTGATCGGCCATCTGTACAGCCAGCGTATCCTTGTCGGCGGTCGAATAGGCGACCACCGAGCGGATGCCCAAATCCTTGCAGGCTCGAACCACCCGCACGGCGATTTCGCCCCGGTTGGCGATCAGAATCGAACCAATCATACGCGCTTTACCTTGAAGAGCGGCTGACCGAATTCGACCATCTGCTCGGGGTCGGCCAGGATTTCCACAATCTCACAGGCGAAATCGGCTTCCAGCTGGTTCATCAGCTTCATTGCCTCGATGGTGCAGAGTACCGCACCAGGTTCCACCGTGCTTCCAACCCGTACATAGGGTGGAGCATCAGGGGCGGGAGTCAGATAAAACGTCCCTACAATGGGACTGGTGATCACTTCACACGCCGGCTTTGTTTCAACCGGTGTACTCTTTGCGATTTCAGATTTGGGGACGGACCCAACAAACTCAGCGCTTGTTGTATTCCGCTTGAGTTTGAGGCTGTAGCCTGAGCTGGAAAGCTCCAGCTCGGCGAGCGAGCTATTCTCAAACATGGTAATGATCTGCTGTAGATCCGGGTTGTCGATGATATTCATGATTGTTCCTCAGTACAAATGGGGATTGGGATGCACAATGGCTGCATCCAATCTGTTTTAATAATAACGGTACGGTTGTTTAGTGTCAATATTGACAAATATTTCTATTTTGTAATAATTATAGGCCTATGCTATGCAACCAAGGAGGGAGAGCTTGAAGCCTCCACTATCAATACAGATCACCGCCCTCGGGTCCTACAGCCCGGCGAGAGTGGTCACCAACGACGAACTTTCCCACAGGGTCGATACCAGTGATGAGTGGATTAAAAGCCACACCGGCATTGCGGTGCGCCATCTGGCGGCAGAGCTGGAAACAACTGCCGACCTGGCAACCAAGGCGGTTGAAAATTTGCTCGCAAACCATGGCAGAACCGCAGCTGAAATCGATGGCATCGTGGTCGCAACAGCAACTCCCGACTACCCCGGGTTCCCATCGACAGCCTGCCTGCTTGCCCAACGGTTTGGCATCAAGGGGCCTGCACTGGACATCAGCGCAGGGTGTACGGGATTCATCTACGCTCTTGAGGTCGGCAGGGCCATGATCATCACCGGAGCCATGAAAAATGCATTGGTGGTTGGATCGGAAACCCTCTCTTCAGTCGTAGACTGGGATGACCGCAATACCTGTGTTCTCTTTGGAGACGGAGCCGGCTGTGCACTGCTTGAAAGCAAACAAGAGCAAGAAGGCATCCTCGATACCTACCTGAAGGCGGAGGCTGCCGGAGCCGAGGCCTTGGTCATCGATCCCAAGAGCCGCACGATCAAGATGGACGGCCGCTCGGTCTACTCTTTTGCAGTCCGCTCGATCGGACAGGCCATCGAAACCCTGCTGAAGAGAAACAACCTGGACTTTGAGGATATCGCCTGGATCGTCCCGCACCAGGCGAACCAACGCATCATCGCAGCGTGTGCAAAGCGGTTGGGCATCGATGTACAGAAGTTTTATCTGAACATCGAACAGTATGCAAACACCTCGGCAGCCTCGATTCCCCTCGCCCTTGCAGAGATGCAGGAGAAAGGCCTGCTCAAAGAAGGAAACAGGTTGCTGCTCGTCGGCTTCGGTGCAGGACTCACCTATGGAGGAATACTACTGACATGGCACCAATACTAGCACTCTACCCCGGCCAAGGCTCACAGAAGCAAGGGATGGCCATCGACTTGTACCATGCAAGCCATACGGTGCGAGAGCTCTTTGAACTGGCCGGCGACATTGCCGGGCGAAATCTCTACACCCTCCTCTCACAAGGATCGGAGGAGGAGCTCACACAGTGCGCGCAGACTGCCATAACCTTGGCCAGCCGATCGGCAAACATCCGGCTCAAAGAGCTGGGCATCGAGATTGAAGCCCACAGCGGCTTCAGTCTTGGAGAGCTCGCCGCCTACTGCGGTGCAGGAATCTTCGACGATGCAACTCTGTTTACCATCGTACAAAGAAGAACCGCTTTGATGGATGAAATGTCAAGAAAGGCACGCCAAATGCTGGGCGAACTGGGCATGGCGGCCGTCATCGGCCTCGACTACGAAGCAGTAACGGTGCTGCTGGAAGAACTCAACCTAAAGGGCTTATATGCCGCCAATGACAACGCACCCAACCAAGTGGTGATCTCCGGCCTGAGTGAAAGCATCACCCAGGCAAAGTCGGTTTTCCTGGAGAAAGGTGCCAAGCGGTTCATTCCCCTGAAGGTGTCGGGACCCTTCCACACCCCCTTCATGGAGGAGGCGACACAGCCGTTCAGGACCTTCTTGGACGGCCTTGCCATGGCTGATCCCGTAGACTTGGTCATCTCCAGCGTCGACGGAAAGCCCATCACCACCGCTTTGGATGCCCGCGAGCACCTGAGCCTGCAATTAGCCAGACCGGTTCGGTGGACTGCCGTCATGCAACGCATCAAGGCAACAAAAAATTCAGACATAGCGGAGGTCGGGTTTGGAACAGTCCTGACCGGGCTGTGCAAAAACAATGCAGTACAGTCATCCTGCCTCAGTTTGGGTGAAGAAACAACAATACAAGCATATGCAAAGGAACGAGCACTATGAGTGAACAGAAACATGCCTTGGTAACCGGAGGCTCACGAGGGATTGGAAGCGAGATCGTCAAGGTTCTGCTCTCAGAGGGATATGAAGTCTGGTCGCTATCGCGGACCAAGATGGATGACAGAGAAAACCTGCATCATATCAGCTGCGACATGGCCGACCGCAGCAGCACCGAAGCTGCTTTGGAAAGTGTAATCAAACAAGCAGGAAGTGTGGACGTTTTGGTCAACAATGCCGGTATCACCCGCGATGGCTTGATCATGCGGATGAAGGATGAGGCATGGGATGAGGTGCTGGCTGTCAATCTTACATCGGTCTTCCTCACCTGCCGCAGGATCAGCAGGCTCATGGCGAGCCAACGCAAAGGCTCGATCATCAACATCTCCAGCGTCGTGGGAATCATGGGCAATGGAGGACAGACCAACTATGCAGCCAGCAAGGCAGGCATCATTGGCTTTTCCAAGAGTCTTGCCCGTGAGTTGGCTTCGCGAAGTGTGCGGGTCAATGTCGTGGCTCCGGGCTTTATCGATACCGCTATGACCGATGCACTTTCTGGTGTTCTCAAGGAGCAGATAGCCACCCAGATACCGCTTGGGCGTATCGGAAAGGCTGTGGAAGTTGCAGAAGCGGTTGCATTTTTAGCATCAGAAAAAGCGTCCTACATCACCGGCCAGGTTCTGGCGGTCGATGGCGGCATGGCAATGTAAAGGGGGTGACAACATGATTGAGCTTGAACGAGTAGTAGTAACCGGTATGGGAACCGTAAATCCCTTGGGAACGAACATTACCCAATTCTGGGACAACATCAAGGCGGGTGTTTCGGGAGTCGGTCCGATCACCAAATTCGATACGACCGACTACCCTGCAAAAATTGCAGGGGAAGTGAGGGATTTCGACCCCTCCGACCTGCTTGACCGCAAAGAGACCCGCAGCATGGCGGACTTTACGAAGTTTGCCGTCCATGCAGCAGTGCAGGCAATGCAGCAGGCAGGCCTTGACAACGGAGGCTACGACCCCTACCGCAGCGGAGTATACCTGGGCAACGGCATCGGTGGGTTTGAGGTGGTAGAGGAGAACCTTGCAAAGCTTTTTGAGCGAGGTCCCCATGCCGTCGCCCCCCTGACAATTCCCAAACTCATCAGCAACGAGGCTGCAGGCAATATTGCCATTCATTACAACTTCAAAGGTCCCTGCCACACAACCGTCACCGCCTGTGCAAGCGGAACCGATGCCATCGGTGCTGCCTTCAATGCAATCCGCTTCGGACAAGTCGACGTAGCGTTGAGCGGCGGAACCGAAGCTGCCATCACCAAGCTCAGCGTGGCCGGTTTCTGCCGCCTGCAGGCCTTGGCAACCAAGTACAACGATACACCGCAGATTGCCAGTCGTCCTTTTGACAAGGAACGCGACGGGTTTGTCATGGGTGAAGGTGCCGGAATGCTCGTGCTCGAATCGCTATCCCATGCAAAGGCACGCGGAGCTGTGATCCTGGGTGAAATTGCCGGCTACAGCATGACCTGCGATGCCTTCCACGTCACCGCCCCGAATCCTGACGGTGAAGGGGCCGCGAGAGCCATGAAGGCCGCCCTTGAGATGGCGGGTATAAAGCCCGAGGAGGTTGATTACATCAACGCCCATGGCACCAGTACCGCCGCCAACGATTCCATGGAGACAAAAGCCATCAAGAGTGTTTTTGGAAGCCATGCTTACAATCTCAAGGTTTCGTCCACCAAGTCCATGACCAGCCACCTTATCGCCGCTGCGGGTGCTGTAGAGGCGATTGTGTGCATGCTGGCTATCCGGGACCAATATTTCCCCTGCACGCTCAACCTCACAAATATAGACAGTGAGTGTGATCTTGACTATGTACCGAACCAAGGAAGAGATGGTATAATTCGCTATGCTATGAGTAATTCTCTTGGCTTTGGAGGGCATAACGGTGTGCTCGTCTTCAAAGCCTATACACCATTGTAAGGAGTGCTGACAATGTCTGGACCATTTGAATCGCCGGTTGATTTAATCCCCCACCGAGATCCGTTCATTTTCTTGGATGAGCTCTTGGAAGTTGATGAGAAGCACACGATTGCCAAGCGTGTGTTTACACCCGACCATTTCTTTTTCAAGGGCCACTTTCCCGGCTACCCCGTAGTACCGGGTGTCATTCTGGTCGAGACTATGGCACAATGCGGAGGGGCTGGTCTGGTACAAGCCGGGCTGCTTCCCCATGGTGCATTCTTTGTTCTGGCAACCATCGACAAAGCAAAATTCCGAAATCAAGTCAAACCTGACGATACGGCAATCATCGAGGTACACAATGCCCGCGTTTCTCAGGCCATGGTCCGCCAAAGCGGTACCATCACCGTCGACGGGAAGGTGGCTGCCGAAGCTGCCTGGATGTGCATCGTCGGCGACAATAAAGCATAAAAGAGGCTGATGTGATAATTACCAAGAAAGTTCTGAGAAATGTGAGCCTTACCGCCCACCCGCTCGGGTGCAGGCGGTATGTCGAAAACCAGATAGCCTGGGTTGAAGCTCATGCCAAGCAGAGCGGCAATCCACACTATCCGAGCACGACAGGCCTGCCGATTCCCAAGCGTGTGCTCATCCTCGGAGGTTCCACCGGCTATGGTCTTTCGTCACGCATCGTTGCCGCATTCGGACACAACAGCGACACCATCAACGTGAGCTTCGAGCGCGAGCCGGGCGAGAACAAGACAGCAACCCCGGGTTGGTACAACACGATGGCTTTCGAGGACATTGCCAAGCGCAGGGGACTGAAAGCTGTCTCGGTTTTCGGGGATGCTTTCAGCAACCAGATCAAGGAAGCGGTTGCACAAAAAATCCAAAAAGAGCTCGGGCAGGTCGACTTGGTCATCTACTCGCTTGCCAGTCCACTCAGAACCGACCCGGTTACCGGCCAATCGTACAAGTCGGTGCTCAAGCCCATCGGCAAGGCATTCACTGCCCTCTCGGTTGATTTGGAAAGCGACATCGTCAAGCAGGCTACCATCGAGCCTGCTACCGAGGAGCAGATAGCAGAAACGGTGAAGGTGATGGGCGGCGAGGACTGGAGCCTTTGGATTGACTTCCTGTTGCAAAGAAATCTTCTTGCACACAAAGCCATGACGGTTGCCTACTCGTATATAGGACCGAAGATCACCTACCCTGTCTACCGCGAGGGAACCATCGGAAAAGCGAAGGAACACCTTGAGGGCAGTGCAACAGAGCTGACCGATAAGCTGAAAGCCATTGAAGGCAGAGCGTATGTTTCGGTGAACAAGGCATTGGTCACCCGGGCCAGCGCCGTCATTCCCGTCGTCCCCCTCTATATGGCCTTGCTGTATCAGGTGATGAAGGAACAGAACATCCACGAACACTGCACCCAGCAAATCTACCGCCTCTTCACAACCATGCTGTTTTCGGGCAATCAGGTACCCACCGACAGTGATGGCAGGGTGCGGGTTGATGACTGGGAAATGAGAAGCGACATCCAGCAGGAAGTGGAAAAGCGCTGGGCCTTGCAACAGGAGGGTAAACCCCTTGTTCAGGGAGACCTGGCTGGAGTTTGGGAGGAGTACGAGCAGATTCACGGCTTCGGCTTTCCTGATATCGACTACTCCAAGGATGTCGATCCAAGAATAGTGTAACGCGTGAGGGGCCCGAAAGGGCCTCTTTCTTGTTTTGCTATTGTTTTATTATTGTACATTTTACTATTCCTAATTCGGTATATCTCTACTAAGCATGATATAGCTTATATCTAGAATTATCTACCCTACAGGCGTATCTGATGATTTCCCTTCGTCTCTACTTGCGTTACTATGGATGCATCATGCAAAAGCCAGTAACCATGAAGGATATAGCAAATCGGCTCTCAGTCAGCTCCGTCACCGTTTCCAAGGCACTCGGTGGAAAGGAAGGAGTGAGTGAGGAAGTACGCAATCAGATCATCCAAGTGGCAAAAGAGATGGGCTATCGAAAGAACCTCATCGCCAAGGACATGCGCGATGGGACAACCCACAATGTGGGCGTTCTCATCGGAGAGCGGCACATGCAGAGAGACTGCGCCTACATGCGCATCCAGCAAGAGCTGAACAAACACCTGCTCAACCAAGGATACTATGGGATTGTAGAGCTCATAACGAATGAGGATGAGGAGACCGGCAAAATTCCCCGTCTTCTATGCGACAACAAGGTGGACGCCTTGGTCCTGCTGGGCCAGCTTCGGCCTTCCTATGTGAAAACCATTCTAGCCTTCGGCTTCCCATATGTATTCGTCGATTTTTTCTACGAGAATTACCAAGCCGATGCAGTAATCAGCGACAATATGTACGGCGGCTACTCACTGACCAACCATTTGCTTGCGTTGGGGCATCGGATGATTTCCTTTGTCGGAAACCCCATGTACTCCAATGTTGTCATGGACCGGTATCTGGGCTACTATAAAGCCTTGATGGAACAGGGTATAGCTCCCGACCAAGCTCTAGTGCTCCATGACTGTGATGAGCTGGGCCAACGGATCGAGCTCGCCCTTCCAAAGAAAAGCCCCACAGCGTATGTGTGTGCAAGCTGCGAAACCGCATATCGGCTCATGCAGCAGCTTCAAGGGCAGGGACTGCAGATTCCCGATCAGGTTTCCATCGTGGGATTCGACGAGGACCTGTACACAACCCTTTCCAATCCACCGCTGACAACCTTCTCTGTCGATATCCCGCTTATGGCATTGAGTGCGGCTGAAAGCATCATCAACAAAATAGCGAACCCGGACTCCCATTTCGGGAGAAAGACAATCTGCGGATCGCTGACAGTACGTCAATCATCAGCTAGAATCACCCCAGCTGAGTGGGACTCCTTGAATCGATTCGGATAAGCAGTTCCATGCAGGCATAGGGCGGAGGCAACCTCCGTCTTTTTATGCAAAAAAGGGTTGGTTAATTTTCTCATCATAAGGTTGACATAGCAGATTTTCTGTTTATAACCTAATATTAAGTTATCGTAAACTTAATAAAAGGAGTTATGTATGAAAAAGAAGGTTCTCGTGGCATTGCTCTGTCTTTGTGCAATCACCTCATCAGTTTTGTTTGCCTCAGGAAAATCCGAATCTCCTGCTGCGCAACCACAATCTCAAGACCCAACCGTCCAGCAACCGGTAGACAAGAATGTATCAATGCAGCTCACGTTTCTCACCCACAAACAAGGTTTGGAAGAGGAATTTGCCAGGTATCAGGTTGAATTCAACAAAATCTACCCAAACGTACAAGTCATCTATGAACCGATCGGAGATTACAAAAAGAATATCGAAATCCGCTGGACCAGCAACAACTGGGGCGACATGTGCATGATTCCCCATATGTTTATCAGTGAAACCCAGCTTCCCGAGCTATTCGCCCCGCTGGGGAAAGTCGAAGACTTTGACAAGAAATATGAATTTGCTTCAGCCTTTTCCCTTGATGGCGATGTCTACGGCATCTCCTCGACAGGTACGGCCTATGGGGTGCTCTACAATACGAAGGTCCTGCAGCAGGCAGGTGTCCAAGAAATCCCCAAGTCACCTGAAGCTTTCTTTGAGGCTTTGAGGAAAGTAAAAGCCAATACCAACGCTATTCCGCTCTACTGCAACTACGGTGCCGGTTCAAGGCTTGCCGACTGGGAATGGAATGCCCGTGGAAGTCTTACCGGCGATGAAAACTACAAGAACAAGCTGGTGTATATGGAGAATCCGTTCTCTGCCGGCAAACCCTATTATATCGTAATGAAGATGCTCTACGACGTAGTTGCGCAGGACTTGGTGGAAGACGACCCTGCAACCTCCAACTGGGACACCTGCAAGAACTTGCTGGCCCAAGGCAAAGTTGCGGCTACAGTCATCGGATCATGGGCCACCGTCGACACACAGAAAGCAGCAGACAATCCCTCTGACATAGTCTTTGCCGCCTTCCCATGGAACAACAATGGTAAACAGTACGCAACCATTGCAGCAGACTACGCATATGCAATCAACAAGAATATTTCAGCTGACCGTTACCAGGTCGCACGCGACTACATTTTATTCCTCACCGAGAAGTCCGGTTACTCCTACACCTACGGTGGCATTCCAATCGTGAAGGGCGAAGCATACCCCCAGACACTCAAAGCCCTGCAAGACGCCGGGGTCACCTTGGTGCTCGATAATCCCCCCCATCCCCAGGATATCGGCTTGTTTGACGAGTTGAATGCAGAATCTGAGCTGTACTTGGGTAAATATCCCGAGAAAGCCCGCATCGTCGAGGCCGCTATGGGCCAGACCAAGGAGAGCTTTGACAGCATCATGAACGATTGGAACAAGCGTTGGACAGCAGCCCAAGTCTCCATCATTGGCAAGGACTATGCAGCAAAAAATCGGTATTAGCATGCAGTTTACCTCCTGCATTCTAAGATAGTAAGTCTTGCTCTCCTGCACTGTTGCAGGGGAGCGCTCTACACCTTCCTCTAAAGGCGGACTCTCATGGAACGACAGCAGAAACCTGCACTCCAATCCTTTTTTGAACAGCGTGAAGTGCAAAAATGGTTAGTCATCATAACTTTTACCCTGGTTCCCATAGCGCTGCTGGTTACCTTCACCTATCTTCCGTTTGTTAAGATGGTGGAATTCAGTTTCTTCAAGATGAAATACCTGGGACCTAGGACTTTCATCGGCCTGAAGAATTACCAGGATGTTTTTTCCCGTACCGATACCAAGGCAGCTTTGGTCAACAGCTTCTATTACATGGGAGCCGGTGTCATCCAACTGACCTTGGCCCTCTATTTTGCCACCATCCTCAGCTTCAAAGTGCGGATGGGAAATTTCTTCAAGGCTGCCCTGTTTTTTCCCTATCTTGTCTGTGGTATCGCGATGGGCTTCATTTTCCGATACTTCTATACTCGTGGCTT
Source organism: Sphaerochaeta sp. UBA5849 (assembly GCA_002432715.1). Classification (GTDB taxonomy): domain Bacteria; phylum Spirochaetota; class Spirochaetia; order Sphaerochaetales; family Sphaerochaetaceae; genus Sphaerochaeta. The sequence continues at coordinate 13,670 of DJGJ01000045.1, read as the reverse complement.
GGTGCTCGACTCCGTGTTGAGCCTGATCGGATTTGATAAAGCCGAACTACCATACTGGCTGAAAGAGCGGGCGATCAACAACTACAGCATTGCTGCAACCTCGATTTGGCGTTATATGGGGCAGAGCATGGTACTGTTTATCGGTGCAATCCAATCCATCAGCCCCGAGTTCTATGAAGCAGCCGAGATTGACGGGGCAACGAAAATCCAACAGTTCCGCTACATTATTTTTCCCATGCTCAAACCCATAGTCACCCTGAACATAATGCTGATGGTAAAGGGTTCATTCAGTGCGTTTGAAGGTCCTTATGTCATCACCAATGGAATGAATGGGACGGCGACCTTTGTGGTGCTCATGCATCAACTGGCTCATGAAGCCGGCAAGGTGGGCCTTGCTTCGGCCATGGCTATTGTCCTCTTGTTCATCATTCTTGTCGGAACCATTCTGCAGAAAGTGCTGTACAACCTCTTGTTTGGTGAGAAAGCAGGGGAGAGAGCATGAAAAACAAAGCATTGAATCCGTTGCGCCTGGCAACCTATGCAACACTGGTCCTTGGTGCTTTCGTCTCCTTGCTTCCTTTGGTAACCGTGCTGTTGGCATCCTTCAAGGATGTGAAGGAGTTCGGCATATCAGGGGCTCTCGACCTTCCCAAGAGCTGGCTGTACCTGCAAAATTATGCCACTGCCTGGACCAAGGCAAAAATGCCGTTGGCCTTCTGGAATACGGCCCTCATTCTATTCTTCACCCTCATCGGCTCGGTGATTACCGGCACCATGGTTGCCTACATCATCAATCGTTTCTCCTTCAAGGGAAGAGACCTTGTCAAAGGAGCATTTCTTGTAGCCAATCTCATCCCTGGAGTCACAATGCAGGTAAGCACGTATCAGATTATGACCACCTTGGGTTTGGTCAACTCAATCCCAGGCATAGTCATCCTCTATACAGGAACCGACATCATTGCCATTTACATATTCCTGCAGTTCTTTGATAGCATACCCCGCTCCCTCGATGAGGCAGCATACATCGACGGAGCTTCGTATTTTACGATCTTTTTCCGAATTCTCTTTCCCTTGGTTAAGCCGGCTACGGTCACCGTCCTGATTCTCAAGGGTGTATCTGTCTATAAAGAGTACTATCTTGCCAATCTGTACTTGCAATCGAAGACTCGATATGTAACGATTTCGACCTCTTTATATACATTTACCGGAGAGTATGGAAATCAGTATAATTATATCTGTGCCGGGGTCATGATCACCATCATCCCAATCTTGATTGCATTTCTGTTCTTGCAACGGTATATCTACAACGGCATTGCTCGAGGAGCGGTTAAAGAATGATGAAACTACTAGCACTCCAAGCCCAAGAGCATCTTGAGCAGACGATTATCCCATTTTGGGTTCGTCTGAGGGATGAGGAGAATGGTGGGTACTACGGAAAGGTCGGCTTCGACCTCACGTGGTATAAGAAAGCTTCCAAAGGTAGCGTGCAGACGAGCAGGATACTGTACTTCTTCAGTGAAGCGGCCTCGTTGCTCAACCGTGATGATTGCCGCCGCTCGGCAGACCACGCCTACCAGTTTCTGCTGCACCACTGTTTCGACCCGGTGTACGGGGGCCTCTACTGGTCCCTGACCTACAATGGCGATGTGGAAGACCCGGTGAAGAGCAGTTTCAGCTTCGCGTATGGAATTCTTGCTCTCACCTCCTATTACCGGCTAACGGGAAAGGAGGAAGCGTTGCAAAAGGCAAAGGAGCTGCAAGAGCTGGTCGAGTTGCATTTTGCTGATACAATCGGATACAAGGAGGTGCTCTCACAAGATTTCATGTCAAATCCCAACGATGACAAGCGCTTCTCCAAAGGCAACTATGGAGGAGAGAAAACGATGAATACGATGCTGCATCTTTTGGAGGCTTATCATACGCTCTATCAGGCGTGTCCCTCCGAGAAGCTGTTGCAGAAAATCCATATGCTCTGTTCATTGTTTGTCACACATATCTATGACAAAGAGCATAATGCCCTGACCATCTACTTTGACAGCTCGTTACAGAAGGCAAGCGATTATCGCTCGTTCGGCCATGAGATTGAGGCGAGTTGGATGCTTGCCAACTGCATAGCAGACTTGGGCCATGATGAACTGGCAGAAAGCTTAGGCGTCCTGTGCGATACACTTGCACAGCAGGTATATGAACACGCCTACAAACATGGCTCCGTCGTGGATGAAACCCATAATGAGAAGCTAAGGAGTCGGCGCGTACACTGGGTCCAGGCCGAGGCAGTCCTTGGCTTTGTTTCAGCCTATGAGAGAAATCCAAAGAAGCTGGAATACCTTGAAGCGGCCCATGCAGTCTGGTCGTTCATCCAGACACATCTGGTTGACAGGCGAGCACAGAGCGAATGGCTCTATCAGGTGGATGAACAGGGAATTGTCACCGAACCACATGCGCTGGTTTGGTCATGGAAAGGTCCTTACAACAATGGGAGGATGTGCATGGAACTCATAAAAAGGTATACTAGTCGTACATGAAACACTACAGTTATGAGACTCACCTCCATACCAAGGAAGCCAGTGCCTGCTCGGTAAGCTGGGGCACTGAGTATATCGAGCCCTATTTGCGTGCCGGTTTTAGCGGCATCATCGTCACCGACCATTTTTTCAATGGCAACTCCTCCATCTCCCGTTCCCTGCCTTGGGAGCAGCGTGTCCAGCAGTTTTGCAAGGGCTACGAGAACACAAAGCAGGCAGGAGACCAGGCAGGCCTCTCTGTCTTTTTCGGCTGGGAGCACTCCTTCGGCAATGATGAGTACCTGATCTATGGCTTGGACAAGGCTTGGCTGCTTGAACACCCCGCGGTTATGGAATGGAACCACCAAGAGCTCTTCGAAGCTGTGGACAGCAGCGGTGGATGCATGATCCAAGCCCATCCATTCCGCGAACGATTCTATCTCTCTGCAATCCACCTGCGTCCATTCGCCGTACACGGCGTTGAGGCGGTGAATGCAGAGAACGATGCAGAGTTCGATCGGAAGGCTTGTGCGTATGCAAAAAAGTATGAACTGGCGATGACAAGCGGCAACGATATCCACGATGCGACAAAAGTGGGCCTTGCCCCGGCAGGAATGGCGTTTGACTACCCTCTGGATACGATTTCAGACTTTGTGAAAGCGCTGAAGGAAAGAAAAGGATATAGAATCCTCTCGGATGAGACCCATGTACAGCCTCCCAAGAGCTCGGATTCAGCTATACCTGTCTATCTCTACGATGCATCCGGCTCAAAAAAGCTGGTGCATGCATACAACACATGGAGCCAGCTATGACCGGAGACCTTATGATGGCCGCGTTGCTTGACAAGACCATCACCTACGACAGTCCCGACAGTCGAAGAATTGCACATTTGGTGAAAATCCATGGCTATGCCAGAGCCATTGGTTTACAGGAAGGTTTGGATGAGCAAACCCAATTTTGCCTTGGAAGCTGCAGCAATTGTGCACGACATCGGCATACAAGTATGAAGGCAAGAGCTCAGGAGCCCTGCAGGAACGTGAAGGCCCCCCGACCACAGTGAGGCGCCTACCACCCCCTCAGCTCGCGCATCTGCTCCTCGGTCAAATGCCGGATGGGAAGACTCCTTCCCAAATACCAAAGCTTGGCACTCTCCTCAAACTCCTCTGCACTGAAGACAGCTTCCCGCAAGGAAGAGCTACAGACGATAAGCCCGTGGTTCTGCATCAGATAGGTCCAATAGTGTGGTTTGGCAAGAATATCGGCTGCAATGAGGGGAGAACCCGGCTTGCGGTAAGGCAGGATGCCCACCTTGCTGACCTTCATCACAAAGTAGGGGGTGAAGGGCACAAAGGGCTGGCCATCAACCAGATGATCACAACTTGCAAGCAATGTGGCATAGGTTGAGTGCAGATGCACCACCGCCCTGGCCTCTGGATGGCTCTCATAACAGGCAAGGTGGAACGGGACTTCCTTGGTGGGAGCCTTCCCTCCAAGAAGGGTTCCTTCCTTGGAGAAATGAGAGACAGAGAGTTCGGTCAACTCCCCGAAGGATGAACCGGTAGGAGTTGCCAGGAAGGTGCCATCGTCGAGCAGAACCGACAAGTTGCCTGCACTTCCTACGACAAAGCCTCTCTGGTGCAGGCTCCGGGCCGCCTCGACCAACTGCTGTTTCATCTCAATGATTCCCATCGTACATCTCCTGAGCTTTTTCAAGGAATTCAACCGACCCAAAGTTTCCGCTTTTCAGCACCAGCTGATAAGCACCGTCCAACGACCGCACCCAGGAGACTCCCGGGTCGATCTGCCTTCCGATCAGATAGGCATCGACACCCAGCGTTGTAGCCACCACCCCGCTGGTCTCGCCCCCTCCTACGATGAAGTTCTGCACTTTTTTGTCTGCAAGCAACCCCGTCAACCGACTGAACATCAGTTCAATCGCAGACGATACATCTGCATCACCGAATTTCTTTCGGTTCTCTTCAAGTTCAGAGGGCGACCGTGTTGCATAGACCATGGGAGCGAGCACCTGGTCCTGATGCTCCAGAACCCAAGCCGCTACAATCTTTGCATACTCAGGGTCATCCAGGCAGGCCTGTTCATCGATGCTCAGCGACGGTGTAAGCTTTTTGTAATACGCTACCTGTTTCTGCATCATCGCCGAGCAGGAACCGGCGATTACCACAGCTTTTCGTCTCTCAACCACAAAGGCGGCATTCAAATCTGCAGCCTTCCCGGAACGCTCTCTCCACCGATGTGCAATTCCCTGGGCAAGCCCCGAGCCTCCGGTTACCAATGAGAAGTCTTCAGTTGCCTCGGCAATGACGAGCAGATCCTCATCATCGATGACATCGACAATGATGTTGTTCACACCGTCCGCCTTCAGTTCTTCAATTGCCTTGCGCACGGCAATACTTCCCTTTGCAATGACATCGTAGTAGATATGCCCATTCTTTGCGGGGCTTTGGGATGAGAGAATACGAGCCAGTTTGGAATCGTGCATCGGATTGAGTGGATGGTGGCGCATCGGGGAGTCACTGAGCAGCTCATCCTTTACGAAGAGATACCCATGAAACACCGTCCTCCCATTGACCGGGAGAGCCGGACAAATGAGGGTGGTGCTGCAGTTGAGCGCCTCCCTCAAGGCATCGGTGATCGGGCCGATATTTCCCTCGGAGGTACTATCGAAGGTGGAACAGTATTTGTAGTAGAACCGGTCGCACCCGGCTTGCTGAAGAAAAGCCAAGGCTTCCAAGACTTGCTTGACAGCTTCAGATTTGGGGATGCTGCGAATTTTCAGGCTCATGACGATAGCATCGCTGTCGCCGACAACCACAGGGCGGCTGCACATGATGGTGCGCATACCGCCCGCAACCAGAAATCCGGCGATATCGACTGAACCGGTAAAATCATCAGCAATGACACCCAAACGCATACAACGCTCCTCAATCAGAATTCTTTCAAAAGACGTGCATTGATGTACAGCTGGTCGAACTCACGATCTTCATAGCCGCCTGTCCAATCCATGACAGATTCATACTCCGAATCCTCCGGGTCTTCGAGGATTTCCATCATCCACTGATACCTATAGGCACCACCGCAATCCTCCCAGGGACTCGCTCCTTCCCCGCCCGTACACACCACAACGGGCTCTTCAGGTATGAACATAGGTTTGCCGACCTTGATGGTATGGGCCCAATAATCGCCGAAATCATAGATATAGGTGAAGGAAGGGGCAAGGCCGACTACTTGTTGCAACTGCACTTCACTTTCGTCATAGAGCTCATCCCGGTCAAACCATCCGAACTGCTCATCGATTTTCTTACCTATGCGGATATGCTTGCCGACTCTGAATTCATGCATATGATCATCGTCCCAAGCAAAGGCAATTTGCAACACACGATGTACTTCATACATAGTAAGTGTCGGGGGGAGGAGAAAACTCCGCCAAACCTTGTAGCCGGGGGGTAGCTGAAGTGTTACCTTTACTGGAATCACCAAATTCCGTTTCAAGGTAATTTCCGGCCTTTGTTGACCAAGGGCCTCCTTCATCAGATCAGCGCTGACAATCTTCTTCCTATTCTGTGTTGTCTCTTGGATGGGGAGCATGGATAGCACCTTGTCAAATCCGAGTTTATACGCAGAATCGATAAGGGCATCGAGCTTCTTCTTGACCGTTTGGTCACTCTTCTGTGCAAATCGCACAGCCTCGCCTTCCTTCAGATAGGCCTCGATTGCATCATTGTCATACCCTTGAGCAAGAAAAGCCTTACGAATCTCAGATAGAATCTGTTCGCTGTCGATCGCAAAGGTTTTTCTTGATACCTGGAACAGGATGGGAAATCCAGTAGCAAGGTTGCGAATCATAACGTAGGGGTTGGCATCATCACCATAGAACAGCTCCCCTGACCAGGTGAACAGAGAATCATACTCATCCGAAGCTATCTGTTCTGAACCACCAACATAACCATACATTTTGCGCGTACAATTGATCAGCATACAAACCTCCTCTGCATGCAATCATAGTAGCCGAGAGATTTCTGTATGGCTAGACTTTTCTAGCGTGCGAGCACTACCACGTAGTTCTTACCATACTTCTTGGCGCATTTGGGACAGGTGTTGATCGCAAACGCCTTCTCCTTGGCAAACCGCTCAAAATCCTTGCACCACTTTCCCGTATCCTTGAACAGCCCCACTCATACACATTGGAAAGAAACGTCCCCGGCAGTTAGATGGGCTTGAGCCCTGCATCGTCCTTGTCGATGGCAATAAGGACCTCCCTGATCCACACCAAAGTTGATCGGGATATGATTGAATGTACGGACATTGGCCTTCATAAAGTACGTGTCCTCAAAGGACACGAATGTTTTCTCCCAAGGTTTGGGTCAAACGGCGGACAGCACACTTGTTAACCTCCAATAAAAACACAGAACCAACAAGAGGTCACCCCTATTCTCACACTCGACAACTTGAGCATTCTACAGTATCGTTTCTCAACACAAGGGAGGAAGTGTATGGAGAGTAGTCCACGCCTTCTCGGAAAAACCGCTGCCTATTGCAGCATTGCCATGCTGGTTCTCATCCCCACGCAGATAATAATTTTCAGCCTTCACCAGCCACCTACTGATGCAAAACTCTGGTTCGACTTGTTTGCAGGCAACTGGTTGCTCGGCCTCATCGAGATGGATCTGCTCTACCTCATAGACAACACCCTGGTCGCCCTTGTCTATCTGGGACTCTATGAGCTGCTGAAGGAAAAGCACCGGGCCTTGATGCAAATCGCCCTGCTGCTGGGGTATATCGGCATCGCCGCTTACTATAGCAGCAACGGTGCCTTTGAACTCTGGGAAGCACAGAGAAACTACGCAGCAGCCGGTACACCTATGGAACAGCAAACCTGGCTGACCATAGCAGAATCACTGATCCTGCAATGGAGAGGGACGGCCTTCAACTCCTACTATATCCTCAATGGGATCTGCCTGATTCTCATATCCTATGCCCTTTTGAAAAGTGACCTTCCAAGAAAGATCGGCATCATAGGCTTGGTTAGTGGGATTTTGATGAGCATCCCGTCGACAGCAGGAATAATCGGCTTGGTCTTCTCAATCCTCTCCCTCATCCCTTGGATGGTCTTTCTGGCACTACTGTACAAGCCCTTGCGGAACATGCACTAAAGCGATACGCGATTTCTCCCGCTCTCCTTGACCAGGTAAAGAGCTTGATCCGCAACCTCAATGAGCTCCTCTTCATGATTGGCATCATGCTCGGGAAAGGAAGCCCCTCCGATACTTACCGTTATCCTGATTTCTTGGTTGCCATAGATGATGCGCTTCTCTTCAATACTGCGACGTATCGACTCCCCCACTTCCAGGGTATCGTCACGATTGGCACCAAGGAGGACCATCATGAATTCATCACCGCCTAGGCGAACGATGATATCACCTTCACGCAGCTGGTTGCGGGCTGTGCTGGCTATGGCCTGCAACACCCGATCCCCAATCGTATGACCATAAGTATCGTTAATCTGCTTGAATCGGTCTACATCCAGCATAAGCAGGCCGATCGCCCCGTTCTGTTTGACTGTCCGGATGAATTCTTCATGCAGGCGGGTAAGGCCGAAACGCCGGTTGTAAATACCGGTCAAAGGATCCACAGCAGCCAGCTGCTGCACCTGATCATGCGTAACCGCATTATGCAGGGCGAGTGCAAAGCTGGAAGAAAATAGATCGATATTGCCTGCTTTCTCCGGCAATAACGCTTCACTGGTAGCAAGCACCATGACACCCAAGGCTAGTTGTTTATACACAATTGGCTGAATCAGGACCTTGACGGGTCTGAAGGTGGTGAGCACCCCATCCACCTGGATAAAGTCGGGAATATCGATTAGGCGTGCTTTTAATGTTTGGAGACTGGTAAGCACCATGGCGTTATCGGTGAGGTTCTTGCTGCTTACAAGCCCCATGAATACCTCCACCTGCAACGCACCGCCTTTCTCAACCAGGATGGCCCCACCGGAAAAGTTGAATATTTCCATCAAACTGGTGAGGGCGTGCTGGCAGAGTTCTCTTGTTTCCAAATAACTGGTAAGCATACTGGTGTACGTGCGCATCTGCATCTCAAGCTGCAAGGAAGAACCCAGTGTGTCGACAAGGGTATTGAAGGCTTTTGAGCTCAACCCGATGGAATCATCACTATCCACAGGCAGATGACACTCCTTGGGGGTACAATCCATAATCTCGTTCTTACCCGCCACAGCTTTCAAATGGTTTTCAACTTTCTGCATCTGCCTGGAAAGCAAAACCAAGCGGCCTCCCACGATACTTTTTGCAAGCAGTATGTTAAACGCTCCAACAAATAAACCGGCGAGAATACACACACAAAAGAACCACCAAGTGTAGGCCAATGACCGATCCATGCCCAGAAGAACCGTAAAAAAGGGAAATATCACTCCGACGAACATGCCAAAGCCAATCATCCATATCGCAAGATCGGTGAACACACGCTTGGTTAGTCTAATCATAGCAATACACCTCTGAACACTGAGAAGGATTATCTAGGAGTGTATCGAAACAGAAAGGATTATTCCAGAACCTATGACAGAAGAAATCGAAAATTGTATCTATTAACAATACCTTTTTGGTACGAACGATCACACTCCATAGGGTCTACCCACTTACATTCCTTCCTCCCCTCAAGCACACGAAAGGAATGACAGAACAGTCCTATTAAAATTAATGCTGTACACACTTCTTTCGATTCAGCTGACGATGAGATATCTACCAATTCCGGCCAAGGCTCCCAAAATCAACAAGGTGATGGGACCAAGGGGAATCTTCTTGTTGTTCAGGGCTAAGAAGGCTACAAGGAAGACTCCTACGGCAAAGAGGTCGGGTGTGGTGAAGGAGGACAAGGCAAGCTGCAACAAAGATTGCCGACACCACCACCGGCCTCACCCCCTCCAGCACGCGCCATACGTTTGTCCTGGAAGAAAAGTCTATCACCATGAATACGCTGGGAATCAGCAATAAAATCGTTGAGCAGATTCTTCAAAACTCATACAGCTTGTACATCGATATCGTATTTCAAACACGTGCAAACTTAACCACATTACTCAGCGAGAGCAGGATGATTACCGCCATCAGTGCCATGAAGAGCTTGTCCACCTGGGTGTTGTCCAGCTTCTTGGATACTGACCGCCCTGCCATCGCCCCGGCAATGCCGCTTGCCATCATGGAGACAAGAAGCAGTACATCGAACGACGGAATGCAACCTTGAACTATATTGGCAATAAGATTGGCGACCTGGCTGCAAAAGATAATGTACAACGAGTTGAGTGCAGCATGCTTGCTGTCCATGGAGAACAGGTAGGAAAGGAACATGATGTTGATCGGCCCTCCCCCGATTCCCAGAAAAGAGGAAAAAAGCCCCAAAACCAAGCCGGCTGCCAAGGCAAGTACCTTGTTGCGGACGGACAGCGTCTTGATTTTCGACTTATTCAGGATATAGAAAAACACCGTGACAGTGAGGAGAACCATCAGGATATTCTGAACCAGACCCAACAGAGCATCGTTCTGATACGCTTGTTGGATGGCAGAGAATATCAGCTTTCCGAAAACACCACCAAAAGCCCCGCCAATGGCAAGAGGCGTTCCCACCACGCTGTCTACTTTGATTGAGTCCTTGCGGCTGCGAAGCAAGGAAACGGCTGTCATGGCAAGAACGGTATTGCCGCTGAGAAAGCTGATGGTAGCTACAGGATAGTCAACCAAGGCATCCATGACAGGTTTGATGAGCACTCCGCCGCCGATGCCGCTGATGGCACCGATGACCGTTGCAATGAACGTAATGACAACCAAAAGTATTTCCACACACCCCTCCAGACTTATTGTTTCTGCAACGACCGAGCTACCATCTCAAGTCTCTGTATGGCATAGGGGAAAAATTCCTGCATCGATGAGCAGTACTTGTATCCGGTTTCACTGCGATACCGCTTGCATCCGCCACGACAGAGAAGCCGCCACTGACAAGTCGCACAATCGTCGGTACGATTGGGAGAGTCCTCGATGAACCGCAGCTCTGTACGCTTGGCATCCAATTGTGCAAAGGAGTTCTCTCCTATATTGCCCAAGCGTTGGTCGTCAACACAATAGAAATCGCAAGGATAGACATCCCCGTTGCTCTCCACCACGTAGTTTACCGAGCAAACTCCTCCCATATCACAGCTTTCGGGCGGATAGCCTGCTAGCATTCCCACCAGGTTGTCAAAAAACCGAATTGAAACAGGCGTTCCCTGCTGCCACGAGGCAAACCAGAGGTCGAACAACTCCTTGAGGAACCGGCCATAGACATCAGGTGACAGATAACTCTTTTCATCCTGCAGAGGATCCATACAGGCGATATATTGATGATAGTAGATTTCATGGTTCACCAAATAGGTATACGCCTGCTTGATGTTCTGGGCCAGCTCATTGGTCACCACGGAAAGTACATTGAATTGCACACCCTCTTCTTTCAGCAAGGAGAGGGCGGAAGCTACCGACCTGCCACTGCCCTTTTGTTGGGAGTCAAAACGGTGCAGGTCATGCAGGCGCGGGCTGCCGTCAAAGGAGACTCCGACCAAGAAGTCGTGCTTTTTGAAGAAACGGGCCCAAGCTCTGTCAACCTTCAAGCCGTTGGTCTGAAACGCATACGAAATGGTATGCTCTTCAGACTTGCGCAAGGCAACCTGCTCAACAAAGCGTTCAAAGAACGAGAGACCAGCCAGTGAAGGCTCTCCGCCTTGAAACACAAAACTGCAGTGTTTTGCCTCTGCTAGACTCTTTTGGATAATGGCATCGGCAACCTCGTTCTTCATGAGAGGAAGAACACCGACTTCCCGATGATGGGCGGTATCCAGATAAAAACAATAATCGCAGGCAAGATTGCACGCAGCCGACGCCGGCTTGATCATCATCGTCAGCTGATTTCTAAGCATTTCCATATGTTGTGTATACCCTGTATCCCAATTCTTCGCAAGCGAGTACTACGTACTACTACGCTCAAGTCATCGGCACTGAACGTAAGATGCCACCCGTCGCTGACGTTCCACTCCTTATGGTATTCATTATCCAAGTAGGCATAGGCATAGAGGTGCAGCATCTGGTTATTCTCCACCAATACAGGGCTTACCTTGAACGTGAAATCGTCCTTCACCTCCCATATGCCGTCACGAAGCAAATCCCTGCCGAAGTCATCCGCTTTCACCATCTCATTGGGGCTCTTGTTGGCTATGACAAACGAAGGACCGAAAGATTCGATACCGAGGTCTGGGATATCGGAGATCATATGATCGGCAGAGAGTACCAAGTTCCAAGCATCTTCACTTGGATTCCACTCTCCCCAATACAGATTCCCATCCCAATCAGCTGCATTGAAAGAGAAGGTGGAACCATCACGCTTCTGTATCCCTTCGTAGAGGGCTGGATGGTTCGTAAGATGTATCACCACCCGCTGTCCATCACCGAGGTCATCTGAGAACATGTTGATCTTTTCTGTGCTCTCAAGAAATATCCTGTCATTGAAGAGATCAAAACTCTTGATCGAGTACCCGGTCTCATTGACCAGTCCGACAAAATCACCATATCGAATGACAGGAGGGTATTTCATATATCGGGGAGGCATCTCAATGGCGGCCTCTGAAAGCTTTGGCCCTTCAACTACAAACACCTCGCTCTGGGCGTCAACCTCGACAGGCTCCGCTGGAATAGGCGGAACGACTTGCTGGTCGATCGGCGTTGCACAACTGAAAAACAAGGTTGAGAGAAGGAGCACGAAAGAAATCGTGCGTACCAGGTTGATTCGTTTCATATCAGATTCCTTTGCGACAGGAAAGCCGTCGTGCTTCCTTTCCACTAATCAAAACCCAAAAACTGTATATCGATAGTGGAGGGAGTAACAAGGAAGCTGACAATGAGGAGACTAGTAGCTTGTAACACTTAAATATATACTTTTCATCATACTTACAGTATCCTTCAAAGTAGAGAATAATAAGGAAGGTACTGTCATGGCATACAAGAAAAAGAACATCACTCTCAATGATGAGCAGAAACAGTTTCTCAAGGATTACATCTCTAAGGGTGTAAGGCCTGTCCAAGCAGTGAAACGAGCAAGGATCCTGCTTGAGGCGGACGATTCGTCCGGTTCACGTCCTCCAACAGAATCTGCAATTGCTGAAAAGGTAGATGTCAGCCTACCCACAGTGAAAGCGGTCAAGAAGTCTTTCCACAATCTGAACAAGAATGTTGAGGCTGTAGTATTACGGAAAAAAAGGGAGAAGGGACCTAGAGATACCAAGGTCAATGGGTATGTGGAGGCCCACCTGATAGCCTTGTGCTGCTCTCCGGTTCCTGAAGGATATGCCAGATGGACAGTCAGGTTGCTTGCAGACAAGATGGTGGAACTTCAGTATATCGATGAAATCTCCCCTATGACTGTCTCCCGGACACTAAAAAAAACGAGTTTCAGCCTCACCTGAAGAAATGCTGGACCATTCCCGCCAAACTGAGCGGCGCCTTTGTGGCGGCAATGGAGGATGTCCTGTCCGTATACTCCTTGCCTTATAATCCAAAGAGGCCCGTAGTCTGTATGGATGAAAAGCCCCTACAATTGCTTTCACATAAAAGAAATAGCATTCCCATGAAGAAAGGAAAACCTCTGAGGGAAGATTCAGAATATATCCGTAAGGGTACCTGCAGCATCTTCATGTTCAATGAGCCGCTTGGTAAATATAGATATGCAGATGCAAAAGAGCACCGGACCAAGATTGATTGGGCCCACCAGGTCAAGAGGCTGCTTGATGAGGACTATCCCGATGCTGAGCGGGTTCTGCTTGTGCTGGATAACTTGAATACTCATACGATAGGATCACTATACGATGCATTTCTCCCTCAAGAAGCGTTCCGAATTGCCTCAAGGTTGGAACTCCATTTCACCCCCAAGCATGGTAGCTGGTTGAACATGGCAGAATGTGAACTCTCAGCACTCACTTCCCAATGCATTGCAACCAGGCGTCTTCCTGATCTTGAGACTGTCCAGCGGGAAGTCTCCACTTGGAGCCGAGTGAGGAATTCCAAACAAAAAGGAATCGACTGGCAGTTCACAACTGAGGATGCACGGGTCAAACTCAAGAGG
>DJGJ01000038.1 GCA_002432715.1 Sphaerochaeta sp. UBA5849 | reverse complement strand
ATTCCTTTTAGGGTAAAAAAAAAGCCCCAAACGGGGCAGATAACTTGTAAACTCACGCTAGCGCACGTCAAACCATTTTCCGGTAAGCGAGTGCTCGATGCTGTCGTTCAAATGCTCCGGCTTGAGAATCTCGTTGGCACAATCGAGGCAGAAGTTGTCGCTCATGCCTCCGATATAGTCGAAGATCAGGCGGTCCAGGTTGCCGTCCTTTTGCAGGTAGGCATCCTTCATATCCATCAAATGATGATAGAACCCCATTGCAAGCATGTTCTTTTCCTGGGTGTACAGCTCCTCGTTGAACTCATAGGTGGCAAGCAGATACCCGAGATAGTCCAATATCAGGGTGAAAAGCCGGCTGAAATATCGCTCATACCCTTCCAGCATGGGGCTTTTGTAGATGTATTCATAGTTGAATGCAATCATCTTCTGGACTGCGGGGAACAACTCATCACTGAAACTGATACCATCCTCACTGTTTGAATGTTCGATGACATCAAATACCAGGGTATCGATAATCTGGGCGTTTCGGTTTCCAAGGAGCTTCTCCACATCCCAAGGAAGATCTCTCTTGGATATAAGCCCCAGTCTGCAGGCATCCTCAAAATCCCGACCCAGATACGCAATGGTGTCACAAAGCCGGACGACTGCGGCCTCATAGGTTGCCGGAAGCAGGCCTTTGCGTTCTTGCAAGGCATCCAAGTTTCTGACCTCAAAGGTCGGCTTGATGGATTTCACCAGTTTTTCACCGTTGTGGCAGGCAATTCCATCACGCACTGCATAGGTCAGGTTGAGACCTTTGCCCTGGTTGGAGAGGAAATCGACGACCCTGAGGCTGTTTATCTCATGTTCGAACGGGCCGAAGCCCGCCTGCTGCATCTTGGAAGAGAGAATCTTCTCACCGGTATGGCCGAAGGGGGTGTGGCCCAAGTCGTGGCCCATTCCAATCGCCCAGGCCAGTTCGGTATCGAGGCCCAAACCTCGGCAGATGGTGGATGCAATGGAGGCCACATGCAGGCAATGTTCCATGCGGGTGCAGATGTGGTCGTTGCTTGGGGCGAAGAAGACCTGGGTCTTGTGCTTCAGCCGCCTGAAGGCCGATGAGTGGATGATGGCGGTGGTATCGCGGTAGTAAGGACCACGAACATCCTCTTGTTTCTCGGTCTTTCGTTGTTTCAACAACTGCTCGGAGATTTGATTCTGCAATTTCATAGTTATTCCCCAAATCGTTGGCCTATGGTATCATAGGAAAAGACTCTTTGGATAGCGGAGGTTCCATGGCTGAATTATATGCACTTCCCTTGGTTTGCCTGCTCTTGAACTTTCTCGCCTTCACCGCCTGCCTGCGCTTTCTGTTTTCACGCCAAGGCTTGTACTGGATCGTCCCTCTCTTGTTGACCTTGTTCATCCTGTGGCCGAACGCACTCAATCTCTACCGGGTCGCCAGCGATCCAGGATCGATACCGCTGCCTTATACCTATTTCGACCTGCAACCGCTTCTGCTCTCCCTTTTCTGGTATGCAATGATTGTCACCTTCCACTTCGCCTTGAAAAAGACGGTTCATATCAATCACTATGAGGAGCAGGTGCGCAAGAACCTGCATGAAGCCCGGTACCAGATGGCTGTGGATACCTTGGTTCATCAGCAGAAGGAACGACGCAGGAAACAGTACTATACCAAGCAAGCAGCCGAGGTTCCTTCCATCGATGCCTATGACGAGCAGTGGATCGGCTTGTTCGACCAGCGATGAGTATGGACGGCCATCTTTTTTTCTGCGGGATCAAGCACAGCGGGAAATCCACGCTAGGACGTTTGTATGCGAAAGCAAACAATCTGGCTTGGGTTGATTTGGACGACCTGATACTGAGAGCCATTGCACCTTGCCTGAGCATACGAGCCTATTATAAGCAGGAGGGCCAAGCAGCCTTCCAGAACCAGGAAGTCATTTCGCTGAAGACTTTTCTCTCTTTGCAAACACAACGCACCGTGATAAGCCTTGGAGGCGGGGCCTCGGACAACAACGAGTTGCTCAGCCTTGCAAAAAGCCATGGGAAACTGATCTATTTGATGGTTGATGAAGAGGTGCTGCTTGGCAGGATTCTTCATGACGGAGTACCTCCCTTCTTGGATGAGAAAGACCCAAAAGGCTCATTTCACGCCCTGTATGCAAGAAGACACGCAATCTATGGAAACATCTGTGATGTTTTGGTACAATTACCAAATTATCCCGATATCCGCGATACAGCCAACTTCCTTGTGCAAACACTCAAGAGCGAGGTATGAAATGGGTCACAACAGCTTTGGAAATGCATTTACCGTCACCACGTTCGGCGAGTCTCACGGCCCTGCCCTCGGTGTCATCATCGACGGGGTGGAAAGCGGTTTCAAGATTGATATGCAGGCGCTGCAGGAACAGATGAACCGTCGTCGTCCGGGGGGAAATCCCTCCGGGACAAAGCGCAATGAAATCGATGAACTCTCCATTCTTTCGGGAGTGTATGAGGGCTATACCACCGGCACCCCGATTGCCATGATACTTTACAGCACCAACCAAAAATCAGCCGATTACGACCACCTGAAGGATGTTTTCCGTCCAGGACACGCCGACTGGACCTTCTACAAGAAGTATGGGATTCGCGATATCCGAGGTGGCGGCAGGTCCAGCGGAAGGGAGACCAGTGCACGGGTTGCTGCAGGGGCTTTAGCCATGCAGCTGCTTGCAAAACGGGGAATAACCATCCAGGCCGGGACGGTGCAAGTCGGCTCGATAGTTGCCCATAAACGGAATTGGGATGAGGCGGACAATGTCATGAACTGCCCCGACAAGGTTGCCGCCGTTCAGATGACAGCCCTGATCGAACAAGTGAGAGCAGAGAACGACAGCATCGGCGGCGTTATCGAGTGCAGGGTCAACGGCGTCCCCGCCGGGCTCGGCGAGCCGGTTTTCGGCAAGTTGCAGGCCCTGCTCAGCCATGCTGTGATGAGCATCGGGGCGGTGAAAGGAATCCAATTCGGTTCGGGTTTCGCCTGTGCTGCAATGCGGGGCAGCGAGTGCAACGACCAGAGAACCAGCGAAGGGTTTTTATCCAACCATGCAGGAGGGATTCTGGGCGGCATCTCCAGCGGGCAGGAAATCGTCCTGCAGGCAGCCATCAAACCCACTTCCTCGATCTCCAGGGCCCAGCAGACAGTCAACAAGAACAATGAGACAACAACCTTGGTGGTGGAGGGCAGACACGACCCCTGCATCTGTGCCCGGGCTGTGGTGGTGGTTGAGGCGATGGTGGCCATCACGCTGATCGACCTCTATTACACTGCGTTTGGAAGAACATGATGCAAGACACCCCCCTGATCGTACAAAGTGACAAGACCCTGCTGTTGGATGTCCATCACAAGGACAGTGAGGCCTGCCGTGCCGATTTGGTCCGCTTTTGTGAGTTGATCAAGAGCCCGGAACACATGCACACCTATGCACTCTCCCCCATTTCCTTGTGGAATGCGGCCTCCTCGGGTTTCGATGCGGATTCGGTTGTAGACAGGCTCAAGGCCTGGTCGAGGTTTCCCGTTCCCGAAAGCATCCTTTTCTACGTCAAGGACATTGCATCGAGATGGGGAAAAGTCCGCCTGGGCGAAAGCGACGACCCCCGCTATTATCGGTTGTCCGTGGATAGTCAGCGGATCAAGACCGAGCTGATGCAGCGCAAGGCCCTGTCCAAGCTGCTGGTGGTCAAGGATGAACACTCCTTTCTGCTGGAAACGTACGCACGGGGCGAGGTGAAACTGCAACTGATCAAAATCGGTTACCCGGTCGATGACAGGGTGCCGCTCGCCAAGGGGCCGGAAGTACCGATCGCCTTGAGGACTGAAACCCTCGGCGGCAAACCTTTTTCCGTCAGACCCTATCAGCAGATGGCTTCTGATGCCCTGCTTGGGGATCTGGGACCCGGTTGCGGCTTCGGCACCATAGTACTGCCCTGTGGTTCAGGCAAGACCGTGGTGGGCATGCAGATCATGCAACGGCTGTGCACCCGTACCTTGGTGGTAACCACCAATGTGGCGGCTGTGCACCAGTGGATGCAGGAAATTCAGGACAAGACCACGCTTGGCAGCGATCAAATCGGTGAATATACCGGCGAGCGCAAGGACCCAAGGGATGTGACGGTCTGCACCTATCAGGTGCTCACCTACCGCCCTGACAAGGAAGGGCCGTTCCCCCATCTGGAACTGCTGACCAAGGGCCGTTGGGGCCTGATCATCTACGATGAAGTGCATATGCTGCCCGCTCCTGTATTCAAGGTCACCGCCGAGCTGCAGGCAGTCTACCGCGTCGGTCTGACCGCCACCTTGGTGCGGGAGGACGGAAGGGAGGACGAGGTGTTCAGCCTCGTCGGTCCCAAACGCTTCGATGTACCATGGAACGAGTTGCAGCAGCAGGGTTTCATCGCCGAAGCATACTGCCATGAAATCCGCATCGACCTCCCCAAGGAGTTGGAGATTCCCTATGCACTGGCAACCAAGCGGGAAAAGTATCGCATGGCCAGCGAGAATCCACTGAAGCTGGAGGTGGTGAAGGATTTGGTCAGCCGGCATCCGGATGATTTCATCCTGATCATAGGCCAGTATCTGGACCAGCTGAAACAGATTGCTGATGCATTCGGACTTCCCATCATCACCGGCAGCACCCCGAATGCCAAGCGTGAGGAACTGTACAAGGCCTTCAAGGAAGGTGATTGCAGGATTCTGGTTGTCAGCAAGGTGGCCAATTTCGCCATCGATCTGCCCGATGCTTCGGTCGCCATCCAGGTCTCCGGCACCTTTGGGAGCCGAAGCGAGGAGGCTCAGCGCTTGGGAAGAATCCTCAGGCCGAAAAACCGATCGAGTTTCTTCTACTCGGTGGTGACCCGTTACTCCAATGAGGAGGAGTTTGCCTCCAACCGCCAAAAATTCCTTGCCGAGCAGGGATATTCTTATGAGATAGAGGTATGGACCAATTGACCGATCAGGCACAACAGCTATTCATGAAAATGCTGGGCCGCTACAACGAGGACACGTATTTCTATTTGGTGCGTAATTACCTCGGGGTGGTGACCACGCCGTTCCATAAACCCCAGCTGACGGCAAAACTCTGCCAATTCTTCAGCCAGAAGACACACCAGGACCGCATGCTGGAACTTCTGGACGAGCTCGATTTGGTGATCCTCAGCCTGCTTGCAGTCACCGGTCCCCTTCCATCGGAAGGTGTGATGGATCTGCTCAAAGGCTCGTACAGCTATGGTACGGTTCTCAGGCGGGTGGCCAATCTGCAGGAGCGCTTGGTCCTTCTCACCGATGAGGGCAAACTCGTATTCAATCCCCTGCTTGCTGAAGAACTGGCGTCGCGGTGCAGCCTCAGGCCCCTGTTCGGTGAACACGGGCAACAGGTTTCCACCGCCCCGTATTGCAGCACCGAATTTTTGCGGGCCTACCTGTCGCTGGTCGCCAAAGAGTCCAAGGCTGTATTTCGTGAAGAGTACCTGAAAGTGTTCCCAAGCTTCGAACTGCAACCGTTGCAGCAGATGTTCACCGCACTCACCCAGGTACTGACACAGAATCTGATTCTCACAGGAGAGAAAAAAGTATCGATCGACTACGACAGGGCCAGGATGTTGCTGCAATTGAACGATCATCAGCTCATATGTTTGTTGTTGTGCTCGCAGATGAACACGTTCAGGGGAGAAAGCAGCTTCGCTTTTTGCTCCGACCTGCTCTCTTACCTCAACGCTCTTGCGCAAATCGACACCTCCTCGCTGAAACTCTTGATCCGCTCGCTCTCACTCAAGCACGGCATCGCCTATGACAGTGAGGTGCTGACTCATCTGTCGACTTGGGGTGTCATCACCCTCGACGGGGTGTGGAAGGTCGCCGATATCGAGCTTGAACAGCAATCCAATGCACTTTTGATAGACAGCGACCAGACGATCAGCTATCTGGGGAACCGCCTGATGGACGATATCCTCTATCGATTCACCTTCATCGAGGTGCTTGACCGCCAAAAACGGTACCGCCTGACCAAGGAGAGTTTTCTCCGGGGTTTGGATTCAGGTCTCAGCTATCGGGAAATCAAGCAGTATCTGCAAGAGAACAGCAGTACAGCAATGCACTCCTTGCTGCTCAAGCAGCTTGGCATGCTCAATGAGCGGTATCAAGCCATCACCGTGTATGACGCACTGCTGTTGAGCTGTGATGAGAGGACCGCCCATGTCGTCCAAAACCTTCCGGCCCTTGCCGAGCACCGATACAAGAGCATCAGCCCTACCCTGTTTCTGATGCGACGCGATACCGAGGAGACATGGCGGCAGATCCTGGCCTCTGCGGGGTTGCTTATCGGTGCTACCAGGTCGTACGAGAAAATCGAGGTACTAAAACAGAAAGAACCGGTCTCGCTCTCCCTTCTTGTACAACAGGCACTGCGATGCCACCGCTGTACAACACTCAAAGTGGATGGCGATAAGATTCAGATGATAACCGATGAATCCCTGCAGAGGGAAATCGAGTCATCCCCGTTCACCCAAGCACAAAAACAGGATTTGCTGCACCGATTCCACGCAAAAATGATTCTTTCGTCAAGCCAGGTTGTAGCCCAGGCGATCAATACCACCATTGAAGCAGGCGGCTTTGACTACCAAGGCAAGGTCAGTCTGGTCCGGCAGGCGGTCGGTCGCAAGGATGTAGCATTGCAATTGCAGCTGACCGACCAGGAATTGGTCGTTCAGGCCCTCGAGGTGGCCTACACGGTCGAGCGGGAAGCCCTGCTGAAAGCAGCGGTCATGCCGACCATGGAAGTGAAGATCCTGCCCATCAGCAAGATCTTTCTCATACAGCTGGTTCGATTTCATGTCTCGTGAATCAGATGTCAGCCTGGATCCAGTGGGGATAGTGATACCCGGTGAAGGCTTCAAACTGCAGTTCACCCTGCTCCATCAGCATCTGTGAGCCTCCGATGATTGTACACCCTGCTTCCATGGCACGCTTCAAGAAACGTGTCAGTCTGGGATTGTAGACCAGATCATAGGCGATTTCCTTTCCGGTGAAGCTGAAGGAGGGAATACTTTCCTCATCGCTCAGATTTCCCATGCCGACACAGGTTGTCTGCACAACCAACTCAGGGATTCCGTTGTACAGATGAGCGTTTTCCAAGGTATCGAATGAGCTCATCGTCTCTGATGCAAGCGTTTGGGCATGCTCGAGACTGCGGTTCAGGATGGTGACCTTCACTCCATGATTGTGTAGCGCCCACACCACCGCCCTAGCGGCTCCTCCGGCCCCTACGACCAAGGCATTCTTGATTTCTCCCTTGCCTAGCGGTTCGGAAATCGGGGCCAAGAAGCCGTAGTAATCGGTATTGATGCCCTTCCACATGTTCTGGATGCGAACCACTGTATTGCAGGAACCGATCTGTTTCACCTCGCGGGTGATTCTTCCCAGGTACGGCTGCACGCTGCGTTTGTGCGGGACCGTCACGGAGAACCCATGAATCTGCAACATTTCTGCGAGCTTGAAGAACGCCCGGACGGAATCGACCAGGAAGGGGACATAGACTGCGTTGTACCGGATGGCTTCGAAACCGGGATTATGGATTTTCGGGCTGGCCGTATGATAGACGGGGTTGCCGATGATGCCGAATATATGGGTCTTCTCGTCAAGTTTGTCAGCACGATAGAGTTCACTCATCGTTTGGGCGCCGAGGTGACCGGGCGCGGCTTGGCCATCGGAGCAGAAACTGAGCAAAGATCCGCACTTTTTGTACAATATGCGGGTGCAGATGCCGTAATCGCCCATGCCGATGACAATTTTTTCCTTGAGATTGCCCAACTCCTGCTCCACACGGAACAGCGTGATTACATCCATCATGCTTTGCGGTGTGACAGCAACCTTGGGGATATCACCTTTTGCTGCAAGCTTGTTGATCCTTGCGTAGATATCGGCAGGAACGCACTCAAAGTTGTGATACGAACGGATGATTTTTACCGAACGCTGCCTCAGGCTCTGCTCAAGGTCCACTTTCTGCTCGAAGAGCGGGTCCTTGAACTTCAAATCGGCTTTCTTGACGTCCTCTTCAATATCGACATAGGCAAAATCGCCTTTTGCAGCCTCATACAGCAGTTGCAGCCGCTGTTTCTCCCCCAGGGTGCAGGCACCTCCATCAGAGCTGCGCCTGAGCGTCAGAATCACCGGCAGGTCTACGGTGGAAGGAAAAGAAGAGGCGATTTTTTGTTCATCCGGGTGCAGGTAATCGAGACGGAGCTCTGCAAGGGAGATCCATTTGCGGTTGCGTTCAACTAATGCCCGGTTCTCCTCCAAGGTTGAGCCGGTAAGTGTAAGGCAAAGCACTGAAGACCTCCTGAGTTGGGGTGGATTGTCACCGAATACACGCTTGTGTTAAGGTAATCATAACGTCATTCAACGGGCTTTTCAACACCCGTTTGGAGAAAGGGGAACAAGCGTGGCAACCTTGCAGGTACAACGGGTTCAATTGGCTTTTGCCGATCGGGATATCCTAAGTGATATCTCCTTCACCTTATCGGATAAAAGCCGCAGTGCACTTGCCGGAGGCAATGGGAGCGGCAAGTCCACCCTGCTGAAAGTGATCAGCGGCCACATGAGTGCGGATGACTTTGCATATTCGGCCACCAAGGGCATGAGGATCAGCTATCTTCCGCAAAGCGACATCGTCTTTGAGGAAGGCACCGTATACGAGGAAGTCGAGAAGGCCTATGCCCGTTTTGATGAGATGTTGGATCAGTTGCATGAGCTGGAAACAAACCTTGCCCAGGCGGGCGAGGAAGACAAGACCGAGTCGCTCCTGATTCGGGTGCATGAGATTCAGGAAACCCTGCTCAATGAAGGATACTACGGCCGCAAGGAGTCCATCCAGCAGGTCCTGTTCGGACTGGGTTTCTCGAACAAGGATATGGACCGCCCCTCCAAGGAGTTCTCCGGCGGGTGGCAGATGAGAATCGCCCTGGCCAAGATCCTGGTGGAGAATCCCACGATCATGCTGCTGGACGAGCCGACCAACTATCTCGATATCGAGGCTCGTTACTGGCTGAAAAACTATTTGAAAGTTTTTGATGGCGGCGTGATGATTGTAAGCCATGACCAAGGCTTTCTCGACGAAACGGTCAATGAAGTCTATGAGCTCTTCCAAGGCAGACTGCATCGCTACAGCGGCAATTACACCCAGTATGTCAAGCAACGGGAGCTGGAAATCGCCCAACTGGAAGCAGCCTACAAGGTGCAGCAGGAACAGCTTGAGAAAACCGAGCAGTTCATAGAAAAGTTCCGGTACAAGGCGACCAAGAGCAAGCAGGTGCAGAGCCGCATCAAAATGCTTGAAAAACTCGATATCGTTGAAGTGCCGTCGCACCTGAAGCAACTCTCCTTCAGCTTTCCTCCTGCTCCGCACAGCCCAAACGATGTGCTGATCATCGAGCATCTTGGCAAGCGTTATTCCACCCGGGAGATTTTTTCCGACTTCTCCCTGTTGGTCAACAAAGGGGAGAGGCTTGCCGTCACGGGCAAGAACGGCAGTGGCAAATCCACGCTACTAAGGATCATCAGCGGACAGGATTCCGATTTCAGCGGAGTCGTACGGCTTGGCAGCAACGTAACAATCGGCTACTTCGCCCAGGATACAGAGAAAACCCTCAATCCGGATAATTCAGTTCTCCAGGAGGTCTCCAGCATAGCGGCAACCGCCGACCTGCCAAAACTGCGCAACTATCTTGGCTCGTTTCTTTTCAGCGGGGATGATGTATTCAAGCCGGTGTCGGTGCTCAGCGGCGGGGAGCGGAGCAGGCTCGCCTTGCTCAAAATCCTGCTGCATCCGGTGAACCTGCTCATTCTCGACGAACCGACCAACCACTTGGACATAAACGCCAAGGAGATGTTGCTCAAAGCCCTCAAACAGTACGATGGCACCATGGTGTTCGTCAGCCACGATTCCTATTTCATTGAACATATAGCTACCAAGATTCTCTACCTTACCGAAGACAAGCCACCCGAAGTGTTTGATGGTGATTATGAGTACTTCATCTACAAGCTGGAACAGAAGGAGAAAGTCGAGAGCCACAAAAAAAGTTCGGCGGTGAGTAGTGGCGAACCTTCTGCAGCAAAAGCCGCACTCTCCTTCAAGGAAGCAAACCGGAAAAAGAATAGGCTCACTACGCTGCGCAGGCAGAGTGATGAGCTGTTGAAGGCTCATGAATTGCTTATGGAAAAAATCCAGCACACGGAACAGCAAATGGCTTTGGTTGAAAACTACAGCAATGCTGAAAAGATAACTGCACTGGTCCAACAAAAGGAGCATCTGCATATGGCATTGGAACAGCAGGAGGAATCCTGGCTCTCCTTGACGATGGAAATAGAGGAATTGGAGGAAGAACTTGCCTGAATTGAGTCACATGCTGCCCCGCCTCATCCTTGCCAGCCAATCGGTGGCACGCAAGGCACTGCTCCAGGAGTTGGGAATCGAGGTTGCAACCTGTCCCACCCATAGCGATGAGACATTCGACATGTCAGATCCGGCTGACGTGGTGGCCATGCTTGCCCGACGCAAGCTGCAGGCTTATCGGAAAGAGCACCCTTCCTATACACTTCCGGTGCTTTGCTGCGACACCCTCATATGGTTCGAGGGCAAGCTCATCGGCAAGCCTGTTGACCAGATGGATGCAAAGAACCAGCTTCAGAGTTTCAGTGGAAAGGCCCAGCAGGTCTACTCAGGGTGGGCGTTGTGGTATGAAAATCAGGAGTTCTGTGATGCGGATCGGGCCTTGGTTTGGTTCAAGGACCTGGATGAGCCGGCAATTGAAGCATATCTAGAGACGCGGGAGTGGGAAGGAGCTGCAGGCTCCTACCGCATCCAGGGGCTGGGAAAGCACTTGGTCGACCGAATCGATGGAGACA
The DNA here is from genome assembly GCA_002432715.1 of Sphaerochaeta sp. UBA5849. Lineage (GTDB taxonomy): Bacteria > Spirochaetota > Spirochaetia > Sphaerochaetales > Sphaerochaetaceae > Sphaerochaeta. The sequence continues at coordinate 10,851 of DJGJ01000038.1, read as the reverse complement.
GGGGGACGGTCATCGGCTTGCCGGTGGAACAGTTGAAAAGAATTCTGGAAGAAAAGACTTCACCCTGACAGCTATGGGTTCCCTGATACTTGTCATACTTTTTGTTTTCTGAAATACTAGGCAGTACCGGTTTGTGTATGCAAAACGGAATCTCCGCCCCCAGGGGTGAGTAAGAGTAGAAGGGTGACGCACAGTCAAGACCTGTCCCGTTGGGAGAGGTGTGTCGTCAGACAGGAGGATTATGTCCGTAGTTACCATGAAGAGCCTGCTCGAGTCAGGCGTACATTTCGGCCACCAGACCAAGCGGTGGAACCCCAAGATGGCCCGTTTCATTTTCAGTCAGAGAAATGGAATCCACATCATCGACCTGCAAAAGACCTCTGCCTGCATCGTTGAAGCCTATGATGCTGTTCGTGCAGTCGTAAAGCAGGGCAAGACGGTCCTGTTCGTTGGAACCAAGAAGCAGGCCCAGCAGGCTATTGAAGCAGAAGCCAAGAGATGCGGCATGCCGTACATCAACAATCGCTGGCTCGGCGGTATGTTGACCAACTTCAGCACCATCAAGAAATCCATTGCAACGCTGAAGAAGATTGAGAAGATGGAAATCGACGGGACCTTCGATTCCCTTACCAAGAAGGAAGTCTCCCTGCTTACCAAGCAGAAAATCAAGTTGGAGAAGAACCTTGGCGGCATCAAGGATATGAAGGATCTGCCCGGAGCCCTCTTCATCATCGACACCAAGAAAGAAGCCATCGCTGTAGCCGAGGCAAAACGCTTGGGAATTCCTGTCATTGCCGTCGTTGACACCAACTGCGACCCCACCGATATCACCTACCCCATCCCCGGCAACGATGACGCAATTCGTGCCATCAGCCTTTTTGTTGAGATCATCGCCAACGCAGTAGTTGACGCCGACAATGAAGCCGGCATCCAGATCATCGAGACTCTGGGCAACGAAGACGAGAGTGAAGAAGTCGTCAACAAGGACAAGGAAGAAGAAGCCATCGTCTTTTCCACCGATGAGAATGCAGACTTCTCCAAGTTCGAGGAGAAGGCTGTAGAGAAGAAGGATGAGGATGAGGAAGAGGGCGAAGAAGAGGACCTTCTCGTTGATGAAGAGACCTTGTACAAAGACTAAGGAGAACAAGCATGGCAATTACCGCTGATGAAGTAAAGAAACTGCGCGACCTTACCGGTGCAGGCATGATGGATTGCAAGAAGGCATTGACTCAGGCCAACGGCGATTTCGCTGTTGCTGAAAGACTCCTCAAGGAAATGGGGCTTGCTGCAATTGCAAAGCGCCAGGATCGTGCAACCGACAACGGCCGTATATTCGTAAAGGTGCAGAAAGACAAGGCTGTTATGGCTGAACTTTCCTGTGAAACCGACTTTGTTGCCACCAATGAGCAGTTCGCCGAGCTTGGCAACAAGATTTGTGATGTCGCACTCGCCAAGGGATATAAGCAGATCAACGACGAGTTGACCGGCATGGTCAATGACCTTATCGCCATCATCAAGGAGAACATGGCTCTGAAAAACCTGTGTTTCTTCGAGCTTGGACCGAATGAGTATGCTTCCAGCTACATCCATGGAAATGGTTCCTTGGGAGTATTGGTCATGTTCAAGGCGGACAAGGCTGAGTTGTTCGAGAACGAGTTGGTCAAGGAATTCGCCAACGATTGTGCCCTGCACGTCGCTGCCTTCACCCCCGCGTATCTCAGCACCTCCACCGTTGATGAATCATATATCAAGGAGCAGACTGAGATTTTCACTGTTCAGGCGGCAAAACTCGACAAGCCCGCCAAGGTATTGGAAGGCATTGTCAAGGGCAAGCTGAGCAAGCATCTCTCAGAAATCTGCTTTCTCCAACAGCCGTTCGTAAAGGACGACTCCATGAGTGTTGAGAAGAAGGCTGCTGAAGTTGCAAAGAGTGCGGGCGGCAAGCTCGAAATTGTCAACTTCTCCTTCCTTCGCGCCGGCGTCGCTTCCTGCAGTAACTAACTGCAATCGTTTAATGCCCACCGCTCACCCCTGTGAGCGGTAGTTTTATTGGAGATATCTATGCAACAGGTACTTGATACGTGCGAAAACAAGATGCTTAAGAGTCTTGAGAGTCTTTCCAAGGATTTTTCCAGTCTGAGAACCGGAAGAGCTTCGGCATCCCTTCTGGACAAGATTCGTGTCGACTACTATGGATCGGAGACACCCATCAACCAAGTCGCAACTGTCAGCGTGCCGGAGGCCAGGATGATTGTCATCCAGCCTTGGGACAAGAGCGTATTGAGCGCTATCGAAAAGGCAATCCTGAAAAGCGACCTCGGACTCCCTCCGAACAACGACGGCAAGCTGATCCGTCTCAACTTCCCCCCTTTGAATGAAGAGAGGCGCAAGCAACTGGTCAAGAGCGCAAAGGCTACTGCGGAACAGAGCAGGGTTGCGATGCGCAACATCAGGCGGGAGGCCATGGATGAACTGAAGAAACTGCAGAAAAGCGGGGCAATCAGCGAGGACGAGCTCAAGGACGCCGAGAGCAAGATTCAGAAGATGACCGATTCCTACATCGCCCAGATCAACTCCCTCTCTGATGAGAAGGAGAAGGAAATCATGGAGATCTAGGATGGAAGAGAAACCCGTTGTCCCTGTCCACCTTGGCATTATCATGGATGGAAACGGCCGATGGGCGAAGAAGCGATCGCTTCCTCGCACCGCCGGACATGCTGAAGGCTTGAAAGCCCTCAAACGAGTGATATGCGAGGCGGCACAACAGGGCATCGGGTATGTCACCTTCTATACCTTCTCTACTGAAAATTGGAAACGAAGCGAGCAGGAAGTGCAGTACTTGATGCATCTCTTCGTTTCGAAGATTCATGGTGAACTGGCATTCTACAACAAACATGGGATTCGCATCCTTGCCAGGGGCGATCTCAAGGCATTGCCTGATGATGTGCAAACGGCCATTGAAAAAACTGTCTTGGAAACAAGAAACAACTCCACCATTACCGCTATCATAGCGATCAACTATGGAGGAAGGGATGAAATCTGCAGGGCCGTGAACAAATTCCTCAAGCAGAACCCAGGAAAAAGCATTACCGAGGCTGCCATAGCTGATAATTTGGACTTGCCTCAGGTACCGCCTGTCGATATGATAGTGAGAAGTGCAAACGAAAAGAGACTGAGTAATTTTCTCTTGTGGGACAGTGCATATGCTGAGCTTGCTTTCTATGAAAAATATTGGCCTGACTGGAACGAGGATGATATTCATAAAGTCTGCCAGGATTATAGCCAGCGAGTAAGAAAATTTGGGGGAGTAGAATGACATCAATGGCGAAGAGGGTGCTTACCACCATAGTTACGCTTCCTACCTTGTTCTGCATAATTTTTTTCCTCCCCCACAACTCCTATCTCGCTCTCTCGATCCTTGCCATGGCCGCTGCAAGCTGGGGGGCGAAAGAGCTGAAGGATCTTTATCAAAAAAGCGAGAACGTAAAGGTTCATCTTCCTTCCTATGTAATCGGTTTGCTGCCGTTCGCCCAGTGGCTTGAGATAGCGTATTATCCCAACCTTCCATTGGTCGACTTGGCTGTCGTACTCATGGCTTTGGGCCTTTTCTCCAACGAATTATTCTATGGGGTCGGGGATGCATTTGCGAAATCTCTCTCCCGTATTGCAGGGCAAAGCCTGCTTTTGCTCTACCCCGGCCTTCTGATTACGTTCATCCAACGAATTTCCACGCTCGCCTACCCCACCCAATCGTTTTTGCTCTTTTTCTTGCTTGTCTTCGGCAATGACATCTTTGCCTTCATCTTCGGTATGTCATTCGGCAGGGCCAATAAGGGATTTGTCAAGGTAAGCCCAAACAAGAGCATTGCAGGATTTGTCGGCGGGACGGCAACTACAATCCTGCTTTCAGTTCTTTTCTGTTTCTTTGTTCCAGGCATCAAGGAACAGGTATCCCTGATCCAGGCGATCATCCTAGGCTTGGCAACCAGTACGGCTGCCAATATCGGTGATTTGATTGAGAGCGCCTTCAAGCGTTCTGCTCACATGAAGGACAGTGGAAACCTGATCCCCGGCCGCGGCGGCCTTTTGGACTCCATCGATTCGATGTTGGCAAGCGCCCCTGTTTTTTGGATCTTGCTCTCGCTCTTCTAGGAGTTGTATGAAACGGGTCATCATCCTTGGGTGTACAGGAAGTATCGGCACTACTGCACTCAAGGCCATTCGAACCAAGCACCTCGATCTCTCCGTCGTTGGATTGTCGGCGCATGCCAATGAATCCCAGTTGGTTGCCTTGGCCCGGGAATTCTCTGTCAAGGCAGTGTGCCTTACCGGATCTGAGCTCGAATCACTTCCCAACATTCAGACTTACTCATACTTTTCCGGCCTTAAGCAGATGCTTCACTCGCTTGAAGCAGATATCGTCCTCAATGCCATCGCCGGCTTTGAAGGTTTGCAGGCTTCCCTTGAAGCCCTTTCATGTGGGTTCGATCTTGCCCTCGCCAACAAGGAAAGCATCGTATGCGCTGGATCATACCTCTTTGATGTGGCTAAAGAAAACGACTGCCGCATCATACCGGTCGACAGCGAACACTCAGCCTTGGCTGAACTGCTCAAGGGCCATGAACGAAACCAGGTGCAATCCTTGGTCCTTACTGCGAGCGGCGGGCCGTTCAGAACACTCGACGCCTCACAGTTTTCAACCATCACGGTCGATCAGGCTCTCGCCCATCCCACCTGGAACATGGGAAAGAAAATCAGCATCGACAGCGCAACCATGGCAAACAAGGCTTTGGAAGTGATTGAAGCCTCCTACTTGTTCGGTTTTGACGCCGACCGGATCGAAGTGGTGATTCATCCACAGTCAATCGTCCATTCGATGATTCGCACCTTCGATGGTGCTGTCTACGCCCAACTCGGTACTCCCGATATGACCCTGCCGATCATCAATGCCTTGGGCGAAGGAGGGACTTCATTGGTCAGACCACTCGACTTTTCCTCGTTGTCCCTGACCTTTGAGAAACCAGACTTCAAGCGCTTTCCTCTGCTCGCACTCTCCTTTGAGATCCTCAACCGCAAAGGTTCAAGCGCCCTTGCCTTCAATGCCGCCGATGAAATCGCGGTGCATGCCTTTCTGCAACGAAAAATTTCGTACCTGAAATTAATTGAGGTGGTACAGCGGACACTCCAGCAGAGGTGGGATGAAGAGGTTGCATCCTTTTCACAGATTTTGGCCCTGGATGAAAAAGCCAGACAGCTGGCAAGAAGTCTTGTATGAGTGAGACCGCCTCCCTCTTGGTGAAATATCTCATCGGGCTGGCAGGCATCACCATCGTGGTGGTCATCCATGAAATCGGCCACCTGGTTGCTGCAAAAATTCATGGTATAGAAGTTGAAATTTTCTCCTTCGGGCTTGGACCGAAGCTGCTGGGTACGCTGTACAAAGGCACTGAATACCGCATCAGCATGTTTCCCCTTGGTGGGTATTGCCGACTGAAGGGATCGGACGATCTCAGCCAGGCCCTCATCGGAGGGCATCGAACCTTCACCCACACCGAAGAGGGATCCTTGTTCTCGGTCCATCCATCCAAACGGATGATCACCTACCTTTCAGGCCCCTTGGCCAACTTCATCTTCGCCATCCTGCTCTACGCAGTGCTTGCAACCCTCCCCATGCCAGTCATTTCCAGGCTTCCCATAGTAGCTGTGGTCGACGACTACCCTGCCTTGTTCTCTGATGCGCACAGCCCTGCTTCAGAGGCAGGTATTCGGACCGGAGATGAAATTACGAGACTCAATGGTGTGAACATTGTCGATTGGGAGGATCTGGAGCGTCGGCTTAGTAAATCCAAAGGTACTGAAACCTTCACCATCAAACGTGATGATACCGAATTGGAGATTACCGTTTCAGGAGAGCAAAACACTGATGGGACCTACCGATATGGGCTGACCGTTCTCCAACAAGCTCTGGTGGGAAGTGTACGGCCGAACTCCGAGGAGTATCGTGCAGGGTTGCGTGAAGGCGACTTGATCAAAGCAGTGGATGGGAAGCCGGTCGCCAACCATCTCGACCTGCTCTCCACCCTCAATGCAACCCAGATCTCAATAGCGTTGACCGTCCTTCGTGATGGGCGTGAGGTTCTCATTCGTTTCACCCCCAAGCTCGATGAGAGCGGTGCCTTGGACCTGCAATTCTCCCTTGCTGCCGGGACGGTGAGGCGGGAAGGCATGCCGTTCAGCATCATCGAGGGCTATACCCGCACCAAACATATTGTGGACCAAACCTTTGCAATGATTGCCCGCGTATTTTCCCGGGATGAGGAGAACCTGCGCAGTTCGGTCACGGGCATGGCGCGCTCGGCCCTGCTCATCGGCGATATCACCACCCTGGGTCTGGAACAAAACACTCGAAGCGGACTCTACGCACTCTTCTATCTGATGGGCGGGGTCTCCATTTCACTGGCCATAGCAAACCTCATCCCACTGCCCGCCTTCGACGGGGGCCAGATCATAATCGCCTTGTGCGAATGGGTGAGAAAAAAGCAGATCCGACCCAAGACTTATTATGTACTCCAGCTTCTGGGTGTTGCCTGTATTATCGGGATTTTTTTGCTCTTGACGTTGGTCGACGTCCGCCATCTGTTGTCGATCAGGCGTTAGGATTGTTGCCAGCCACATATTTGCGGCTGAACTCCATTTCCTCAAAACGAACAATATTGCTGACAAATGCAAGAGAAAATACACCGGTCTCACCGTTTCGGTTCTTGGCCATGATGATTTTCGTCTCTTGAATGTTGTTCTTTTCGCGTTCGCCCTCATCGTCGGTGCGGTTCTTACCGACTTCGCGATGCAGGAGAATGACGACGTCTGCATCCTGCTCGATCGATCCACTGTCGCGCAAATCGCTGAGCTTGGGTTCTACACCGTCGGCCTGACGTCCTACCTGACTGAGGCAGACCACCGGAACATCGAGTTCACGGGCAAGTTGTTTCAACGACCGGCTGATGATGGAAATTTGTTCATGGCGGGGAATGCGGGCATCGGCCTCGGCATCGATCAGACCGATATAGTCGATGAATATCACCTGAATGTCGTGCTCCAGCTTCATCCTGCGGGCTTGGGCCCTGAGCTCCATCAGCTTCATATTGGGAGTATCCTGTATGTAGAGCTCGGCTTCATACAAGGCTCCGGAGGCATCGATGATGGCACTCATCTCGCTGTTCTTCAGGGTGGCTTTGCGGATATGGGAGAAGTCAACACGGCTGTGACCGGTCAGAAGTCGTTCCATAAGGCTTGAGGCACTCATTTCGAGCGAGAAGAAACCAACCCGGTACTTTTTCTTGACGATCATGTTCAAGGTCATGGAAAGTGCAAAGGCGGTCTTGCCGATTGATGGTCGCGCCCCGACAATGATGAACTCCTGCTTCTTGAAACCACCGGTGATGGAGTCCAAAGGAATATATCCGGTTTCAAAGCCGTTCTTGATCCCGCTGGTGCTGCGCATCTCGATATCACTGATGGTATTGGTGATAAGATCCTTGATCGAGTAGTAATTGTCGCTGCCTGCAGTCTCATTGCTCAACGTCGAGAGAGCCTGCTCTCCTTCATCGATGACTTTCTGGATATCCTGCGACTCGTCAAAAGCGTTGTCCTTGAGCTTTGAGGCGAACAATAAAAGTTTGCGCCTCTGGCTGAGGGCTTTCAGGATCTTTGCATAATACGCGGCGTTCGTCGTAGTGGGAACGTCGCTGGTGAGGGTGGAAATGTAGGAGAGTCCCCCGCACTGCTCAACCAAATTTTTTCGCTTCAGATAGGAGCTGAGCGTAATAAGGTCGAGGGTTTCAGAACTCTCCTGCCTGAACGCAACGATGGCACCGAACAGTTGCTGGTGAGCTACCTTGTAGAAGTCATCCTTGCCCAAAAAGTCGGTCACTTCAACAAGGACCTTCTCATTGAGCAGGATAGCTCCCAATACTGCGCGTTCCGCCTCTTCATTCTGGGGTGGGACGCGCCCCAGCATGCTATTCGACGCCATGCACTTACTCGGTGGCTTCGGTCTGTGCCTCTTGGGCAGCAGCCTTGGCAGCTTCAGCTTCAGCCTTGGCAGCAGCCTTGGCAGCTTCTGCAGCAGCCTTTGCCTCGGCCACCTGGCGGGCCTTGACCGTAGCTTCGCTTTCAACCACCAACTTGAGTTCTACACTCTCGTCCTCATAGAGGCGGATGCGGATCGAGTAGGTACCGACCATCTTGATTGCATGGGTGGGGACCTCGATCTTCTTGCGATCGACCTCGATACCCTGCTTTGCAAGAGCTTCCTGAACCATGGAGGAAGTGACAGAACCGAAAAGCTTGCCGCTCTCGCCGGCAGTGACAACCATGGTGAGGACAACCTTGTTCAGTTTCTCCTTCAGGCTTGCACTGGCGCTGCGCTTCTCGATCTTGCGCTTCTCGATGGCAGCGGCACGGGAAGCCAAAATGGCCTGGTTGGTCTTGTTGAACATCACAGCCATACCGGTGGGAAGCAGATAGTTACGGGCATACCCGTCCTTTACAACTACAACGTCTCCCTCTTCACCGAGGTTGACGACATCCTGATTGAGAATGATTTTCATAGGGAAAACTCCTTACTCATTACGTCTATACACAATCCAAGTCTCCGTAACACCCAACAAAGGCAGTACAAAGACAACCAGCAGGTTCACCCCGGGAATCAGAAAAGCCAGCAGGAATGTGGTTGTGACCAACCTTCCCGTATTGACGGCAAGGCCTTTTCGCAACATGAAATGTGTCACGATGGCCATACCTTGCACAGCATACAACACAGCGCTTCCCAGGGCAACCTGCAGGGACAGAGCCCTGACCAGATAGCCTGACTTGGCAAGAATCAGCAGCAATACCACAGTCCAGGAGCCGAGAAAAATCCAGATCGCAGGATCGGGAACTCTCCACTTGGAAACCCGGACGGAAAAACCGCCATCAAACCGCGCCTGATAACTCATTGCCAGGAAACTGGCAAATCCTACCAATGCCATACACAGCGGAGCCAATACGGCTCCTATCGTCAATACCGACATGTGAAACACTCCCTTGAGGGCATCCTCTGCCATCGGAAGGACTGAATCTGTCGTGCCGGAAGCCTGACCAAGAATGAGGCGGAAGGTCTCATACATTAATGAGTATACCCGCATCAACGGCTCGGTCGGCTGTGAAAACCAGATAACCACCGCGAAGGAGGCGACCACCCCGAAGAGGCAGGAAGCCAGGTAGCGGTACACTGTCCGTTGTTTTGCCATCGCGATCCATACCGCAGCAGCAACCAACAACACAGAGGGGATGAACAATCCAATCACCAACAGGATCCTTCCTTCCTCACTGCTCAAGGCGCTCCTTGAGCGAATCAACTCGGTGAGCAGTATCAAGACAGCCACCAGGATGACGGGAAGCAATTCTCCTTTGCGATCGGAAAACTTTGGGGCAAGAACCATCAAGGGAATTGTGAAGAGGAAATTGCCGACCATCATGCGGGAGAGCACATAGCTTACACCCACAGAGATCAACAGGAACTTCAGTGCTTCACGATTCTTCTGGTTCATGCTGCCCAACACAGTTTACTTCTTCTCAAACGGAAGGTACGCAAGCACGCGGGCCTTCTTGATTTCGTTGGTAACTGCTCTCTGGTGCTTGGCACAGCAACCAGTGATGCGGGCGGGCAGAATCTTTCCACGCTCGGTGATGTAGCGCCGAAGCATCTCGGGATTCTTGTAGTCGGGAGTAAGGTTTTGGGTGCAAAACTTGCAAACCTTCTTGCGGAAAGCGGGCTTTCGGCCACCCATCCGTCTGTCTCTTCCACCTTTTCCATCCATATCATTCATCATGGAATCATTATCGTCATCACGCATGCATATTTCTCCTTGCAACATCGGCTGCCCCCGGGCAGCGTTCTAGAATGGGATCTGGTCGTCGTCAAACTGCTCGGGACCGGAGATATCCATCATGGGAACTGATTCCGGCTTGGCACTTGGACGAGGGCTGTATGACCCCTGATTTCTTGCCACGTTCTGTTCGCCGTAGCTTCTCTCGCTTCTACCTTCGGTAGAACCGGGACTGGAAAGGAGCTGCAAAGAATTGACGGCAATTTCTACCCTGCTTCGACTTTGTCCGTCCTGTTCCCAGCGACTCTGTCTCAGTTCTCCGATGATTGAGACCTGCCTGCCCTTTTCCAGATACTGGTTGATGGACTCGGCACTCTTTCCAAACATCGTGCAGTCAAAAAAGTTGGCTTCATCCTCCCATCGATTGTCAGCCGTCCTCTTTCTCCGGTTGACTGCAATGGAAAAACGACAGATGGCCATACCTCCATTGGAATAACGAAGCTCGCTCTCCCTCGTAAGCCGACCCACCAACGCGACTACATTCAAGTCATTTGCCATTCTTTTGCTCCATTTCTTTTAGATTATTTCTCAGTGTTTACAAACAGGTACTTCAAAATGTTGGAGTTCAAGAGAAATCCTCGTTCGAATTCGAGGATAGTACTCGGATCTGCCTTCAATTCGAAGTAGACGTAATGTCCTTTTTCCTGTTTCTTGATGTCATAGGCCAGATATTTGACGCCCATGTCTTCCTGCTTGGTAATCTCTACCCCGGCAGTTGCAAAGGTGCTGGTCACATACTCCAGGCCAGCGTTTGTGTTCTCTTCATTTGCATTGAAGATAACGGTGAACTCATAATTTCTCATGGTTCCTCCTTACGGACTAAATGATCCGCCCACAAGAGCGGATAAAGAGGTTCTCTGAACACTACCATACTTTTCACACCAAGGTCAACAAAACCGATGCAATATCTTACAATGCCATA
>DJGJ01000065.1 GCA_002432715.1 Sphaerochaeta sp. UBA5849 | reverse complement strand
CTTTTTTTGCAAACTGACACCATGATGGTGTGAACAATTTTGCTGTCCAAATTCACAAATATCCTCAAACAGAGCGTCCATTTGCAATTTTCGGCTGACCAATAGACTAATTTTTGCCTTGGGTTGCCTAACTGACAACTTATATATTACTATTAGGTTGTCTTAACTTGCACAGAAAAGACATCACTGTTATACGAGGAGAAACACGATGATTGAATTTAGGAATGTGACCAAACGATACGGGTCAAACACCGTTCTGCATGATTTGAGCTTTACCATCAAAACGGGAGAGTTCGTCGTGTTGATCGGTCCCAGCGGATGCGGTAAAACCACCACACTACGGACCATCAACCGTTTGATCGAACCCAAAGCCGGTACGGTCTTCATCGATGGCAAGGACGTGACCAAGCAGGATGCTGTAAAGCTGCGCCGAAAGATCGGCTATGTCATTCAGCAAATAGGCTTGTTCCCCAACATGACCGTACACCAGAACATCAGCGTAGTTCCCAAGCTGTTGGGCTACTCCAAAGAGGAGTGCGACAAAATCGTCCACGACCTCCTTGCCTTGGTTGATATGCCCTATGAGGAGAACGCACATAAATATCCTTCTGAACTTTCAGGGGGACAGCAACAGCGCATCGGGGTTCTCAGAGCCTTGGCGGCATCGCCGCCGATCGTCCTGATGGACGAACCCTTTGGGGCCTTGGACCCGGTTACCCGCGATTCGCTTCAGGAAGAAGTGAAGCGGATCCAGAAGAAACTGAAAAAGACCATCGTCTTTGTCACCCATGATATGGATGAGGCACTTCGACTCGCCGACACCATTATTTTCATGGACAAGGGCAGGATTGTACAGATGGCCAGTGCCGAGGAGATGCTCCAGCATCCGGCAAGCCCGGTGATCAAAAGCTTCATGGGCAAACATGTGGGCCATGAAAGTCCCGCTGCAATCCTGCTTGCAGAGGACTTTATGAAGAAGAAAGTCTATAAGGTCTATAAGAATACCAAGACGCTCGAATCCATCGAGATGATGAGCAAGCGCGAGATCAACAGCCTGGTAGTCATCGATGATGATGAGACCTATCTTGGAACAGTATCCATCGAGGATATCAAAACACGCGGAAGGGCCGGCCGCTCGATTGCGGAGTTGATCAATCCCGACACCATGACAGTCGGTCGCAAAGACGATGCGAAGGAGGCGCTGGACAAGCTGCTCTCCTCCACTTCCAACTATGTGGTTGTGCTCAACGACAACAGGACTGTGGCTGGAATCATAACCAGGACCAGTACGGCGAAGGCCATGGGAGAAGCGCTCTGGGGGGACTTGTCGGCATGAGAATGATAGCCTTTTTTTCCAAGAACACAGAAGCGATGCTTGCCAGCATCGGCCGACACATCGCCTTGGTCCTCATTGCAGTGGGCCTGGGAATGGCAATCGCCATACCTTTGGGAGTCCTGCTTACCAGGCACAAGAGAGCTGCCAAGCCGGTCCTCGCCCTTGCAGGAACCGTACAGACAATCCCAGGTCTGGTCATGTTGGGATTCGCCCTGATATTCATGGGAATCGGAACCCTGCCGGCTTTGGCGGTACTGACCATCTACTCGATACTGCCCATCCTCAGGAATACCTACACCGGCATCACTGAAGTACAACCTGCCTACAAGGATGCAGCAAAGGGAATCGGCATGACCAAGAGCCAAGTGCTCTTCAAGGTGGAGCTTCCCCTCGCCCTCCCTGCAATTGTCAGCGGAATCCGCATCTCGGCGGTCTATATCGTCAGCTGGGCAACCTTGGCCGGCATGATAGGGGCAGGAGGCTTGGGAGACTGGATCTGGACTGGTCTGGCCACCTACAACACCGACTACATCCTTGCCGGTGCCATACCCTCTGCAATCCTGGCTTTTGCATTCAGCGCCTTCATCGGTTTCTTGCAAAAGCTTCTCACCCCGCGCGGGCTCAGGAGGAACACATGAATGAACTTATGAACGCAATCGCAGAACATATAACCATAGTAGCAATAGCGATGGTCTTTGCATCGGTCATCGGCATCGCCTTGGGGGTCCTCTCCTATTGGAAACGAAAACTGGGGAGCTTCATCATCGGCCTTGCCGAGATCATCCAGACCATCCCATCACTGGCCTTATTGGCCCTGTTGATGATCGTCTTTGGACTGGGGGACCTTACCATGATAGTGGCCCTCGTGCTGTATGCACTGCTTCCCATCATTCGTAATACCCATACGTCCCTGACGGAGCTGCCTCCCCACATCATCGATGCCGCACGCGGCATGGGCATGAGCAGGACGCAACGGTTGGTGAGGGTGGAAATCCCCCTCTCCATACCCATGATCTTCGGCGGCCTGAAGGTGGCTTTGGTCAACTCACTCTCCATCGCCGTGATGGGTGTTCTCATCGGCAGCGGCGGCTTGGGGTACATCATCTACCGGGGAATCCAGCAACGGAATATGGACAGGATTCTGCTCGGAGCAATTCCGGTTGTTGTCATAGCCCTCATTATCGATTGGGGCATGGGAAAAGCTGAAAAACGACTACTAAAACACACACGGTAAGGAGTATTGAGACATATGCATGCAAAAAGAACCAAAATTATGAGTGTACTGACGCTGGCTTTGGCCGCAATCCTGGTTTTCACCGGCTGCGCCAAGAACGACAGCATAACCATTGGGTCAAAGGACTTTGGAGAGAATATCGTCATCGCCGAAATGCTTTCCCAGCTGGTGGAAGCCCATACCGACCTCAAGGTGAACCGCAAGCTCAATCTGGGCGGCACGTTTGTCAACTTCAACGCGATCAAGAATGACCAGATCGACGTGTATCCAGAGTATACCGGCACCGGTCTGACCGCCCACCTGAAAATGGATGTGGTCAATGATCCCGACGAGTCCTATCGAATCGTCAGCGAGGAGTTTTTGAAGCAATGGGATATCGTATGGCTCGAGCCGTTTGGCCTGAACAATACCTACACCCTGGCTGTCACCCCTGAAGTGTATGAAACCTATGGGGTGGAAACCTACAGCGACCTGATTCCCTATGCCCCTGACCTGGTATTCGGTGCAGAACATGAATTCTTCGACCGACGGGACGGTTTCGACGGCTTGGTAGACCTCTACGGCTTCCAGTTCAAGGGAGAGCCGATGAAACTCAACGCCTCGCTCAAGTACCAGGCGATCGGACGCGGTGACATGGACGTCACCGATGCCTTCGCCACCGACGGCCCGATCAAGCAGTACAATCTGAAAATCCTCGAGGACGACCTGGGATTCTTCCCTCCCTACCATGCAGCACCGATTGTGCGCAAGGATGTCCTGGACAAGCATCCTGAGCTGAAAAATGTCCTGAACATGCTCGGAGGCAGGCTTGACGATGAGACGATGACGGAGCTCAACTACCTTGTCGATGTGGAAGGGAAAGCCGTTGAGCAAGTTGCGTCCGAGTTCCTCAAATCACAGAACCTCGTATAATACGGAGATGTTTTTCCGTAGTATACCCCGGCAGGGGGCGTTGCCCTCTGTCCCTTTTCTTCTAGAGTAGGGCAATCCTGCCATCCACCAACGCATAGGAGGCATAGGTGATCCCCACCTGTTCAGCCAATGCGAAGGCCTTGTCCTGGCCGGCCCGAATTTCAGCCGGCTTATGGGCGTCGCTGTTGGTGACCACCTGTACCGGATATTCGCTTGCCAGCTCCCAGAATGGGAGAACCGGGTAGGCATAGCGTTCCCCGTCCGCTGTCTTCACCTTGCGCTTGCGCATGCCGTTGGCGTTGATCTCCAAGGCAACACCGGAACTTGCGGCACACTCGATGATCGCCTTCGAACAGGCCACGGCCTCTTCATCCCACGTATGATAATTGTAGGCAAAGACATCAGGGTGTGCGCCGAAGAGGAAGAGCCCCGACTGCAAGGCTTTGCAGTAGAGGTCGGTGTACAGGCCGAGGTCTTCCTTGGTCAGGGTGTTCCAAAACACCGAGTACTCTCGCCTGCTGTCAAAACTGAGATCGTGAATGGCGCAAATCAAGTAATCGGTTTTCGTTTTCAGCTCTTCGTAATATCCCTGATATTGCTCAAGGTAGTCGCATTCGTACCCGGTAAGGATAGTGAGCAGGTTCTGCTGCTGTACCGCCTTTACATCCTGCTCGTAGAGAGCCATCTGCTCATAGGCCATCCGGGTTCTGGACCATCGGGAGTCGGGTACCGGACAGTGCTCGGTAAAGCCTAGCAATGCCAGACCCTGGTCTACAGCCGCTTGGGCATATTCGCTCACCTGTCCGCTGCCATGTCCGCAATAAAAGCTATGGGTATGGAGGTTAACCACCTCCTGGGAGTAGGTTTGTGTGTACATACTTCTTGAAGAGCAAGTATCGGTGATTCAGCTTGTTTATGCAACGCTCACAAGCGATGCCGTTGAAGAAAAAATGTATCAATTTTTGGTTTTGCCCAGCAAAGTGATTGACCTACTTTCAGAAATACCCAATTATGGGGCTGAATTCCAAGGAGATACCGATGCACTACACAACCAGTTCGCAATCTTATCTTCTCCTTGCCACCCCAGCCTAGAAATATCCATTGGGCCTTGCCGGGCAAGGCTTCACACCTATCACCGATCCAGGGAATGGCGTATGTTGACCTGGACGGGCAGACATCACTATTGTACAGGAGGTTTAGCCATGAGCAAACCTACCACCAAGCACCTCATCCTCGCTTTTGCCCTGGTTGTCCTGGGCTCTCTTCTCTTCCTCGGTTGTTCCAAAGCAACTGAGAAAAATACCACCAGCAGTAAAAAACTGTATGTGTACAACTGGTCCTACTATACTCCCGACTCGGTCATTGAATCGTTTGAGAAAGAGTATGGTGTTGACGTGGTACTCGACTACTTCGCCTCCAACGAGGAGATGTTTGCCAAGCTCATGGCCAGCGGTGATGCAGGCTATGACGTAATTTTTCCTTCGGGTGACTATGTCTCGATCATGAAGAACCTGAACATGCTGGAGAAAATCGACACTTCCAAAATGCCCAACCTCCAATACATCACAGACTTTGCCCTCTCAAAGGCCTATTATGACCCGAAGATGGAGTACTCGGTCCCCTACTATCTCGGAGCCAGCGGTATTGCAGTCAATACCAAAATGGTCAAGGAGTATGAGAAGACTTGGAATATCTTCGCAGATACACGCCTCAAGGGTCGCATGGTCATGATGGACGATATGCGCGAAGTCCTCGGTGATGCCTTGGCATACCTGGGTTACTCGGTCAACACAACCAACCCCGCCGAACTTGAAGAAGCAAGAAAGCTTGTCAATGACACGTGGAAGCCGAATCTCGTCAAATTCGATGCCGAGGGATTTGCCAAGGCCTTTGCCTCCGGCGAGTATTGGGTTTCCCACGGCTATGCCGAAGCAATTTTCGAAGAGCTGCCTGAAAGCGAGTGGGCTGACGTCGATTTCTTCCTCCCCGCCGACGGCGGGCCGATGTACTTCGACTCGATGTGCATTCCCAAGGGAGCAAGGAACTACGACCTTGCCCTTGAGTTCATCAACTACATCCACAAGCCGGAGAACTACGCCCAATTCCTCGACCGGTTCCACTTCCCTGCCTCAGTCAATACCGAGGCTGAGAAGTATCGGACCACCACTCCGTTCTACACCGTCGAGATGCTTGAGAACTATGAGCTGAAAGACGACCTCGGACCAAATCTTGAGATGTATAACAAGGCATGGGAGACGATCCGTTACGTCAATTGACCTGAACTTGCGTTAGGGAGTACAGTCATGGGTATGCGGAGGTCTGAATGCAAAGCTTTACCCATGACACCTATCTCTCCCCCTTCAGCTGGCGCTACGGCAGTCAGCAGATGCGAACCGTTTTCAGTGAGGAGCACAAGCGCAAATTACTGAGGAGAATCTGGGTGGCCTTGGCCAAGGCTCAGTCTCAAGCGAACTTGGTGTCGGCAGAGCAGCTTGATGAGCTGGTCGCCAATCAGGACACTATCGACATTGAACGCGCAACTGAGATAGAAGCTGAAATCGGTCATGACCTGATGGCTGAAATCAAGACCTATGCTGAGCAGTGCCCCAAAGGGGGGGCTGTCATCCATCTCGGGGCCACCAGCATGGACATCCTGGATAATATGGATGCCATGCGTCTCAAGGAGGCTCTGAACCTGGTCATCATCCAGGTCAAGGCGCTGCTTGCAGTATTCATCACCCGCATGGAGGCCTATGCAGATCAACCCTGCATGGCCTTCACTCATATCCAGCCCGCAGAACCCACAACCGTTGGGTATCGGCTTGCCCAGACGGCGCAGGACCTCAATGAGGATCTTCAGGACCTGATTCGCGTCTATGCCTCGATCCGGGGCAAGGGCATGAAGGGGGCGGTGGGTACCAGTGCAAGCTATACCGAATTGCTCCGGGGTACCGGCATCACTGCCTCACAGCTTGAGGCGATGGTGATGAAGGACCTGGGGCTTGAGGCCTACACTGCGGCAACCCAGGTGTACACCCGCAAGCAGGACCTCAGGATCGGACAAGCCCTCTCTTCCCTCTGTGCTACCCTGTATAAGTTCTTCATAGACTTCAGACTGCTGCAAAGCCCTCCAATCGGAGAATGGAGCGAACCTTTCGGGTCCAAGCAGGTAGGCTCGTCGGCCATGCCGTTCAAGCGCAACCCGATCAACAGCGAGAAGATCGACAGCCTCTGTCGTTTTGTCGAAGCCCAGGAGAGCGTACTGTGGCAGAATGCCGCATCCACCCTGCTCGAGCGGACCCTTGACGACAGTGCCAACCGCCGCCTCGTGCTGCCCGAACTCTTCTTGTCGGTTGATGAGATTCTCAGCACCGCAATCAAGGTGGTGCACGGCATGCAGGTGCATCGTGCAGGCATTGAACGCAATCTCGCCTCCTACGGCATTTTCGCTGCAAGCGAGCGGCTTCTCATGGAGCTCGGAAAGAACGGTGCGAACCGGCAGGAGATGCATGAGTTGATCCGTGAACACAGTCTGTGCGCTTGGGCCGAGGTGCAGGCCGGCAAGCCGAACACCCTCAAGCAGATGCTCTGTGAGGACGCAACAATTCGTGCCTACCTTCAAAAGGAAGCCATCGAAGCCCTGCTCGATGCCAACCAGTACATCGGCGACAGCCCGGAGCGCACCCGCAAGGTGATCGAGGAGATCAGGGACGTGCTCAGCCGATGACGATCAGGCCTGCAAAAATCAGGTAGTAGAGCGCCATTCGTACATAGCGGATCGTGATGGAGAGCAGGACAAGGTGGACTTTGAGCTCCACGATGCCTGCCACCGTACAGATGGTGGAGAACGGCAAGGGTGTCAAGCCGCTGATGACAATCGCCCAGATTCCGTACTTGGTGATCAGCTGCTCGGTATGCGTGCCCGACTGCCTGAGCACCCACCGCCGAAAGAGGGGTATGAGACCCACCAGGCGGCCGAACAGATAGGCTGAGAAGGCCCCGGCCACCGAGGCCGTTCCCATCACAACAATCGCCAGAAGCGGATGCCAATCCATGACAAAAGGCCACATCAGGTCAACCGACAAAGGCAGCACGAAGAGATCGACGATGTAGACGTACAGAGCCACCCCAGGCACCCCGAAATCGGTGATGAACCGCTGTACCACCGCGTTCTTGTCCCACCCAAGTCGTTGATAGAACTGAAAGCCGATGTAGTAGAGCAAAAAAATGAAGAGCATGAGAACCAAGGTGCGCTTGAGCAGCTTCCTGGTATCGAGAGCCCCATCACTTTTGAGGTAGGTCTCTTTGGCAAAGAGTGCTTTCACTCGTTCTTGGAATGTCATTGCATCAGATCCTTGCATGTAGAAAAAAAGACAGCACTGTCGGCCTTTGCAGACCCTTGGAAGAGCGGGGCTTTGCCTCCTCCCTTTCCTTCTATGGCTGAAAGCAAGGTGCTTTTTCTTGTATTGAAGTCAAACAGAGTTGAAGCTTTGCCTTGAACGCCAACCAGCCAAAGCAGTCTTCCATCGACCATCTTGGCTGCAAAAAGCAGCAAATCCTCATGCTCAGGGAAGGCTTGGGCGACATCCTTCATATCAATGTCTTGCGGGACGTTCCAATAGACCACCGGTATCGATGCAACCAGAGGGGCATGAGCAACCAATGAGGAGAGCTGGAGGGATGCTATGGCCTGCTGGGCCCTTCTCAGCTCACTTTTTGTCTGAGCGGCCTGAGCGACTGAGGCTTTTGCCACCTCGACCAGATCCTCCAGCGGGGCGGAGAAGAGCACACCCAGCTCGGTGACGGCATCTTGTGCTTTTCTGATCTGCTGACGTGCCATTTGCCCTACGGTGAAGATGAGGCGGATGTGTCCGCGGATTTTTTCCTGCCCTGAGTAGTGAAACAACTCGATCTCACTGGTGTTGGCAACGTGGAGGCCTCCGCAGGCAACCGTGTCGACATCTTCGACGACAACCAGGCGCACTCCGTCCCCCTCCACCTTGATCGACCTTCTCAGCCCTAGGCTCTGTGCCGAGGTCCGGGTATGTACTTCATAGTGCACCGGATGATTGCCGCGGATCACGGCATTCACCAAATCCTCAAGCTCGAAACAGATTTCCTGGTCGACTGATGCAGCATCGGTTTCGATGGTGAGGATGCGCTCACCCTGATGGACGCTCACTGTCTGGATGCCGAACCGGGTGAAGAGAAGGCCGCTGGCCACATGCTGGGCTGTGTGCATCTGCATGAAATGGAAGCGATGCTGCCAATCCAGTTCGATATTCACCTGCTGGCCGATATGAAACACCTGCTGCTTGACGTGGTGATGGATGGTGTGGTCATCGTCCTTGGTCGTGTTCAATAGTTGAACACCTGAAATTGTGCCGATATCACCACTCTGCCCGCCCCCCTCGGGGTAGCAGATGGTTGCATCCAGAATCAGATTTCCATCGATGATGTCGACAATGGTTGCTGTATGAGTTTTTTGATAAGGCTGTTCGTAATAAAGAGGATATGAATGCATGTACTTCCTTCCAAATCAGTGTTGCATGGTCAAGTAATCATCCACCGGCAGGGCGGTATCGGCCACCGGCAGATGGAAATGGTATTTGATTGCGATCAAGCGGATGATGAACACCGTGCTGCTTGCCATCAGGAATTTTGCGAACATTCCCAAACCTGTCATTTCCAGAAGCAGGTAGACGATGCCTCCGATCAATGAAGCGGTGGCGTAGAAGTCGCTTGTCAGGACGGTGGGGACCGAGCGGCTCATGATGTCCCTGACCACACCACCGCCAACAGCCGAGAAGACACCACAAAGCACCTGCCCAACCGGACCTATGCCGTACATGGCTCCTTTGGCCACGCCCAAGGCGGTGAATACACCCAACCCAAGAGAGTCGGCAAAGAGGATGACTCTCCACTTGCCAACAAATTTCGGGGCGAGAAAGAACACTGCAAGCCCCGTCCCTACACACGTAAGAATATAGGCGCTGTTGGTCAAGGCGGCAACCGGGGTTGCCCCGATCAGCATATCCCGAAACATTCCGCCTCCGCAGCCGACGGTGCAGGCAAACACCACCACGCCCAGGATGTCGAGCTTGCAGCGCACCCCTTTGACGGCTCCGGTGACGGCGAAGATGAAAGTTCCGAACAGGTCGAAAATATAGATGATGCCCAGTTCCAGTTCCATGGCTCGAGACTATCACCAAACCAAGACTTGTCCAAGACAGCGAACTGCACTATCTTTAGAAAAGTAATGAGGAGTGATGTATGGCAATCATAAAATCTGCATGGGAACTTGCACTGGAAAAGGCTGAGAATCTCCAAGTGGACCCGGTTAAAATCAAGCGGGACCTCAAGGTCAAGGAAGGCAGGCAATTGGCCGGCACTTTCCTCAGCGATATAGATGCAACAAAGGAAAGTACCAAGAAACAGTATGACGCTGTTCCTGTTGAAGATAAGGAAGCATTCAAGGAGGGTATGGCACTCACCATGCTGTCCAATCTCGCACTTCCCAGGAGTGCTGCATTCAAGGAGAGCTTTGCGAAGGTACTCGACCTGGGCATGATTCTCGGTGAGGGCAACGAGCAGCTTGAACAGTTGCTCGGGCAACTGGAAGGCTTTTTCAGCCAGTATCTGGAGAACCAGGAGGATCTGGTCGAGCGGTTGAAGCAACAGTATGCTCCTGCTCTGCAGCAGAAAGAGGCCCAGTTGAGAAAGCAGTATGGTCCCAACTTCACACTCAGGCCCGAACAGGACCCTGAGTTCATGAAGTTGTTGGACAAACAACTCTCCCAGCTTGACGACCAGTATACCAATATCCTGACCCAGGCAAAGCTTCAGATCAAAGAGTTGCTTGGCATCGACTGAGCAAGAGCGTCATCCAAATAGGAAGCCTGCCATTTCGGCAGGTTTTTTTATCATCACCCTCGAGAGGGAATCTTGGATACCAAGCAGGTGATATTGTCACAAGATTACTGTTGACAGACGTAGATTCTATGATACGATTATCTATAGTGGTTCTACTATGGAACCAATTTTTCTTGTTTTGTTCAAATTATGACAATATATTCACAATAACTGGTTCTTTTTATGACCATCCAGTTTTCTTATGTTCACCATCCCTAGTAAGGGAGTAAAGCCAAAGGAGGCCTCTATGAGAAACAAGTTGCGTCTGTGTTCGGTGATTGCCATGCTGGCGATCATGACGTTCGCTTTTGCTGGTGGAGCAGCCGAGAAGCAAGAAACCAAACTTCGCTTCATCGACGTATCCCCCAGTCCGACCCGCCAAGAGTATTTCACCAATACATTCGAGAAATTCAAGCAGGAGACCGGAATTTCCGTAGTGTATGAAAGTGTGCCCTGGGACGATGCAGCCAACAAGCTTACCGTTCTCGGTGCTTCAAACCAGCTGCCGGATGTCATGACCACCTGGGCAGGTTGGCTTGGGCAATTCACAGAAGCCGGATGGGTCGTCCCCTTGTCCGATTATATCGGATCCACCAAGGACGAATATGCCTCAACTGTCACCGAGCTTGTGTGGAAAGCGGAGCAGGAGCTGTACGGCAATATCTATACCATCCCCGATGGGATGATGGTCAAGGGCGTCTTCGTTCGCAAGGATTGGGCCAAAGAGGTTGGTCTCGATCTTGATATGAAGAAGGGTTGGACCTATGCAGAGTACTTCGATGCTGTCTACAAACTTACCGATCCCTCGAAGAACCGGTATGGCACCTCGTTCCGCGGTTCACGCGGGGCTTTCGATCCCTTGTTTGTCTACCTCGAGAGCCTCAATGGTGGTTCGGCCTATGCAGCGGACGGTTCATCGTTGATGAAGAACCAGGAAGCCGTTGATGCGTACAAGAAGTGGATGGGGCTCTATCTCGACGGTTGTGCACCGAAGGATGCAATCAACTGGGGCTTTGTCGAGATGGTGGACAACTTCTGCGGCGGACTTACCGGTACGCTCATCAATGATAGTGAAGTCACTGCAACCGCCCTTGCCAATATGAAGGATGAGCAGTGGATGGTTATGCCGATGCCGAGAAGCGACAAGGATGGGAAGATTTATAATACAGTCAACTCCCCCTACGCCTACTCCATCTCTTCTTCCTCGAAGAACAAGGATGCAGCTTGGAAGCTCATCGAGTTCCTTACCAGACCCGACAACAACATCGAGTACTGCAAGCTCACAGGCTTGATTCCCATCAAGACCGCTGTCGGAGACGACCCGTTCTATGGCCCCAACGGCCCGTATGCAGCCTTTGTGCAGCAGCTCAACGATCCAGCCATGGTGGTTCCTGTAGCTTTCGGTCCGTTCAATTACACAGATATGCACCAAGGCATGATGCATGAAGAGATGCAGAAGTACCTGTTGGGCAGACAGGATGCACAGACTTCCTTGTTCAATGTTGTCAATGAACTGGAGAAGCGCATGAAAGCGTATCTTGCCGAGAATCCCGGATCTGCAGTCGAGCAGCCCAAGGGTTTGCTGTAAGCAGGAGTAAGAAGATGGTACTGCAGGGGTTCCTGCAGTACCATCGCTTGATGGATAAAGGATGAAGACTATGGGGATCTTGGCACTCTACATAATAGGGGTTGCGGCGGCATGCGCCTTTGGTATGATGTTCATACGAAGGCATACCAAAGGTCGCCCGACGACCTACAGCAATCTTTCAGCACGCCGCAAGGCAGAGCCGTATCTTTTTCTTCTGCCCACCATGCTGTTGTTGCTTCTGATGTTTGGCTATCCATTGATCAACAGCTTCATTATGGCCTTTCAGAACTATAAGCTCACTGCCCCGTCGAAAATCCGCTTCAATGGGTTGGAAAACTTTCAGAAGCTGTTTTCTGAGACGGATATCTGGCTCATCATCAAGAACTCATTCATCTATGTTGTGGTCTCAGTTTCAGGCCAATTCTTGTTGGGAATGACATTGGCGATGGCTTTGAACAAACAATTTCCTTTCAGGGGACTCTATCAGGCGTTGGTCTTCCTTCCCTGGTCATTCTCAGCCTTCGTCATCGGTCTGATGCACCGATGGTCCTTCAACGGCGAATACGGCGTGGTCAACGACCTCTTGATGAAATTACACCTCATCGGCAGCAAGATTGCCTGGCTCGGAACTCCCGGCTTCTCTCTGGCCGTCGTCATCATGGCAATGATTTGGATGGGTATCCCCTTCTTTGCAATCATGATTCTTGCCGCCTTGCAGTCAATCCCAGCCGATGTGTATGAAGCTTCCTACATAGACGGTTGCGGACCGATCAGAAGATTCACCAAGATTACCCTCCCCTACATCAAACCTACCGTAATCATAACGATTCTGCTGCGTACCATTTGGATCTTTAATTCATTCGACCTGATCGTGGTCATTACCAACGGGGGGCCGGCCAATTATTCACAAACCCTTCCCTCTTATATGTATACCAAGGCATTCGCCAGCTACGATTTCGGTCTGGCTTCTGCATTGGGTGTACTGCTGATGACGGTCCTCATCCTCTATGTGACACTCTTCCTCAAGGCGACCAACTACAACAAAGCGGGGAACTTCTCATGAAACCATATACCTTGCAACGCCACTTGGGCAATTTCGGGAGAACGGTCATCCTTCTGGTATTCCTTCTGCTGGTCATCCTGCCGATCTACTGGATGTTCATCACCTCGTTCAAAACCAATGCAGAGATTATCAATGCACAACAAATCACTTACTTTCCCCGTGAAATCACCACCGAGAACTACGTTCAGCTCTTCAAACTCTATGATTACAAGGGCATGCTCACGAACAGCCTTGTCGTCTCTGTCTCAACAGGATTGTGCATCACGCTGCTCTCAATTCTAGGAGGATACGGTCTTGCCCGGTACACCTTCAAGGGAAAGGATGCAATGCTCCTGTTCTTCCTGGTTACCCAGATGATACCCGGTATTCTCGTAATCATTCCGTTGTATGTTATTTTCGCGAAGTTGGGAATGATCAATACCAGACTCAGCTTGTTCTTCTTCTATCTGATCACCAACCTGCCGTTCTGCGTCATCACGATGCGAAGTTTTTTTGAACGGATACCGTATACGCTTGAAGAAGCTGCCTATGTCGAAGGCTGTTCCAAATTGACCACCTTGGTCCGCATCGTTCTGCCGGTCATGTTTCCTGGAATTGTCGCTGTGTTTGTTTTTGCCTTCATCGGCGCTTGGAACGAACTCATTGCAGGCACGATATTCATAAACACTGCAGATTTATGGACAATCCCTGTAGGTTTGAAGTCACTTATCGGCAAATATGACGTAAAATGGGGAGTATTAATGGCCGGTGGAGTATGTGCTCTTCTTCCTACAGCAATCATGTTTGCATTCATGCAGAAGTTTGTCGTTGAAGGCCTTACCGCTGGAGCAGTCAAGGAGTAAGGACATGAGTATGATGGAACCAATACAACCCATTGCAAAGGATCTGCTGCATGAGAAGGTCTCTGATGCGATCATCAGCTATATCTACCGAAACGGTCTGAAGATCGGCGACAAGCTGCCCGGTGAGCGCCAGCTTGCCCAGGAATTGATGGTAGGACGCAATTCAGTACGCCTCGGACTTTGCCAGCTCGAGGAGGCAGGCATCATTGAACGGCTGGTAGGCAAGGGCGCTTTTGTCAGACGCGAGGTCAATGCCGATTCCATCCAACTCAGGCTGGCAAGGGTAAACTATCAGGATTTATTGGAGATCAAGATATCGGTTGAGCGACTGGCAATCCAGAGAGCGGTTGAAAGGGCGAGTAACCAGCAGATTGCTCATCTGAAGGGAATTGCCCAACAGCTCTGCGCCATGGCGGACGAAGGCAGATTTTCAGTCCAGTTGGACCGGGAGTTCCATATCGCTCTGCTTGAGTGCGGGGGAAGCTCGACACTTACCCAACTGGTGCTCTCCCTTATCGATTCACTGAACAGTTTTACAAAAATCTTGGGCAATGTTTCGGACATCTGGGTGAAAACCATCCCGTTCCATATGGATATTGTCAAGGCTTTGGAACAAAGACAAACAAGCTATGCAGTTGCTGCACATGAATATATCTACCGCTACGATCTGGAAGTACTCAACGATCTTGCGGAAAAAGAAATACAGTAAAAAGAGAGGCGCATAGGTATGGAACCATCAGCGTTGTGGTGGATGGACGGGAAATTCGGCATGTTCATCCACTGGGGTCTGTATTCACTGCTTGCAGGTGAATACCAAGGAACCAGTACAGACAATATTGCAGAGTGGATCATGCACGATTTGTCCATCAGTGCTGAAGAGTATCGAAAGTTGGCCCGCCAGTTTGAGGGTAAAGACTTCAATGCAGAGTTCATAGCCTCCTTGGCCCAGGAGGCTGGCATGAAGTACCTGGTGTTTACCAGCAAGCACCATGATGGCTTCTCCCTCTTCGACTCTCGTGCAACCCAGTATAATTCCAAAAGAGCGACACCGAGCAACCGTGATTTCGTACGTGAACTACGCGAAGCCTGCGACCGGCATAATCTGGTCTTCGGGCTCTACTATTCGCAAGCCCAGGACTGGGACGATGAGGATGCATGCGAGGACGGCATCGGTCCTGATGGGAAGGATTTTGAGAAATATTTCAGAAACAAGTGCATCCCTCAGCTTACCGAACTATTGACAAACTATGGTCCGATCGGCCTTATCTGGCTCGATACTCCGATGTATATGACCAAGGAACAATCACAAGAGCTCAGGGACCTCATCAAGGGCCTGCAACCTAGTTGCCTGATCAATGGGAGAATCGGCAATGGCCTTGGCGATTACATGACCACCGGGGATAATTTCATCCCGTTGTTGCCTTATCCTGCTTCCTTTGAAGTCCCGGCAACCATCAACAACAGCTGGGGATACAACAAGAACGACCATGCATGGAAGAGTCCCAAGCAGATTATCCGCTCGTTGGTTAAAATCGTCAGCAGAGGGGGTAACTACCTGCTCAACATCGGACCGACCGGAACCGGTGAAGTCCCACAGCCGAGCGTTGACGTACTGAAGGCTGTAGGCTCATTCATGACCAAGAACGGTGAGAGTATCTATGGCACCAAGCGGATGCCGATGTATCCCTACGACATTGATTGGGGATATTTCACAGCCAAACCCGGAAAGTTGTACATCCACATTTTCGAGGAGATGGGGCGGGCATATTTGTTGAATATTGCCAATAAGCCGCTGGTCTGCTACCGGCTGTGGGACAGGCTACCGCTTACACTGAAGGAGCGGGTCACCTGCGAGGGCGACAGCAGCTGGCTCATCACCCTCCCCGAACGTGAAAAAGATGAGTTCGACCAGGTCATCTGTGTTGAAGTCGAAGGCGATGAAATTGTATTTGAACCCATTCGGGGTTGAAGGAAGCATCCATGTACCGAATTGCAGATATTGTGACTGATGATACGTATGATTTTCTCCAGATCGAACGTCCGGTGGCGGCTCCGCTGTATCAGACATCGTTGTTTACCTTTCCTACCGTAGAGGCGTTGCGAAAAGCCCTGTCTGATGAGCTTTCCACTCATCTGTACTCCCGTGGGAACAATCCCACCGTCGAGTTGGTTGAACAGCGCATCGCAGCCCTGGAGGGAGGCGAGCGGGCAAAGCTCTTCTCCGCAGGCGTTGCGGCGATCGCCTCAAGCATTCTCTCCTGTGTTGGACAAGGCGATCATATCGTATGCAGCAGTGATGCCTACACATGGGCGAAGTACATCAGCAACACCTATCTCAAACGCTTCGGGGTGACCACAACGTTTGTGGATGCAACCAAGCTGGATGAAGTTGAGAAAGCAATCCAGCCCAATACAAAGGTGTTGTATTTGGAAAGTCCTGGAACCCTTTATTTGAGAGTGCAGGATCTTCCTGCCCTCGCAAAGATTGCAAAGCAGAACGGCATTACCACCATTGTAGACAACACGTGGGCGACACCGCTGTATCAGAATCCATTGGCCATGGGCATCGACTTGGTTGTGCACTCAGCATCCAAGTATCTGGGAGGGCACAGCGATATCATCGGAGGAGTCTTAATCGGCAGCAATGCATTGGTTGAGCAAATTGTCAGAACTGAGTTTTTGCCGATCGGTCATGTCCCAGATCCCTTCCAAGCATGGTTGATCCAACGAGGGATGCGCACCCTGCATGTACGGCTTCCCTACCACTATCAGAGCGCCCTGAAGGTGTGTGATTACCTGTATGACCACCCTGCTGTCCAACAGGTGTTTTATCCGATGCACCCCAAGAGTCCCGACTACCAGCTCGCCTCCTCCCAAATGAAGGGAGGCTCAGGATTGTTGTCACTGAAACTGAAGTCCAAAGACAGGTCAAGAATTGAAGAGGCTGTAAACTCATTGACGGCCTTTCGTATCGGCGTAAGTTGGGGCGGGTACGAGAGTCTGGTATTCCCTCCCCTTGCAACCAAAGACGGGGATCCGTCGGTTCTCAGGCTGCACATCGGTCTGGAGGACCCTCAGACACTGATTGAGGACCTTGATCAAGCGTTCTCGCATTTGTAGGAGCCGGCGTTGATGTTCTCAGATGCCAGACCCTACGTCCGTTGGTGGTGGTTCTCAGGTCCGTTGGAGATCCGGGCCATTGATGAACAGCTCGATTGGATCGCCTCCCATGGTTTTGGTGGAGTCGAAATCGCCTGGGTGTATCCACGCAAGGATTGCAAAGCCGAAGAAGGTCCCCGTTTTCTTGATGAGCAGTTCCAGTATTATGTGGAATATACCATCAGGGGATGCAAAAAGCGCAATCTCGGGTGCGACCTCACCTTTGGTACCTTGTGGCCGTTCTCGGGAACTTTCATCCCGGAGCAGTATGGAACCAAGACCCTGACGGGGGAACAACCCCAGACTGTCGACCGTTCATGGGAGGCCCGGTATGCATCAGGGCCGGCACGAGTGCTC
Source organism: Sphaerochaeta sp. UBA5849 (assembly GCA_002432715.1). Taxonomy (GTDB): domain Bacteria; phylum Spirochaetota; class Spirochaetia; order Sphaerochaetales; family Sphaerochaetaceae; genus Sphaerochaeta. Next base: position 23,627 of record DJGJ01000065.1, on the reverse strand, counting down.
GACCATCTCGATGAGAAGGCCTTGACTTGGTATGCTTCCCATCTTCTTGAGCATGGATTCGAGAAATTTTGCACAATTGCGCCCCTCTCCCTCTTTTGCGACTCATGGGAGGTGGAAACACACAACCTTGGATTCAACGAATTTGCCGAAGCGTTCCTGGCAAAATTCGGCTACTCCTACGATCCGAAAAACAACAGCAGGGACCAACGCTTTGATTACCGCTGTCTGATCTCGCAGCGGGTGTTGACTGATTTCTACCAACCGTTCAGCACCATCTGTCACCAGGTGGGCGCAACTAGTCGTGTCCAGTGCCATGGCGCACCTACCGATATGCTTGCCGCCTACGCCCTTGTTGATATCCCTGAATCAGAAACGCTGCTGTTCGATCCCGATTTTTCCTTGCTTGCGGCCTCTGCGGCTGCAATGGAACACAAAAGACTGGTGTCGAGCGAGACTTTTTCCTGCATCTATGGCTGGGTTCCCAATCCTGCAACTCCGCCCGGCTTGAAAGCAGAAAAAATCGACGACCTTCGCTGTGTTGCCGATGCGCAGTTCGCCTGGGGGGTCAACCGTATCGTATGGCACGGCAAGCCCTATGAAACACTCGACAACCCCAACGAGTTCTATGCCACCGTGCATGTGGGGCCGAACAGTGCGCTTCAGCCGTACCTGCTGCCTTTCAATGCATACCTGGCAACCTTGAGTGAATTCCTTTCCAAAGGGGAGGCAGAATCAAGACTTTCCATACTGCTTCCATTGGAAGACCAATGGATGCAAGATGAACTGCCGCAACAGAAGCAGAAACCCAGCAGCAGGTTTTACTGGGAGCTTCAGGAATTGAAAATTCCCGATGAGTTGCTTGTGTACCGGCCGCTTTGGTTCTCGCCTCTGTGGCTCAAGGACCTTGTCTTTGCACAAGGCCTTCTGCGATACAAGCATCGAACCATCGACGCATTGCTTTGTCAGAATGAATGGTTGACCTTCGATTCACTCAAGCATTTGCTTGAACTGAAGAATCTTGGTGCACCCATATATTTCACTACCATTCCAATGCAGCCCGGGACAAACAAGCATCCACAGTATGAAAGCCTCACTGCAACCATTCGCAGAGAGTTCCCCACCCATCTCAAACCCTTGCTTAAGAGTTCACAGCCGCTTGATTTCTGGTGCAGAAGACAGGATGACCGATATTTCCTCTTCATTTCCCACCCAGGCATGCGCAAGCTGCGCTATCCCCTTCTCTACGATTACGCCTCAACTCTCAAACCGATTGTCGTTGAGGCTGTATTCTCAACCCAACAGAACGCTTATGCACTCAACCTCGAATTTCCCCGTTGCGGATCCTTGGCATTCGAAATAGACGACATGCACATGCAGGTTAGGTCCATCCCTCTCCCTTCCTCTTTTCAATAGCGCCCATACAGTGAATAAGATTCCCCGGCGATGGTAGAAGTTCATATCACTTCTTCCACCGCCCTCCTGTCAGAAGCGGACCTGCTCTTCGTTCATGTCTTTTGTCACAGCTGGAGGTATGCCATAGGCTCCATCTCCCTCATATCCTCATATGCCTTCAAATTCCTTGGTTTTCTCTCTGTCACAAGTGACGAAACCCGGTTGCTAAACCGGTTATCACTTGTGATATGTGAGATGTTATTGGTAGATGTTAGAAGCCACTTCTTCGCACATATGACATTTTCTATCTTCTTTTATTACAACAAATTATATGTTTTACTATATTGACTTCTTCTCACATCTCACGTATCATTCAAGTACAAGGACGATAAAAAGGAGAGAGCAGATGAAGAAGTTAGCAACCATTACACTTACCATCATCCTGATGGCCCTGCTTTCTTCCTCTCTCTTCGCCGCAGGCATAAACGAAACCGCAGTCTTGAGACTGACCGCATACGTTCCTGAGAGGACCACCTTCAGTGCCGACGAGTTCGGCTTTCAGGTGGCTTCCAACGCCCACAACTTCACCTACTCGGTGTTCGAGCAGGGAATGGAAAGAACCTTGTTCGTGGTTGCCAACTGATTTGCTCACAGAAAGCGCGTCCGGACAGACAAGCTTGCATATAGTTAGAAGCCAGTGTTGCGGGAAACATCACTGGCTTCTCTTTTCTATTTTTTCTGTTATAACTATTCTACCTTTTCAATTCAAAAGATGATTCCTATAGCCCAATGAAATTTGGCTTCTGTGTGCAAAACTGGAGGAATACTTCTTGAAGCTTGGATTTCTTTCGGCTTTTCAGGTGTAGGGAGAAGCAACTGCATCAGAGCCAAGCTTCTGTATGCGCCGAACTTGTACCCCACTTCCTTGACCACACCGATAGGCTCGAATCCGGCCTTTTCGTGCATATGAATTGAGGCGGCGTTATCAGAATCTATAGCGGCAACCATGCAATGATACTGCTGCTCGATGGCCTTCTCGATTAAGGTGGAGAGAATCATAGGCCCGAGGCCTTTACCCCGATGGTCCTTGTGCACATACACCGAGTGTTCAATGGTGTAGTGATAGGCAGGTCTCGCCCGAAACGGTCCATAGGTTCCAAAGGCCAGCAGCCTGTCATAGTCGTCCACCAAGCCGATGACGGGATACCCGCCCTGCTCTTTTGCATCGAACCAGGCGGTCATGGACTCTTTGGGCCGCTCAGAATACTCATACATGGCGGTGGTGGTCAGTATTGCATCGTTATAGATTGCGAGAATCTGGTCGGCATAGGATCGAGAGCATTCGATAAGGTGCATGGGAAGTCTCCTGTATGCATCCTAGTGAATTGAACAGGTGGCAGGCAAGAACTCAATTCAGCAATATGAGAAGGCCGCCAAAACGGCGGCCTTCAACACCAGACACACGAAACACATTACTTCCAGTACTTCTCCATCCGCTTCACCAAGGAAGCTCTATAGGCTTCCCAATCAGTGATGGGCTTTGCAGCAAGACCTTCCTCGCACGCAGCCTTGGCAACCGCCACTGCTTCCCATTCGATGACGCGGGGGTCGAACGGCTTGGGAACAATGTAGTTGCGGCCGAAGCTGAACTTCTGTCCACCATAGGCTTTCTCGACGGAGGCAGGAACCGGTTCTTTTGCAAGTGCAGCAAGAGCCTTGGCGGCTGCCATCTTCATGCCTTCACTGATGATGACCGAACGGACATCCAAAGCACCTCGGAAAATGAAGGGGAAGCCGAGTACGTTGTTGATCTGGTTCGGATAATCGCTTCTTCCGGTTGCCATGATCAGGTCGCTGCGGGTGGACATCGCCAGCTCGTAGTCGATCTCGGGATTGGGGTTGGCCATGGCGAATACCACCGGGTCCTTGTCCATGGAGAGCAGCATTTCCGGCGTTACACAGTCTGCGACGGAAAGCCCCATGAATACATCAGCTCCCACCATTGCATCAGCGAGTGTGCGTGCACTGCCTTCGGTGGCGAACTCTTGTTTCTCAGGTGTCATTCCGACTGTTCTACCCTTGTAGACGACACCCTTGCTGTCGAGCATGGTGATGTGCTCGCGTTTCACACCCGCCGCAACAAACATCTTTGCACAGCTGATGCCGGCGGCCCCGGCGCCATTGACGACAACCTTGATGTCCTCAAGCTTCTTGCCCACGATCTCGCAGCTGTTCATCAGGCCGGCGGTTGCAATGATGGCGGTTCCGTGCTGGTCGTCGTGGAAAATGGGAATATTGCACTGCTTGATCAGCTCCTGCTCGATCTTGAAGCACTCAGGTCCCTTGATGTCCTCGAGGTTCACACCACCGAAGGTAGGGGTCATAGCTTTTACCATGGCGATGATCTTATCCGGGTCCTTCTCATCCAGCTCGATGTCGAACACATCGATGTCGGCGAATCTCTTGAACAGGACACCCTTGCCTTCCATGACCGGTTTGCTGGCCAGAGCTCCACGGTCACCAAGACCGAGAATGGCTGTCCCATTGGAAATGACAGCAACCAAGTTTCCCTTGGAGGTGTACTTATAGGCATCCTCGGGGTTGGCTTCAATGGCCAGAACAGGCTTTGCAACACCGGGCGTGTAAGCCAAACCGAGGTCGCTGGCAGTCTGGCAGGGTTTGGATGGAACAACCGAGACCTTTCCCGGGACTCCATCCATCATGTGGTAATCAAGCGCGCGCTTGGTCAAATCGTCTTGCATTCTGTATTTCTCCTTTTCCTTATTTCTTCTCAAAATCCCACTTGTAATCCATCTTGTACCTATCGCGCAGGGTTACCATGACCTTCTGCAGTGAAGGAGGAACCGGGCAGCCGTGTTCCTTGCGGAACTGGTAGGCCAGGTACTCTTTTTCACCGGCGGTGAAGATATAATCCTCGCCCGGAGCCTTTTTGCTTGCGCGCAGTTCACGGCAGATGGTACCGGCGATGCGCTTGAAGGTGTTCAAACCCATGAAGTGTTCGGGATCGATGGCGATGAAGAAGTGCCCAAGCGGATAGGGAATCGGCTTATGGTTCTCGTCAAAGCCGTTGAGGGCCTTCATCCAGGCTCCGTCCTGCAGGGCGGCACTGAGAATCTCAACCACGGTTGCATAGCCGAAGCCCTTGTAGCCGCCAGTGAGTTCGCCGATGCCTCCGAGCGGAGTAAGGGCTGCCTTGCCGGTCGTCAGGTCCTCAAGCACCTGCAGCGTATCGGTTCTGGTCTTTCCCTCGCTATCAATCACCCAACCGGCGGGAAGCTCCTTGCCTGCCCTTCCGTATACCTCGATCTTGCCCCGCTGCGATACGCTGGTGGCACAGTCGAGGACAAAGGGGAACTCCTCATCGGTGGGAAACCCGAAGGTCAAAGGATTGGTTCCCAGCATGTTCTCCACCCCGTGGGTCGGTGCAATGGAGGGACGGGCGTTGGTACCGGTGATGCCCAGCATGCCGGCCTTGGTAGCCATGGTGGCAAAGTAGCCTGCAATACCGTAGTGGTTGGAGTTGCGTACCACCACCATGCCCAAACCATACTTCTTGGCCTTCTCGATGGCCATTTCCATAGCACGGTAGCCTGCAACATGGCCCATGCCGTTGTGTGCATCAAGCACTGCGGTGGCATCCTGGTCCTTGATCACCTCGATCTCGGTGACAGGGTTCATGATGCCCATATCGATGCGGTCGATGTAAATCGGCTTCAAGCGCCCGATTCCATGGCTGTCGATGCCCCGCTTGTCACTTTCGATCAGGACATCGCCGATGATCTTGGCATCAGCGGCAGGCACTCCTGCATGAACCAGAGCCTCTTCCATGAATGCCTCAAGTTCCTCAAAGCTGACCCAAGCGCAATCCTTATACTGCTCGGCATACTCATCCATATACTTCATTCGGTACTCCTCCTACACCTATGTAGTTGCTATTTGTATTGCAAGACCCTCAGGGATCTCCATTTGCTTGACGATTTCACCGCCTTTTTCATCGGTGACCAACACATCGACTTGATCGAGTCCTACGGTCTTGAAGTTCGACACCACCCCGATCTTGTTTGCTGCGGCCACCACAATGACCGTCCCTACGGTATGCTCGATCATGGCACGGGTGGTCTCCGCCTCCTCCAGGATGGGGGTGGTAAGCCCGGCCGATGGCGAAAAGCCGTCGACGCCGATGATTGCCTTGTTCGCATAGACCTGATTGACCAAGATAGAAGAGAGGGAGCCGGAAACAGAGTGGCTTCGGCTTCGATACACTCCGCCTGCAAGAATGAGACGGATGTGTTCACTCTCCTTGCACAGCCAAATGGCGTCGATGTTGTTGGTGACAATGGTCACCTTTTTCTGAAGTGCAACCACCGAGCGAATCACCTCAAAGGTGGTTGACCCGCTGTTGATGTACAGGGTGTCACCCTCTTCCACCATGGCTGCCACGGCCTGTCCGATGGCTTCCTTTTCTTTGGGATATTCTGATGCTTTCTGCAGGTAATCGGGTTCGACGGGTAGGTTTCTTCTGGCCGTCGCACCTCCATGGGTGCGCTCCACAAGTCCTTTCTTTTCAAGCTGGTCCAGATCGCGGCGGATGGTAAGCTCACTGACTCCAAGCTCTTCAGCCAGCTGGCTGACCGTGACTGTACCTTCGGTCTTGATCAGGCTCAGAATGTACTGCTGTCTGCTGGCAGGAATGATTGACATGCACACTTCCTTGAATGTTTTTGTACTTTTTACCCGTTACATCTCCATAATACAATCAAAAACATTCATATGTCAACGTGAATATCTGAAAGAATGCAAGAAAAACGTTCAAGAAAGTTCAATATATGGTGTAGGAAGGAAATCCATACAGAGCAAACGAGGAAAAAGAGAGTCCGACATAGGGAACGATGGAGAACGCCCAATCGGTTATTCGCTTTCCATCAAGAAGATGGAGCAGGGAAACATCGGCAAGAATGCCTGCAGCAAGAGCCACATCGAGCGAGCCTGAACTTGCGAACCGGAAGCGGGCGCCCAGATCCGCTCCCAAGCCAAGCTGAAGCTCATTACTTCCCCCTGGAACCTGATTCTCGATATCGGCAATGGAGAGCCCTGCAGAGGCATAGCCATCAACTCCCCCGGCCAATACAGAGCGAAATGCCGGACCGATGAAGAAAGCCATGCGGGTGATCGAGTCGGCAAACGTTGTGGATACCTTGGTCACCAGACCAGTGCCTTGAAATGGTGTGAACAGGAAATAGGATATGTCCAGGCCATAGGATGTATCGAAGTCCAAAGCAGATCCATAGTGCCGGCCTGCGGCAAAACTGATGTTCAGATGCCGCTCACTGCCAAACGCAGAAAGTGGAGCCAGATATGCAATACCCAAGCATAAGACAAGCAGCATTCGTTTCATCATCATGCCTCCTTGTAAAGAATCCTCACTATTCCCCCTTGATTATCGAAAAGAAAACTGGTATGGTCAACATTGCCTAACGCATGGTGCCATACCCAAGCGGTAAGGGAAAGGTCTGCAAAACCTTGATGCATCGGTTCGAATCCGATTGGCACCTCTTTGAGAGCCGCTGAACTTCAGCGGCTCTTTTGCATTTATCTTAAAAACAATCTTTCCAGCACATAGAGAAGATTCTCTTTAGCGTCTTTGGGCAATGAACAATTTGTAAAGATATACTATATTTGTTTACTTAGTACTCTTTTTTATGGTATTATTAAGGATGTGCTTTGAAGTCATAATGAAGAAGAAATTTCAAAGAGTGATACGGGAAATGCCAATGAATGCAAGACTCACACTCCACGAATTGATTCTTGATATGCAGGAAAAAGGTCCATATCGAAGAGAATACAGGAATTTCAGTACTCTGAATTCGTCAGGCACCAAATTCCATTGTCATTTAGGATGGAGTTGGGTAGCGTGTTGGTACGCTGAAAAAGGATCGTATATTGTGGAGGTATACTATGTTGGCAGTCGTGAAAAAGCTCCCTATGATTGATATCCGAATGAAGGGTGATATCCCGGAGGATATTGTTGTGTTATTGAAGAAGCATTATGGCTCTGATCTTTATATCGAGGATGATGACCAGTATATGAGCGTAGCTGAAATGCCTTGGTTTAAAGAGATGGATGCAGAAATGAGTCCTGGAAAAACTCTGCGTTTCCACAGAAGACTTGCAAATATGACGCAGAAGCAGCTCGCTGATACGCTGGGTGTTGCCAAGCAATACGTATGCGATTTGGAGAATGGAAGAAAAGCAATCAGCAAGGCAAAAGCGAAGCAACTTGCAGAGATTTTCCTCATCTCCCCTACTAGGTTTCTATAGGTGATTGACCAGCCTTGCTCATCATTTTGATGGTTCAGGGAACGAAAATTCCAACATCCTACTCTTCTTCATACAATCTGTAAGATAGAGATTGATAATTGTCTGATAAGGAATTCCGGTTCTCTGTGCCATTTGCTTGTAATAAAGAATGGTTTCTGAATCCAACCAAATGGTTACTTGTTGTTTCGGCAATTTGGAAACATAAGGATTCTTGGTCCCCTTTGAAAAATCATATTCACGTCTCATGAGTCGGCCTATATCCCTGATATTTCGTCATATTTCTGTGAACCATTTCAATGTTACGCCAAAGAACACCGCTTTGGCGATCGCCAAAGCGGTGTTTCAAACAGCCTGTTTCTCAATCCTGCGTAAGGCTTACTGCTTCATTGGTCCTGCTCGACTCATAGGAGGCAAGAGCGATTTCCAGTGCCCTGAGCCCGTCGAGGCCGGTCACCAAGGGCGTTTTTCCTGTTGCACACACCTGGACAAACTCCTTGATCAGGCCCTCATCACCCCCCTCATTCCAACTGATATCCTCGAAGCATTGGTTGGCCTGATCGTCCAGATGCAGCACCTGGGCGAAAGCTTTGAGCTCGATCACGCCCTTCGTCCCGATGATCTGCATATCGACCTGGGCCCAGATGGGATAGTTGGTATGGTGGGCCCATGAGCAATCGATGGTGGCAAACACCCCGTTGTCCAGTTCGATCATCACCAAGCCGGTGTCATCAATGCCCTTATGGTGCAAGAGCTCGCCGCTTTCGCAGAAGACACTCTTGATTTCAGAGCCGGTGAACCAGCGGATCAAGTCCCCCAAGTGCACCGTATGGTCCATAACCGCACCACCGCCGGACAGGGACGGGTCGATGAACCAAAGCCCGGGAATCTTACCGTGATTGATCGAGGTGATGGTAAGCACCTCCCCTATCAGACCGGCATCAATCTTCTTCTTGGCGGCTATTACATTGGGGTTGAAACGCATCGGAAAGGCGTTCATTATTTGAACACCAGCCTCCCTTGCAGCAGCAAGCATGGCCTTCGCATCAGCAATTGTCGTTGCAAACGGCTTTTCAACCAGAATGTGGAGGCCTTTCTTCGCAGCGGCTATGCTGACCTTGGCGTGGTCACGGTTGTTGGTGCAGATGATCACCCCGTCCAGCTGCTCATCAAGCAAAGCTTCATAGGACCGATAGTAGGTTGTCTGGAATTTGGCAGCCATCTCCTTACCGCGTTTTTCATCCTCATCTGCGATGCCGACAAGCACAACTTCAGGGTATTTCAACAGCTGTTGGGTGTAGCTCAGTGCATGCATGTGCTCAAAGCTGACAACTCCGATTCTTGATTCTTTCATAGACGTACCACCTTCCCGCTTCTGGCCGACTCTTTGGCCGCCAATGCAATGTGCAGTGCAGCGATGGCTTCGGCGGCTGTGACAACCGGCTCCGTCTTGTGCTCTACAGCATGCAGAAAGGCTGCAAGCTCTGCACGGTATGGATTCATCTCCTCGCTGAGCGGGTTGTCATAGAACAGCGAAACCTCCTCATCACTGCCCAGCTGCGTCTTGAGTGGACAATCACGAGTGGAGTCATAGCACAGTTGGCCGTCGGTCCCCACCAATTCAAAGGTGGTGCGGAACTCGATGCCCTTGGGCAATGCCCAGCTTGCTTCAACATGAGCCATTGCCCCGCTTGCAAAGCGCAGGATGGCCAGAGTGTGCATCTGCTCTGGATGCTTCGGCCCCAGGTTCTTTGCATAGACGCGCTTCACCGGACCAAAGTTGCAGAGAAGCCAGTCATAGTCATGAATCGCTAAATCGACTTCAGGCCCGCCGCTCTTTTCCAAGTCCTGATACCAGTTCTCCCAGCTCCAACCGGGGAATGCCTGATTGCGTGTAGTCCTCAATAGTGCAGGTGTTCCTATTCGGCCGGCCTTGATCTGATCGGCCGCCGTCTGATATTGGGGGAAGAAGCGCAACACATGGCCGACGGAGAAGGTAACCTTGTTCTCTTCGGCTGTTTCAACCATGCGGTTGGCATCCTCAAGGGTGAGGGCTATGGGCTTCTCGCAGAAGACGTGCTTGCCGCTCTTCATGGCATCGATGGCATACCGGCTGTGAAGATAGGTGGGCAGGCAGATATCCAATACATCATAGTCGGCCTTCTTTTTCATCTCTTCATAGGAGGTGAAGGCTTCACAACCCAAGAGTGATGCCAAGGCTTCGGCATGGTGGCTCCTGATGTCACAGACTGCAACCACCTTGGCATCCTCAAGCGAAGTGTAGGCATGGGCATGGGTTTCCCCCATCGTACCGCAGCCCACCAATGCAATTCGTATCATGCTCTGAGCTCCTTATTCCTGCTTGCCGAAATCGGCGACTTGCATGCATTTTCCATTCTCAAGACGCGAAGCCTCGGCAGCAAAAGCCATGGAGTGACTCTGCAAGGAGGAAGCGACACTGGTTTCTCCGTTGGTGTTGTTCGCCCGCACCTGGCGGACAAAATCGGCTACGAACAGCTCATCACTGCCGCTGTGCCCCTCTGGGGAGGTCTCTATCTCGATGGTTTTCTTGTCCCGCGATGAGAAATAGTTAATCGTAATGATCCCCTTCTCCATGTCTCCGACCAACTCGGCCTGGGTGCCCATCAGCCTCAGGCCCCGATGGGTGGTCATCGTAAAGCCGCTCATGGTGAAGGTGGCGATGACGCCGTTGGCGAACTGTGCATTCACCGTCTGGTGGTCGACGACATTGTTGTCGCAGTGGTAGACACAACGGCCCCACGGACCTTGTTGCAAGGCTTTGAGCCTGCCTTCAACCGAGAGATCGGTGGTTATGACATCCACCGGCCATGCGGTGTTTTTTCCAAGGTAAATCTTTTGTGCTGCATACGGGCATGCTTCATAGTGCGGGCAGTTGTCGGTGCACCGAAGCGGGGCGCCCTCCGGCGCATTCTCTTGCCTGAAATGGTACAGGTCGCCGTAGGAGCTGAGCGAGGTGCAATCGGCGCCGGCCAGGTAGAGCAGGATATCCATGTCATGGCAGCTCTTGGCAAGAATCATGGGAGCCGAGGTGTTGCTGTTGTTCCAGTGCCCCCTGACAAAGCTGTGGGACATGTGAATGTGGCCTACACACTCATCCAGCTCGATGCCGATGAGTCTTCCCAGCTCACCCTGGGCGATCAACTTCTTGACGCGGGTGAAGAAGGGGGAGTAACGAAGCACATGGGAGATGACGAATACTTTGGAGAAGTTTTGGGAGGCCCGGGCAATGGTTTTGCTGTCCTCAAGGGTGGTGACGATGGGCTTTTCACAGAGTATATGGTACTGCTTCTCAATGGCTGCCAGGATTGCATCGCGATGCATGGTATCCTGAGTGGCGATGACCACCGCATCGAAGTCCTGCTTGACGACAAACAAGTCATGCCAATCCTTTACTGCATAGGCAGTCTTTACAGCATGCTCCTCAACGATGTGCTGTCGTTTGACATCATCGGGTTCTGCGACCGCAACAATTCTCATCTCCTGGGGATGTGCTTTTGCATAGGCGGCATATACATGAGTTCCCCTACTTCCTGCCCCAAGCAGTGCTACACGAATCGGCTCCATTGGTTCCCTCCTGGATTATGTGGTTGCACCCCGTTCGGGGCGCAACCTGATGATAGCATGGTTATTTGTTGATTTCTGCGTTGATGACTTTCTCAATCTCTGCAAGGCCGTTTCCCAGCTGCGGCTGCATGAACACCTTGTCCATCTCGTTGTTCAACAAGGTGTACACGGGCCCAGCATTCTTGCCGGAGATTGGAAGCGGATAGCCGTAGTTGACGGTATCCACAATAGCCTTGGTGTCAAGCCAGCTGTACTCCTTGAAGAAAAGTTCTGCTCCGCCATTGTAGCATGGTGCCCAAACACTGGAAAGCAAAGTTGCATGCCGTTCGCTGGCAAGGTAGGACATGAACTTCATAACTTCCTCAGGATGCTTGGTCTTCGCCGAGGCCACATAGCCGAGGTTGTGGTAGATGCTGGCACGCTGCTTCTGCTTGGGCATCGGGGCAATGCCCAGATCCGGACCCAGAATCTCTGCAAACTGCTTGAGGATGCCGGTGTGGTTGGTGATCATGGCAACCATGCCTGACTGGAACATGGTGGCCTTGGTGATCTCACGCATCTCGCTGACCGTCGGTGAATAGCCGTACTTGTAGATCAGGTCGAGCAGGAACTGGGCTGCTTCCCTTCCCTCGGGAGTGTCGATCACAAGCTTCATGCGGTCTTCGCTGAACAGTGTTCCACCATTCTGCAGGATGAAGTTGGAAGCTCCGCTTTGCATGTCGGGGTCGGCGATGGTGCCGTACTGGATGGTGGTGCCCTTGTCCTTGATGGTCAGCTTGGCACTGGCGTTGAGATAATCGTCCCAGGTCCAGCTGTCGTCGGGATAGGCAAGACCGGCTTTGTCGAACATGGCTTTGTTGTAGTACAAAATGACCGAGTCGAAGAAGATGGGTACACCATAGCGGCTGCCTTCATGCATGAACGGCTCAGAGTAGATGGAGTTGAAGTTCTCAAACTTGATTTGGTCCTTGTAGGGCTCGAGGTTCATGATCAAACCGGTAGGAAGATAGGACACGGCATTGGGATGGTTGAGCCAGAATACATCGGGTCCGGTTCCGGTTGGCAGTGCCATCTGCAGCTTGGTCCAGTAGTCGGACCAGGGAATGATCGACATGTTTACCTTGATTCCTGCATTCTGGGCCTCAAACTCTGCAATCATTTTCTTGTAGACTTCCTCACCATTCTGGTCCCAGTACCAGAAGTTGATCGTTTTCGTTTCCTGCGGTTTTGCTTCGGCTCCTCCGGCCGCAAACAAACTGTTCAATGACAAGGCGATGAGCAGCATAGCCACCAAGACGGTTCTCAGATCCTTTTTCATAGATTCCTCCTGTTGTATTTCAATCCAGCATATTCTGGATATGAATGCGGTTATTCCTTGATTCCCGACAAGGCGATGCCTTCGATGAAATACCGTTGGCTGATGATGAACACCGCAACCATCGGCAGCGATACCACCACCGCTGCAGTAAGCAGCAGGTTGTCCCTGGTCAGGTGCTGACCTTGCAGGTTGGCGACAGCGATGGACAGGGTGTACTTCTCTGTCGAATTGATCACCACCAACGGCCAAAGGAAGTCGTTCCAGCTGAAGACCAGGCACATGATACCGGTTGCGAGCAATGCACTATGGCAGAGCGGCAGCAGAATGGACCAAAAAATCCTGAAATGCCCCGCCCCATCGAGGTAGGCGGACTCATCCAGCGACCGCGGCAGGCTCATGATCTGCTGGCGCATGTAGAAGGTCGTTGTCACGCTGGGAATGCTGGGGATGATGATGCCCAGATAGGAGTCGAAGAGCCCCAGGTCGAGAATAAGCTTGTAGCGGGGCATGAGAATCATCTGGATGGGGATCATCAGGGCCAGCAGCAGGGATACGAAAATCACATTCTTGAAGGGAAAGTCGATACGGGCGAATGCATAGGCTGCAAGCGAGGAGAGAAACAGCTGGGGGAAGGTGATGCCGATGGTGTTGATGATGTTGTTCTTGTAATACGAGAGAAAGTTCAGCCTGCCGAACAGCTCTTTGTAGTTGTCCAGATTGGTGAAGCTTGCCGGGAAAAAAACCACGGGAATCTGCACCGTCTCACGATAGGTCTTGAAGGAGGAGACGACTATCCAGAAGAACGGCACCAAGGTGATGAGGGCGAATACGGCAAGGACGAAGAAGCCAATGCTGATTCCCCATGTTTTATTCAATTTTCTCATGGCTTGCCTCCTCAGCTGTAGTGCACCCAGTGCTTCTGACCGACGTTCTGCAAAATGGTTACGGAAAGTACAATCAGGGAGAAAATAATTGCCTCTGCTGACGCATACCCCATTTCCAGATAGGTGAACCCCCGTTCGTAGATGCCGAAGGCCATGGTACGGATGTTCTCCCTGACGATCACATTGCTCTTGCCGAATACAAAGATGTAGTCGAACATCTTGAAGCTGTTGATGATCGCGAGCACAAGGCAGAAGAACAGTTGCGGGGTAACCAGAGGGAAGGTGATGTGCAGAAATTTCACCCACCACGAGCCACCGTCGATGTCGCAAGCTTCATAGTACTGAGGTGAAATATTCTGAAGGCCTGCAAGAAGAATGACGGTAAAGTACCCGATGCTCGCCCACAACGTCACCAGGACTATGACGAACCGGGTCAGCAAGGCATTGCTGAACCAAGCCGGTTGCGGGAGGTTCATAATCCTGAGCAGACCGTTTACCAGACCGTAGCGGGAGTTGAAGACGATCATGAAAATCTGGGCTGTAATAACCGGCAGTATGACATAAGGAAGGAAGAAAATCGTTCGGAATACTCCCTTTCCCATGAGTTGTTTCTTATTCAGGGCATTGGCAAGAAAGAGCGAAATGCCGACGGTCAAAGGTACTGATGCCAGCACGAAGAACATGGTGTTCTTGAATTCGAGCCAGATGGTTGGATCCTGAAAGAGCCGCTTGTAGTTTGAAAGTCCTATGTATTGGGGAGCACTCAGATGATTCCATTTGGTGAAGGAGATGAAGACTGAACTCACCATGGGATAGAGGAAGAAGATATACAGGCCCAACACAGTGGGGGCTATGAAGAGATAGGCCCATATCCAATCCTTGTGCTTTCGTTGCAGTTGCATGTTCGGCTCCTTCAAAAGGGTCGTTTCAAGTCTGGTACAGCTTCAGCATAAGGGAGTATTTTTCATTTGTCAAACTTTTTTGTTCGATTGTCGAACATTATTTGTATCCTATATGTCATTCTATCTACCAACTCCAGCCGTTTTGCAGTATGCTGAGCCTATGAAACGAATCACCGACTGCTGTTCCAACCTAGCCATCCACACCATCATCCAACTTGTGTGGAATGAAAAAACCATCACCCGAGCCGAGCTCAGCAGGCTCAGCGGGTTTTCGCGCAGCACCATCACCGCCAATGTGGACAAGCTGCTCGAAGACGGGATTCTCTTGGAACAACCCCTCGAAGGCCAAGACAAGCGCAAGAGTCTGGTCATCAACCAGAACCGCGGCCTGTTCATCGGTATCGAACTGGATGCCGACTGCTGTGCTGTTGGAGCCTGTGATATCATGGGCAACTTACTGAAAGAACAATGCATCACCATCGACTATGTCGACGGCCCCGATGCAATTCTCAAGCAGATCTCCCAAACCATCAAAGCACTGCAGGAAAGCCTCAAGGAGCGGGAGACCGCCATCCTCGGCATCGGGGTGGGACTACCCTCCCCGGTCGATTTTGCCGGAGGGTATGCGGTACACCCTGCTTTCATGCCCGGCTGGCATCACTATCCGGTTGGACCGAAACTGGAAAAGCTCTACGCATGTCCGGTCTTCGTGGACAACGAAGTGAACACCATGGCCTTCGGGGAAGCATTCTTGTCCGAGCAGTACCGGGGCAAGGACATCCTGTTCATCAAGCTGGGTGCCGGTATCGGGGCGGGCATGATCGTGCAAGGCTCGATTTATCGTGGCAACAGTGGTATGAGCGGCAATATCGGGCACATGAGGGTCGACGGCAACACGCAGCAGTGCAAGTGCGGCAAGGTCGGATGCCTTGAAGCCATCGCCGGAGGCAGTGCATTGCTCAAGCGGGCCGAGCTGTTGGCTCACACCAAGCAGAATCCGTTCCTGCAGAAGGTGGTAGAAGAGAAAGGGTATCTGCAGCTCTCCGATCTCAAGGAGGCCATCCGACGCCGTGACAGCCAGATCATCCAGATGGTGGATGAAAGCGCCCACACCATCGGATCCATGGTAGGCAGCCTGGTGGTATTCTACGACCCGAAGGCGGTGGTGCTCGGCGGCAACCTGTGTGAGTTCGGCTTACAGTATGTCGACTCCATCAGACGCGCCATCATCACCGAGGCAACTCCTTGGATCAAGAGCGACTTTGATGTGAACGTCACCAAGTTCGGCGACAGCATCGGCGTCATAGGATCTGCGATGCTGTGCATCAGCACCCTTATCCACAATGGGGCGTTTGTGAACGAGGAGTAAAAAAAGTAATTATCTGCTCTCAAGTTGACCGTATCAGAGATACCGGTCATCACTAAGTTCCCTCTTCACACACCAAGGAGGGGTCTCCCCCTCCTTGTCTGAGTTACTCATGGATTGAAGATCTTCGTTACTTGGACTTACCCAAGTAGGCGAACTTGATCTCCTCGTTCTCCAAGAGCTCCTTGCCAGATCCTGTGAGGGTGATGTTCCCTGTCACCATGACATACCCGGTATGGGCGGTTCTGAGGGCGACGTTGGCGTTCTGCTCGATGAGCAGGACGGTCACGCCGGCCTCGTTGATTCTCTTGATGATGGAGAAGATGTCCTTCACCACAAGCGGGGCAAGACCGAGGGACGGCTCATCCATCATGATCATCTTGGGGTTGGCCATCAGGGCCCTCCCGACGGCCAGCATCTGCTGCTCGCCGCCAGAAAGTGTTCCTGCCAGCTGCCAGTGACGTTCCTTGAGGCGGGGAAAGAGTTCATAGACCCGTTCGAGGCTCTGCTGCTCATGGCTCTTGTCCTGCAGGTATCCACCGATCTTCAGGTTCTCCAGCGTGGAGAGGTTCGCAAAGACCCTGCGGCCTTCGGGAACCAACACCAAGCCTAATTCCACAATCTTGCGGGTATCCATGCCGTTGAGCTTCACCCCGTTGTAGGTGATGGTCCCGCTGGTGATTGGAACCAGGCCCATGATGGAACGAAGCGTCGTTGATTTACCGGCGCCGTTTGCTCCGATGAGGGTGACAATCTTTCCTTCATCAACGGAGAAGGAGATGCCGTTGAGGGCCACGATACCACCGTAACAGACTTTCAAGTCCTGTATTTCCAATACACTCATGCTTCATCCACCCCCAAGTATGCCCTGATGACGGCAGGATCGTTCTGCACCTCTGCAGGAGTTCCCTGGGCTATGGTCTTGCCATAGTCAAGGACATAGATGGTGTCCGAGATATCCATGACCAGGTTCATATGGTGTTCGATCAAGAAGACGGTCAGCTTGAACGAATCCTTGATCTTCTTGATAAACAGCGAAAGCTCCTCGGTTTCTTTTGGGTTCATGCCTGCAGCCGGTTCGTCGAGCAACAGCAACTTGGGCCCTGTGGCCAAGGCGCGGGCGATCTCGAGCCTGCGCTGCTTGCCGTACGGCAGGGAGGAAGACTTCTCGTTTCGGCTGCCAAGCAACCCTACCCGCTCAAGCAGCGCCTCGGTGTCCTGGTACATTTTCAGCTCCTCCTCGCGGTTGAGGCGGAAGGTGGAGGAGAAGAGCCCTGCCTTGATATGGCAGTGCTTGGCGATCAGGACATTCTCAAAGACGGTGAGGTCCTTGAAGAGACGAATGTTCTGGAAGGTACGGGCCATGCCCAGGCGGGTGATCTTGTCCGGAGTGTTGACCACCTGCTTCTCAAAGGGTGTCTTATTGGTCCCGTTGTAGATTTTCTTCATCTTCGAGCGGGGATAGTTCTCAACGATGACCAGACCGTCAAAGGTCACACGGCCGTTGGAGGGCTGGTAGCCGCCGGTAATAACGTTGAAAGCTGTGGTCTTGCCGGCCCCGTTCGGGCCGATGAGGGCGGTAATCCTGTCCTTCTGGATTTCGATGTTCAAGTCATCGACGGCGACCACGCCGCCGAACTGCATGGTTATGTGTTCGGTCTTCAAAAGGATGTCACTCATGAGCGGCCTCCTTCTCTCTCTTCTTGAATCGATTGATGATCCGATCCCAGCTGAACTCATTGGTTCCCATCAGACCTCGGCGGTAGATAAGTACGACGATCATCAAGAGGATGGAGAATATGACCATCCTGAAGCCGGTGCGGAAGAGCGGCACCTCGAAGGTTCCTATGGTAAGCGGCTGGTCGAAGAAGCGCAGCCACCACTCTTTTGCAGCGGTTACCAGGAAGGCGCTGAGCACCGAGCCGGTGACACTCCCGATTCCTCCGATGACGACGATCAAGAGAATGTCGTATGTCAGCGTAATGGAGAAGGTCTTCGCCTCGATGGAGCGCATGTACATGGCCAATAATCCGCCGGCGACAGCAGAGAAGAATGAGCTGATCACAAAGCTCATCTCCTTGTGCTTGAACAGGTTTATTCCCATTGCTTCGGCTGCAATCTCATCCTCCCTGATAGCCTTGAAGGCTCTTCCATAGGAGCTCTTGATGAGCATCATGATGAAAATGATGCAGAAGGTCACAACAATGAACGGCGTGATGAGCGAGGGAATGGCTCCCCAGAGCATCGGGGGGAAGTTGGGGATCTTGTTCAGGCCGTAGGAGCCGTTGGTGATCTGGTCGAACTGCGGCGAGGAGAAGATTGCACGGACGATCTCCGACAAGCCCAGCGTTGCGATGGCCAGGTAGTCGCTCTTCAGCCTCAGGACGGCGATGCCGACCAAGGCGGCGGCAAAGGCTGCCAACAGGCCTCCCAAAAGCAGGGCGATGAAAGGGAATATGATTTGGATGAATTCAGGCGATGAGGCAACCATCGTTTTGAAGGCCCGTATCGCCGGATGTACACCGTTCATATAGTAGACACCGTCGAGGTTCTGCACAGGAATGAGCAGGATGGCGGTGGTATAGGCTCCGATGGACATGAAGCCTGCTTGTCCGAGGCTGAACAGCCCGGTAAAGCCGTTGAGCAGGTTCATCGAGACTGCCACCAGGGCGAGGATGACTCCTTTCTGCAGGACCGAGACTAGCATGCCGTTCTGCAATCTGTTGGCGTTGAGCCAGTAGAGGAAGACCAGCAGCAGTGCCAGGGTGACTATGGTATAGATGTTGTTTCGTTTGATCTTGATCATACTTTCTCCACCGTTTTTTCGCCGAAGAGTCCGGTCGGTCGTACGAGTAGCATCACGATCAAGAGGAAGAAGGTGAAGGCGTCGGAGAAGGTTGAGTAGCCCAGGGCTACGAGCAGGGTTTCGACGATGCCGATGAAGAAGCCTCCTACTACGGCACCGGGGATGTTCCCGATTCCACCGAACACAGCGGCTACGAAGCACTTGAGGCCGGGGAGCGTTCCGGAGAACGGCGTGACCGACATGCGGTCGGTGAAGTAGAGAATGGAGCCGACACCGGCGAGGAAGGAGCCGATGGCGAAGGTCACCGAGATGACCCTGTTGATGTTGATGCCCATCAGTTTGGCGGTTTCAAAGTCCTTGCTCACCGCCCGCATGGCCATACCGGTTTTGGTCCTGTTGACCAGTACCATCAGGATGAAGACCAGGATGATGGTGAGCACCGGGGTAAGGATGGTGACGAAGGAGGCTGAAAGCTCTCCCATTTGGAAGATTCTCTTGAGAATGGGAATCTCCGGATACCCGCGGGGAATGGCGGTGAAGAGATACGTCGAGAGGTTCTGCAAGAGATAGGAGACGCCGATGGCGCTGATCATGATCGACATGCGCGGACTGCTGCGCAGCGGCTTGTACGCCATCCGTTCGATGACGATTCCCAGCACGGTCGTCACCAGCAGGGTGATGACTATGGCTACCGGCCAGGGGAAGCTGGCAAGCGAGAAGATCATGAAGTAACCTGCCATCATGAAGATATCGCCATGGGCGAAGTTGATCAGCCGGAGGATGCCGTAGACCAGCGTATAGCCGATGGCTATCAAGGCATACGCTCCTCCCAGAGATATTCCTGTCAGGCAGTGCTGCAGGATTGTTGTCATACTCATCAGTAATTCTCCATACCTGAGTCAAGCTAAACATAGGCAAATTAGCTGCCAATAACAAAGAGAAACGGAAACTCAAACTGCAAAAAAAAGAGGGTTGGCTGGGACAATCCGTCCCAGCCAAGCGATGAAGCTTAGATAACGCTGACAGTCTTGAGGAACTTGAACTGGCCGCCTTCAACAACCTTGATGAATGCCATGTCTTTGTTGGCATCACCATTTTCGTTGAATACGATGCGTCCGGTTACGCCTTCAACGTCAACCTTGGCCAGGGCGTCGCGAATTGCGGGACCCTTGGAGGAGTTTGCCAGCTCGATGGCCTTCAGGGCTGTGATGTAGGCGTCGTAGCCGAGTGCGGAGACTGCAGGGATGATCTCCGGCTGCTTGTTCTCAACCAAGTACTTCTTGAAGCCTTCGATGAACTTTGCTGCTTCAGCGGTTGCAGGGTCTGCATCGTCGAAGAATGTGGAGAGAACGACACCTTCAGCGCTCGCGCCTGCGTTCTCTATAATAGAAGAGTTCTCCCAGGTGTCGCCGGCCATGATCTTGGCCGTAATACCCAGCTCGCGTGCCTGCTTGATGATAAGCGGTGCGGTGGCGATCGAGGACGGGGCGAAGATTACGTCAGGGTTTGCTGCCTTGATGTTGGTCAAAATCGACTTGAAGTCGGTGGTGTTGGTCTGGAACTGCTGTTCGCTGACGATGCTGCCACCCAGCTCCTTGAAGGCGCGGAGGAAGAAGTTCCCGAGGCCGGAGGAGTAGTCATCCCCAAGCTGGGTGATGACTGCAGCCTTCTTGGCGCCTTCCTGCCAAGCATAGTTGGCCATGACGGTGCCCTGGAAGGGGTCGAGGAAACATACGCGATAGTAATAGTCGTTACCGAGGGTTACCTGGGGGTTCGTGCAGGATGCGCCGATGGCGGGTACCTTGTTGTCAAGGAAGATGTCGCCGGCTGCAATCGATACACCGGAACCATAGGAGCCGAGAATGACGGAAGCGCCGCTGGAGATCAGGCTTTGGGCTGCGGTGACTGCTTCTGTCTTGTCTGACTTGTTGTCAGCTTCAACGAGTCTGACGTTGTAGGTCTCACCGTTGATCTTTACGGTGGGATAGACTTTGTTGGCATAGCGCATGCCCAGGACTTCCTGGTATCCGCCGCCGCCGTTTTCACCAGTGAGGGGTTCGAATACTCCGATCACAATTTCTTTTGCCCCGCTCTTCTGCTCTGCCCCACCGGCAGCAAAGAGTACGGAAGAGGCTAGCAACAGAACCAACAAGCACACAGTTAGTTTCTTCATAACAAGAGCCCTCCATATATAGATGAATTATTATTGCGTTCTCTGTCGAATCTGCACAAGCAAAAAGTGTGTATATACGTAAATATTTCTGTAACTTTAAAAAAGTTTCTCCATTTTTTACACATTTTGAATAAACTTGCGGTTCCATCGGTACTTTTCTGGAGCATAAGTGAATAAACATACACCAATAGTGCAAGCAACACTGTTTCATCTTCTGCTCTACTTCTAACGTATGTCGCTTGTTTTGCAATGTAATATCAGTCTAATAGGAATTGTTCTCCCCTCATATATTTTGCCAGGTTCCTCTTATGTACAACGTGTTGTCACAAGTAGGTGTACAAGATATTATTTGCAATTACTTATATATAAACATTTTAGAAAATATTTTAAAAATATTTCAAAAATTTATCACTTTTATCTTTTTAGTATTGACATAAGTCTCTTTTGTTCCTATTATACAAGTGTGCTCAGGGAAAGAGCAGAAAAAACATAACTTGCACAGGAGCTTGAAAGGAAGCCCCTAAAGGAAAGGAAGAAAATGAAAAAGACAATCGCTATCTTGTTGGTCCTGGTAATCGGAATGGTTGGGGTGTGGGCGGAGGAGGCTAATGCAACCTTGAATCTTCAAACGACCATTGATGAAGTAAATAGGATTGCAATTACCACAGGTTCCACCTATAGTTTTCCTACATTGAGTACTGTAGATCCAATCGTATCAGAAGCAAGTATGATAACCCATACGGTTGCTTTTAGTACTGCTGCTGTTGATGTTGGCTATATCCATTACAAGACTAATAATGCTAACGGCGTTACTGTTTCAATGAATGGTACATATTTGGCGAACGCTGCTAATAATGCATATATCATCCCTTATCAAATTGATGTACTTGCTGGCGATGTAAGTGGTGATACAACTAAGAGCCTTATTAAGCTCAATGCGACTGGTGATACCACAGCAGACGTGGTACTTTTCGAAGCAACCAGCGGTACTTCACTTTTTACTGACCATCGAAAGATTCAAATCAGTGGAGTTGCAGGGTCTGCTGCTAATTATCCTGCTGGTCTTTATTCAGCAACCGTTACCTTCAAGCTGACTGCACAATAAAACCATCGGTACCAGGTACAATCTCCACAAAATCCACAGGAATCGCAAGATGGCGGTCTGGATGAAGGGTTTTGAGAAACAGGGTACCGGGTACAGCTTCCAATAATTCCACAAGGCTGATCAGAAATGGTCAGCCTTTGGTGTTTTTAGGCCCAAGAGCCAGGCTGTTGTTTGATTTGCAGTTCAGAAGGGAATGCCCCGGAATAATCCGGGGCGCAGGCACGGATTCCAAAGTTTCCACAGGAACCGCAAGATGACGGTTTGAATCAAGGTTTTTGAGAATCAGGGTACCGGGTACAGCTTCCAATAATTCCACAAGGCTGATGAACCATCGGTACCAGGTACAATCTCCACAAAATCCACAGGAATCGCAAGATGGCGGTTTGAATCAAGGGTTTTGAGAAACAGGGTTCCAGGTACAACATCCAATAAAACCACAAGGCTGATCAGAAATGGTCAGCCTTTGAATGTGCTCAATAGCTGGAAACTATCAAACAAGAAATCTTTCGCAGAATTCTCTTGCTGTGATGATTTGGATATTCTCAAATTTCTCCAAGATTAAAACCATCGGTACCAGGTACAATCTCCACAAAATCCACAGGAATCGCAAGATGGCGGTCTGAATCAAGGGTTTTGAGAAACAGGGTAACCATCGGTACCAGGTACGGATTCCAAAAGTTCCTCAGGAATCGCAAGATAGCGGTTTGAATCAAGGGTTTTGAGAAACAGGGTTCCAGGTACAAGTTCCAATAAAACCACAAGGCTGATCAGAAATGGTCAGCCTTTGGTTTTTTAGCCCAAGAAGCAAGCTGTTGTTTGGTTTGCTGTTCAGAAGGGAATGCCCCGGGATAATCCGTGGCACGGTTGTAAGTCCTTTACTATTTACGCAGATGGAGAATAGTCGCCCTCACGTTCGAGAAAATCTCAAACCTTAAAATAGTACAGATAAAGAAATCACTCCCTAAAAGACAGATGAACAAAAATCCGATGGAGTCATCATCCGAGGGTGATCAATTCCAGACTCAAGGAAGTCTTTATCCCCTGTCAAAATGATATCCACATCTGAAACTACCGCACTACGCAGTATCGGTCTGTCCATCATGTCGCGCATCAGACTTTCTTCTTCCACAGGAATTTCGGGAGTATCCACTATCTCAATTGAAAGAAGAGAGTTCGAGATGAACGACTCTAAAGCCGGTAGCTTGTCAGGAAACTTTTTCGTGAAAATGCGCTTCATCTCGTCTAGGTTCTGCTCTCAAATCACTGCCTGGTATGGATAGGTATTGGCTTTCCAGAAAGCCTGGGCAGGCGTGCTGTGGGGAAACAGCGCAGCTGAAATCAAAACGTTTGTGTCGATAAGAACTCTCACTCAGTATCCTCGGAGCGTAAGCTTTTGACAAGAGCTATCACATCCTCATCATCCTTCAAGCCTGACTTTTGTGCCTCACCAGCCATCTGGTTCTGCAGCATCTCCATGGCGTAGAGCGCTGAATTGATAATCCGCACACTACTTCCATCCACCAAAAAGGTCACACGGTCCCCGGTTCCGACACCCAAGGCAGCCCTGACGTCCTTGGGGATGGTCACCTGACCTTTGGCCATCACTTTTGCATTGTCAACGAACTGTTGTGCCATGTTTCTCCTCCAAAGTAGGGAATTCCCTACTTTTAATCTAAGGAATCGTGCAAAAATAAACTATGCAAATGTCTCTGATGGTGATATGCAGTAATTCCATTCCC